>JAJDVG010000061.1 GCA_022826245.1 Gammaproteobacteria bacterium
CGCGATCATGCCGTCCTTCATGACGACCACGCCGGGCTGGATGTTCGGGTTGCCGACGGCGTTGCCGACGCCGCGGATATTGACCGACTGGATCGTGAATCCCTGGTAGTTGACGGTGAGATTCGGCGTCATGTTCTGCAGATCGTCGACGGTCTGCAGCCTGTCCATGTTGAGCTGCGCCTGCGTGAACACCTCGACCGAGATGGCCGTCGCGAGTTCCGAAGCTGCACGGCGCTCGGCCGTGACGATGATCTCCTCGAGCTGCGCGTAGCCTGCGACAGGCAGGGTGAGCGCAACGGCCGCGGCCAGCGGCTGCAGCTTTAATGACCTTCCTGATTTCATGCCCTTACTCCCTCACGTTGTGTGTTTTTTGGACTCGCGGAATATACAGATGTTGCTTGCCTATTTGCAACAGTCTTGATGATAGGCGGCCTGGCGTGTAGTTTAGGCGCAACAATTTCGCCGTAGTCCACGTCAAACCTGACGGAAGACTACGACGACATGCCCTCAAATAATGCTTGCCCCCTAAACGACTGTGGCCGGCAGATGCCTGCCGGCCACAGCGACACCAGAAGCGGTGATATCGACGATCGTCATTAGACGAATCAGGACTGGATCGGCACCGAACCCGTGCTGTTGCCGATCGACTCCGTCGGTATCCCGGCCACGTCGAGGATCGAAACGAGCAGATTCGCCTGCGGCGTGCTCTTCGGCATCTGGATATGCCGATGCGTATCGACCTTGCCGTGGGCGCCGCCGACGAGCATGCTCGAGATCGGGTCCTTGCTGTGCACGTTGCCGTCGCCCATGCCGCTGCCGAAGAGCAGCAGCGAGTGATCGAGCAGGCTGCCGTCGCCGTCGGGCGTATTGGCGAGCTTCTCGACGAACTCCGCGAACAGCGACACGTGATACGTGTTGATCATCGCGTGGTGCGATTCCTGCTCGGGCTTGTAGCCGTGATGCGAAAGCGCATGGTGCTGACCCGGCACGCCGATCTGCGGATAGGCGCGGTTGTTGAGCTCGCGCGACATCATGAACGTGCTTACGCGCGTCGTGTCGGACTGGAAGGCAAGCGCCTGCAGATCGAACATGAGGCCCACGTGGTCCGCGTAAAGCTCGGGGATATCGACCGGCGCATCCGGTACGTCGAGCGTCATGTCCTGGGCGCGCGCCTCGAGGTTGCCGATGCGGCGCTCCACTTCGCGCAGGTTCTCGAGGTAATCGTCGATGCGCACGCGGTCGGCATGGCCGAGATCCTTCTGCAGGTGGCCGGCGGAACGCATGACCGCGTCGAGGAGGCTCTTGTCGGCCTGCATTCGCGCGACGCGCTCTTCCGGCGTGCCGCCGCTACCGAACATCCGCTCGAACACGACGCGCGGGTTGATCTGGTTCGGAAGCGGTGTTTCCGGGTCGCTCCAGGCCATCACGTCGAGATAGGTGCAACTGCTCGTGCCGTCGCAAACGCCGATCATGTTGGAGTTGTCCTCGATGGCGAGCTGCATCGACGGCAGCGGCGTGTCCTGACCGATCTTCTGGGCGATGATCTGGTCGATCGTGGTTCCCGCGGAAACATCCGCGCCGCGCGTGTCCTTCGCCAGCGCTCCGCTCAGGTATGTGGAATTGGACGTGGCGTGCCCCGAGCCGGTCGTGTTGTCGGGACGCATCGCCAGGTTGCTGATGACGATCAGGTCGTCCTGATAGCGCTCCAGCGGCTGCATGATGAGCTTCAGCGCGAAGTCGCGGCCGACCTGATCCGGCACCCATTCCTTGAGAATGTAGCCGTGCGGCGTGTAGACGAAGCCGAAGCGCATCGGCGTTTGCGCCGAGGACTGCGCCATGGCCGGTACCATCGCGTCGAGCAGCGGCAGGCCAACACCGAGGCCGGCGGCGCCATGCAGGAAGGTCCTGCGGGAAAGGTGCTTGCGGGAAAGGACTTTCATTGATTTCTCCCCAATCTTGTTGCGGTGTCTACTTGTCAAAACGAGTTTCGTCAATCCTGGTTGCCCGTTGTCCGGGCCACCACCAAGTCGGCATCGCCAGCTTCCGGCGCCGTACGCATCTGGAACGCCGGGCTGCTGATGATACCCCAAATTAATGAGCCGAATCGGAAATCGTTCTCTTCCGCGTCACGCAGGATCTGCCGGATCATGGGCATGTCCGCGGCCTGAAGGCTCCGGCCGAGCGCGTAGGTCATGAGTTTCTCGGAAAGCGTCTGCGCGAACAGATAGCGGTTATCGAGCAGGAATTCCCTCAAGCCCGCGACGCCGTCGACTTGCGTGCCATCGTAGAGCGTGTCGACGACATCGATGGTCTTGCCGCGATCCGCGACGCGCCAACGGCCCACGGCATCGAAGTTCTCCAGTGCGAAGCCGATGGGATCCATGAGTTGGTGGCAGGAGGCGCACACGGGATCCTCGCGGTGCAGCGTCAACTGCTCCCTGAGCGTCTGCGGCTCGCCCGTCGCGCTCGCCTCGATCGCCGGCACGTTCGGCAGCGGGTCGGGCGGCGGCAATCCGAGCATGTTGTCGAGAATCCATTTGCCGCGGGTGACCGGCGAAGTGCGCGTCGATACGGAAGTGATGGTCAGGAAGCTGCCATGACCCAGTACACCGCGCCGCGCCGGATCTTCGACCGGAACGCGCCGGAATTGATCGCCGTAGATGCCCTTGACGCCATAATGGATCGCCAGGCGCTCGTTCAGGTGGGTGAAGTCGGCCTCGATGATGTCGAGGACGCTGCGATCTTCGCGGACGATCGCCTCGAACAGCAGTTCGGTTTCCCGGACCATGGAAACCCGCAGATTCTCGTCAAAATCGGGGTGAAGCCCGGGATCGGGGACGATGCCCTCGACGTTGCGCAGCGCGAGCCACTGGCCGGCGAAATCCTCGATCAGAGCGCTCGACCTCGGATCGGCGAGCATGCGGTCGAGCTGCGCCATCAGCGTTTCGGGATTCGAAAGCTCCGACCGCAGGGCGAGTTCGAGCAACTCCTCGTCGGGAAGCGAACTCCAGATGAAGAAGGAAAGCCTCGATGCGAGTTCGAGATCGGTGATCTGGTAGGCCTCGCCGGGCGCGACTTCGGCGGGCGGGCCGGCTTCGGCCCGGAACAGGAACTCGGCGCCGGAGATCATTCTTCTGAGCGCATTCTCGATGCCCTTGTCGAAGGTGGCGCCATCGCGGCCCAGTTCATAGAAGCTCATGAGCTCGGCGACTTCGCCTTCGGTGACCGGCCGGCGATAGGCTTGCCTTGCGAGCGTGGACAGGATTTCCGTCGCGCAGAATGCTTCGTCTTCTTCGCCCTGCGGCGTGCAACCGAAGATCTTGCGCCGGCTTGGCGTGTCGCCGACGCCGGCGACCGTGAGCGGGCCCGTGATGCCGACCGTATGCACATGCGGCAAGCCGCGGTCCTCGTTGCTGTCGATGAGCTGGCGCTGGTATTCCCTCCACAGCAGGGCCGACTGCGTGGGCGGCTTGCGCCGGAACGTGACCGCGACGGTGCGCGGCCCCGCCGCCACGTGGTGTTCGAAGGCGAGCCTCGCGTCGATTTCCTCGGCGACCTCGTACGCGTTGTCCTCGTTCGACCGCTTCTGGTCGTCGAAGCCCCCGAAGTCGGCGGTGTGCACGACTTCCTTGTCGATCGCGACCTCGAGCGTGCGCTCGAACTCAAGACCGCGAATGCTCGCCAGAATCTGCCGGTAGAGCTTCGGCTCGAAACGGTAAACGCCGTCGACCGGGAAATAGTGCTCGAAAACGAGACCGCCGACCGTGCCGAGCGGCGCGCCGGGCACGTATTCGTTCTGCGAGAGATCCGGTTTCGCATTGTAGGTGGTCGCGTAGGCGCGCTGATCCGGGTCGCCGACGGCAAACGCCGCCACTTGCGCGGACGCTGAGAGATACCCCTCGAGCAGGGCCGGAGAGATCGACAGCGCCTCGGAGATGTTGTCGAAGCCTTCGACGACGTTGTCGGGGGGGAGATAGGACGATGCGTCGACCTCCAGATCGAGCAGGTCGCGAATCGCGTTCGTGTATTCGGTTCGATTGAGCCTGTGAATCAGCGGTGTCGGCGGCTGCGGGTTGTTCGCGAATGCGGTGTCGAGCCTGGTCTCGACCGTCCGGACCAGCCAGTCGACCTCCTCGCCTTCCGGGAACGCCGAAGCGTCGCGTGGCGGCATCTGACCGGCGCGCACCTTGCGCAGCATTTGCTCCCAGGTCGCGGCGTCGGCGTGTATGCCATCGGCGGTCAGCGTCTCGAACGATACGCCGCCGGCAAAATCGGCGCTGTTGTGACACTCGAAGCAATAGGTGCCGATCATCGCGAGCTGGTCGTCCAGATCGAGTTCGGAACCGCCCCACTGTTGCAGCGCGAAATAGCCGGCGAGACCGGCAATCACCACTACCGCCAGTACCGGCAGCAGCCTGGCGCGCCCGGATTGTCTTTCCTGTGTCTGCATTCCTGCGTTTTCTTGGTTTATGCGTCGTCAGCCTGAGCTTCTTCTTCGGGTTCCGGCGGCGGCGGCGCGACCCACTCGGTCTCTTCGACACCGGCCGCGGCCATCGCGTCGCGCATCAGGGCAAGAATCTCCGGATAGACGACGGGGTCGACTCGCAGAGGCATCAGCATTTCGTTCATGAATCGCGGGATCGCGTTGGCGCCATGAATGGGCAGACGGTTGTTGTCGTCCATGACGTCAAGCGGCGCGCCATTCTCGAGCAGGAAGGGCACGAGTTCGGCCCAGCCGAGCGTCGCCGCCATGTGCAAGGCCGTTTCGCCCCAGTTGTTCGTCGTGTCGACCGGCGCGCCATGCTCCAGCGCGAAAGCTCCGGCCCGCAGCGAGTGCTCCATGTCGGGCCGCGGGATTGCCATGCCGCCATTGCCGTTGTGCTGGTCCATGCCGAGCGCGGCCCAGAGAATCGACATGCCCTCGCTGGAGACCGTGGTCGCGGCGTCGGCGCCCCGCCCGATCAGCAGCTCCATGAGTTCGATGTCCTGCTCCTGCGCGGCCAGGTACAGCGGCTTCTCGTTCGGGTGAACATCGTCGATCCACATCTGCTTGACCATGCCTTCCTCGGGCACGAACTCGATGTCGGCGCCGGCGTCGAGCAAGCGGACGATCATGTCCATTGGGGTCGCCTGCTCGATGCGGTCCTTCGCCGCCCTGGGCGTGAAGATCGTGCGCAGCTTGATCGCCTCGACGAGCGCGCCCTCGTTCGGGTCGGCGCCGGCGTCGAGCAGCATCATGCCGAGATCGACATTGGTGTTCGTGATCGCCACGCGCAGCACGCTGAGCCCGCGGGGATCGGTGGTGTTCGGATCGGCGCCGGCGTCGAGCAGCACGCGCGCGGCGTCGATGGCGTTTTCCCGCGCCGCGTGCATCAAGGCCGTGAGCCCGCCGATCGGCAGCTCCGAAGACACGCCCGTCTGGGTCAGGTCCCAGGTGAATTCGGTCGACACGGCGTCGACGTCCGCGCCGCGCTCGAGCAACAGGTTGACGATGTCGGCGTGGTTTTCGCCCGCAGCCCACATGAGCGCCGTCTCGCCGTGATGCCCCTCCCGCGCCGCTACATCGGCGCCGGCGTCGAGCAGCAAGCGGGTCGATTCGAGACTGCCGCTGCGTGCGGCCAGCATGAGCGGCGTATCGCCTTCCGCTAGCGCCGCGTTCGGATCGGCGCCGCGTTCGAGCAGCGCCCCGACCAGCCCGGCCTCGCCTTGCAGCGCCGCCTGGGACAATGCCGTAAGGCCATACCGGTTGGTCGCGTCAGGGTCGGCGCCGCGTTCGAGCAGCTCCCGAGCGACGTCGGCGTTGCGATGATATGCGGCCCAGATCAGGGCCGTCGTTCCGTCGGGTTGGGCCTCGCCGACTTCGCCGCCCGCATCGAGCAGGTCGGCAACGCGCTGCCAGTCGGCCGTCTCGCTGGCGTCGGCCAGCGGCGAAGCGATCGCTGCACCCTGTCCCGCGAAATAAAGGATCGCGAGACCCGCGATCCGGATCGTTGTGTTACTTGGCACTGGACTTCCCCCGGAGGCTACTCTGAAGTCAGGTAAACAACCACAGAATCTGACGTAAATCAGCCCCCGATGTCAAGTGCGGCGCTACCAAAAAAATGGGCACAGTCACTTTTTTGTCGATGCCTCAGCCGGTGAACCAGGCGAGCGTCGTCCAGCAGATTGCCGCGAGGACGGCGGCGACGGAGGCCTGTGGAATCTGCGTCTTGACGTGATCCATGAGATCGCAGCCGGTACATACCGAACTCAGCACCGTGGTATCGGAGATCGGCGAGCACTGGTCGCCATAAACGCTGCCATCCATGACGGCCGCGAAACACAGCGTCATGAAGAGTTCCGGATAGGCGAGGCCCTGGGATCCGGCCACGGCCCAGGCGAGCGGCATGGCGAGCGGGAAGGCGACCGCGTAGGTGCCCCAGCTCGTACCGGTGGAGAACGCGATGATCACGGTAAGCAGTTGCAGCAGCACCGGCAAAAGGAAATAGGGAATGGCATTGCCGAGCTGCTCGACGAGAAACGTTCCGCCCCCGGTTTCCTGGCTGATGCCGCCGATCGTGATGGCGAGCAGCAGGATCACCGAGCCGAGCACGACGCCCTTGATGCCGTCGTGCACGCCCTGGATCACGTCCCTGAGCGCCATGCCCTTGGCGAGCGCGATGCCCGCGGCCAGCAACAGCGCGGCGCCGAAGGCCCATTGCACGTTCGGCGATCCGAATACGACGAACGTCAGTATGGCGATGCCGATCAGCGTGCCGAGGGGCAGAAAGAATTCGACGATGTGCGGCTTGTAACCCTCAGGCACATGACTGGCCTGCAATTCCTTCGAACTGAGCGGCTCGGCGTCGTGGGCGTCGAGTTGACCGGTCGTTCGCGCGCGCGTCATGGCTTCGCGAAGCTGCGTTCCGAGGAAGAACGGTTTCTCGATGCTGAGCAGGAACGTGCCGAGCACGGCGAAAATCGCGTAGAAGCAGAAGGGCACGCTCTGGAAAAAAAACGCGATCCGGTCGCCTTCCGTGGCGAGAAAACTGACGCCCGACACGAAGATGAAGGCCTGCACGTAGCCCGGCCAGGCGTTGAAGGCCAGTTGCGAGGCGATCGGCGAGGCGGTCGAGTCGACAACGTAGGCCAGCTCCTCGTGGCTGATTCTCTCTCTGTCGGCGATGGGCTTGACGGTCGTTCCCACGAGCACGGTACTGACCGTTCCGCCCTGGAAGAAGACGACACCGAGCATCCAGGCAACGAGCTTGGCGGTTCGCGGGCCACGCACGAAGCGCGCTGTTATGAATTCCGCGAACGCCTGGGCGGCGCCGGTACGCGACCAGATCCCCATGAGTCCGCCGAGCAGCCACAGATACAACAGCAGGACGCCGGCGGCGTTGGTCGTGGCGAGTGACGGCACGAGCACCTGTCCGGTCAGGTCGTACTGGCCGAGAATGAGCGCGCCGGACACGATCCCGCTCAGGAGCGAAGTGACCGGTTCACGCGTGATCCAGCACAGGATTACGGCGACCACGGCAGGCAGCAACGACAGGTAGCCCCAGTGAAACTGGGCAAAGCGCTGGAAGTAGACGGGCTCAAGCTGCCCGTCCACCAGCGCGGTCGACGATACGTACTCCTCCATCACCGGCGGCGCCTCGGTCGAGCCGCGGATACTGGCGGGGTCGAGCAGGGATTGTGCGGCCGGGACGGCATCGAAGTAGACCGGATCGCCTCCGGACACGTAGTACAGAGCGTCATCGGCGTCCGTCAGAACGTCGAGCGTGATCTGTTCGACGGTCCATGTGGGCGGAATGTTGGCGCCGACGAACCACGACACGATCATGGCGAGCGCGAACACGACGAACTTGGCAATGCCTGAACGGATCATTGGATTTCCCGGCCCTTTTTGTTTATTTGGTGAAGCGGACGGCGCGATGCCCGGCGGCCTTGCAGCCACCGGCACTATACCCGAAACAGCCGGCGGCGCGCTCCTCATCCCGAAGCGTTTTGCCCCCGTGCAGGCGGTGCGTCTGGCGTGGCGTGGAGGGCGCAAATCGCGGTCCCGGCTCGAGCTGACGAAGCAATGCGCGAGGGATGCGTCGGCGCCGTCGTCGCGCGAAGCGACGCTTCCGCCCGGCCGATTGACGCGCAAGGCGACAACGATAGTATGCTCCGCGCTCTTTCGTCGTTTCTCCCACTTATGGCGCAGCGATTCTCAAAGCCCCTGACGCCGCGCCGTGCGACACGTGCGTTTACCGCGGCCGCATCGCTTGCCGCCGTTCAGGCCATGGCGCAATCCGCGGCCGAGCTCGACGCGCTGCTGGACAAGTCCACGCATATCGCGAGGACGGAACGGGCGCCCGTAATCGATGGAACGCTTGACGAGGATGCCTGGCGTTCCGCCGTGCGCGTCGACGATTTCTACGAGAGCCAGCCCAACGAGTACGACGAGGCCTCCGAGTACACCGAGTTTCTGCTGATGTACGACGACGACAACCTGTACATCGGCATCAGGGCATTGGACAGCGAACCCGAACTGGTGCTCGCCACCGATCTGCGACAGGGCGACCGATACACTCAGGGCGACTGGGCGGGCGTCGTGATCGACCCCTTCAACAACAAGCGCAGCGGGTTCTGGTTCGGCATCAATCCCAACAACGTTCGTCTGGACGGGATATTCGAGAACCCGACCCAGCGACTGTGGGACTGGGAAGGAATCTACTTCGCACGTGCGCGCCTGACCGACGAGGGCTGGGAAGGCGAGATGTCGATTCCTTTCAAGACCTTGTCGTTCGACCCGGACAACGACACCTGGGGCATGAATTTCGGCCGGTCGGTTCGGCGCCGGAACAAACGCGTCAACTGGGTTTCGCGCAACCAGGACTGGGGCCCGAGTTCGGCCGGGGAGGTCACGGGCTTTTCGGGAATGAACCAGGGGCTGGGTCTGGACGTCATACCGTCGATCAGCACGAACCGCCGGCGCGACATTGCCGCCGGCATGGACGCTACTTCGGTCGACCCGTCGCTCGACATCTTCTACAAGATCACTCCTTCCCTGAACGGCTCGCTGACGATCAACACCGACTTTTCCGCAACGGAAGTCGACGACCGTCAGGTGAACCTGACGCGCTTCAATCTGTTCTTCCCCGAAAAGCGGGATTTCTTTCTGCGCGACTTCGACGTGTTTCAACTCGGCCGGATTTCCGAACTGAGTTCGACGCGTGGACGAACCTCGTGCAGTACGACAATGTCACCGAGGAAGTCGGGATCAGCAGCCGGCTGAACTGGATCCCGCAAGCCGGCCGCGAGGGCTACATCGTGCTCAACTACAACCTGCAGGACTACGACCGCGACAACAGGTTCAGGTCCGGGCTCTCGGACCTCGTCGTGAAGTTCAACTACACGTTCCGCTACTGAATTCGGCTACGTTTGGCCGCGGCCGCGCGAGTCGCGGCTGCCTGGCGCCGGAGGCCGGACGCTATCCGGAAGAGTTGCCGCCTGGCCGCAGCCGGAACAGATACTCCTGCATGCCGCTGGTAAGCAGGCGGATGCGTTCGATCGTGAAGCCCGGCGAGCAACGGTCGAGATCCTCGGTCGAGTAGCGGGTCGCCGGGCGGTCCGGCGTCCCGGTCGACAGGTCGATCAGCCGGCCTTCGTCGAGCGGCGCCAGGAGTCCCGGCCGCCGCGCCATCACGGATCTCGAATAACCGATCAACGCGTGCGCGAATGCCCCGGGCCGGCTCCGCTTCGCTATCAGGGTCATCAACCCGGTGATCTGCGGCTGGCTCAGGTAGTTCAGATAGTCCCAGGTCAGCGTGACGTCGATCCGTTCCGGCTGCGGCATCGCCTGCAGCGATTCGACCGGATCGGTCGCGGACTCGTCCCGCTGGTCGAGCGAGGCGACCACCACGTCCTCGAGGTCCGCGACGTCCACCCGGCAACGAAAGCGGCTCAACAGGTCGATCGTCCGGGGACGGGCCTTGCCGAGATCGAGGATCACCCAGCGCCGATCCTCGGCGAGCGAATCCATCAGCGAGCGGAACAACGGTACGTTTACCGTCCGCTTTACATCCTTATCTGTGGACAAGGCGCCGGCGCGCCGCGACATGCTGCGTTCCGGGGCTCGCTTGAACGGATGCGGTGTCAGTGTGTCGACTCGGCTTTCAGACTCTTGTCGCCGGCGGTTTGTTGCGCGGCGCCGGACTTAGGCGGCGCCGGCTCGACGTTGGCGAGCTTGGCCGCCGGTTTGCCTGGTTCCGACCTGCCGCCGTCACTGGCCACCGCTTGTGTCTGGCGCTTGCCAAGAGCACGGTCGATACTCTTGGGATCCATTTCGATCGAGCCCTTGAAATGAGCGCCCTCCTCGAGGCTGACGCGCGCGGCGAGCACATTGCCCCTGATTTTCGCGGTGGCGCGAATACGGATGTTCTCGGAACTGCAGAGGTCGCCGCTGACTTCGCCGTCGATCAGCATCGACTTGGCATATGCGTCGGCCTTGATGCGTCCTTCCTTGCCGATGGTGAGGCAATGATTCGGCAGCCGGATCGTGCCGCTGACCTGGCCTTCGACCCGCAAATCCTCGTCGCCGGACAACGTGCCGTCGATCTTGATCGAGCGACCGATGATTGCTGCGTTCGTGGAGCCGGAGCGACCGGGAGTTGCCGGCCTGCTGTCTCGATCGGCGCCGGACGAACCTGGAGTCTGAGCCGGACGCCCGCGCGAAGTGTCTTTCTTGTCAAACACCTGGGAGGTTCCTTATTCCTGTGCGGCCGTCAGGGCGCTTGCACTGTAGGCACCTACTATACCGGAGATCGTCGGCCCGGACATGTGGCGGGCGAGCGTGCTAATCTGAAGGCACATCGTTCCGGCACAACAGAACAAAGGGGGAATCGACATGTGGCGTTTCGCAACCTTGCTCATCCTGCCCGG
Source organism: Gammaproteobacteria bacterium (assembly GCA_022826245.1). Lineage (GTDB taxonomy): Bacteria > Pseudomonadota > Gammaproteobacteria > Steroidobacterales > Rariloculaceae > Rariloculus. The sequence continues at coordinate 10,912 of JAJDVG010000061.1, forward strand.
TTTGACGGGCATCGCGTTAGCTCATCACAGCCAGGTCGGTATCTTCGATACGGACGGCCGGATCGAGGTCACCGGCGTCGTCAAGTCGGTGTCCTGGCGCAATCCGCACGGCCGGATTCTGCTCGACGTCACGGATGAGGACGGCAATGTCGTCGAGTGGGATGCGGAGACCGCGTCGGTCAGCATCCTGCGCAATCGCGGCGTGGAGACGCCTTCGATTGCCGTCGGCGAAACGGTCACGCTCGCCGGCGCGCCGTCGATACGGAACCGGCCCGAAATACTCACGCGCAGCATCCTGCTGCCGACGGACTACGAGTTCACTTTCGGTAGCCTGGAGGCGCATTTCCCGGCGGGCCAGGCCGGACGGATCGTCGGCCGTGGGGTCATCGAGGGGAATGTCGAAGAGGCCATCGCCAATGCGGACGGGATATTCCGCGTCTGGTCGACGGATATGGGCGACCCGGAACAATTCCCGATGTTCAAGGGCGGCTATCCGCTTAGCGAAGCCGGCCAGGCCGGCTGGGACGAATGGGACCCGCACGACAACATTCTGCTCAGGTGCGGGACCAAGGGCCAGCCGCTGATCATGATCACGCCGCTGCCGATCGAGTTCGTGCGCGACGGCGACGTTATCGTCATGCGTATCGAGGAATTCGACTCGATCCGCCGGATTCACATGTCACCCGACGCGGTTGCCCCTGCCGAGCACACGCTCATGGGATTCTCGCGCGGGCGGTGGGACGGCACGACCCTCGTCGTCGAGACCGACCGCATCGCGGCCGGCTATTTCGATTACCACGGCGTGCCGCAGAGCGAGCAGATCCGGACGGTCGAGCGCTTCATGCCCAGCGAGGATTACGATCGGCTCGACTACAGCCTGACGACGACCGACCCGGAGAACTTCACCGAGCCGTTCACGCTGACGCGGCACTTCGTCTGGAGGCCGGGAAACAGCGTGCAACCCTACGAGTGTCTGGAGCGGTACTAGCCGTTCCCGGGAAGGTGCGGGGATCGCCGTTGCATGAGGATCGACAAACGCCCAACGCGGTCACCGTTGCCTGACGTGGCGATGCGGCGAGTCCTGACGTGCTGTCTCGTGAGCGATCTCACGTCCGCAATACGCACCGGTTCCTGCCGACGGCTGCTGTACGCCGGGACGGCTGCCGTCGCCGCACTCGCAGTGTCGGCCGCCGCGCTCGCGCATCACGGCTTCGGTCGCTTCGATCGTTCCCAGGAAGTGGAATTCCGCGGAGTCATCACGGACATCGATTTCGTCAACCCGCACGCGTATCTGCATTTCGATGCCGCTCAGGCCGATGGCGGCACGATCGCGATGCGCTGCGAAATGCGGGCTGCGACATTGATGCGGCGTTCGGGCTGGAGCGCGGAAATGTTCACCATCGGCGCCGAAGCCACGGTTTACGGGTTCGGTCACCGCGACGATCCGGCCTCCTGTTATCTCGAAGACATCACCATCGGCGACGCGCCGGGTTTCAACCGCAACGATCAGTTCGACCACGCCTCGTCCGCCAACCTTGAAAATCGCCCGACGCACCTGGCTTCGGGCGAGTTCAACATCTCCGGTGACTGGGCTCAGGAGCAGTACGTGATTGCCGTTCCGCCCGACGGCAGCGGCGGCGGGCTCGTCCCGAAGAGCATGATCGCGGGCATCGAGTCGGGCGAGCTCACGATGGCCGACGTACCACCGTCCGGATGGGGACCGCGGCCGGTCACGTTCACCGAACGCGGTCAGGCCGAGGCGGATGCCTTCGTGATGTGGTCGCCCGAGGACAACCCGCGGCTTCGTTGCGAGCCGACGAGCATCCTGTTCGACTGGCTGTTCGACGGCGCCGTCAACCGCATTATCCAGGCGGGAGACCGCATTGTCGTGAATTACGGGCTGTACAGCTTCGAGCGCGTGATCCACATGAACATGGACGAGCATCCGGCCGATATCGAGCCGAGCTACTCGGGGCATTCCATCGGCCGTTGGGAGGGCGACGTACTCGTCGTCGACACGATCGGCTTCGAGCCCGGAGTCATCGCGCCGCCCGTGCGCCACAGCGACCGGCTTCATATCGTGGAGCGCTACTCGCTCGATACGCAGACGCTGGAACTCAGGCGCGACTACGTGGCCGAGGATCCCGTCTATTTCACCGGTCAATACGTCGGCTCCGATATCGTACTGCCCGCCGATGTGCCCTATGTTGCGCATCCTTGCGACGAACTCGCGTACGAATTCATCCCCGAGGAACAGCGGGGAGACTGACCGGGGGCAGGCCGCAATCTGACGGCGGACCCCCGGCGTTTCGGGCGAAATCGATGATTCTCGAACGGCTTGACGGTCAAGCGCGATGATCCTGCCTCGAAGGGTGGCCGCGAGAATCGCGCTCGCCGCTCTGCTGGCCTGTCTCGGCAGCGGCTGCGCGTCCATTCCCGAGCGGGCAGGCCCGCAAGACGACGATCCCATGGAGCGCATGAACCGCGCCGTCTTCTCGTTCAATATGAAAGCGGACCGGGCCATCGTTCGACCCGTGGCGACCGGTTACCGCAGGATTACCCCGGATCCCGTCGAGCGTCGGATCAGCAATTTCTTCGAGAACCTGTCGAGCCCGGTCCTGATCGCCAGCGACCTCCTGCAGGGCAAGGTCAGGCAGGCCAGCATCGACACCGGCCGCTTCCTGCTCAACTCCAGCGTGGGGCTGCTTGGCCTGTTCGACGTTGCCCGGCACATGGGCCTCGAGGCGGGTCAGGAAGAGGACTTCGGCCAGGTGCTCGGGCGCTGGGGCATCGGTCGCGGGCCCTACATCATGGTACCGATACTCGGGCCGTATTCGCTGCGCGACGCCGCCGGGCGTGTGCTCGGGCTGCCTCTGGAGCCGCTGCGCGAATTCGACAATGACACTGGCGCGCGCAATTCGCTCGTCATGCTTTATGCGATCGATACCCGCGTGGGGCTGCTCGCAGCCGACGCTGAACTCGATGCGGCATTCGATCCCTATGTGTTTCTGCGCGACGCTTACTACCAGCGGCGGGAATTCCTGCTTCACGACGGCGAGCCGCCTTCATTCGATGAGGACTTCGGGGTCGAATTCTCGGAAGAGGAGTTTCTCGGCGCGCCCTGAGCGCTTCAAGGGGCGCCGTTCGAAACCCTGACGCTTTGCGGGTTAGTCGGCGCCGGAGCCCTGAGTGCGGCGCAGCAGCTCCGCGACTTCGCTGATCTCGGCAACGGCGCTGATCTGCGGCGGTATGTTCTCGTACGCGATCTGCCGGCCGGCATCCCGTGCACGGCTCAGCCATTCGAGCAGCAGGGCAAGCCCCGCGGTGTCGGCCTGAGCGACGCCCGACATGTCGATACCGATGGATTCATGCGGCGCGAACAGCCGCTCGCTCTCGTTGAGAATGGAAGTCACGGTCGCGAACGTGAGGTCGCAGCGCAGGGCGAACCTGCCGGCTCCGAGGTCCTCGAGTCCGGCGTTTCGACGATCCTTGCCGCGCACGACGTCAGCGGCCCGCATTCGCGGCATCACTGTCGCGATAGGCCTCGAGCCTCAGTATGACGCTGTCGAGCCCGTTCGCCCCGATTTCCGCGCCGAGCTGGCTGCGCAGATTGCGCACGTACGAGATGCCTTCGATGACGATGTCGTAGACTTTCCAGCCGCCGCTGCCGAGGCGCAGCTCGTAGTTGACAGGCACGTTGGAGCCGTCGTCGAGCGTGATGAGCGTGCGGATGCTGGCCCGGTCGCCGTCGGGTTCCCCGCGCATGGGCACGATCTGCAGGCGATCCGACTCGAACCGCAGGAGCCCCTGGGCATAGCGGTTCAATATGTAGTTGTAGAGCGCGGTCGTGAAGCGTGCCTTCTGCTCGTTGCTCGCATCGCGCCCGTGGCGGCCAAGCACGAGAAAGGATGCATATGCCGTATCGAAACGCGGCAGGAACACGCGGTCGACGACGGCGTGCAACTCGGCGGGATTGGCTTCGAGTTGCTCCCTGCGCCCGTCCAGTTCCGCGAGTATCGATTCGGCGGCGCTGCGCACGACAGCTTCGGGCGATTCGATCGGAGCGTCCTGCTGCGCGAATGCGCCCGTCGCGAGCGCGGCGACCGCGAACAGTGCGCAACGCAAGGAAGTTCGCTCAAGCATTCGTTGTCACCGTCACTGTTCGCCCAGGGACAACAGGAACCTGCCGATGAGATCCTCGAGCACGATGGCCGACTGCGTGAATTGAATCTCGCTGCCGTCCCTGAGCGCGTCGAGCGAGCCGCCGGGGTTGATGCCCACGTACTGGCCGCCGAGCAGGCCCGAAGTCAGGATGCTCGCGTCGGAATCCTCGGGGATGTCGGTGTACTGCGGGTCGATCCTGAGATTCACGACCGCCTGGAAGCCTTCGGGATCGAACCCGATGGAGTCGACCCGCCCGATCGTGACGCCGGCCATCGTTACCGGCGCCCTGACCGCCAGCCCGCCGACGTTGTCGAATCTCGCGGTGACGATGAAGCCGTCCGCATTGAGGTAGGTCTCGAGGTTGCTGGTCTGCGTGGTCAGAAACAGCAGCGAAAGGATGCCGAGCAGCACGAACAGGCCCGTTCCGAGTTCAATCGTCCTTGTCTTGCGCATCGTTCAGCCTTCTCAGATCAATGCCGCGGTAATCAGGTAATCGAGCACGAGTATGCTAACCGCTGTCTCAACGACCGTGCGCGTCGTGGCCGCGCCGACGCCTTCGGCCGTCGGCGTGCAGGTGTAGCCTTCGAAGACGGCAAGCAGGCTCGCGGCGACGCCGAATACCACGCTCTTGAAGATGCCTTCCGCGACATCGCTCAGGTCGACGGTCGAGAGCAACTGCGACCAGAATACACCGGAATCGACGCCCATGACGCTGACGCCGATCGCGTAGGTTCCGGTGATTCCTATGGCGTTGAAGATCGCGACCAGCAGGGGCATCGCGATGACTCCGCCGAGGAATCTGGGCACGACGACGCGCTTGACCGGGTCGACCGCCATCATCTCCATCGCCGAGAGTTGGTCGGTGGCGCGCATCAGGCCGATTTCGGACGTCATGGACGTGCCCGCACGACCCGCGAACAGCAGCGCCGTGACGACCGGGCCGAGTTCCTTGAAGAGCGACAGCGCCGACAACGTCCCGAGCGAATCCTCGGCGCTGAATCTCGACAGCGAATCGTAGCCCTGAAGTCCGAGCACCATGCCGACGAAGAAGCCGCAGATCATGATCAGGATCAGCGACACGGTGCCCGCGTTGTAGATCTGCGCGACGACGAGCCCGGGCCGGCTGAGCGCTGCTTGCGGCAGCGCGGCGAGTACGCGCCCGAAAAAGAGCGTTACGGCGCCGAGCTTTTCGATCGATTCACGCATCGCTGTCGCCCTGCCTGCCGGGTATCTCGCCGATCTCGATACGCCGCGGGACTCGCGCCACGTACTGTCAGGACTCGCGCCGGGACAGCAGGTGCTCGGCGTAGTCCGGGGCCGGATAGTGAAACGGCACCGGGCCGTCTGCGTGGCCGTGCATGAACTGCTGCACGAAGCCCGAGTCGTGCGTTCGAAGCTGCTCCGGGCTGCCCGACGCGACGACCTTGCCGTCGGCGAGAATGAAGCTGCGGTCGGCGACCGCCGCCGTTTGCAGCACGTCGTGCGACACGACGATGCTCGTGATGTTCAGCGCGTCGTTCATGTTCCGGATGAGCCTGAGTACGACGCCGAGGGAGATCGGGTCGAGGCCCGCGAACGGCTCGTCGTAAATCAGCAGCTTCGGATCCATCACGATCGCGCGCGCGAGCGCGACGCGGCGGGCCATGCCGCCCGACAGTTCGCTCGGCATCATGCGCGCGGCGCCCCTGAGACCGACGGCGTGGAGTTTCGTCAGCACGACCTGGCGGATCAGGCGTTCGGGCAGATTCGTGTGCTCGCGAAGCGGAAACGCGACGTTCTCGAACACGTCGTAGTCGGTAAGCAGCGCGCCCTGCTGGAACAACATGCCGATGTCCTGGCGCATCTCGTAGAGTTCGCGGCGGGAAAGCCTGTTGACATGGCGGCCGTCGACGCGGATGTCGCCGCGCTCGGGCTCGAGTTGCCCGGTGATGAGCCTCAGCAGCGTCGTCTTGCCGGTACCGCTCGGACCCATGATCGCGGTGACCTCGCCGCGCCGGATCCCCAGGCTGAGATCGTCGAGTACAGGGCGGTCACCGCGGCTGAAGCCGAGCCCTTCGATCTCGACGATGTAATCGGTCGTCGCGTCGGGCATCGTTCAGAGGGGTTCTGCCGCGACGCGCTCGATGCGCCGGCCCATGACAGCGCGGCCCCGGCCGCGCTTGCCCGCTCTGGCGGCGAGGCCCGCCGGAACCCGATGGTCGACCGAGCGCAGTATCGGCGTCACTCGACCGGTTCGATCCGCAGGATCGTTCCGTCCGCGTTCGCCCCGCCGAAGCTGAGTTCGGTGGCGAGGTAGATCAACTCGTCGGGCCCCTGGGCGATGTCGCGGACCCTGAGCCGGAACTGTCCGAGCAACGTGTCGCGGCGCTCGTCCTGACTCGGGTTGCCGAACGATAGGCGCAGCAGCACGCGCGTCGTCAACGCGCCGACGAATGCGCTGTTCTTCCAGTCCGGGAACCGCTCGCCCGTGTAGAACATGATGCTCGATGGACTGACTGCCGGAACCCAGTGCATCCGCGGCATCTCCATGCCGGGCCGGTACCAGGGTTCGTCGGAGACGAGCGTGCCGGTGTAGTTGCGTCCCGTCGAGACGAGCGGCCAGCCGTAGTTGCCCCCCGGACGCAGGATGTTGACCTCGTCGCCGCCCAGAGGTCCGATCTCGACTTGCCAGAGTTCTCCCGTTTCGGGATGAAACGCAAGCCCGTAGCCGTTGCGATGACCGTAGGTCCAGATCTCGGGCTTGGCGTCGGTTCGGCCGACGAATGGATTGTCCTCCGGCACGCTGCCGTCGTCGCGGATCCTGAGCGTCTTGCCGACGTGATTGTCCAGGCTCTGCGCCTTGATGCGCAGGCTTGGATCGTCCGTGGGAATGCAGCAGAGACGGTCGCGGTCGCCCACGGTGATGTAGAGCGTCTCGTCCGGCGCGAACATGATGCGGCCGCCGAGGTTGCCCCCCGCTTCCCAGGCATCGGCGACGAATACTTCCTCGACATCGACCAGCGCCTCGCCGTCGAGACGGCCCCGCGAAATCGCCAGCGTCGTGCCGGGTTCGCCCCACTTGACATGCGACATGTACACGAGACCGTTCTCGGCGAAGTCGGGGTGAACGGCCAGCGCGTGCAGGCGCGTATTGTTCGACCGAGCCTGCACATCCTCCGGTGCAAGCGGCGCTTCCCAGACCGGATCCGCAAGCAATTCGCCGTCACGGATCATGCGCATCCGTCCGTTGTGCTCGTTGACGAGCAGCGTGTCGCTGTCGGGCAGAAAACCGATGCTCCACGGATGGACAAGCCCGTCGGCGATCGGCACGACGCGATAGCTCACGCCGCGGGTCTGCAGTTCCACGGGCTCCGTCGGATTGCTTCCCTGGCCGCCCGGTTGAGCGTTTAAGGCGGCAGGAACGAGCAGCATCGCGCCCGCGCAAGCGGCCGCAAATCTTGATACGGGTTTCATGCGAGCCAACCTCGAAGATCAGCGGAAAACGGGAGCGCCAATCGTATCACGGGACCCGGGCCGCGAAGCCGCGTGTGGATGCGCAATCCGGTGCGACCCGGAGAGCCTCGCGCGTTCGGCGCGACTGTAACGAAACTGACACCTCTTCGTAACACGAATTCAACACTTCCACCCTAAGTTGGCACGCATGTCGGTGCCCGCGAACCCGGGTGCGAGGCAGGGCAGTCGCAAAGGCAAGCTTCCGCCGCGACAACATCGTTCCTTCCCGGAAAATGTGGAGAAACCGGATGATCCGAAAGCACGTTTCGTACGTATCGACGCTGGGCGCAGCCGCCTTGCTCGTCGCGGCCTGTGAGAGCGGCGATATCAACCTGCAACCGACGAACGTCGACAACAGCGTGGACAACAGTACGACGTCCACGTCGACCAGCGCGGACAGTTCGAATCCCTGTGCGTCGTACACGGCTGGCAGCGAGACGCGGCAGGGCTCCTTCGACGGCACGAACTGTACCTACGGTCCGGGTTTCGTGAGTTTCTCGAATCCGCTGACGATGGACCTCGAGATACCGTTCATCACCGGCGTGCATATCTTCCAGGATACGCTTGCCGTCGGTGAGGGTGTGAGTTCCGGTGCGGCGCCGGCCGGGGGCGCCGGCCCGACGCTCACGATCGCGGCGGGCAACACGCTGGCTTTTCTCGATTCATCCGATTATCTGCTGATCAACCGCGGCTCGCAGATCATGGCCGACGGTTCGCCGACGGCGCCGATCACGTTCACCGGTTACACCGATGCCATCTCCGGCACAGCGGGCGCCGAGGACGTGCAGCTTTGGGGCGGCGTCGTCATCAACGGCAACGGAATCACGAACAACTGCTCCGACCAACAGCGCACGGACAACGCCTGCCATGTCGAGTCGGAAGGCCAGCCGTCCTATTACGGCGGTAACGACAACGCCGAGAGTTCCGGGGTGCTGCGCTACGTGGTGGTGAAGCACACGGGCTACGAAGTCGCGCCGGGCGACGAACTCAACGGCATCTCCTTCAACGCAGTGGGATCGGGCACCACGGTGAGCCACATCCAGACCTACAGCACGTTCGATGACGGCATCGAATTCTTCGGCGGTGCCGTGAACGTCGATAACTTCATCGGGCTTTATGTCCGCGACGACTCGATCGACTTCTCCGACGGTTATGTCGGAACGGTCGATACCGCGCTGGTGATCCACGCGCAGACCGACGGCAACCGCTGCGTCGAGGGCGACAACATCGGCAGCGGCCGTGCCAGCGAAGGCGTTGCGCTCGATACCACACCGCAAACGAATCCGACGATCAGGAACATGACCTGCATCCTGTCGAACAGCGACGCCGGTACGCACGATCCCTCCGAAGGCGTCGTCCTGCGCCGCGGGCCGCAGGCGCAGTTCGTCGACAGCATCATCTTCGGCGGCTACACGGACGATGTCGGCGAAGACAACGAGTGCTTCGAAATCGACGACGGCGTGACGCGCGACTTCGCGCAGAACGGCGATACGACCATTGTCGACACGATCATCGCCTGTGAAGACCCCACGAAGGACAGCCTCGGCAACGGCGACGATATCTCGGTCTGGGTGCTTGACGAGAGCACGAACGGCGCAAGCTACAGCTTCAACACCGGCAACGTGATCATCGACGATCCGATGAACGCCAATGTCTCGATTCTCGACTCCTTTTACACGGCATCGTCGCTGACGGACGCCTCGGGCGCCACGATCGACCTGAGCGGCATCGGCGCCGTGACAAGTGGCGACGACTGGACCCGCAACTGGTCCTACGGACTGCATTCGGCGAACCAGGGGCAGGCACTTTGGTTTGTCCAGTAGGGACCCGGCTGCACAGATGAGGATCCGTATATGAAACGCATCAGCCGATACCGGTCGGGACGCAGCTTGCCCGCTCTCGGCCTGGTCGCGCTCGGCGTGCCCCTGGCTGCCGATGCGCAACAGGCGGAACAGGACGCGGCGCAGCCGGCCGCCGCGCCGCCGCCCGAGGCCATCGAAGAGGTCGTCGTTGTTGGCCGGCTCAAGTCCAGCGCCTTCGATGTCGTCTCCGAACGCATCGAACAGGAGGTCGTCACGGATTTCCTCGGCGCGGATGAAATCGCCCGCACGGGCGACTCGACCGTCTCATTGGCCTTGCGCCGCATGCCCGGCCTGAGCCTGGTCAACGACCAGTTCGTCTACGTGCGCGGGCTCGGCGAACGCTACTCCAGCGTGTTGCTCAACGGCGCGCAGGTCCCGTCGCCGGACCTGACCCGCAGCGTGCTGCCGCTGGATATCTTTCCGACCGAGATCATCGACGCGCTCGCGGTACAGAAAGGCTATTCCGCCGACATGCCCGCGGCCTTCGGCGGCGGCAACGTCAACATCGTCACCCTGGGTATTCCGGACAATCCGGTTGCCACGTTCAAGATCCAGTCGGGCTGGAACTTCGACAGCGACGGCGACGGGCTCTCCTACGCCGGCGGCGGCGACGACAACTTCGGCACGGACGACGGTACTCGCGCACTGCCCGCAGCCATCGACGCGGCGATTCAGCAATATGCCGGAGACATCAGCGCAACCGGAATCTTCCAGGGTCTGAGCCGCGACAGCGGTCCGCACGAGTTCTCCGAAGCGCTGGCCATCAACCGGCAACTCGCCACGTCGCTTTATCGGGACATCGACCTCGGGGACAAGTCGCTGAATCCCGATGCCGGCATTGAGGCCTCGCTCGGCAATAGCTGGTATTTCGGCGACACGGAGCTTTGGCAGTTCGGCGCGCTCGGGCAGTTTTCGTACGACAACACCTGGCGCAACCGTGAACGAACGAATCGGTCCGTGCTCAACCCGGACGAGGAGTTCGCCGAGACGCTGCGCACCGTTAACCAGATCTCGGCGACCGGCGTGCTCAACATGGGCCTGTCGTTCTCCGAGGACCACGAGATTTCGACCAGTTCGTTCTTTATCCGCAACACCGAGGATGAAGGGTCGGTGACGACGGGACACGACTTCAACTTCATTCGCGCCGATGGGCGCCGATTCCGCAATTACCGTATCCGCTTTGAAGAGCGTACGCTGAACTCCAATCAGATTCGGGGCAGCCACACGATCGGGCCGGACACGACCGACCTGCTGCCATTCCTCGATATCGGCGTCCTTGAGGATCTGACTTACGACTGGTACTACTCCGATTCGACCGCCGAGACCGATATCCCGAGCGAGATTCTGGTTTCGGCTCAGGACGCGCTCGATCTGGTGAACGGTGCGTTGCTCTCGACCGAGGTTCGCCGTTCGGGATCGTCGGCCGACTACCGCTACACCGGGCTGCAGGACCAGGTCGAAAGCTACGGCTGGGATCTGGGCAAGACGTTCTCGAGCGCCAATATGGACGTTGAGCTCAGTGGCGGCTGGGACTACACGCGCAAGGCGCGAGACTATCTGCAGACCCAGTTGTCGCTCGGCACGACGGCTCTCGCCGCTCTGCCCGCGCTTCAGGGCACGCCCGGTCAGGTCTTCAGCGACAGCAACATTCTCGATCCGGCGAACGGCTTCCAGATGAACATCGGCGGCATCGGCACGGAGAGCTATCTTGCCGCGCAGACCGTCGAGGGCGCGTACCTGAAGGCCGATTTCATGCTGGCGGAGACCTGGCGCATCGTCGCCGGAGCCCGCTGGGAGCAGTTCGTGCAGACTTCGCTGCCGATCGACCAGCACCAGTTCAATGTGAATGTCGGTCAGCTTGCGGTACCCGCCGACGATCTGGCCTCGCTGGTGTTCATGGAGGACGAGGTTTATCCGTCGCTTTCGGCGACCTGGATCGCCGACGGATTCTGGGCCGAAACCTTCCAGCTCCGCTTCGGCGTCAGCCAGACGGTCGGCCGGCCCGACCTTCGGGAAATCTCCGAATCGACCTACATCGACCCGCTCACCGAAGCCCGGATACGCGGCGCTGCGGGCCTTAAGACTTCGGCGATCGACAATTTCGACTTGCGTGCCGAGTGGTTCTTCTCGAGCGGCGACAACTTCACCGTTTCGCTGTTCTACAAGGACATTGCCGATCCGATCGAGACGGTCCAGGGCGCGGGTACCGACGACAACATCTCGCTGACCTTCGTCAACGCCCAGGGCGCGAAGATCACGGGCGTCGAGCTGGAGTGGCTCAAGGACCTCGCCTTCCTCGGCGAACGGTGGGGCGAGTGGGTCGAGCCGTTTTTCGTTTCCGGCAACGTGACGTTGAGCGATTCCGAGCTGGTGGTCGGCGACGTCGGGCTCAACCTCACGAACAATGAACGGCCGATGTCCCAGCATTCGGAGTACTCGGCGAACGTCCAGATCGGCTTCGACTCGTTCGATGCCCGGCATAGCTGGTCGCTGGTCTACAACACGTTCGGCGAGCGGCTTTTTTTTGCCGGCCGCGACGGCGCGTCCGACGCCTACGAACAGCCGTTCGATTCGCTCGATTTCGTCTACTCCTGGTACCCGACCGATCGGTTGACGTTGAAGTTCAGGTTCCAGAACATCCTGGACGAGGCGATCGAAATTCAGCAATCGACTCAGGACGGCGTGGCCGTGACGACACTCGAGCAGAGTGTCAGCACGACGGCGAAGATCGACCTGAGGTGGGACTTCGGGGGTTAGCCGGGGTCAGGCGCCGAAGAGCGCAATGCCGAAAATCCGCTGCAGTATCAGGACCAGGCACATGCCGGTGAAGACCACCAGGCTGATCCAGCCGAACCAGGTCGCGAATGTCGATGGGTAGAACATGCGGTCCTGCTTCGGGATCACCTTGAAGCAGTAATAGAGGTTCAGGAAGAAGATCACCGGAGCGACGAAATAGGCGAGCGCCGACGCGATGAGCACGAGGTAGACCGGCCGCGGCACGCCGCCGATGATCAGGACCGACGAGATCAGGGAAAACATCATCGCGGCGCGATAGAGGTTGTACTCGGAGTACCAGCGCCGGCGGTGTTCGGAGCCCAGTTCGTCTTTCGCGGTTCCCGGCAGCGACGCGGTGCTCCGGAAAAGATTCCGGCAGCAGGCGCCGACGAGGCGCGCCCGGCCGTCGAAATAGTTGAACGCCGTCGAATACGTGGCGGCCAGCGCGCCCGCGAGGAAGACGATCATCATCTGCGGGCCCACGCTGTCGGTGAAGATGCGCGCGATCTCGCCCATGACCGCGTTGCCCTCGACGTCGCTCGGATAGAGCCAGACCGCCGCGAGCATCAGGAAGATCGTGGCGAGCAGAAAGGACAGCACGTGACCGACGCCGAAATCCAGCAGCCCGATGCGGAACCAGCGGCGGCAGTACTCCCGCACATGGCCCGGAAGCCGTGCCGTATCCACGGCGAGGTCGTGGCCGCCTTCGGCAAAGGGATCGAAGGGCTTCGCCAGGCCCTGGTTTTCAAGCGCCTGGCGGATCCGCCCCATGCCCACCTTCTTGGCCTTACCCCATTCGGACGCCTGCAGCGACACGTCGATACCGGTCGGCAGCAGTCCGAGAAACGAAGCGATGATCAGCCACGAGCCCTCGGGCGCGTCGAGTTCGAAGAAGTGCACGAATTCGCTCGCAGGCGCCGGCTGCACGAAATACACCACGATGATCGATACGACCAGCACCCCGGCAGCGACCTTCGTGGCAATCTCGACGGCCGCGAACTTGCCGCGCAGGATGATCGTGACGGCCAGCACGGCGAGGATCAGGGCATAGAGGGCAAGTTCCCGATCGTTGTTGAGCCCCGGAATGTCGACGCCGAGATATTGGTTGAAGAAGTAGAGCACCACGGCGGCCGCGGCGATGAGCCTGCCGGCCTGGCCGACCGCGGCCTGGATCACCGTCGTGATCAGCACGTACCAGACGGGCAGTTTCTTCCAGGCCGTCGCGTACGCGTCGATGATGCTGCGTCCGGTCGCGTGCGTGAACCTGAACGCCATCTCGAAGCCGTAGTACTTGAAGATGTAGGCGATCGGGATGCACCACAGCAGCGCGTATTCGAACCGCCCGCCGGCCGCGGGCGCGGTGACGAGATGACTGGTGCCGATGCCGGTCATCATGAGGATCATGCCCGGACCGAATTTCCGGAGCACGCTGCCCGGCGCCATCGACGGCAGTTCGAGCGACTCGAGTTCGCTTCGGGCGGGCTCGTTCGTTGCTGTCATGTGTTCACCCGGAGCCCGTGTCCCGTCGCGTCGGAACGGTCCGGTCCCGGTTCGCCGCCGACCGGCAGGAAAATGAAATTGTAGACATAGTCTGCGGAGGTTACAGGACGACGATGCCGCAGGTCTGCGTCGAACGCTTCGATGGGAACGAGCGAGCCGGCATCGACGAAGTGCGCGGAGTAACCCAGGGCGGCGATCTCGCCGATGGACCGTTCGATGGCTTGCCCCGTATGGCGTTCCTCCAGCTCGATCTGCAGCACCGGTCTGCAGCGCTCGATGGTGGAGCGCGCGCCGGCGAGGACCCGAGCTTCGGCTCCCTCGACGTCGATCTTGATGAAACCCACGTCGCCAAGGCCGCAGGAATCCAGCGTGCGCGCGCTTACCCGCACGGTGCCGTGCTTCGCTTCCGCCTTCCGGGAGTTCAGCGACCCGCCGGAGCCGGAAAACCTGCGTCCGCGCCGCGGGAGGTAGAGATTCACCTCGCCATCGAGGTCGGACAGGGCGGCCTGATGGGCAGTGACGTTGTCGGGCAACGCCCGCTCGAGCCAGCGAAAGACTCTCGGGTTCGGTTCGAACGCGTGTACGTCGGACGCAAGCCCCGCCAGCACCCGCGCATATACGCCCTTGTTGGCGCCGACATCCACGGCCGTTCGGCCGGCGGGAACGATGTCCGCAAGCACGCGCAGTTCCGCTTCTCCGCGCTTCATGTTCTTGTTGATCAGATAGCGGGAATAAAGCGGCGCGGGGACGAGCCGGAACTTGAGCCATTCGCCGAACGAGAACCGGCGCGCGAACGGCACGCTATCGGTCAATGTCCGAACCCGCGGCACTCTCGGCCGCGGCTGTTGCCGTGCCGCCGGAGCGAGCCGCCCGCCGGATCACTCAACGACGGCTTGCATTACGGCATCTTCGAATTCCGGGCGCATGCCGCGTACCGGTGTCTGGATCATCAGCACGCCGACGAGATTCTCGACCGGATCGACCCAGAAGTGCGTGCCGTAGGCGCCGCTCCAGCCGAAGCTTCCCTTCGTCAGGTAGGTGTCGCGGGCCACGGGGTCGGTGACGACGCGTACGCTGAGGCCGTAACCCTCGCCGGACGGTCGGCCGGGCAGCGTGTCGGGAATGTACGCCGAGCCCATCAGTTCAACCGATCGCGGGCTCAGAATGCGCACGCCGTCGAGTTCGCCGCCATTGGCCAGCATCATCGCAAAGCGCCCGTAGTCGTGAGCCGTGGTCATGAGACCGCCTGCGCCGGAAGAGTAGTTCTGGCCCGACATGCTGTCGGGGTTCTCGCGCGGCGCGAGGCCGTCGTCGGTTCGCGAATACGAATTCACGAGACGCTCCCGCTGCGCGGGACTCGGCCAGAAGGTCGCGTCCTCGATGCCTAACGGCCCGAAGACGCGCTCGTCGAGAAACACCTCGAAACGTTGGCCCGAGGCGACCTCGACGATGCGGCTCAGCACGTCGAAACCCGCGAGCCCGCTGTAGGCCCAGCGGGCGCCGGGCTGGAACTCGAGCGGCGCGGCGCCGAGCTCGTCGACCCAGGCCAGACCGACATCGTGCCGTGTGCCCGACATATCGCGGCCGACGCTGTTGCCTATCGGGCCGCTCATGACGCCGGAGGTGTGGGTCAGCAGGTCGCGTACCGTGACTTCCCTTTCCGCGGGCACGGTGTAGAACTCCGGGGGCGGGCCGCCGAAGCCGCCGCCGGGCCCGGCGTTGCCGCTGCGCATGCCGACCTCGGTACCCTCGAACGATGGCAGGAAGCGAGACACGGGGTCGCGCAGCCGGACCTTGCCTTCCTCGACGAGCATCATGATCGCCACACCCGCGACGGGCTTGGACATCGAGGCGATGCGGAAGATCGTATCGGTACGCATCGGCGTCTCCGATTCGATGTCCATGACGCCCTGAGCTTCGAGGTGCGCGACCTGGCCGTTGCGCCCCACGAGCGTCACTGCGCCGGAAATGTCGCCGCCTTCGATGTACCGGTCGACGAGTTCGTTGATTCTCGTCAGCCGTTCCGATGACAGGCCGACGCTTTCCGGCTGCACCAGCTGTGCGGTAGCGGCAAATGCCGACAGGGTCAGAGAGACAGTCGCGACAGATCGCAAAACCAGGGAAATCGGTCCGCTCATGTTCTTGCTCCCGTGTGTTCCGAGCTTGACCGGATCGTACAATGGCCACGTGCGATTGACCACAGACGACGCCGGCAAGTCGAAGGCCTGAACCTTGAAGAGCGGATATTGGCAGGACCTGGCGACGACGGATCTCGAGGCCGTCGATGCCGAACTCACGATCGCGCTCCTGCCCGTTTCGGCGATCGAGCAGCACGGGCCGCATCTGCCGCTGTCCACGGACGCCGTCATCGCCGACGGCATCGTGAGTGCGGCGCTCGACGGCTTGCCGAATCCGCCAACGGTGCTCGTGCTGCCCGGCTTTGTCGTCGGCGACAGCGCCGAGCACACGCGTTTCCCCGGCACGCTGAGCATCGATTCGCACACGCTTGCCGCCGCCTGGCTGGACATCGGCCGCAGCGTGGCCCGGGTCGGGATACGCAAGCTCGTGATCCTGAACAGCCACGGCGGCCAGACGGCGCTCGTCGATATCGCCGCGCTGCGTCTGAGGACCGAGCTTGCGATGCTCGTCGTCCGCGCGAACTACTTTTCCTTCGGCATGCCCGACGGACTTTTCGACGCACGGGAGATTCGCTACGGGCTGCATGGGGGGGAGATCGAGACCTCGCTGATGCTGCACCTGGCGCCGGACCTCGTGCGCCAAGACGCCCTTGCGACCTTCGCCGGTTTGCCTGCAGCGCTCGCCGAACGAAACTCGATGCTGGGCGCCGAGAAACCGGCCGGATTCGCCTGGATGAGCCAGGACCTGCATCCCGCCGGGGTCTGCGGCGATGCGGCGAACGCCGATGCCGAGCGCGGCGCCCGCTATCTCGACTACCTCGGCGGCTGCCTGCGCACGCTGCTCGTCGAGTGTGCCGAAACTCCGCTCGGAATCATCGACGTGCGAGACTCTCGATGAGTGGGTCCCGAGTCCCCAGTTCCGGAAAGAGCGAAAAGTCACGATCACGAGTCAACAGCATCTCCACACCATGCGCCACGCAAATCGCGGCGATGCGCGCATCGTGGACGACTCCGCCGACAACGTGTGGGCGGCTCACGAACCGGCGCAGGATACTCAGGAAATCCGCCGTCTCGCCGATCATCCGATTTGACGGCGAGTCGGTCCACGCCTGGAACTGCCGCCATGCCTGACCGGGCGTCGACGCAGCATCCTTCCAGATGCGCCGGTTCGTCGCCACGCTGAGGAATTCGTAGCAGCATGGCCATGGAATCGCCCATGGCCTGCTGCCTTCGGCGAGCTTCACCATGATTCGGTGCGCGGCGTCGCCGAGGTCAGGTTCCAGACGGTGCGCGTAGATGAGTACGTTGGTATCGACCGCGATCATCGTGTTCCGGGGTCGCCGTAAATCAGCTCGCGCAGTTCCGGCCAGGAGTACCGCTCAAGCGGATCGCCAGCGTCCGGATCGCCCACCCTGCGATCCTCGAGTCGGTACCGGTTTTCGGTGTGCGGCTTTGAAAGAATGCCGCGCAAGCCCTCCTCGACGACGGCGCGCAGCGGGCGCCCTGTTTGCCGGGCGTGTTGCTTGGCGCGCGCGAGCAGTTCGTCGTGAATATCGAGTGTCGTTTTCATATTCCCATATTACCCATATTGATTGATATGGTAAAGCTGTAATCCAGGGGTGCTCAGACCGCCGTACCGTAGCGCTTCAGGCGCTTGCTTCTTCGGCAACGGCTCGCGCGGCCGCTTGCGTCCTGTTGGGTGGTAATATTGCGCCCCCCACACCAAGACTAGCGGAAGGCGGCCGGCCCGCCGGGACGCGATGAGCCGAATCGCCCTATACGACACGACGTTGCGCGACGGGTGCCAGTCCGAGGACGTCGCGTTCACGCTCGAGGACAAGCTCAGGATCGCAGAGGAACTCGACGACTGCGGCATCAGCTACATCGAGGGCGGCTGGCCGGGCTCCAATCCGCGCGACCAGGAGTTCTTCCCAGAGGTCAGGAAGCTCAGGCTGCGCCGCGCCAGGGTGGCGGCCTTCGGTTCGACGCGCCGGGCCGGCACCGCGGCCGAGGACGACCTCAATCTCAGGCAGTTGCTGAGGGCCGAAACGCCCGTGGTCACGATCGTCGGCAAGACCTGGGATCTGCACGTTCGCGACGATCTGCGCATCTCGCAGGAAGCGAATCTCGAGATCATCGGCGACTCGATCGCCTACCTGAAGCAGCGTGTCGACGAAGTGATCTTCGATGCCGAACACTTCTTCGACGGCTACAAGGCGAATCCCGAATACACGCTGCAGTGTCTAAAGGCAGCGGTCGAGGCCGGCGCCGACGTGCTGGTCCTGTGCGACACGCGCGGCGGCAGCATGCCGCACGAGATTCACGACGCCGTACGCGCGGTGTCCGCGCTCGGCGACAGCGCGCTCGGCATCCACTGTCACAACGACTGCGAGCTTGCGGTCGCAAACTCGCTTGCGGCCGTCGAGGCCGGCGCAACGCAGGTGCAGGGCACGATCAACGGTTTCGGCGAACGCTGCGGCAACGCCAATCTCTGCTCCGTGATCCCGAACCTGCAGCTCAAGCTCGGTTACGACTGCGTCAGTACCGAGCAGTTGAAGCTGCTGCCGAAGGTATCGGGTGTCGTCTACGAATTGGCCAACATCGAGCCCTACAAGCGGCAGGCCTACGTCGGCGCGAGCGCGTTCGCTCACAAGGGCGGCTTGCACGTTGCCGCGGTGCAGAAGAACAGCGAAACGTACGAGCATATCGATCCGGAACTCGTCGGCAATCGGCAACGCGTGCTCGTGTCGGACCTGTCAGGGCGCAGCAACGTCATCTACAAGGCCCGGCAATTCGGGCTCGACATCGACTACTCCGACCCGGCCGTCAAGACCATCCTCGAGAAGGTCAAGCACCTGGAAAACGCGGGCTACCAGTACGAGGGCGCCGAAGCGTCGTTCGAGCTGCTGATTCAGGAAGCGATCGGCGGAGCCCGCGTGCACCACTTCCAGTTGATCAGTTTTCGGGTCAGCGACGAGAAGCTCAAGGAGGGCGAGCCGACGCTCTCGGAGGCGACCGTCAGGATCGAAGGTCCGGACGGCAGGATCGAGCACACGGTTGCCCGGGGCAACGGCCCGCTCAACGCGCTGGACCGCGCCTTGCGCAAGGCGCTGACGCCGTTCTATCCGGAACTCAACGAACTGGAACTCCTCGATTACAAGGTCAGGGTGCTCGGCGGCCGCGCGGGCACGCAAGCAACCGTGCGCGTGCTCATCGAGTCCGGCGATTCGAGAAGCAAGTGGGGCACCGTCGGGGTCTCGACCAACGTTCTGGAGGCGAGCTGGCAGGCGCTCGTCGACAGCATCGAGTACAAGCTCTACAAGGACAAGAAGGAAAAGCGCGACGCCAGCGAGCGCGCTTCCGCGGACGGCTAGGAGCCTGCGCCGCAGGAAGTCGCGACAGCGAATTTGCAGCCGTGAATTCCGGTGGCGCGGGCTCCTGGTTCCTGGTTGCAGTTTCCCGGCAGCCGCGCGCGCGGCGCCGCTGAAAGATTGTGTTACGATCAGCCGCCGCAACCTCAACACGGGTATGAACACGATGAAAAGACTGACGATTCAGTTGGTCGCACTCGGCGGATTCCTCACAGTCGCCGCCGAGCTTCCGGCGCATCACGCCGTGGCGAGCGTTTACGACCTCAATACGGAAGTGGTCCTTGAAGGCAGGCTCACGAAACTGAATTACCGCAATCCCCATGCGAACCTCCTGCTCGAGGTGCCGAACGACGACGGCACGACGACGGAGTGGACGCTGACCACGGCGTCGACTCAGGTGCTGGGCCGGGCGGGGGTCACGAGGGACTCGATGAAGCCCGGAGAAATTTTCAGAATCACCGTGTTGCCGGCGCGAAACGGCAATCCCGCGGGCTTCATCCGAACGCTCGAACTCGGCGACCGCGCGGTCGAACTGTTCTTCCGCGACCGCCCGAACTAGCCATCCGGGACAATCCGGCTCCGCGGCGCGGCGTTTCGCCACGCGTTGCCGGTTGCCAAACGAGGGGAATAGCGATGTCACCCACACGCTCGATCGTCACGTCCGCGCTCGCCGTCGTCCTTGCGATGAGCGTCGCGCTGCCGGCCGCAGCGCAGATCTTCGGCAGGCCGCCGGCGTATACGCCCGAGCCCGGCGCCAGGGACCTCAAGGCGACGCTCTTCAACTGGGCCTGGCACATGGGAATGCTGCGCGGCCAGGCGGAGCCCGAGCTCGTCGCGACGCTCGAATACGAGGCCGGGGGCAGCGTCCGGATCGATGGACAGGCCTGCGCGCTGACCGGCTATCGCATCAGCGCCAACTACCGGATCCCGGGCTACCGCACGCAGATCGACTGCACGCTGCCGGACGGGCAGTCGTATTCGAATGTCGAGACCATCAGCGGGGTTTTTTCCTGGGACGAGGACATGCCGGGGGCCGAGCTCATCCCCGGCGAGGGCGCCGCGACGCCGAGGCCCGCGGCGCTCGAGGAGCGGCTGATCCGCTTGTGGGCGAGCCCCCACGGCGCCCCCAAGGCGGCCATCGCCGCGGCGGCGGATATGCCCGTCTCGGAGTCGTTCGCCTGGAACCCGGCCGCGCTGCTAGACGCCCGGGCGGAAGCCGGCGTGGAACCGGTGACGACGCTCGAATGGCAGGGCGACCGGGCGGTGCTCACGTTTCCCCTCCCCGGAGTTTCCGGAGCCATGGCGACAGCCACGCTTGACGAGACGTTCCTGCCGGAGAGCGTCGTGGTCACGCACGAGGGCAACACGACCGAGTTCCTGTACGGGGATTTCGACGATTTCAACAATCCGTTGCACCGGATCGAAGCCCTGTACGCCGGTACGATCGTCGAGCGCCTGAACGGCGAGCTGGTACGCGATCTGCAGACGGTTGAGACGGAAGTCGGGCAGGTGTATGTGGTCGTACCGGTTCCGGACAGTGTCCGGGCAGCGGCCGGCAACTGACGGAGTTCGGAACATGAAGAAAACGAAGACTTTCGGGATACTGTTCCTTGCGACCGCGGCGCTGTTCCTCATTCTCGTCGCGACGTCGCCCCAGGCGCAGTTCGGCGGCGGGCCCGACCCCGACGCGGCCTTGGCCGAGACGCCGAGGCTTGCCGACGGCAGGCCCGATCTCTCGGGCTCGTGGCGGTCGGTCGGCGGCGGCCCGGAACGCGTCCCGGGCGGTATGTTCCGCCGCTGCAGCCCCTTCCAGGAAAACTGCATGGAGTGGACCAACCAGAGCGCCGACTTCGTGTTCATGGCGTCATCGCGGCTCGACATGAATCAACCGTTGTACAAGCCCGAGCACTGGGACCGGGTTCAGGAACTCGACCAGTGGACGAATCTGTACGACCCGGTGATGACCTGCCTGCCGCTCGGGCTGCCGCGGCACGGGCCGCCCATGCGCATATTCCAGACGGACCGTGACATCACGATGCTGTACCGGGGAGGCCTCGACGGCGGCGGCGGGTACGCGGAGTTCCGAATGATCGGCTTCGACAAGACCGAGCACGAAGAGAACGATATCTACGCCTATTCCTACTACGGCGTGCCGGTGGCAAGCTGGGACGGCGACACGCTCGTGCTCGACTCCGTCGGGTTCACCGACGAGACCTGGCTCGGGCGCGGCGGCTTTTTCCATTCCGACCGGATGCGAGTCATCGAGCGGTTCACGCGGACCGGCAACGAGATGCTCTACGAAGTCACGGTCGAGGACCCGGTAGTGCTCGTCGAACCGTGGGTCATGCACCCGCGCATCCTGCAGTCGACCGACAATCCGGCGCTCATCTCCGAGCGCGGTTCCTGCACCGAGACCGAACTGGAACAGGTCACGACGCAGATACGGCACTAAAGCCTGCTCTGGCGCAGTCGGGCGGCTTGGGGCGGACCGCCTCGCCGAAGACTGCTGATCTGGCGCGGTACCGGACCGGCGGCGCGGTTGGCTATTCGCCCGGCGCCTCCCCGAGATGACCGGCGCGGTCGCGCTTGGCCTTCAGATAACGCTCGTTGTGCGAGTTCGTCGACGCGACGAGCGGCAGGCGTCCGAGGACATCGATACCCTGTTGCTGCATCGCGGCAATCTTCTGCGGGTTGTTCGTGAGCAGGCAGATGCGCGATACGCCGAGCTGCTCGAGAATCGCGGCGGCGACTTCGTAGTTGCGTTCGTCGGGATGAAAGCCGAGATGCCGGTCGGCATCGACGGTATCGAGTCCAGTGTCCTGGATCGCATAGGCGCGCAACTTGTTCGCGAGCCCGATGCCGCGGCCTTCCTGGTCGAGGTACAGCAGTATCCCGCCGCCGAGTTCCGCGATCCGCCTGACGGCGGTGCGAAGCTGCTCGCCGCAGTCGCAACGCAGGCTGCCGAGCAGGTCGCCCGTCAGGCATGCCGAGTGCAGGCGCACCGGAACGATGGTCCCGGAATCGGGCTGCCCGATCAGGACCGCGACGTGCTCGCCGAGCCCGTGCTCGTCCCTGAAGAGCACCGTCTCGCTGTCGACGGCGTCGGCGAGCGGCACCTTCGAGTGGCTCGTACGCTTGAGGCTGTGGCGGACGAGCTCCGACTGGCGCGGAATGTCGCCTACCGCCACATCGACGACGGACGCATCGTCCGGGCCGCCGTTCTCGAATGCGACGATGGCCGGCACGAGTCTGCCGGCCTTGGCAAGCTGAAACGCCGCAGCGGACAGCGTCGACGGTCCCGTCCAGTTCGAAAGGCTCAGGGACGCCCGAGCGCCCGGCTCGACGGTCCCGACGCCTGCAAGCGCGCGAAGCTCCTCGAATCCGGTGCCCGGCGGGCACGCGATCGTTACCGGTCCCTTGGGGCTGTCCGCGATGCCGAGCGCCTCGGCCCGCTCCGGGGTAATCAGGAGCAGCAGTTCGCGCGCCGTCGACTGCATGCGCTGCATGAGCGGAGGCCGAAGCGTCTCGACGGCGGCGATCAGCAAGTGCCTGTCACCGTCGAAGATACGAATCACGCGGCCGCGGCGCAGCTCTGCGACCGCGCGGTCGATCCCCAGCGCGACCGGATCTCCGTTAATGGTCCGTTGTGCCGGGCGTACATCGGCTGCCCGAAGATTCATGAGTGCTAGGATACCAGCACCCGTCTTTCGCTGATCCACCGGAGGGGCCGAGCAGTGTCCAGGCAGTCGCGGCCGGAGCCCGGAAATGCGCCTGCGTCCGAGGCTGCCCGGCCGGACCCGGCCTGGCGCGCATTGCTCGACGCCGCTCGCCGGACGCGGGCCGATGGTGGGCTCGATCGGGATGGGGCCTCCGCAGCCGATCGGGCGGCTGCCGTTCACGCGGCGTCGGACCGGTCGGCCATTCACCGTCAGGCGCCCACCGACGCGGCGCGAGGGCTGCTCGCCTGGGCGGACGGCGGCTGGACCCGCGGGTCGTCCGTCCCTGCCGAGACCGCAGCGTTGCTGGATCTCTATCTGCCCTTGTGCAACGCCAGGAAGGACTCGACCGTAACCATCGGCCACCTCGGTCAAAGCCTCGACGGCTACATCGCCACCGAATCGGGCGATTCGAACTTCGTGACGGGTCCGGCCAACCTGCTTCACCTGCACCGGATGAGAGCGCTGTCGGACGCGATCGTCGTCGGCGCCGGCACGATCGCCGGCGACGACCCGCAGTTGACCACGCGGCGGGTCGACGGGCCGAACCCGGTTCGCGTCGTGCTCGACCCTTCGCGGCGCCTCGATGCACGCTACCGCGTGTTTACCGACGGACGAGCCGAAACGCTCGTGATCTGTGACGTGCGCCATGCGTCGAACGGGACGGAATCGCTCGGTCTTGCCCGCGTCGTCGGCGTGCCCGCGGATGCCGGGCGCCTGGATCTTGCGGCACTGCTCGCGTTCCTGGCCGCGCGCGGCCTGGTCGCCGTGTTCGTCGAGGGCGGCGGCGCGACCGTATCGCGGTTTCTCGAGGCTGGGCTGCTCGACCGCCTGCAGATCGCGATCGCGCCCCTTGTGACCGGCCGGGGGCGGGCGGGCGTCCGCCTGCCGGGACGCGACGCGATCGCCGAGTGCCTGCGGCCCGCACATCGGGTATTCGCTATGGGAGACGATGTGCTCTTCGATTGCGATCTCAGAGCCGGCGCTTTCGCCCCGCCCGCGCGCGATCGAGAACAGGCGACGCTGCGGCGGATCATCTGACCCGGGCGGGATGGTCAGGACCGTTCCTGAGTGGTCGAAACAAGTGCTGTTTCAATAGGTTACGCAGATTTCCGTCGATAATCAGGTGATTAGGGCAGATCTTCCCTGGAGTCGGTGCTCGGTGCCGGTCTTGGTGGGATGGGGTGCCGGCTGTCCGGCCGCCAGGCCAGCAGGTCTTCGTGGCCGACGAGGACTTGCGAGCCGGATGTATCGAGCATCGCACTGCGCCTGCCGTGCCATTGCGAAAGCTCGCTACGGGCCCCTGCGTCCATCGCAACTGCCGCTTCGAGCCAACCGTCGAGCAACGCCGCGCAAAGCTGGCGGTCGTCCCTGCCGAGGCGCCAGTCGCTGCGCTCGCGGCCGACCCGATAACCGAACTCCGTGAAGATCGTCTGCGCCGTTGCGGTTGCCGCAGGCCCCAGCGCCGGCCCGAATCCCTTGTCGGTACGCTGGTGGCGGTTGACGAGCGTGCGGATGTTCTCGTCGCCGGCATGGGCCGGCTCGAAACGCATTCGGCCGTCGTAAGTCAGTGCGAACAGAACGGTCGCTCCGATGTCGCGGCAGTGAGCCGCGACGCGGCGGAGCCAGGGCTCGGATACGAGATCGAGCAGCGCCGAGGCCGTGACGAGCCCCGATACGGGCAACTGCAGCTCGTCGAGTTCGCTTGCGAGGTTCAGCGCCGCGAGGTGCGCGCGACATTGAAACGACTTGCCGGCGACGCTGAAACCATCCGCGGTCGCGATGAACCTGGCGCCGTGGCTGTGAGCCCATTCCCGCGTGACCGATTCGGCGGCCGCGAGCACACGCGGATCGTCGTCCACGAGCTGCCAGTCCTGGCGGCCGCCGAGGCGCGGCGCGAGGTATCGGAGGTTCGCGCCGGTCCCGGAGCCGAGATCGACGACCTCGAGCGTTTCGTGGACGGCCAGCCGCTCGCGCAGCGAATCGACGAGCGCGGCCGCTCTTGACCTCGCGTCGACCGGCTCGCGGACGGCCAGCCATTCCGGTGCGAAGCCGCTCATGTCCGGGATGCGCTTGCGAGCGCCGCCGCGAAGCCGTTCACGTCCTGCCAAGTCTCGTCAGTGTAGCGGCGAAGCGATCGACGGTCCGTTGCCAGGTCGGCAGCGTCGTGCGCCCCGCATGTGCCGCTTCGCTCAGCCTGCAGAGCAGCCCGCGATCGTCCATGACGCTCGCAAGCGCCCGCCGCAGCGCCGCGCTGTCATCGGGCGGGACGAGGATGCCCGCTCCGGGCGTTACGGTGTCCGGGATTGCGCCCGCCGCCGTCGCAACGATGGGGATGCCGCGCGCGAGCGCTTCGGTAAGTACCATCCCGTAGCCCTCTAGCGCGGACGCGAGCACGAAGAGGTCGCAGTTCGCGTAGCGCCCGGCAAGCTCGTCGGGAGCGAGTTCCCCGAGCAGAGCGATCCGGTCGCACAGGCCGAGCCGCTCGATCTGCGCCCGGAGCGCCGCGGCGTGCCCAGCATCTCGGGTCAGGCTGCCGGCGCAAACGAGTTGCCAGTCCCTGTCCGCGAGCTGTCCCAGGGCATCGAACAGGATCGCGTGGCCCTTGCGCGGCGTCAGCGTCGCCACGCAAAGCAGGCGGAGCGTTGCGCCGCTTGCCGGGCGCCGTGGCGGAGCAGCGTCGACGCCCGGCTCGACGACGGTGATCCGCTCGGCGGCGACGCCGTGATCGCCGAGCGCGCGCCGCGTCCAGCGGCTCGTGACGATGACGTGCCGCACGGCCGCGAGCGCCTCGGATTCAGCGACTTTGAGCGCCGCGGCCTCCTCAACATCGAGACCGGTCTCGAGGGCTAGCGGATGGTGCACGAGCGCGCAGAGGCGAAGACGGTCGGCCGCGCGCCGCAGAATCGAGGCGCTGCCGCCCAGCGCCAGGCCATCGACGACGACGAGGCGGCCGTCCGGGATGGACGCGACGAGCCCACGGGCTTCGTCCAGGGCGGACCCGGTCGGCGCCGGGAAGCTCGTATCGAGCGAATGAACGGTTGTCGTCCAGCCCCGCCCGGTCAGGCCGTCGACGACGCGGCGGTCGTAGATGTAGCCGCCCGTCAGCGTCTCGATATCGCCCGGTACGATGAAGTCGACGGCTGTCACGAGGTACCGGCGCTAAAGTTCGCTTTCGAAGGCCGCCCAGGCGACGTGCGATTCGTGCAGCGTGACCCGCATCGAGCCGATCTGCCGGGCGCTCTCCCCGAGGGCGCCGCTGTCGATACGCTCACGGAACCTCGCAAAGATGACTGATGCGAGGAATTCCGTCGTCGTGTTCCGGCCTTCGAACGCTTCCTCGTCGTCGAGATTGCGGAAATTCAGCTCGGCGAGAACCTGCGCAAGGGCCTTGCCCGCGAGTCCGATATCGACGACGACACCGTCCGAATCGAGTTCAGGCCGCCGCAACTCGACATCGACCACATAGGTGGCGCCATGAAGATTCTGCGCGGGGCCGAACACCTCGCCATCGAAGCTGTGGGCGATCATGAAGTGATCGCGGACGCAGACGGTGTACATGGCGTTACCTCACGCGTAAACGATGCGATGGCAGAGCGTGCCGCCAGGCGCCGCGGACAGGCGCTCGAGTACCCCGGGCAGGTCGTCGAAGCGGTCCTCGCCCGTGATCAGCGCGTCGAGCTCGGAGTTGCCCAGGAATTCGAACACGAGGCCCATTTGCCGTTCGCTCGACCAGCGGCCGCGCTGCGCCGGCGCGATCGTCCCGACCTGCGACGACTTCAGTGTCAGCCGCCGGCTATGGAACGCTTCCCCGAGCATGAGCGTCGCCGGGCGGTCGCCGTACCAGCTAAGTTCCACGACGGTCGCTTCGAACCCGGCGACCGCGAGCGCCGTCGAAAGACCGTCCGGATTGCCGCTCGCGTGTACGACGATGTCCGCGCCCGGCTGCACGTCGTCCGGCGACGCGAAGCGGACCCCAAGTCGCTCGGCGACCGCTGCCCTCGTCGGATTCACATCGACCAGTTCCACGCGACAGCCGCAGATCCGTCCGGCGAGCCAGGCGACGAGACAACCGACAGTGCCTGCGCCGATGACGCAGACGCGGTCGCCGATCCCCGGCGCGGCGTCCCAGAGCCCGTTGATGGCGGTCTGCAGGTTGGCGGCGAGGACGGCGCGCCCCGGCGGGAGGGTCTCGGGCAGCACGTGAACCGAGTCGGCCGGCGCGACATAGCGGGTCTGGTGAGGGTAGAGGCAGAACACGTTGCGGCCAACGAGCGCGGCCGGCCCCCGAGCCACGACGCCGACGTTCGCGTAACCGTACTTGACCGGCGCCGGGAAGTCGCCCGCCTGGAACGGCGCCCGCATGCGTGCGTACTCGCCGGGCGGCACCCGGCCGTTGAACACGAGCGCCTCGGTGCCGCGGCTGACTCCGCTATAGAGCGTCCTGACGGTGATTTCACCCGGCCCCGCCTCGGGAAGGATCTCCGGGCGAATCTCGCCCCTTCCTGGCGCCGTGACCCAGAACGCACGTGCGTCGTCGTCGGTCGTGGGCATAGGGGAGCATTTGCTGGCGGCGGGTGGTCAATACTTGCAAGAGGACGTTGCACATGCAAGCCTGCCGAAATGTGTGGCCGATCGCTCAACCGTCTTCGGCCAGACGGTCTTCAGCCCCTTGCCGGGCAGCCGTCGGCGCACCCTGTCAAGCCATGAATTCATGGGCCAAAGCCTTCGGCCGCGGCGGCGCGAACGTGTCCGCTGCCGCGACCGGCGTCGTCGTCCAGTTCGCCGTTCTCGCTGCCGTTTCGAGCGTCGCCGGGACGTACCTGAATCTCGGTGCGGCGTATTCCGTCAAGGTGCTCGGCGCGTTCGCGCTCATCGGCGCATGCGTGATCGTTCTCGCGCGCATACACCTGTCCGGTACGCCTTTCGGCGCGGCTAACAACATAACGCTGGGTCGTGCCGGACTGACGGCGCTTCTCGTGGGTCTCTTCGGGGAACGCGCCGCGCCGGGCCTCGCCTGGGCCGCGCTCGCAACTGCGCTCGTCGTACTCATGCTCGACGGCGTGGACGGGGCGGTTGCCCGCAACCGCGGTCAGGAGTCGCGTTTCGGCGCCCGCTTCGACATGGAGACCGACGCGCTGCTGATCCTGGTCCTCGCGGTGCTCGCGCTGCAGTTCGCCAAGGCCGGTGCGTGGGTCCTCGCCGCCGGACTGCTGCGCTACGTATTCGTTGCCGGGGGCGCCGTCCTGCCGTGGCTCCGTGCCGCGCTGCCGTCGAGCCGCCGCCGCCAGGTCGTGTGCGTCGTACAGGTCGTATCCCTCATCGTCTGTCTCGCGCCGTTCGTCCCGATGCCGTGGAGCGCCATCGCCGCAGCGCTCGGCATCGCTGCGCTGGCCTGGTCGTTCGCCGTCGATGTCGCGTGGCTGAGCCGCAACCGCCGCAGGAGCGATCAATGCAAGTCCTGAATGTTCTCGTCTACACCTTCGTCCTGATGGCCGGCCTGGGCGTTCTCGCAGTGCTGATCCTGTTCGTCATCGACATCACTCAGACGCAACATGCGATTCGCCGCAACTTTCCGGTCATCGGGCGGTTCCGTTACCTGTTCGAGCACCTCGGAGAGTTCTTCAGACAATATTTCTTCGCGCTCGACCGCGACGAGCTGCCGTTCAACCGCGCCGAGCGCAACTGGGTCTACCGCGCTTCCAGACAGGGCAGCAATACGATCGCCTTCGGTTCGACGCGCGAACTGCGCCGCGTCGGGACGGTGCTCTATGTCAACAGCGCATGGCCCCTGCTCGACAAGGATGTTTCCAAGCCCGCGCCCGTCACGATCGGACCGGCCTGTGCGCGGCCATATGCGACGAATTCGCTCATCAACATTTCGGCGATGAGCTACGGTTCGATCTCAAGGCCGGCCGTTCGCGCGCTGTCGCGGGGCGCGAAGAGTGCCGAAATCTGGCTCAATACGGGCGAAGGCGGCCTGGCGCCCCACCACCTCGAAGGCGGCTGCGACCTCGTGTTTCAGATCGGGACCGCCAACTACGGCGTACGCGACGCCGAAGGCCGCCTTGCCGACGCGAAGCTCGCCGAGGTCGCTGCCCACGAGCAGGTCAGGATGTTCGAACTCAAGCTCAGCCAGGGCGCGAAACCCGGCAAGGGCGGCATCCTGCCGGCCGTCAAGGTCACGAGGGAAATCGCGTCGATCCGGGGCATTCCGGTTCACGAGGCGTCCATCAGCCCGAACCGCCATCCCGACATCGACAGCGCGGCCGACCTGCTCGACGTCATCGCGCGCATCCGCGATGTCACCGGCAAGCCCGTCGGGTTCAAGGCCGTCATCGGGGATTTCACCTGGCTCGATGAACTCTTCGAGGAAATCTACAGGCGCGGTATCGCGAGCGCGCCGGACTTCATCACCGTCGATGGGGGAGACGGCGGCAGCGGCGCGGCGCCGATGCCGCTCATGGACAACGTCGGCATGGTCGTTCGCGAAAGCCTGCCGTTGCTCGTCGACCGCCTGATCGCGAGCGGTCTGCGCGAACGCATCAAGGTGATCACGAGCGGCAAGCTCATCGTCCCGTCGGAGGCCGCATGGGCCTATTGCGCCGGGGCGGACTTCGTCGCTTCGGCGCGCGGCTTCATGTTCGCGCTCGGCTGCATCCAGGCCATGCAGTGCAACAGGAACACCTGCCCGACGGGCGTAGCGACACACAACCGCCGACTGCAGCGCGGCCTCGATCCCGCCGACAAGGCCGAACGCGTCGCACGCTACGCCCGGACGATTTCCACCGAGATCGGCATGATCGCCCACTCCTGCGGCGTCAGCGAGCCCCGCCAACTCCAACGCCGCCACTGCCGCATCGTCACCGAAACCGGCCGCTCTGTCCCACTCGACCAAATCTGCCCACCAACACAGCTCGCCGGCTGAGTCAGTGGTTGAGGGTCGCCGCAATGCCCGATGAGTGGTCGCCGGGGACCGCTCACGCCGGGCAGTTGAGTGGTGGATTGGCGCTCGCTGCGCTCGGCTGCGCGCCGAATACCGTCTTCACGTGCGAGATTTCCGAGGTCGCTTGCCCCGAACTCCCCGGCGACCACTCACCGAACATCGCGGCTTGAGCCTCGCGAGCGCCCACCGACACAGCTCCCCGCCCGAGTCATGCTCTGAGGGGGCCGTGAGGATTGGAAGGCGGTTTCCGGGGAGCTCGAGGCAAGCGCCTCCCGATGCGCTCACACGCCGAGATGTCATTCGGCGCGCAGCCGAGCGCAGCGAGCGCCGACCTCCACGCAACCACAAAGCGCGAGCGGTCCCCGGAAACCGCCTTCCAATCCTCACGGCCCCCGGTGCTACCTATGCCCGCTTTATCTTCCGGCTATATCGTAAGTGGCGCCTGTTCCCGGCACTATCGGGAGTGGTGGCTCAGATCCCCCGGATTGAGCAGGTCGGGCGCGGTCCAGCCTTCGATGTCGTATTCGGCCAGGCACTTGTCGGCGAAGCTCATCATGCGTTCCGCCTCGCCGGAAGCCATCGCGCCGAACAGCGAGTAACGCCTGATCTCCTCGGTCGAGCCGCTGTAGTTGATCTCGTAAAGCTCGTGACGGGCGCCGAACTCCGTACCGATCGCATCCCATAGCAGCTTCATGAGCTTGACGCGCGCTTCGGCGTCGTAGCCGTTGGAGCCACGCAGGTAGCGGTCGATGTACGGACGGACCTCCGGGTTCATGAAGTCCTTGACGTGCGAATTCAGGTAAATGAGCCCCGAGGCACAGGCCTGCTCGATGATGTACTTGATTTTCGGGTAGGCCTGCGGCGCGAGCACCTGATAGGCGCTGCCGGAGCCGGGGTTCGGCAGCACGTAACCCTCGGTCCATGGTACGGGGTTCCTGACCATTGCTTCGCTGAGCGACCAGAACATGTTGCGCCAGGCGATGACCTCGCCGACATGCGCCTGAACGCCCCGGTAGTCCTTGGTTCCGGCGGCGTCGACGGCCTTGAGCAGGCAGCCCGCGATGAAGTCGAGCTTGACCGACAGGCGCGTGCAGCCCTGCAGCATGGCGCGCGGCAGGAAGCCTGTTCTCGGGAAGAAGTTGTTGGCGCCGTCGACGTCGCCGTAGATGAATACGTTCTCCCAGGGGATCAACGCATCGTCGAGCACGAAGACGGAGTCGTTCTCGTCGATGCGGCTGGACAGCGGATAGTCGAACGGGCTGCCCATGACGGTGGCCATCATTTCGTATGACGGGCGGCACAGGAATTTCACGCCCGGAGCGTTCGACGGGACCATGAACACGCAGGCGAAGTCCTTGTCCTGCACGGGAATCAGGCCGTGATGCGCGACGAAGGTGAAGTTGGTCAGCGCCGAGCCCGTCGCGACGACCTTGGCGCCGGACACGATGATTCCGGCGTCGGTTTCCTTCTTGACGTGAACGCAGACGTCCCTGATCTCGTTCGGCGGCCGGTTGCGGTCGATCGGCGGGTGAATGATCGCGTGATTGACGTAGGCAACGCGTTCCTGGCTGTACTTGTACCAGCGCTGTGCGTTCTCCGGATGAGTGTAGAACGTGGAGTTCGCGCCGAGCGTGGCGAGAAAAGCTGCCTTGTAGTCCGGCGAACGGCCGAGCCAACCGTAGGTCAGACGCTGCCAATGGGCGATGGCGTCGCGCCCGGCGACGAGTTCTTCCATGCTCCTCGGCGCCCTGAAATAGGCGTGCGTCTTGCCGCCATTGCCCGTGTCCGTGTCCACGAGGTACTTGTCCCGCTCGTCGGGATCGTGCAGTGCGTCATAGAGTCGGGCCAGCATGCGCGCGGAGTTGCGAAACGCCGGGTGCTCGCTGATTTTCTTGACCTTCTCGCCGTAAATGTAGATCTCGCGACCGTCGTCGATCGATTCGAGGTACTCGGCGCCGGTCATCGGTGTGACGTTCTCGACGCTGCCGGTTGCTAACGCCTCTGTGGTGGCCATGGGGGATTCTCCGCTTTGTTTTGATCGTGTCTGGTTTGCTGTTGACGAGCCCGGCTGTGTCGGCCGTTCTCGAGCGCAGGGGCAAGAGCATAGTCGATCGAATCCATAAGTCCAGCGTCCGGCATGGAATCGCGTTCCCGACACAACGGGATATCTGTCCCGACGCGGGGCGTAGCCGGTCAGACGCTCGGCGTGTGTGTGTCTGGCAGCGGTGACTGTCCGGGTGCGGGGCGCAGCCGGAGTTGATCGCCTGCATCGCACGCGGTAGCTTGTGAATCACCATGAACGGAACCAAAGTCGTAATCTGCGTTGCGATCGTGGCTGCGGCGGTTACGCGCGTGGCCATGACCCAGGATGCCGACACGAGTGCGGGGGACGCCGAGCATCACCACCACCCGGCTTCCGCCTTGCCGTCAAGCGACGTGCTCGGCGACATCGTCGTCGATTTCGCGCTCGTCGACGGCGCAGGCGCCACGGTGACCGACGAGGACTTTCGCGGCCGCCACGTACTGCTCGGCTTCGGGTTCACGCGCTGCACCGATGTATGCCCGCTCATGGCCGCGAACATGGCCATGACGATCCGCGCGACGGACAACGACGCGGTCGGAATCTTCGTCAGTGTCGATACGGAGCGTGACGATCCGGCGCGCACGAACGCTTACGCCTCCGCCTTCAGCGAGCAGATGATCGGCCTCGCCGGCACCCACGAGCAGGTCGCAGCCGCCGCCCGCAACTTCAAGGTCAGCTTCGCCGTGACGAAGACCCAATCGGGCTACACGGTCCAGCATACGAGCCACCTGTTCCTCGTCGATCCCGAAGGCGAACTCATCGACGTCTTCGCGCTCAACTCGAATCCGAACGTCATCGCGGCAGCGATGAACCGCCACGAGCCTGCGCCGTAGGAATTCACGGCTGCGAGTTCGCTCTCGCGACTTGCTGCGGCGCAGGCTCCTGGCAGCCCACGATGGACCCCGGCGTTGCAGCTTGCAAGCCGTCTTTCGGCGAGGCGGTCGTCCATCCCATGCAGTCCGTAAGGGCGTACAGATGCCGATGCGCGCGCGGCGCGGCGTGCGTCGGGAGCCGCTACCTGCGTGATACCATTGATCGATCCGGGCCGCTCCGGCCCCGGGGGTTCAATTCAGGAAAAAGACTTCGATACGGAGGGGTTTCGATGACCATCAGGTACACGCTGTTGACCGTGGCGGGAGCGCTTGTTCTCACGGCATGCGGATCGGAAATGGCCGAGGCTCCGGCCCCGGAAGCCGCCCCCCCCGGGGACGCCGCTCCGGCAGCCGAGGCCGCCCCCGCGGCTGCGGAGCCCGCCGACGACGGCGCACTGCCGGCGCGAATCGTCGCCGAGCGCGGCGGCTTCATCCCCGAAGGTGTCGAGTACGACCAGGCCAATGGGCGTTTGCTTACCGGTTCGATCGCCGAGGGCACGATCTTCGAGATTCATGGCGACGGCAGCATGACGGCGGTCGTCAGCGACCCCGAGCTCGGGGCGACGATCGGCATCGAAGCCGACGAACCGCGCGACCGCCTGCTCGTTGCGAACTCGGGCGGGTTCGGCGAAGCGCCGGGCCGGGCGGGGCTCGCCGTGTTCAGCCTGACGACGGGCGAACGAATCGCGATGGTGGATCTCGCCGCGACGCTCGGCGAACTGCCCGAAGGCGCCAGCGTTTTCGCGAATGACGTCACCGTGGCCGAGGACGGCACCGTATATGCGACCGACACGCGAATGAATGTCGTCTACGTCGTCGACGGCGACTACAACGCCTCGGTCATGCATCGTTTCGAGGGGATCGAAGGCCTTGCGCTCAATGGGCTGGTGCATCATCCGGACGGTTATCTGCTCGTTGCGGATCTCGGTAACGGCGGGATCTACAAGGTCCCGGTCGACGATCCCGCGGCCACGAGCGAAGTCGCACTGCCCGAGCCCATGGCCGGCGCCGACGGTCTGGTCTGGGATTCCGCCGGAAATCTCGTCGTCGTTTCGAACAGCAGCGGGATGGTTACGGCGCTGCAAAGCGATGACGGCTGGACATCGGCCTCGATCGCGGGCGTTGCGCCCTACGAGGGTCAGGCGACGACGGGCGCCGTCGTCGGTGACGACATCTACATCGTGCATCCGTTCTTCCAGGATCCGGAAGCCCTGCCGATCATCGAGCGCGTCACTTTCCAGTAGCAGCGCTCGCTCGCGTCTTCTCCCTCTCGCCCCGAGCACGTTCGAAGGGTTCGGGGGAGAGGATACGCTCGGTCGCTGCCGGGGCGGCGCGAAGCCGACGCCCACCCGGCACAATCGGCGGCGGACGCGGGCTGCTAGAATCACGCGTTCCGCCCCCGAGAACCCCATGTCGCTACAACAGAAGTTCCTGCGGCTCGAAGCCCACCTGACGCGCCTCGTCGTCGGTCAGGAGACGCTGTTGACCCGCATGCTGACGGCGTTGCTTTGCGACGGGCACCTGTTGGTCGAAGGGGCGCCGGGGCTCGCCAAGACCCGGGCGATCAAGGTGTTGAGCCATGGCGTGGAGGGCGACTTCCACAGGCTGCAGTTCACGCCCGATCTCCTGCCGGCCGATCTGACGGGCACCGAAATCTATCGACCCGAAACCGGCTCCTTCGTGTTCCGGCAGGGTCCACTGTTTCATAATCTCGTGCTGGCGGACGAAGTCAACCGCGCCCCGGCAAAGGTGCAGTCGGCCCTGCTCGAGGCCATGGGCGAACGGCAGATCACGGTTGGTTCGGTGACCTACCCGCTGCCGGATCTCTTTATGGTCATGGCCACGCAGAATCCCATCGAGCAGGAGGGGACCTACCCGCTGCCGGAGGCCCAGCTCGACCGTTTCCTGCTGCACGTCATGGTCGATTACCCCGACGCCGACGGCGAGCATTCGATACTCGAACTGAATCGCGCGGAGCAGCGCAGGCTGGCTCCGGACGAGGAGCTGTTCAGGGCCGCCGAGCCGTTGTCGCAGGCCGAAGTCATGGCAGCGCGCCTTGAGGTGCTGGACGTGCATCTTTCGGAGCCGCTCGAGGAATATGTCGTGCAGATCGTGCTTGCGACGCGCAATCCGGAGCGTTACGGAGACGACCTCGATGGAGTGCTCCAGTTCGGCGCGAGTCCGCGTGCCACGATCGCGCTCGATCGATGTTCGCGGGCGACCGCATGGCTCGCCGGCCGCGACTACGTAACGCCCGAGGACATTCAGGCGATGGCGCACGATATCCTGCGGCACAGGATCCTGATCAGCTTCGAGGCCGAAGCGGCGGGACTCCTGCCCGATGAGTTCGTCGACACTTTGCTTGCGCGGATCGGGGTGCCGTGATGCGTGCTGCGGCACTGAACGCGGAGCGCTCGCCCGTCAGCGTCGAGCTCAGGGACCTCATCCGGGCGAAGCCCGCCGGCGAGTCGATCGGGCTCACGACTCCCCGGGTGCGCGCGTTCGCATCGGGCGGGCACCTGTCGCCGTTCAAGGGCCGCGGCGTCGAATACGACGAGTCCCGGCCGTACCAGGAAGGCGACGACCTGCGCACGATGGACTGGCGCGTCACGGCGCGCACGGGCAAGCCGTACACGAAGGTCTTTCGCGAAGAACGCAATCGGCCGGTGATCATTTGGCTCGATCTGCGCCGCCCGATGCACTTCGCAACGCGCGGCGCCTACAAGGCGGTGCGCGCGGCCGATGCGGCGGCGATGGTAGCCTGGAGCGCCGTGGCGAACGGCGATCAGCTCGGCGGCCTCGTTTTCTCCGAATACGAGCATCATGAACTTCGACCGCGGCTCGGGCACCGCGCAGCGCTCAGACTGTTGCAGCTCATCGCCGAAAACCCTTGCTGGCGCCCCGCTCGCGCCGAAGCCGCAGGCGAGAACGACACGGAACGCTCGCTGCTGCGCCTGACGCGCGTGGCGCGCCCCGGCAGCATGATGTTCCTGTTCAGCGACTTCCGCAGTTTCGGCGCGGACGACGAGAAGTACGTCAGGCAGCTTGCAAGTCATGGTGACCTGTTCCTCATCCACGTATACGATCCGGTGGAAGCCGAACTTCCGCCGCCGGGCCGCTATCGGATACGCAAGGATCGGCGCGCATTCGCGATCGAGACCTCGGACCCGGCCGCGCGCGTGCGGTATCGTGACCGCTTCGCCGCGCGCGTCGCGCGCTTGCGGACGCTCGCCCGCGTACCGGGAGTAGAGGTTCTGGATTGCGCAACGACCGACAAGCCGTTCGAGGTGCTGACGAAGCGGTTCGCCCCGATATGAGCCGGCCATGAATCCGATCGATTTCAGCCAGATTCCGCTCCGGGATATCCACCTTCCCGCGGCGGTGGGCTGGTGGCCTCCGGCACTCGGCTGGTGGCTCGTGGCCGCTTTGGCGCTCGCCGGGCTTGCGTTCGCCTTGCTTTACCACCGGCGTCACGCGCGCGAGCGCGCGGCGCTCAGGGGGCTCAGATCCGTGCTCAAGGCGCTTGACGACGGCGGCGAGCCGTCTCGTTGCCTGCAACAGATTTCGCAGCTCATGCGGCGGTTCGCGATGTCGGTCGCCGATGCCGGGACGCCGGTCGCCGGGCTCACCGGCGAGCGCTGGCTCAGGTTTCTCGACAGCCGCTGGGATCGCGATTCGTTCAGCGCCGGCGCCGGTCGGGCGCTGGCCGTCGCGCCCTACGTGCCCGCCGACCGGGTCGTGTACGCTGACGTTCAGGAGCTTGGCGCCCTGTGCGCGCAGTGGGTTGTCACGCAGCGGTCGGAGGACTGAGCCGTGTGGACGCTTGCCTGGTGGTGGATGCTGTTCGCGTTGCCGGCGCCGTGGCTCGTCCGCCGCCTGTTGTCTTCGCGGTCGCTCGATAACGACGCGGCGCTCAGGGTGCCGGCGGCAAGCCAGTTCGCGGATCTCACCGGCGGGGCGGGCGCCAGCCCGAAGCGGCAGTGGCGTTACGCCGTGCTATGGCTCATCTGGGCCGCGGTCGTGCTCGCCGCGGCGCGGCCCCAGTTCGTCGGCGATCCGGTCGCCTTGCCGGTCAGCGGTCGGGACCTGCTCCTGGCCGTGGATCTCTCCGGCAGCATGGAAGAGCAGGATTTCCAGCTTGACGGGCAGTGGGTCGACCGGCTGACCGCCACGAAGTCGGTGGCCGACGAGTTCATCGCCAACCGTGTCGGCGACCGGCTCGGTCTGATCCTGTTCGGACGCGAGGCCTATCTGCAGACGCCGTTGACCTTCGACCGGGCCACGATCCAGACGCTGCTCGACGAATCCGTCATCGGTCTTGCGGGGAAGGAGACCGCAATCGGCGACGCCATAGGCCTCGGCATCAGGACGCTCGATGACGCCGGTGTCGAGGAAGGCCGGCGCGTGCTGATCCTGCTGACCGACGGCGCGAACACCGCGGGTTCCGTCGAACCGCTCAAGGCGGCAGAGCTTGCCGCCCAGCGCGGCGTCATCGTCTACACGATCGGCATCGGCGCCGACGCGCTCACCGTTCGGTCGCTGTTCGGCTTGCGCCAGATCAACCC
Source organism: Gammaproteobacteria bacterium (assembly GCA_022826245.1). Lineage (GTDB taxonomy): Bacteria > Pseudomonadota > Gammaproteobacteria > Steroidobacterales > Rariloculaceae > Rariloculus. The sequence goes on from JAJDVG010000061.1 coordinate 48,396, forward strand.
GTCGGCCGACCTCGACGAGCAGACGCTGAGCGCAATCGCCGAGCTGACCGGAGGGCGGTACTTCCGTGCACGCGACACCGAGGAACTGGCCGGAATCTACGATCTCCTCGACGATCTGGAGCCTGCCGAGACGGATGAGGAAGGGTTTCGCCCGATTCGGGAGCTGTTCCATTGGCCGCTCGGTCTCGCCGTAGCGATCGCGGCGCTCGGCGCGATCCTGGGCGCGCTTGCCGCTCAGCCGTTCGTCGGCCGCCTGCAGTCGCGGGCCGGGGGCGCCCATGGCTGACTTCCACTTCCTGCGGCCCTGGTGGCTCGCCGCGTTGCCCATCGGTATCTGGCTGATCTGGCGCCTGTTCTGGGCCGAACCCGGCCGCAAGAGCGGCTGGCGCGCCGTGGTCGATGAAGCGCTGCAGCCCCATGTGCTCGGCAGGGTCGAGGCGCTCGTCAACCGCCGCTGGCCCATGCTCGTCGCGCTCGTGGCCTGGCTTGCGACGATCGTCGCGCTCGCCGGGCCAACCTGGGAACGGATGCCCGTGCCGGCCTTTCGTTCCGACGAAGCGCTCGTCGTCGTGTTCGACCTGTCGAGGTCCATGGACGCGGCGGATCTCGAGCCGAGCCGTCTCGAGCGCGCGAAGGTCAAGTTGTTGTCGCTGTTCGAACGGCGCGCGAGCGGCCAGACCGCGCTCGTCGTGTTTTCGGCGCACGCGTTCACGGTGACGCCGTTGACCGCGGATACCGAAACGATCGCGTCGCTCGTGAGCGCCTTGTCGAGCGACATCATGCCGAGCCGCGGTAGCCTGGCCGAAGCGGGTCTTGCGAGGGCCGGCGTACTGCTCAGGCAGACCGGCCTGACCGCCGGCGATATCCTGCTCGTTACCGACGCTGAGGTTTCGCTGCAGGTGTTCGACATCGTGCGGGACCTCAGGGAGGAGCGATTCGTCACGCATGTGCTTGCCGTCGGGACGGAAGAAGGCGCGCCGATCCGCCAGGCGGATGGCGGTTTCGTCACCGATGCGGCCGGACGCGTCGTCGTTCCGGCCGTCGACATCGACGCCTTGCGACAGGTCGCCGCCGCCGGAGGCGGGCGGTTCGCGCGGCTCACGGCCAGCGACCGTGACCTCGACGTGCTGTTTCCGGACACCGGCGCGCTCGGCGCGTTCAGCGCCGAGGATACCGATGAGCAGGAGTACGAAGCCGATGTCTGGCGCGACCAGGGGATCTTGCTCACGGTCGCCGTGCTGCCGTTTCTCGCACTGACGTTCCGGCGCGGCTGGATCTGCGTGCTGCTCGTGGCGCTCATGGCGCCGCTGCCGCGTGCCGAGGCCTTCGAGTGGCTTGATCTGTGGGTGCGTCCCGACCGCCAGGGTTTCGAGGCCATGCTGGCGGACGAACCGGAGCGCGCCCTGGCCCTGTTCGAAGACCCCGCCTGGCGCGGCGCGGCGCAATATCGCGCGGGCGACTTCGCCGGCAGCGTCGCGACGCTGAGCGGGCTCGATACCACCGAGGCCAACTACAATCGCGGCAACGCCCTGGCCAGGGCCGGCGAGCTCGAGTCCGCAATTCAGGCTTACGACCGCGCGCTGTTTTTCGACCCGGAGCACGAGGACGCGCTCTACAACCGCGACCTCGTGGCTGAGCTGCTCGAACAGATCGAGGAGCAGAACCGGTCGCAGAGCCGGCAGAGCGAAGACGGGCAACAGCAGAGCGATCCGAACGAGGAAGGCCAGAGCAGCCAGACTGACGATGCGTCCGAATCCGGCGAGCCTACCGACAGCGAGGAGGGCGGCGCCGACCAGCAGCAGCGCTCGCAGGCCGATTCGTCGAACAGCCGCGACAGCGAGCAGCGCGAGGCGGCGGACGATCCGGGCGAGAGCGGTCAGGATCCCGCCGATCCGCGGCAGGCCGATAACCCGCAGAACGACTCTCTGGACGCCGCGCCCGAAGCCGTGCCGGGTCCCGAGGAAATCGAGCAGTGGGCGTCCGAGCAGGCCGCCGACCAGTGGCTCAGGCGCATACCTCAGGATCCGGGCGGACTGTTGCGGCGCAAGTTCCTGTACCAGTATCAGCGACTCGGAGTCGATCAGGACGGCAACTTCGTCTGGCCCGGCGACGAGTCGGCGCCATGGTAGGCAGCGACGTTCCGGCCCGCGCAATCGTCGCAGTTGTGCTGGCTGTGGCCGCACTCGCAGCGCTTGCCCAGGACCCGCTCGTACGCGCGAGCGTCGACCGCGCGACCGTGCGCGCGAACGAATCGTTCACCTACACGATCGTCGCCGAGGGCAATGGACGCGACGATCCCGACACGAGCGCCATCGAGCGGCAGTTCGATGTGCTGAGCCGCACGAGCCGAACGCGCATCGAGATCGTCAATACCCGCCGCCGCCAGGTTGTCGAGTGGGACTACGAACTGTTTCCGCCGGGGCCCGGCAGCTTCGTGCTGCCGCCTGTCACCGTCGCCGGTGCTGCGTCCAACCCGGTCGAGATCGAGATACTTCCCGCCCCGGTATCCGACGAGGTTCTCGCGGACGTCTTCATCGAGGTCGACGCTCAGCCGTCGACGCCGTATGTGCAGTCGCAGGTCCTGTACACGCTCAGGCTGTTCGTGGGTGTGGATACCGGGCGCGCGACGCTGACGGCGCCGCGAGTCAGCGGCAGCGAGGCCATCGTCGAGCGTCTGGGCGAGGATCGCCAGTACCAGACCACGCGCAGCGGCCGGAGTTTTTCGGTGCGCGAGCGGCGCTACGCGATCTTTCCGCAGGAGACCGGTCCGCTCACCGTGGGTCCCGCGACTTTCGAAGCGATGGTCGTCCCGAGCCGCGGCTTCTCAAGAGTTCAACGATTGCGCTCGAACCCGATCGAGCTCGACGTCAGGCCCGCCGTCGCTCCGCCGCCGGAGTTTCCGAACGCCGTGTGGCTCCCCGCGCGCAGCCTCGCGCTCACCCAGGACTGGGTCGACGAGGGAGGCCGGTTCACGCCTGGAGTGCCGCGCACGCGGATGTTGACGGTCCGGGCCGATGGCGTGCTCGAAACGCAACTGCCCGAGCTCGATCTGACGCCCGCGGCGGGTATCAGGCAGTACCCGGATCAGCCCGAGCTCGACCGGCGAATCTCGGAACGGGGCGTCCTGGGCGAGCGCATCGAGCGTTACGCCGTCATCGCCCAGAGTACCGGCGAGATCGAGATTCCCGGGCAGGAACTTGCGTGGTGGAACGTCGATGAGGCGCGTTGGGATGTCGCCCGCATCGAGCCGAGCGTCGTGACCGTCGAGCCCGGGATCGAACCCGTGTTCGAGGAGTTCGCGCCGGAGCAGGGCGACGCCCCGGCCGCAGTCGTGCCGGAAGCTCCGGCGGCGGACTGGTGGCCTGCCGTCAGTGCCGCGCTGGCGCTTGGCTGGCTCGCGACGCTGGCGGCATGGCTTCGAAGCCGGGCTTCGGGCCGCGAGGCGACGGCACCGTCCGTAACGGCCCCGCGGCGCGGAAGGAACCGGCAACTGCTGCGCAAGTTGCGCGCCGCTTGCGAGGACAACGACGCCGCTGCCGCGCACAATCTCCTGCTGCAGTGGGCCGAGCTGCGTTTTCCGGAGTCGCCGCCGCAGAGTCTCGGCGCGCTCGCCGATCGATTGCCGCCTGCCGTTGCCGCGGAAATCGCCACGCTCGAAGCGAGCGTGTACGGCGCCGGCGCCGACGAGTGGAACGGTAAAGGACTGGCGGCCGCGCTCAAGGGCGTGGACGCCGTTGCCAGGGAAAGCTCGAAGGGGCCATCTGACCCATTGCTGCCGCTTTACCGCTGATCCCGGTACAGCGGGCAAATCAAGCGGTCATCGTCGATCGGCTGCAATCGACTCCGCTTGATTTCTTCGTGTTTGGGCTCGGGTCCCGCGCCAGGCGGAGATTCCGCATTCGTCGAATCCTTCGTCCGAGCTTGCCTACCAGGTACCGGTGTTATCCATCGAGTGCCAGGGTTCGGCCGGAGCCAGCGCGGCGCCCTTCTGCAGCAGCTCGATCGAGATGTTGTCGGGTGAGCGAATGAACGCCATCTTGCCGTCGCGCGGCGGCCGGTTGATCGTGACGCCGGCGTCCATGAGCTGCCGGCAGGTCGCGTAGATGTCCTCAACCTCGTAGGCCACGTGCCCGAAATTGCGGCCCTCGCCATACGGTTCCGGATCCCAGTTGTAAGTCAGTTCGAGCGCGCAGTCTTCCTGCCCTTCGGCAGCGACGAACACGAGCGTGAACCGCCCGGCTTCGTGGTCATGCCGGTCCACTTCCCTGAGCCCGAGCTTGTTGCAGTAGAAGTCGAGCGACTCCTCGAGGTCCGTGACCCGGACCATGGTGTGCAGATAGCGCACGATCTGTCCTCACTTCACGATCGATGGGCGGAAAGGATATCGTGTCGGCAGTGTTCGATGAAGGACTGGACGATGTTCCGCGTCAGGAGTCGAACGATTTTGAAGGCTTCGCTCGTACCTTGCGGGGATCGCGCGCGGACGCCCGCTCAACACGCCGTTGACCGGCATTGCGACGAAGGTTGCGGAACACGGGGTTCCGAGCTTCCCCGGGTCGGTTCTGAACGTAAGGCGGCTCCCGAGTATCGCGGCGAGGGTTGGCGATTCCCGCAATATGGCGTGAATTCGGATTTGACTTCGGGGCACGTCGCGAAGATCGTATACACTCACGGCGAGGATGGGGAGTCGAGGTTGGCGCACTTCGGTGCGTCGTCGTTGTCTGATTCATAAGTAATTGTTTTCTGAGGAAATTTGCCGGTTGGCGTTGTGCGGGAGTTGCCGGGACGGTGAGCAGGAAGCGATCGGTGGCCAAGCCGTCGAGGCCCGACACGACGGGCAAGGCGACCTACCAGGATGTACTCGATGCGCCGCCGCACAAGGTCGCCGAGATCGTCGGCGGAACCTTGTACATGCAGCCCAGACCGGCCATCCTGCACGCTCGGGCGAGTTCAGGGATCGGCATGAAGATCGGGCCGCCTTTCGATTACGGCGACGGCGGTCCGGGCGGTTGGTGGATCGTGGACGAGCCGGAACTTCACCTCGGCGAGGATATCGTGGTGCCCGACCTTGCCGGCTGGCGACGCGACACCTTGCCGCGACTTCCCGATGCGGCGTTTCTGGAAATCGCCCCCGACTGGGCGTGCGAGGTTTTGTCGCCCTCGACGCGACAGTTGGATCTGACTGACAAGCGCTCCATCTATGCCCGCGAAGCAGTATCCCATTTGTGGTTTGTCGACCCTGACACACGCACGCTTGATGCGTTCGAACACCGCAACGGGGCATGGGCATTGATCGCCACGCTCAGGGACGACGATCCGGTGTCGGTTCCGCCCTTCGACGCCATCAGCTTCCGGCTCGGGGCGCTCTGGCGGGACGGCGGCGCCGAGCGCCCGCCCGCTCAAGGTCGCCAAGAACGTCGCGGGAATAAAGCGTTGCGCCGCTAAAGGATCCGGCAACCTACGAGTTCACGACTGTGTTCACTCGAGCTGCGGCTCGATCCTGACGTCGATCCTCCGGTTGCGGGCGCGGCCCTCGGCCGTTTCGTTGTTGGCGATCGGCTGCGTTTCGCCGTAGCCGACCGCGCTGATTCGAAACGCCGGTATGCCGAGTTCGCTGGCAAGATACTCGCTGACCGCCTCCGCCCGTCGCCGCGACAGGCTCAGGTTCGACACGGCGCCGCCGTAGGAATCGGTGTGGCCCTCGACGACGATCTGCGAGCGCGGGAAGACGGACGCTGCCCTGGCGATCTTCTCGAGCAGGCCGCGAAACTCGGCCTGAACCCCGGATTCGCCGCTCGCGAAATTCAGTGCGAGCAACCGGATCACGACATCGTCGTCTTCGCGGAGCACTCGCGCTTCGTCGCGCGTGAACATGGTGGTAACGGTGTCGAATTGCTCCCTGATCCGCGCTTCGGCTTCGAGCTGCTGAACAAGCACGACGCGTTCCTGCGAGACGCCGCCGAGCCGTTCGTCGAGGTCGCGGATCTCCTCTTCGAGGTCTGCGATCCGAACGCGCATCGCTTCGAGGTCGAGTTCCGACTGACGCGAACGCTCTCGCAGTTCGTCGATGAAGCCGACGAGTTCCGCCACGATGGGTTCGACGCCGGCATCGAAGCGCGGCACGAGGTCCGCCGCTGCGGCGATGCGCTCGAGCGGTTCCTCGTAACTCAGGATCAGGTCTTCCTCCGAGATGGTCCCGCCGCGGATTGCGGTGACCTGCTCGGCGATGGCGATCGCGTGACGCGCCTGGTCGTTCGCTTGCCGGGCGAGGCTGCGGGGCAGATCGGTGTCGTAACGGTTTCCGTCGAGTTCCCGTTCGGCCTGTTCGAGCAGCGAGCGGGCGCGCTCCAGGGTGATCGGCGCGTAGCGCGGCACGTTGGCCTGCCGCGCCTGCGCGAGCAGTGCGCGGGTCTGGCTCAGATTCTGCGCCTTGATCGCCGTGAGTTCGGCGTCGCGGTAGAGGATCTCGGCGTCCCCGGCGCGCTCGCGCGTGCCCGGCATGTCGCCGGCTTCAAGCCGCCGGGCGGCGTCGTCGAACGCGTCCTCGGCCTCGCTCCAGAGATCCAGGGCAAACGTCTCGGCGTTCGCGTTGGTCGCATCGTCGCGCGTCTCGATCAGCGGCGCGAGCGTTATGCTCGCCCGCTCCGCCGCTGCCGCAGCTTGCGTGAATCGCTCGACCGCCGTGCCGAGCGAGTTGCGGATGCGATCCAGGCTGCGGCCCCGCTCGAGATCGTTTTCGGCGTCACTGTAAGCTTCGAGACCCCTGTCGAAACTCAGCGGCGCCAGCAGCGCGCCGTCGGCCGCCCGCGCCGCTTGCAATGCGACATCCGCTTCCTCGAACAGGGCATCGCGCACATCCTGAGCGCCGGCCGCGTTCAGCAAACCGAGGCAGATGAGAAATGGCAGCCAGTTCCTGGCGGGCATTGGCTCGCTCCCGAAGAACCATGAGATAATTTATTGTTTGTTGTTCGAATCATATCAGCCCAAGTGAGTGAGTTTCGCGGCGTACCCGTAATTGTCTCGGGCGCCAAATACCGCACCGAGCACGGGTTTACCGCCATCAGGAACGGCGTGAAGCGCCGCGATGCGAACCGTGCGCGGCCCCGGCTGCCCAAGCCCCCATGGCTCAAGGCCAGGTTCCCGCGCGGCGAGAAGTACGCGTCGGTAAGAAACATCGTCCGCGAGCATCGTCTTGCCACGGTCTGCGAGGAGTCGATGTGTCCGAACATCGGCGAATGCTGGGCCAACGGCACGGCGACGCTCATGCTCATGGGCGCGGTGTGCACGCGGGCCTGCCGTTTTTGCGCCGTCGACACCGGCAACCCGGCGGGTTGGCTCGACGCGGATGAACCGGCCAACTGCGCACGCTCGGTCGAGCTCATGGGTCTGCGGTACGTCGTGCTGACCTCGGTCGATCGCGACGACCTCGCCGACGGCGGCGCGGGCCACTACGCGGCCTGCATCCGCGCAGTCAAGCAAGTGTGCCCGGAGACGAAGGTCGAGGCGTTGACACCCGACTTTTCCGGCCGGTTCGCCGATGTCGAAACGGTGGTCGATTCGGGCGTCGACGTGTTCGCGCAGAACCTCGAGACGGTCGAGCGACTGACCGGCCGCGTCAGGGACCCGCGGGCCGGCTATTCGCAGACGCTGTCGGTGCTCGGGCATGCGAAGCAATATTCTCCCGGGATCCTGACCAAGACGAGCCTGATGCTTGGCCTCGGCGAGACCGACCGCGAGATCGTCGCGGCGATGGACGATCTGCGGGCGGCGCGCGTCGACATCCTGACTTTCGGCCAGTATCTGCAACCGACGGCGAACCATCTGCCCGTCGAGCGCTACGTTCACCCATCGGAATTCGCCCGCTACCGGCAATGGGGACTCGACCGGGGATTCATGGAGGTCGTGGCGGGGCCGCTCGTCAGATCCAGCTACCGCGCCGAACGCGTCTTTCAGAAGAACAACGTGGGCCTTTGAACGATGGGAGAGTTCCTCGCCGAATTCGGCCTGTTCCTGGTTCAGCTCGTGACCGTACTCGTGCTCGTGGCGATCGCGGTCGTCTTCGTCACCGCATCGGCGCGGCGCTCGGCGCGTCCCGAAGGCATCGCGGTCAAACATCTGAACAGACAGTTCGAGGACACGGCGAACGCCGTCAAGCGCGTCGTGCTCGGCAAGGACGCGTTCCGCAAGGAACTCAAATCGACGAAGAAGCGGCGCAAGAAGCGCAAGCGCGGCAAGGACGAAGAGCGCAACAGGATTTTCGTGCTCGACTTCAAGGGCGATCTGCGCGCGTCGGCGACAGCATCGCTGCGTCAGGAGATTTCCGCCCTGCTCGCCGTAGCGAAGGACGGCGATCGGGTCCTGCTGCGGCTTGAGAACACAGGCGGCACCGTACACGAGCATGGTCTTGCGGCCTCGCAACTATTGCGCATCAAGCGGCGCGGACTTCCCCTGCTGATCGCGGTCGACAAGGTTGCGGCGAGCGGCGGCTACCTCATGGCCTGCGTGGCCGACCGGCTGATGTCGGCCCCGTTCGCGATCATCGGTTCGATCGGCGTGCTCGCGCAGTTACCGAATTTCCATCGTCTGCTCGAGGACAAGGGCATCGATTTCGAGCAGATCACGGCCGGCAAATACAAGCGCACGTTGACGCTGTTCGGCGAGAACACGCCCGAAGGCCGCACGAAGCTCCGGGAGGAGATCGAGGACATCCACGAACTCTTCAGGAACGAGATCGCCGAACACCGGCCCCAGGTCGAACTCGACCGCGTGGCCACGGGCGAGCACTGGTACGGAACGCGGGCGCTCGAGCTGAAGCTCGTCGACGAGATTCGCACGAGCGACGATTTTCTCGCCGAAGCGGCCGAGGAGAACGATCTGTACCAGATCAGGTTCAAGCGGCGCCGTACGTTTCCCGAGCGGCTGCGCGCTGGCGCGGAGAGTCTGCTCAGGGGTTGAGCGGCTTGCCGTAGCCCCCGCCGCCGGGGGTCTCGATCACGATGCAATCCCCGGCGCCGAGCCTGAATTCGGCTGCCGCCGGAAGCAGCTCGACGGAACCCGTAGCGCGTACGATGCGGTTTTTCCCCATCGCGCCGTCCCTGCCGCCCGCAAGGCCGAACGGCGCGATACGGCGGCGGTTGGACAGGATTGCGCCCTGCATCTCATGCAGCGATTCGATCTCCCGGATGACGCCGTCGCCGCCTCGATGCCCGCCGTCGCCGCCCGATCCCTCGCGGACCTCGAAACGCCGCACGCGAACCGGGTAACGCCATTCGAGGACCTCGGGATCGGTCAGCCGCGAGTTGGTCATGTGGGTGTGCACGGCGCTTGCGCCTTGGAAGCCGGGGCCCGCGCCCGCGCCTCCGCAGATGGTCTCGTAGTATTGATGGCGCTCGTCGCCGAACGTGAAGTTGTTCATCGTGCCTTGCGCTGCGGCGGAGGCGCCGAGAGCGGCAAGCAGCGCGTCGGTGATGCACTGCGAGGTCTCGACGTTTCCGGCGACGACCGCCGCCGGATGGCGCGGGCTCACGAGGCTGTCGGCCGGCAGGCGAATCGTGAGCGGCTTCAGGCAGCCTTCGTTGAGCGGAATCGCTTCGGCGACCAGCGTCCTGAATACGTAGAGCACGGCCGCGCGCGCGACTGAGGCCGGCGCATTGAAATTGCCGGGACTCGCGGCGCTCGTGCCCGTGAAGTCGATGACGGCTGAGCGGCTCTGGCGGTCGATCGCGATCGTCACGACGATGCGTTCACCGGAGTCGAGTTCGAGCGACCAGCTTCCGTCGTGCAGCGCCGCGATCGCGTCGCGCACGCATTCCTCCGCGTTTCTCTTGATATGCCCCATGTAGGCGTGCACGACGTCGACGCCGAAGCGCTCGACCATCCTTCCAAGCTCCGAGATGCCCTTGGTATTCGCCGCGATCTGGGCCTTGAGGTCGGCGATGTTGCGCTCGGGATTGCGCGCCGGCCAGGCCGAGCCGGCGAACTCGGCCCTGACTTTCGATTCGTGGAACCGCCCGCCGCGGACGATCCGCACATTGTCGAGCACCACGCCTTCCTCCTCGATCGAACGGCTCGTCGCCGGCATCGAGCCCGGCGTGATGCCGCCGACATCGGCGTGATGGGCGCGGTTCGCGACCACGAACCTTAGTTGCCTGCCATCCGCATCGAACACGGGAGTGACGACGGTGATATCCGGCAGATGGGTCCCGCCGTTGTAGGGCGCGTTCAGCATCCACGCGTCACCCGGCCGCATATCGGCCGCATTGGCTTCGACTACGGTGCGCACGCTGTCGCCCATCGAGCCGAGGTGCACGGGCAGATGCGGCGCGTTGGCGATGAGTTCGCCCGCGCCGTCGAACACGGCGCAGGAGAAATCCACGCGCTCCTTGATGTTGACCGAGTGCGCCGTGTTGCGCAGCACGACGCCCATCTGCTCGGCGATATGCATGAACAGGTTGTTGAACACTTCGAGCATGATCGGATCGCACTGCCGGCCGATGCGCTCGTGCCCGGCGCGCGGTTTCGCCCGGCCGAGCACGAGGTAGCCGCGCGCGTCGACTTCGGCGCGCCAGTCGGGCTCGATGACGGTCGTGGCGTTGGCTTCAACGATGATCGCAGGGCCCGGGATCGCCGCAGCCGCGGTCAGCGCGCCGCGCTCGTATACCGGGGCCTCGATCCACGTCCCCGCCATGAAGACCCGGGCGTCGGCAACCGGCTCGATCGCGCCGCGGCCCGCGAGGCGCCCCGGTTCGCCTGGGCTGGGCGTCACGCCGACGGCTTCGACCTCGATCGATTCGACGACGACCGTCTCGTCAGCGACGACGAAGCCGAAATGGCGCTCGTGCGTCCGTCTGAACGCGGCGAGCGTCTCGCCGATCGGCACGCCGGGTTGCCAGGCGACCGGCAGCGTGCTGTCGGAACCGTGGATCTTGAGGAACAGCCGCGATTCGAGATCGATACGTTCGATTGGAACGCGCTGGTTTTCGATTTCCGCCCTGGCTGCGTCGCCGAGCGTCGCCCTCAGCTTTTCGAGGCGTGCAAGACAGGCGGCGTCGAACTCGGTTTCGACGGCGCGCTGCCTTAGCGTACGAAGGTCCGCGACCCCCATCCCGTAAGCCGACAGCACGCCGGCGAGCGGATGGATCAGTACCGTGTCGATGCCGAGCGCGTCGGCGACCTGACAGGCGTGCTGGCCGGCCGCGCCACCGAAGCACGACAGCGCGAATCCCGTGACGTCGTGGCCGCGCTGCACGGAAATCTGCTTGATGGCGTTCGCCATGCGCTCGACGGCGATGCGCAGGAACCCCGCCGCGAGTGCCTCGGGCGAGATACGCTCGCCGCTCGCCTCGGCAAGGCGTGCGGCGAGCGCCGCGAACTCGCCGGCCGGCCGCGCCGCGTCGATCGTTTCGTCGGCATTCGGCCCGAACGTGGCCGGGAAGAACTCGGGCTGAATCCTGCCGAGAAACACGTTCGCGTCCGTTACGGTCAACGGGCCGCCGTTGCGGTAGCAGGCCGGGCCCGGGAATGCGCCGGCCGATTCGGGGCCGACCTGCAGCCTCCCGGACGCGAACCTGAGGATCGAGCCGCCGCCGGCTGCGACCGTGTGGATGCGCATCATCGGCGCCGCGATGCGTACGCCGGCGATGACGGCCGCCGATGTCCGTTCGTAGCGTTCGTCGAACAGCGAGACATCGGTCGAGGTCCCGCCCATGTCGAAGCCGATGACCCGGGGATAGCCCGCCGCGGCTGCCGACGTCGCCATGCCGACGACGCCGCCGGCCGGGCCCGAAAGCACGCAGTCCTTGCCGCGGAAATGCCGCGCCTCGATCAGGCCGCCATGGCTCTGCATGAAGAGAACCGCCGCGCCGCCGGGACGTTCTTGCAGTCCCGATGACAGCGTGTCGATGTAGCGCTTGAGTACCGGCGTGAGGTAGGCGTCGACGAGCGTGGTATCGCCGCGCGGCACGATCTTCATGAGCGGGCTGATCCGATGCGACACCGAGACCTGGCCGAAGCCGATGCGTTCGGCGATCTCGGCAACGCGCCGTTCATGCCGGGGAAACGCGTAGCCGTGCAGGAGCACGACGGCGACGCTGTCGAATCCCGCCTCGCGGGCGGCTTCGAGATCCGCCGTGACGCGGTCCTCGTCGAGCGGCATGATGACTTCGCCGTCGGCGGCGAGGCGTTCGCGGGCCTCGATGACGCGGCCGTAGAGCATTTCCGGCAACTCGATGTCGAGCGCGAAGATGTCGGGCCGCTGCTGGGTACCGATCCGGATTGCGTCCTTGAGGCCCGCCGTCGTGACGAGCACCGTCGGTTCGCCGCGCCGCTCGAGCAGCGCGTTCGTACCGACCGTCGTGCCCATTCTGATCGAGACGGGAGCGTCCGGCGCCGGCGCGGCATCGAGAAAGTGCTCGATGCCGGCGAGTGCCGCGTCGCTGTAACGGTTCGGATTGTCCGACAGCAGCTTGACGGCGCCGAGCGTCCCGTCCGGCGCGACCGCAACGATGTCGGTGAACGTCCCGCCGCGGTCGATCAGAAACTGCCAGGCCGGGTGCTGTGTCGACTCCGTCAAAATGCGCCTAGTCGTCGGCCTGCGGTTTGTAGTCCTTCTCGAGCGCTTTCTGCACGATGGGCGGAGCCGTCTGGTAATGATCGAACTCCATCGAGAAGCTGCCCTCGCCGCCCGTCAGGGACTTGAGCGTCGCCTGGTAATCGCCGAGCTCCGCGAGCGGAACCTGGGCCTGGATCGTGGAGCGGTTGCCGGTCAGCGAATCGCTGCCCGCGATACGCCCGCGGATGCCTGACAGGTGTCCCGTGATGTCGCCGACGTACTCGTTCGGTGTCGTGACCTCGATCCGGGCGATCGGCTCGAGCACGATCGCGTTCGCTTTGGAGATCGCGTCCATGAATGCCTTCTTGCCGGCCGCAACGAAAGCGACTTCCTTGGAATCCACGGGGTGATGCTTGCCGTCGTAGACGATCACCCGCAGGTCCTGCATCGGATTGCCGCTGACGGCGCCCTCGGTCAGGACCTGCCTGACGCCCTTCTCGACAGCCGGGATGAACTGGCCGGGAATCGTGCCGCCGACGACCTTGTTGACGAACTCGAAGCCCCCGCCGCGCTCCATGGGCTCGATCTTCAGGTAGACCTCGCCGAACTGGCCTGCGCCGCCGGTCTGTTTCTTGTGCCGGTGGTGTCCTTCGGCGTTGCGCGTCACGGTCTCGCGATAGGCGATCCTGGGCGGGCGGGTCGAGACTTCGACGCCGAACTCGTCCTTCATGCGCTCGAGCAGCAGTCTGAGGTGATATTCGCCCATCCCGCGCAACACCGTTTCGTTGGCTTGCGCGTTGAACTCGAGCTTCAGGCTCGGGTCCTCGGCGGTGAGCTTGTGCAGGGCGTCGGAGAGCTTCTTCTCCTGGCCGCGCTGGCTGAGTTCGAGCGCCACTCCGTGCATCGGCGCCGGGATGTTCCCGGACAGCAGCCGCAGCGAGTCCTCGTCGTGACTGGCGTGCAGCACATCGTCGAACTGGATGTCCTCGATCTTCGACACCGTGCAGATGTCGCCCGGGCCGGCGGTCGAAACTTCCTCGAGGTTCTTGCCCTGCATGCGGTACAGGTGCGCAAGCTTGATGGCCTTGCGCCGGTCGCCGACGTAGATCTGGTCGCCCGTTTTCAATTGCCCCTGATGGATCCGAAACGCGGCGAGCCGGCCGACATAGGGGTCTACCGTGACCTTGAACACGTGGCCGACGAAGTTGCCGTTCTGCGCCGCGGGGTCGATCCGGAACGCGCTGTCGTCGGCGTCGCCGAGCGTGAACTCCGCCGGATTGCCTTCGCCCGGGTTCGGCATGAGTTGCGAGAAGACGCGCAGCAACTGCCGGAGTCCCGCGCCGGTTTCGGCGGACACGAAGCAGACCGGAATCAGGTGGCCCTGCCGCAAGGCGCGCTCGAACGGTTCGTGCAGTTCTTCCAGGGCGATGTCTTCGCCCTCGAGGTACTTTTCCATGAGGTCGTCATCGAGTTCGACAATCTGGTCGATGATTTCGGTGTGAGCGGCGTCGACGGAGGAGAAATCCGGTGTTTCGTCGGCAGGTTCGAAGAAACAGTCCGCCACGGCCTGACCCTGGCGCGCCGGCAGGTTGAGCGGCAGGCATTCGCGTCCGAACGTCTCCCTGATCCGCGCAAGCACCGCTTCGAGATCCGCATCCGGTGCGTCGATCCGGTTGACGATGATGAGCCGGCAGAGTTTGCGGGCGGCGGCCGCGTCCATGACGCGCTGGGTGACGAACTCGATGCCGCTGTGCGCGTTGACGACCACGGCGGCGGTCTCGACGGCCGGCAGCACCGCGAGCGTCCTGCCGAGAAAGTCGGGATAACCCGGCGTATCGAGCAGGTTGACGGATACCTCCTCGTGTTCGAGGTGACACAGGCTCACGTCGAGCGAGTGCTGCAGGCGTTTTTCCTGATCCGTGAAATCGCAGACGGTCGTGCCCTTGTCGACGCGTCCCGCGTTGCGGATCGCGCCGGCTTTGAGGAGCAGGGCTTCGAGCAGGGTTGTCTTGCCCGAGCCCGCGTGACCGACGACGGCGATGTTGCGGACGCTTGCCGCGTCATGGAGTTTTTGCGCTTGACTCACTGAATATCCTTGGCTGTTGTTGGTCTTGCGACAGGTATTGTGGGGACCGCATATCGTAGCAACTCGCCATCAACGCACAAGTCCCGGAAGTTTTCCATGGATTTGTCTTGTGAAACAGTATGTTATCAATACCTACCGCGTGCCGGGCCGCGCGTCGGCGCCGTGGATCGGCTCGGCGTGGCCGAGCAGCAGCCGCAAGCCGACGAAAGCCGGTACCGGCTCGGTGATGACGCGGGTCGGGATCGATGCAAGGTATTCCTCGTATCTGCCCTTCGCCAGGAAGCGCTTGCGAAAGCCCGATTCGGCGAGCAGGTCGACCATCCGGGGGACGATGCCGCCGGCGATGTAGACACCGCCCCTGGCGCCCAGCGTCAGGGCGAGATCTGCCGCGACAGTACCGAGAAAGGCGAAGAACATGCTCAGCGTATCGCCGGCGAGCCGGTCGCCGGCGCGCGCGAGCTTCGTCACATCAGGCGCTGACGGCGGCGGCACATCGCGGCCGGCAAGCTCGGCAAGCGTCGCATACAGCCGCGCGAGACCCGGCCCGGAAAGCACCCGTTCTCCCGAGCAATGGCCGGTGCGGTTCCGGATGAGTTCCACCGCCGCGGCTTCTTCGGGCGTTGCCGCGGCCAGCGTGACGTGACCGCCTTCCGAGGCCACGGCCGTCCAGCCGGCGGGCGAGGGGACAACGCTCGCGACGCCGAGGCCCGATCCGGGCCCGAGGACGACGAGCGGGCAGCCCGGGACGGATTGTCCGCCGCCGATCTGCGTGTAGTCGGATTCCGCAAGCGCGGGCAGCCCGCGGGCGACAGCGGCGAAGTCGTTGAGGATGAGCAGTTCCCCCACGTTCAGCGACTCGGCAAGCCGGGCTCGGGAGAATCGCCAGCCGTTATTGAGCATCTCGAGTTCGTCGCCGATCACGGGCGCCGCAACGGCGAGTGCCGCACGGCCCGGCCGGCCGAGCGAAAGGTGCCTGTCGAGAAAGCTGCCGAGCACCTCTTCGATGCCGGCAAACCCGGCGTTCGCGAACTTCTGCGTGGCCTGCGTGTCCGCGTCGGCGTCGAGCAGCGCGCAGCGTGTATACGTCGCGCCAATGTCGGCTATGAGGTCCATTCGTGCAAGGGTATTGCGCAGTTGCGAGCAAACGGTCGTGTTACCGGCAAATGAGTGATTCGGCTGACCGGCCGGTCCGGCCGGTCGGGCTGCCACCGGTGTGTATGTTCCGCGCCGTTCCTGGCGGTCAAGCGTTCAGGTCGGGGATTCGGGCGCTCTCGAGCTGCGTGATCATGTCCTTGAGCATGAGCTTGCGCTTCTTCAAGCGCCGGAGCATGACCTGATCCACATGGGGATCGTCCACAAGCCGCGTAATTACCTGATCCAGATCCTGGTGCTCTATCCGTAACGCCTTGAGACGTTCGACGTTCCTGAATGCCCGTGTTTCGATCTTTTGATCCACTAGTCGTTCTGGATGAAAGCCCGCCAGTCGCGCCGATCGTCGCCAAATGCCAGGAAGTGCGGATTGAGCAGGTGCTCCCTGGAGTTGTATCGAAGCGGCTGGCCCTTCAGGTCAATCATACTCCCTCCAGCCTCGTGCAGGATAGCCTGCGCAGCGGCGGTATCCCATTCCGAGGTCGGTCCGAGTCTCGGGTAGATATCCGCCGACCCGTCGGCGACGAGGCAGATCTTCAGCGAGCTTCCCATGGGCTTGAGTTCGTGCGGCTCGAGCCTGGCCAGACACGCCGCAAGCTCCGCGTTCGGATGGCTGCGGCTGCCGACGACCCGGAGCGTCGCAGGGGCTTCGTGGCGGACGGCGATGGCCTGCAGGACGCCGTCGTCCCCGGACCGGAAAGCGCCCTGGCCGGCGACGGCGCTGTATTCGATCCCGATCGCCGGCGCGAACACGACGCCGAGCACGGCTTCGTGCCCGTCGATGAGCGCGATGTTGACGGTGAATTCGCCGTTGCGCTTGATGAACTCCTTCGTTCCGTCGAGCGGATCGACGAGCCAGAATCGATGCCAGTTGCGGCGTCCCGCCACTTCCGCCGCCGGCGATTCCTCGGAAAGGATCGGCACGGCGGGATCGAGCGCCGTCAAGCCTCGCTCGATGATTTCGTGCGATTTCCGGTCGGCTTCGGTGAGCGGCGAGCGATCTTCCTTCAGTTCCACGGAGAACGACTCGGCGTAGACCTCGAGTATCGCGTCGCCCGCGCTGCGGGCGATGGAACGGACCTCGTCGCGAAGCGACGCGTCGATCGCGAGCGTCATCGATCCGCTACCGGCATCGTCGCGTGAGAGTTGCTAGCTGCGAGGCCCACCGGAACCGGGCCGTTTCCGGCCGCTGCGCCGGCGCGGCCGCGGTCCGCGGCGGCGCGCGGAAGCCGCCCGGGCCGTCTTGAGAGACGCTGCCACCTCGGCAAGCCTGTCCCGGTCGATTTCCTCCACCGGGATCTTGTGACCGATGTAGCCCTCGATTTCCGGGAGCGATATTGCGTAATGCTCGCAAGCGAAGCTGATCGCATCGCCCGTTGCTCCGGCGCGCGCCGTACGGCCGATTCGATGCACGTAATCCTCGGCGTCCTGGGGCAGATCGAAGTTGAAAACGTGGCTTACGTCGGGGATGTGCAGCCCGCGGGAAGCCACGTCCGTCCCGATCAGTACGGGCAGCCTGCCGCTTGAGAAGTCCGCCATCATCCTCAGCCGCTTTTTCTGCGGGACGTCGCCCGAGATCGCTTCGGCTTCGATGCCGTTGTGCCTGATCTGCATGCGGAGCCGTTCCGCGGCCCGCTTGGTATTGACGAAGATCAGCGTGCGCCTCGCGTCCATCTCCCCCAGCAACATCAGAAGCAGCGGGATCTTGTCGTCGTTGGATGGAAAATAGATGCACTGCCGGACCCGGTCGACCGTCATCTTTTCCGGATCGATGCGCACGAACTCGGGATCGTTCATGTGTTCGTAGGCGAGTTCGAGAACGCGATGCGTCAGGGTCGCGGAGAACAGGAAATTGAGCCGCCGGTCGCGCTCGGGAAGGCGGCGCAGGATGTACCTGATATCGCGGATGAAGCCGAGGTCGAACATTCGGTCGGCCTCGTCGAGCACCATGACCTGCACGCGGCGCAGCCCGTAGACGCGCTGCTTGAAATAGTCGATGAGCCGGCCCGGTGTGCCGATCAGGATGTCGACGCCCTCGGCGAGGTGGCGCCTCTGCTTCTCGTAATCGATGCCGCCGAAAACAAGCCCGAGCCGGTACGGGAGATGTTTGCCGAGCCCCTCGGCATCCTTGTGGATCTGTACCGCGAGTTCGCGCGTCGGCGCGACGATCAGCGCACGCGGACCGGGCTCACGCGCCTTGAGGGGCGCGGTGCTCGCGAGTTGCTCGAAGAGCGCGATCAGATATGCCGCGGTCTTGCCGGTGCCGGTCTGCGCCTGTCCGGCGACGTCCCTGCCCTTGAGCGCAAGCGGCAGTGCCTGGCTCTGGATCGGCGTGCAGTGCGTGAACCCGAGCTCGGCAATGCCCTGATGCAACGACTCCGACAGCGGCAACTCGGCGAAACTCAGCGTCGTGACGTGCCGGTCGGACGGTGCCTGTGTACCTGAACGGGGCTCCAAGAAGCGATTACCGATGCGAAAGATGAGGTTTGTCGAGGATTGAGCCGGAAGCTGCCGCGGGCGCAGTCGGCAAGCGTATGCGATATACGCGCATGGTGCGGCAAGCGCGGGTCGCACGCAAGGGCCGGCCGGCGCGGCCGCGGTTTGCGGGCCTGGCCGTGTGACCTTGCCGGGAAAGAACGCTATACTCATTCGGCTGTCGCATCGGCATCTCCTGGGGGGAGAACCGGCATTCACCTGACTGGCACGCGAGGCGCGTCCGTATGCAGTTGATACTCCTATCCAATGTGCGGGGACAGGTCAGCCAGCTGCGCCTGACGTCGTTCCGCGCGTGGCTGGGGATTGCGACTGTCGTGCTAGGTCTTGGCGCCGGCACCTTCTACGCCGGATTCCAGGTGGCCGGGATGGTCGGCGCCGCGAACCCCGCGCAGAGCGTCGTGACCTTGCGAACCGACCTGGCCGAGCAGGAATCCGTGCTTCAGGCAACCCGGCGCACGTTGCAGCAGAACGTCGATGCGCTCGCGCTCAAGCTCGGGCAGATGAACGCCCAGATGGTGCGGCTGGAGGCCCTGGGTTCGCGCCTGACGCGAATCGCCGGTTTCGACGACGGCGAGTTCGATTTCTCCGCGCCGCCCTCGCTTGGAGGCCCCGAGCAACCCCTGGCGGTTGCTGACGAAGTGCAGATCGAGGGCATCGTCTCGACGCTCGACGCGCTCGACCAGCAGCTCGCGGACCGCGGCCGGCAGCTTGGCGTGCTCGAGGACTTCCTGCTCGACCGCAAGCTTCAGGGGGAAGTTCTTCCGGAGGGCCGGCCCGTGAGCGGCGGTTACATCTCTTCCGGATTCGGCAACCGCACCGATCCCTTCACGGGCCGTCGCGCGTTTCACCAGGGCGTGGATTTCGCCGGACGTCCGGGCGCCGACGTGATCGCCGTCGCTTCGGGTGTCGTGATCTGGTCCGGGCGGCGGCTCGGCTACGGCGAACTCGTCGAAATCAACCACGGCAACGGTTACGTAACCCGCTACGCGCACAACGCCGACAACCTTGTCGCGGTCGGCGATACGGTGAAACGCGGACAAGTCATCGCACGTGTGGGCCGCACGGGGCGCGCTACCGGTCCCAACCTCCACTTCGAAGTTCTTCGCAACGGCCTGCCGGTCAATCCGCTGACCTATATCAGAGCGAAGCAATAACGACCGAAAGGGATGCAGTTTTCCCTTTAATTTCCGGTCCGGTGTCCCAAGATTAGAATAGGTCCGTCAGGCGCGGCCCTCGGGGTTTTCATTGCTCGAGCAAGTTTCAAATCTTTTCGCCGGCGTGTTCGGCAGTCGCAACCAGCGGCTGCTCAAGGGCTACGGCGCCCAGGTCCGCGCGGCCAACGCGTTTGAACCTGCCGTCAAGGCGTTGAGCGACGAACAACTGCGCGCGAAGACCGGCGAATTCAGGGAACGCTACGAGCGCGACGGCGACCTGGAGGCGCTGTTGCCCGAAGCGTTTGCCGTCGTGCGCGAGGCGGCGGTACGCACCGTCGGCATGCGCCACTTCGACGTGCAGCTCGTCGGCGGCATCGCGCTGCACGAGGGCAAGATCTCCGAAATGCGCACCGGCGAGGGCAAGACTCTCGTCGCGACCTTGCCCGCCTTTCTCAACGCGCTGACCGGGCATGGCGTGCACATCGTCACCGTAAACGACTACCTGGCCGGCCGTGACGCCGAATGGATGGGGCCGGTCTACCGTTTTCTCGGGCTTGAGGTCGGCGTCATCCGCAGCGGGCAGACGAACGAGGAGAAGCGCGAAGCCTACGCCGCCGACATCATCTATGGCACGAACAACGAGTTCGGTTTCGATTATCTGCGCGACAATCTCGCGTTCAGGCTCGAGGACCGCGTCCAGAAGCGGCTGAGCTACGCGATCGTCGACGAGGTCGATTCCATTCTCATCGACGAAGCACGCACGCCGCTGATCATTTCGGGCCGTTCCGAGGAAAGCACGGAACTCTACATCCATATCAACAAGCTCGTTCCGAAACTCAAGCTGCACGCGGTACCGGACGGGCCGGCCAACGAGGCGATCGAGGCGCCGCAGGTCGAACTGCTCGACGTCAAGGGCAAGGAACTCGGCGTCATGCCGACAGCCGAGGCGCTCGAACGGGCGCGTGACGGCGGCTACCACCTGATCGAAGTCGAGCCCGAGGCAAAGCAATCGCGGTGCCGGCTCTTCGTTCCCGGCGACTACACCGTCGACGAGAAGTCGAAACAGGCGCATTTGACCGAGGAAGGCCACGAAAGCGTCGAGCGGCTGCTGAACAGGGCCGGAATTCTCGGCGAGGGGCAGAGTCTCTACGCCGCGGCGAACATCCGCCTCATGCATCATCTGAACGCCGCGCTCAGGGCGCATGCGCTCTTCAAGCGCGAAGTGGACTACATCGTCGCGAACGGCGAAGTCGTGATCGTCGACGAATTCACGGGCCGCACGATGCCCGGCCGCCGGTGGTCCGACGGGCTTCATCAGGCCATCGAGGCGAAAGAGGGCGTCAAGGTCAAGGAAGAGAACCAGACCGTAGCGTCCATCACGTTCCAGAACTACTTCCGCCTCTACGAGAAGATCGCCGGCATGACCGGCACGGCCGACACGGAAGCCTACGAGTTCCAGCAGATCTACGGACTCGAGGTGGTCGTGATACCGACTCACGAGACGATGATCCGCGACGACGGGTCCGACCTCGTCTACATGACGAAGGACGACAAGTTCGACGCGATTCTCGACGACATCGTCGACTGTCACGAGCGCCGCCAGCCGGTGCTCGTCGGCACGACATCGATCGAGACTTCGGAATTCCTGTCGGGTCTGCTCAAGAAGCGCAAGGTCCGGCATCAGGTGCTCAACGCCAAGTACCACGAGCGTGAGGCGCAGATCATCAGTCAGGCCGGCCGGCCGGGCACCGTCACGATCGCGACCAACATGGCGGGCCGCGGTACCGACATCGTGCTCGGTGGAAACCTCGCCGCGGAGCGCGCGGCGCTCGAGGATCCGGGCGAGGACGAACTCGACGCGCTCGAGGCGGACTGGAACGAGCGCCACCGGGAGGTGATCGAAGCCGGCGGGCTGCACATCGTCGGTACCGAGCGCCATGAATCCAGGCGCATCGACAACCAGTTGCGGGGCCGGTCGGGTCGCCAGGGCGATCCGGGCTCGAGCCGTTTCTACCTGTCGATGGAAGACAACCTGATGCGGATCTTCGGCGATCCGGAACGCACGAAACGGTTGTTGTCGCGTGCCGGCATGAAGCCCGGGGAGGCGATCGAGAGCAAGCTGCTGTCGAGACAGATCGAGCGGGCGCAACGCAAGGTCGAAGCTCACAACTTCGACGTCCGCAAGCAGTTGCTCGAGTACGACGACGTCGCGAACGATCAGCGCAAGGTGGTCTATCACCAGCGCACGGAACTCATGGAAGAGGACGAAATCGCCGACGCGATCGAAGCCATTCGCCGCGAAGTCGTCGACATGACGGTCGACGAGCACATTCCGCGCGAGAGCGTCGAGGAGCTATGGGACAAGGAAGGCCTGAGCATGGCCATGCAGCGCGAGTACAACCTGCGCGTGGACATCGGCGCCATGCTCGAAGAGGACGACTCGATCGGCGAGAAGGAACTGCGCGACATCCTCGCGAAGAAGGTCGCCGAGGACTACGCAGCGAAGGTGGAATCGATCGGCGCCCCGCTTATGCGCAGGCTCGAGCGGGAAATCATGCTGCGCCAGCTCGACATGCTGTGGAAGGAGCACATCGGCGCGCTGGACTATCTGCGCCAGGGCATCCATCTGCGCGGCTACGCGCAGCGCAATCCGAAACAGGAATACAAGCGCGAAGCGTTCGAGATGTTCACGGACATGCTCGATCGCGTGAAGCACGACACCATCAGCATCCTGACCAAGATCCAGATCAGACGGCCCGAGGACGTGAGTGCCGTCGAGCGGCCCGCTGCCGATCCGGCCAAGCTGCGGTTCCAGCATGCGGCTCCGCCGCCCATCGCACCGCCGCCTGCAGCGGGTCAGCCGGCGCCGCCCGGCCAGGCGTTGCCGCCGGGCCAGGCGATGCCGCCCCGTCCGCCGCGCCCGCCGGGACAACCCCTGCCGCAGGCGCCCGGGCAACGGCGACCGCCTCCGCCACCGCAGGAACCGGCGGCGCCTTACGTCCGCGAGCAGCCCAAGATCGGCCGCAATCAGCCATGCAGTTGCGGTTCGGGAAAGAAATACAAGCACTGTCACGGCCGGCTGAATTGAGGATTCCGGAATCGATCCGATTCACGTTCTGATTGGGTTGATCGCAGACGTGCGCGGCCGGGTGCTGGTCAGCCGGCGCCATGCGGATGCGCACATGGGCGGTTCATGGGAATTTCCCGGCGGCAAGCGCGCTCCGGGCGAGTCAGCGCTGGAAGCGCTGCGCCGCGAACTCGACGAGGAACTCGGGATCGCGGTTGAGCATGCGGAGCCGCTGCTCGACTACGAGCACGAGTATCCGGATCGGCGCGTGAGGCTCGACGCGTGGCTCGTGCACCGCTATCGAGGCGAGCCGCACGCCCGCGAGGGCCAGATGCTGCGCTGGGTGCCGGTCGGCGAACTTGACGGTGTGGGTCTGTTGAGCGCCGACCGGAGGATCGTCGATGCGCTGCGCAGCGGGGAGCCTGCTCGGGAAGCGCCGCGGGTCAGGACAACGCAAGCTGAAACTTGAGTTCGCCGGAAACCTGCTGCGGACGACTGTTGACGCCCTGCCATTCCACGAAGCGGATCGTGAACTGGTGATTCCCGGCGCTGAATTCCGGGAAGATGCCGGTAACGGTCGGCACCATGACGCGGACCAGATTGTGCTGAATCTTGCGGTCGAGCTTGTGATTGTAGAGGCCGTCGTTCGCGACGCACTCGACCGGATCGCTGGTATCGCGAAGCAGTCCGAGCACCTTGTTCACGGCATCGCATAGCGGCCTCAGAAAATCGGTCCACTCGGCGAGTTGTTCCGCACGCTCGTTGTAGGGAAGGTTCAGCCAGTAGCCGTAGTCGGGCAGGTCGAAACCGCACGTCCCGCCCGGAATCCAGGCACGGTGCTTGATCGCGTTCAGAAACTCGCTCTCCTTCAACGGACCGACCAGGTTCGGGCCATAGGCGGACAGTTCGCCCGCGAGCTTCGCGATACCGTCGATGATCTCGTTGAGACGCTCGGTATCGACTCCCGGCGTTTGCCGAAACCGGCCGAGCATCAAGTCGAGGCGATCGAGTTCCTTGAGTGCCTCGGCGCGCACATCGCCGTGCGCGAGAATCGACAGGATGCCGAGCAGGCTGTTCACGGCCTCGCGCGATCCCAGGTCCGTCTCGCTATTCGTATGAAACAACGCCTGACGGTACAACAACTCGATCCGCAGGAACGTGCGTATGCGTTCCGAGAGAGGCTGCTCGAACGTCAGCAACTCCCCTTGCGGAATCGGTTCCGGGAGATCCTTAGCGTTGGTCGCCATCGGCCTATTCTGCGCGACGTTGCCGTGCTCGGCAATTGCGGGCGAGTTCGAGATAGCTTGCGTGCAGATTTTCGACCTGCCGCCGGGTCGAAGCTTGCGTGCCGCCGGTGTCGATGACATCGTCCGCGGCCGCAAGGCGCGCTGCCCGGCCTGCCTGTGCGCCGATCGCCGCTTCAGCCGCATTTCGATCGATCTGGTCGCGTCGCATCAGCCGTTCCAACTGGATGTCGACGGAACAGTCTACCACCAGCACGCGCGCGACATGTTGCGCGAAACCGGTCTCCACGAGCAGGGGGACAGCGGCGATCGCATAAGGGCCCCGGGCCCGGTCGAGCAGCGCCAGGGTTCGTTCGCGGATTCGCGGGTGCAGGATCGCTTCGAGTTCCCGCCGGCGGTCCGCGTCGGAGAAGACGATCTTGCGCAGCGCGGCCCGGTCGAGTTCGCCGCGATCGTCGATCACCGTGTCCCCGAAGGTCTGGCGTACTTCGTCGAGAGCCGGCTCGCCGCGCGCCACGACCTGCCGCGCCACCGCATCCGTGTCGACCAATGCCGCACCGAGCTCGACGAACATGTCCGCGACGGTCGATTTGCCGCTTGCGATGCCCCCCGTAAGTCCGATGCGCAACACGCCGATGCTCCTCGCGGTCGAGTCCCGAGTACGTCTTCATTCTGATATTGACGGCTACACGCTGTGCAGTTTGATGCGAGCATCCTCGGGGGTGAACCGCCACTGGGCCGGGGCCACGCTGGCGTTTCGGCGTGTCGCCCAGGCGGTGGCCTCCCGGTCGACGGTGTCGATGTCCGCCAGGCGCCGGTTCAGGCACTGGCGGTCCATCGCGCTGAACTCGATTTCGGCCATGTTCAGCCAACTGCCGTGCTTGGGGG
>JAJDVG010000008.1 GCA_022826245.1 Gammaproteobacteria bacterium
GCGCAGGCACGCGAGCAGACGCACGTCATCGACATGCCGAATTTCGGCGATGCGCACGGACTGGTCTGGGTTTGGTACGACGACGACGGTGAACCGCACGTCGTTCGCGATCAGGGTGGATTCCACAGCGGAATTCATCCCGCCTTGGGCAACGCAGTCGATTACTAGCAGCTACTTCGGATCCCAAGGAGCCATAACGGGCGCAGTCTTCTGCATGCGCCGCAGACCGTTATCGGTCGATTTGCACGCTGCCGCACCGGCCGCGGAGGACAGGGGCTGAGGTCAATCAGTCCTCGGCGAAAGCCTGACCGTAGGATGGCGCATCCCCGGCCAGATACGCCAGTTCGTCTGCCGTGGATTCCCGGCCCAACGCCTCGTTGCGATGCGGAAAGCGACCGAAGCGGGCGACAATCTCCCGGTGTTCGCGGGCAAACGACGCCAGGGCCGCCGGGAAATTTTCGAACGCGGCTCGGCATTCGGCATCGAAACGCTTCGCGACACGCACGGAACGCTCCTGGACGGCCAGATCCTCGGCGTGCTGCAACGGCAGGCAGAAGAACGTCCGCGCTATCGGGTCGACTTCGTGGTCCATACCGCGGTCGAGGGCGTCCAGCGCCAGACGAAGCGCGCGGGCGTCGCCGTCGAATGCGCCGGCGCGGCCCCGATGGATGTTGCGGTTGAACTGATCCAGAACGACGATCAGCGCCAGGCGGGACAGCGCCTGGTTCTCCCAGCTTCGGTACGATCCGCCGACAGCGGCCTCGACCGTTGTTCCGAACCGGTCCCTGATCAACGTGTCGGTCGCGGCGTCGACGCCGTACCAGAGCTTGTGGCGCTCGGCCAGGCCGTCGGGTTGCATGGGCAGTTCGCCGAACCAGAATTCGATAACCTGCCGATAGTCGGTCGATGGGCGATTCAATTCGGGACGCACCATCCGTATCGAAGTACTCCAAACCGAGTCGCTCAATTCAGTGCTTCGAGTTGCGCTCTTAACGCCAGGTAGTGGCTTCGTTCCGACTCCGCCAGGTTGTCCAGATCCAGGGCGTGAAGCTCCGCCGGATCCTCTGCGATGTGGTAAAGCTCCTCGTTGCCGTTGTTGATGATCAATTTGTATTCGCTGTTTCGCAGGGCGCGGAAGTTCCTCATGGCGCCCATCCGGACACTGCTGTAATTCCACTCCCGAAGCTCTTCATCGGCACTTCCGTGCAGGTACGGCACGAGACTCACGGAATCGATGGGGCGATCCGCCGGCACGACACTCTCGTTGTCTCCGGCAGCCAGTTCCAGGATCGTGGCAAACAAATCGACCACATGAGCCATGTAGGGAATGGTTGTTCCTGCCTCGATGCCGGGTCCCCTGATGATCAACGGCACGCGCACTCCGCCCTCGTAGGTGGTCATCTTGGCCCGTTGCGGGTCAATGGGGGCAGGCGGATCCGACCATCTGTCGGTACCGTTGTCGCCGAGAAAGATGACGTAGGTGTTGTCCAACACGTCTTCCGGTATCGATGCCGTAATACGTCCTGTCAGCGTGTCCAGGGCTTCAATCTGTGCCAGAAAGTAGGGTTGCGTGTTGTCGGGACTCACTGCGTCGGGGTCAAGATCCCTGGCCTCGCTGTGCAGCAGCTCTGTGGGCGGCAGGTGCACATGCGTGTGAGGGTTGTTGAACGCGACCCAGGCAAACCAGGGACGATCTCCCTGTTCACTAATGAACCGGATGGCATTGTCTGCATTTGTGGTGTCGACGTATCCCGTCTCCTGCCGGACCTCGCCGTTCTCGACATGCGGCCAGGCAAAATAGCTGTACGCGGTCCCGGCCAAGGTGCCCGCATAAAAGTCAAACCCGTTGGCATTGGGATGATCCAGCCAGTTTTCATTGAACGGCGAAGACAGGTGCCACTTCCCCATTGCCCCGGTGGCATAGGGCGTGGGGAGTCGCTTGAGTAGTTCCGGTATCAGCAGCTCGGAATTCAACAATCCCGGCGTGTAGTCATCCGGCATGGGATCGCCCACTTCCTCAATGGGCCCCAACACGGAGTTGAACAGCGCTTCCTTGTGTGCCGTGGCGGGTTTATCCGGCAGTGGAACGCCCATCCGGCCCCAGAATGCCATCAGGGGACCCGGTACGCCGTTTCGAAACGCGTAACGCCCTGTCAGGATGGCGGCGCGCGTGGGTGAACATACGGGCTCGGCCCAGAAATTCTCGAACCGTACACCTTCGTTCGCCAGCCGGTCGAGGTTGGGTGTTACGGCTGTCGGAGTGCCGACTCCGTAGGACGAGAGAGTCTCGACACCCATGTCATCGCCGATCAGTACCAGGAAATTCGGCGGCTGCTCCTGCGCCAGAATGCCTGTTGCCATGGTAGCAAGTACCGCCAGAAGCAAAAACTTCAGGCGTTTCATGCTCTTGCGAGGTCCATTTGGCGCTGGGCTACCGTCAGCCTCCGAGTTGCAGATAAACCGCACAACACCCCTACACCTGCTGGACCCGTGTCCCGATCGTATTGATCACGTTCAGCCCGTCCGCCGTGACAATCGCTGTCGAGCCGACTTTCGCTTCGGCCATCGGACCCTCGCGGGCGCCGGGCTCGAAGGCGAAGACCATGCCTTCCTGGACGATGACGTCAGCACCGAGGGTTCGGGAGCCCGGCGCGTTTTCACCCGGGAACACCGGACCGACAAGCGTCATCGGCAACAGACCGTGAATGTGCGGCACGCGATGCCAGTAACCGGCGCGCCGGTTGATCTGCTCCATTTCTTCCATCAGGTCGCCGAAGCGCTTGCCGGCGCGCAGATTTTCGGCTCCGTAGTCCATGAGCTCGTGCGCGACCTCGGCCAGCGCCTCCATCTGGGCGCTCATCGTGCCCACGACCATGCACAGCGTGACCTGGCAGTAGCCGCCACCGTGGATGATCCCGTATTCGGAATTGAATACCGTACCGTCACCCATCGGTCCGGGCGCCACGCCCACGGCCTGCACGTCGGCCGTTGCGCCGTTGCGCAGCAGGTGCAGCGCCACGTTTTCGCGTAGCTGCGCCGAGTCCATGCCGACCTGCGTCGTCTCGATCAACATTTCGTGCATGCTTTCGCCGATGAGCGCTGCATTGGTGCAGGCTGCGATCTCTTCCTCGCCCTTGACCATCATCAACACGCCGAAGTCGCCCGTGATGTCACTGAATTCGGCATTTGGCAGCCCGGCAAGCACGGTGGTCCAGGTCGCGTAGGTCACGAGACCGTCATTCACGAACTCGTTCACGCCCTCGCCTCCCGTGACCGTGCCTACGACACCGATCGTGCTGTTCGCAAGTCCCAGCTCCTGGACGGCTTCGACAATCTGCTGACCCAGCGGCGCCTGCACACCGTCTTCGAAGACGACCGGTTTGGCTTGACTGATCCAGGGTGACGGAAAACGGTTCGCGACGATGATCGGATCGCCTTCGAGCGGGAAGACCACGGCGCCGTCGCCGTAGGGAAAGAAACCGCCGCCTGCCACGTAGCTTGCATACTGCAGCAGGTTGACGCCGTCACCCGCGCGGTGCGGGATGATCATGCCGTCGAGGCCCTTCTCCTCCATCATCGCGCGAACTCGCGCATGGCGCCGCTCGCCCTCAGCGGGCGTGAAAGGCGGCGGACCGAACTGCGCCCGGGCAGTTTTCGCGGGCAGCATTGGCAGCACGACAGCGGCGGCGGCGGCCCCGCCGGGAATTGCTGCCATTCGTGTCAGGAACTCGCGTCGCCCGAGTCGGCCGGACGACAGGTTCGCAATGAGGTCGTTTACTCTCTTTTCCATCGAATTCACCCTGTTATTGAGTCTCGGTGTTGTGTGCAAGCGGAGCGTCGATGACGACACCCGCAAGGTATTCTCAGTAGTCGAGCGCGGTGCCGAGCGCCGGGTTGACGCCGTTGTGAAAGCCGCCCTGGTCGCGTACGACCATGGAGTTGCCGTTCTCATCGTAGTGCACCCACACGAGCCCGTGCGGATCGCCGAACTTCGGCATGTCGATTACGTGGGAAGTTTCGTAGGTGTCCTGGTCAAAGACATAGATCCGACCTTCGCGATTGCTGGTGCCCCACAGCTCCCGGCCATTCGGCGCAAGCAGAATGTGGTCGATCATGTAGCCCGCAAACACCGTATGGCGTTGCTGGCCGCCGTCGGCGGCGATGACGCTGACAGTCCGCCCGAGTATGCCGGCAGGTTCGCCCTTGTCCGCCGTCCAGACCTCCGATTCATCCGCGTTGAGCGTCAATCCGTACGGACCGAGACCCGCGGTTCCGGTCGTCCAGAGAATCTCGCCCGATTCAAGATTGATCTTGCTGACGTTGGCTGACGCCCCCTTCGTGACGTACATGTTTTCCCTGGCGGAATCGATGACGATCCAGTGCGGCCGGAATCCCGGAACCGGATACTCGCGCACAACCTCCCAGGTCGCCGGGTCAACGCGCGCAACCCAGATCGGACGCATCGTCGTAAGTTCGCCATGCACGAGTTGAATGCTGCCGGGAAACGAGCCCGGACCATAACCGAAAGGCGTCATGATCACGTAGATGAATTCATTGTCGGTGAATGCGAGATAGGGTGATCCGCCGAGATCTTCATCGCGTACGCCGCCGACGATTTCATCGGTCTCCGGATCGAGCAGAAAGATATTGAGCCCGTCCTCGGTCCGGCTGAAGCTGTCAAAGAGCAGGTGCCGATCCTGAAAGATCTGACCATGATGCATACGCGCGCCGACATCAATCGTCTTCACGGGCTGCAAGGTCAGCGCATCGACCTTGAGCAGCGACGCCTCCGACTGGAGATCGACAACGCTGCTGTCATCGGGTGTCTCTCCCGCAGCTTGCGGTCGTGGACCGACAATATAGATGTAGCGGCCGTCGGGCGACATGACCGTGCCGTGCACAGCCGCGCGCATCTCCGCAGGCAGCTCACTGCTCGCGATCACTTCCTTCGTCGCCGCATCTCCGACGACAACCTGACTGGAATTTGCCGTGAATTCGGTAACCGCCGTGCCTTCGTTACCCAGAATGGTCGTGTAGTAGGGCGTCGTCGTGCCGAGATTCTCGTACCAATACGTGCGTCCGGGCTCCGGTTCGAACACCGGCTCGCCGGCATCGAACGTGGCGATGACCGTTGTTTGGTAAGTCTGAACGAGCGGTCCGGGCCTGGCGCGTCTCTCCCAGTCCTCGAGCACTGTCTCGAAGCGCTCGATCTGCATGACCTGGCGATCGCGCTCGGTGACGACATAGTCCTCGACGACGGCAACATCCGGCACGGCTTCGAGCGACGCTCTGAGCGCGGCCAGATTCACGCTACCGACACCTTCGTCGGTGAGACTCTGCAGATAGAGCGAAATCGAGATGACGTCGTCGGCAGACAACGCCAGCTCCTCTTCGAGACCCGCCATCTCGGGGTTCGTGTTGAGTTGATACTGGATGTCGGCGGGACTCGGCCCGAACAGCAGCGACGGTGCCGTGTCGCCCTGAGCCTGACCCCCATGGCAGTCGGCACACGCCATACTCGCGACAAACGAGGATTCACCGCGCGCGAGCAGTTCGGAGAGACCGGGCTCGTCGCCGTCGGTGTCGCCTTGCGAACATCCCGTTGCGCCGACGGCGAGGATAATCAGTGTGCTGGCAAGATTTCGGTTATTCATAGCGATCCAATGGTAATCGACCGGAAAAACAATTGTTCCGCAGCCAGTGGGAATTCCCGCTCAAGGCGTACTCGGCGGCGGCACGCGCCGCAGGGTGGCCTGCTCGAACGCGTACGCAAGCGCGATCAATCGGGGCTCGCTGCAGGCCAGGCCGGCAAAGGACACCCCAAACGGCGCCGGTTGCGGCTCGAAGTCTTCGGGAAACGCAGGTTCCGCCTCGCCCGGAACCAGGCCCATGGGCACGATGACGGTGGGATAACCCGGCCTTGCGGCAACATCCGCGCCCCGAGTCATCGGAAACAGGAGCGCATCCAGGTCGTTCTCGGCGATCGCGGCATCGATGCCACGCGAACCGTTCAACTCGATGTCCTTCGCACGGTCCGCCTCGTAGCGCGCCCGATCCCGGTCGGGATCAACCTCATCGGATATATCCAGCAGCGCCTGCTCGTACTTCAGGGTGCCCAGAAGCGCGTTGTCCCCGTTCCACTCCCGCAACTGCGTCAGCGAGCGAACGGGCGCGCTGTCCCCGAGAGACGCGAGCCACGCGTTGAAATCGCGTTTCATCCCGTACTTCAGGACGATGGAGCAGTGCGCATCGTTGCCGCGCGTCGCACTCTCCGCCGCGCAGATTCCCCAGTTGAAGATGTTCCTCTCGGGATCGGGATCGATTGCCGCAGGCAGGTTGGCCGGATCGACGACGGTCGCCCCCTGAGCTTCCAGGACCGCGATGGCCTCTTCGAACAGCTCGGCCTGCGCGGCGCTGAGCCCTGCTCGCGGGCTGCTCGCCCCCGGGGGCGTTAGGGGATCGACATATCCGGCACGGGGAATGCCGATCCGGGCGCCCTGCAAGCTGTCCGCGTCAAGAAATACCGTGTAGTCGCCGTTTGGCGGCGCTTCGCAACGCCCGGTCGCGGAGTCCTCGGGGTCGGGCTCGCGGCTTTCGATCGCTCCGAACAGTATGGCGGCATCCGTGACGGTTCGCGCCATGGGCCCTGCCGTGTCCTGATCAGCCGTGATGGGAATGATGCCGTAGCGGCTGACGCGACCCAGCGTGGGTTTGATGCCGACCAGCATGTTCTGATTTGCCGGCGACAAAATCGAACCGGACGTTTCCGTGCCCACATTGGCCACCCAGAGATTCGCGCTGGTGCCGATTCCCGAGCTCGAACCGCCCGGCGACAGCACCGGCATTCCATCGCCGATCCCGGGCCTTGGGTCGCGCCGAGGATCGTACGGATTGAAGGCGTATCCCGCCAGCGAGCTGTAGTTGCCGGGCATGCGGTAAGGCGCTCCGGCCACCCAGTTCGCAAGCTCTGTCATCACCGTCTTGGCGATGACGATGGCTCCGGCGTCGCGCAGTTGTGCGGTGACCGTGGCATCGTAGGGTGGGACGAATCCTTCGAATGCCAGAGCGCCGCCGGTCGTCGGCATTTCCGTGGTGTGAATGTTGTCTTTCAACGCGATGGGGATTCCGTGCAGCGGCCCGCGAACCTCCGAAGCGGCGCGCTCCCGATCGAGCCGTTCGGCTTCGGCCAACGCGTTCGGATTCACGGTGATCGTCGCGTTCAACAGGTTTTCGTAGACGGCGATCCTCGTCAGATACTGCTGCACGAGGTCGCGCGCCGTCAGTCGCCCTTCGCTCATCGCGGCCTGCAGTTCGGGGATCGTCGCTTCCGCGACTTCGATTGGTTCTGCGACGGTTCCCGTATCCGGCTCGCGCTCGATCTCACAACCGGCCAGGGTGAGCAGGAAGGCGACTATTGTGAAAAAGACGGGCGTTTTAGCGCTCATCGGTATACGCCTTCGAAGGCGGCAAGTCGGGCAACGAGCCGCCAGGCTATTCGTATTCGTATCGCTCAGCCTGAACTGCATCCGGCCGCTGTCAACCTCCGCTACTCTGCCTGACTCGGAACAACGACTGCATGGAGAAGTCGTCCGCTAGATTCTGCACTCGAACGGCTCGACCGTCATTTCGGGATACCAGACCCAGAACTTGCCGAGCGTGACGGGCTCCGTGAAGTTCACGGGATCGGTCACCGTCAACTCGTAGTCCAGGCGGCTTCCGTCTTCGCTCGGCGTGAATCGCTCGAGCAATTCCGAGTCTTCGCTCTGGGGGACGCCGACGACATCGAAATGCGCCCAGTTGAGGCGGGTCGTGCGCACCACGAGCGAGTCGCCGTCCCAGCGGCCGATCGAGTAGCCGAGCTTGCTGCGCGGCTGCCCTTCGTCGGTGGCGCCTTCGCCCATGTGGATCAGGCGTTCAGTGTCGTACTCCTCCAGGCGCAAGAGGATGTCAGCGCCCTGCTGAACGAACTCCATCGGGTACGGCTGCTCCATGATCGTCGGCATGCCCTTCGAGACGCAGTTGAGTATCGGGCTGTCGGAGATGCGGTCGAAGCCTTCCACCGCGGCGCGTGCGGCCGCCGTCAACGGATAGCGGTCGTAGTCGAATTCGGGCTCGGTATCCTGCGGAAGAAGCAACGGCTGATCCTGTGGCGTGCTCCAGGTGCGAAAGATGCCGAGTTCCGGCGCGGAAGCATCGCCCGGACCGGACGGGCCTTCCCGACCCCGAACCACATTGGCCCAGCGCGGTGCGGCGTTGGGTCCAAGGAGGACTTCGTCGCCGTTCGCAAGCAGAATGTTCTCAACGTAAAGCATTCCGGCGTCCCGGCGTCCCGGCATTCCGGCAACCCGAATGCTGTCCCCGACCTCAAGCAGTTGGCCGGTCAGGCCCGAGCGCCGCAGGTTGGTCAGCGACGTCATTTCGATGGTCAGCGACCGGGTCGTACCGTCGGCATCCTCTTCGGTCAGTTGAAACCGCACATGCGGATTCCGCCAGGACAGTTCCGTGACCACGCCTGAAGCCTCCACCACGGTCGATGTGTCGAAGTTGGCCGATACGCTGTGATGCGCCGGCAGCGTGAGTGGATGGCTGAACAATAGAACGATGACACTGATTGCTTTTCTCATGGATGCGCTTCCCGGAAGATTCTGACGTCAATGTATACGGTAACCGCAGACTGGCCGAACGCCAACCGCGCACACCGCCACGACGAGCGGGAGCAACCGTTCGCTGTGGAAGAAACTCTTGCGATCAGTACGGATGCGTGACGAGCGCGCCGGAAGGAGCGAAGTCCTCGAGAATCAGATAGCAGCATGGCGCGAGAAACAGCGTGACTACCGTCGCGAAGATCACGCCCCAGGCCAGTGAGATGGCCATGGGCACGACGAACACCGTGGCCGGGTTCGTGTTGAGCATCAGCGGCAGGAGTCCCGCGAACGTGGTGGCCGATGTGATGACGATGGGGCGAAACCGCACGACGGCGGATCGATGCGCGGCCGTGAACGCATCGGCGCCCATGCGCCGCTGCCGATTGGCGTAGTCGACCAGCACCAGGCTCGAGTTCACCACGACGCCCGCAAGAGCGATCAATCCGAGAATGGAAGCGGTCAGGATGGACCAGCCCATCACCATGTGCCCGATTACGGCGCCCACCGAGGCAAACGGAATCACGCTCATGATCACCAGCGGTTGCAGGTACGAGCGCAGCGGAATGGCCAGCAGCGCATAAATCATCAGCAATGCGATCGGTATCAGATTCATCAGGCCGGTAAAGGATTCATCGCGCGCCTCCTGCTCGCCGGTAAGGGAGTAGCTGATACCGCGGTAGCTTGCGAGGATTCCCGGCAAGGCGTCGGCCGAGATGGCGGAGAGCACCGCCTCCGCGGAGACGATGTCCCTGTCAACGTCGGCGCGCACCGTGACCACGCGCTGCCGATCGACCCGCGTGATGTCGGAGTAGCCGGTGCCCAGGGTAAAGTCCGCCACCGCCGCGAAAGGCATCTCCGTGCCGTCGGCGGCGCGAACCCGCATGTCTTCGAGATCGCCCAGGGAGCGCCGTTCGAGTTCGGGGTAGCGGACCATGACCCGGACGTCCTCCGTGCCTCGCTGTACGCGCTGGACCTCCTCGCCGTAGAAGGCCTGCCGCGCCTGCCGCGCGAGATCGTTCAGGGTCAGGCCCACCAGCCGTCCCTCGGGACGCAGCGACAGCTTCGCCTCCTGTTTCCCGGAGCGAAATGAGTCCGAAATATCGACGACACCGTCGAAACGCGCCAGTTCGCCGCGCAATTCCGCCGCGGCGAGCGCCAGGTCGTCGACGTTCCTGCCCTGAAGCTGGATCGAGATGGCGTCCCCGATTTCAAGTCCGGTCGTCCCGAACGTCAACGACACGCTGTCGTAAATCGGTCCCGTCAATTCGCGCCATCGTTCGACCATACCGGTGACGGAGATGTTGCCGCGCTCGCGGAGCGGCAGAAGCGCGAGCACCAGTTCCGCCGTGTGACTTTGCGGAGCCGCGGTAAACCGGCCTCCGAGCGGCTGGCCCACCGAGGAGAACACATGCTGGATGAGTGAGGAGGAGAGGTCCGGATAAGCGGCATCGAGTTCCGACTTGAGTTCGATCGCCGCCTGTTCGATCTGCCTCGCGGCCCGCGCTGTTTCGGATACGTCGATGCCTTCCGGCATTTCGAGCCGGGCGATGAGATCGTCGCCCTCCGTGGCCGGGAGAAACTGTATCTCGACGCGACCGCTGGCGATCAGCGCGAAAGTGATCAGCAACGCCCCGAAGCCGCAGGTCAGCGTCACGTAGCGCCACTCCAGTACACGTTGCAACACCTGCCCGAACGTCTCATGAGCGAACCGCTCCATACCGAACGAAATCCTGTTCTGGAACCGGGTCCAGCGGCCGGCAAAGCCTTTGCCGGCGGAGTCCGGGTCGGTGATCTTTCGATGCGCAAGGTGCGCCGGCAGGATGAACTGGGATTCGATGACGCTGAATACGAGGCAGATGACGACCACGTAGCCGATGACCGAAAAGAGCTGACCGATGTCGCCCGGCGTGAAAATGAGCGGCATGAACGCCGCAACGGTGGTAATGACCCCGAAGATGACCGGCACGGCCACTTCCGCCGTGCCCTCCACGGCCGCGGTCATCCTGTCCTTGCCGTGACGTTCGTGCGAGAACACCCGCTCGCCCACGACGATGGCATCGTCGACCACGATGCCAAGGACCAGGATGAATCCGACCACGGACAGTGTGCTGATGGTAATTCCAACGGCCCCGAAGACGGCGATCGTGCCCAGCATCGCGATCGGAATACCCGCGGCCACCCACATGGCCAGGCGAAACTGCAGCGGCAGGCTCAACAGTATGAGCACCAGGGCCAGCCCGCTCGCAGCGGCTCCAAGGAGAATGTCGATCCGATCCCGGAGGACCTGGGATTCATCCTGCCAGATGGTCAGTTCGATGCCGTCGGGCATGCGCGCACGAGCTTCGTCCACGTAGGCCGAAACCTGTTCGACGATCTCCACGACATCTTCGTCCCCGACCTGGTATACCTTGATCATCGCGGCAGGCATGCCGTCGAACCGGGCCTGCGTGTCGCCTTCCTGAAAGCCGTCGACGATATTGGCGACCTCGTCGAGCATAACGCGCGTGCCGTCCTCCCGCGACAGGACGACGATGTCCCGGAAGTCCTCGCCGCGATAGGCCTGCCCCTGGGTCCTGAGCATGATTTCCCCGGCGCCGGTCCTGATCGACCCGCCCGGCATGTCCAGTGACGTGCGCCGCACGGCGTCGGCCACCTGGTCGAACGTCAATCCCAGCCGCCGCAGGGTTTCCTCGGAAACCTCGATGGAGATCTCATCGGGCCGGACGTAGGTCACCTCGACCCTGGAGACGGCCGGCAGGGCCGCGATCTCCTCGCGCATCTCAAGCGCCAGTTCCTTGAGCGTACGCTCGTCGGCGTTCCCGTAGATCGCGACTTCCATGCCATCGTTGAGCAGGGTCACCAGCGAGACGATGGGCCGTTCGGTTTCCACCGGAAATGTGTTGATGGCGTCCACCTGGCCCTTGACTTCGTTCAGCACCTGGATCCTGTCGGCGCCTTCCTCGATCTCGACGATGACCTGACTGCGGCCTTCGCTCGAGGTCGAAGTGATCCGGTCGACGCCCTGGATGCCTTCCAGCGCTTCCTCGATTCTGAGGCTGACTCCGTTTTCGACCTCTTCCGGCGCGGCGCCGAGGTACGGGACAGTTATCTGGATGATGCCGAGGTCGATGGGCGGCATTTCCTCCTGTCGAAGCTGAAAAACGGAGATCAGTCCTCCGACTATGAGGATCGTCATCAACAGGTTTGCGGCGACGGGGTTGTAGACGAACCAGCCGATTATGCGCTTCATGGCCCGGGCGCCTGCTGCCCTCCGGACGCGTCGTCGGTCACAACCTCCACGCGCATGCCGTCGACCACGGCCTGCAGCGCAGAGACGCTGACGCGTTCGCCCCGGTCAAGCCCGCCGTCGATATAGGCGTCGTCGCCGTAAATGCGGGCGATGTTTACCGTCCGAAACCGCAGCCGGTCGTCGGCGCCCACAACCAGCACCTGGTTGCCGTTGCGGATCGCCGAGCGCGGCAGAATGACGATATCGTCGGTCGAGCGGCCAAGGATTTCCGCGTTGACGAACAGGCCCACCGGAGGTGGCACGTATGCGGGGTCGCCGGACATGTTCTCCGCGGCATTGATACGCGCAACCGCATGCACCATGCGGCTGCGCAAGTCGATTTCCGCTTCGGTGCGGGCGAGCTTGCCGTGCCACTGCTGGTGACTGCCCGCGAATTCCGCCGACAACACAACGTCCGGGGCGGTGGCCTGATCCAGTTCGCCGTACTGCATCGGCGGAAGATCGAGAAAGGCGAGCTGCCGGTCGGCGATCGGCAGGCGAATCTCCAGATAGTCCAACGCGTAAAGGCGTGCAATGGGCGCGCCGCGGCTCACGAATTGCCCCGGGTCGACCTGCTCGGCACGCACCAGCCCCGAAAAAGCTGCGCGCACTTCGGTTCTCGACAGGTCGCGTTCCGCCTGTTCCAGCGCCGCCCGGGCATCTTCCAGCGCCGCGGCGGCGACGCGCGCGACTCGCATCCCCGATTCCACGTCGGACGGGCTGATGAGACGACGGGTTTCCATCTCCTGGAGCCGCTGCAGTTCGAACCGGGCAAATTCATCTTCCGCGGTCGTTCGGTCCACCGCCGCGCGTGCCCGTACCACGGCGCTGCGATAGTCCCGGTCATCGATGCGCAGCAGCGGCTCGCCTGCGTCGAAATACCCGCCGGGAACCAAGTTTGGAGCGATCCACACGACGTTTCCCGAAACCTCGGGCACGAGGTCGACCTCCGTGCGCGGGGCGACCGTTCCCTGAGCGTGCACGATCATGCGCACGCTCGTGGGCGCCACTTCGACGACGCGGACGGTCGGCGCCGCAGCTTCGGGCTCGCTCGGGGCAAGCTGCCGGCTGGTCGCCATAAGTACCGCCGTGATCGCAATGGAAACGGCGACCACAGCCATCGCGACACGCCACTTGCGTTTCATACGTGCTGCTCCTCGGCGGCGAAAACTCGCCCGCCCGCTACAGGCTTGCGCTTGTTTTCGCTTGTCCGAACGCTACACGGTTCTTGCGCAGTGGCGCAAGCGAATCATCTTCCCCCTGGAACTACTCCACCCTAAAATCGCTGTCGAACTGTCCAGCGATTGGGGACCACTTCCGTGAATACCAAGGTCGTTCGGTGTAGTGCGATAATTCCGGCGCTCTTGATCCTGGGAGCCCAGCTCCCCCCGAGCGCCGTGACCCCGGATACGTCCGTCTACACTTACCAGCAGTTAATGGCCGAAGGTACGATTTCGAGCGAGCAGCTTACCGCGACCGCGCTGGATGAGATCGAGCGCCGTAGCGACCTGAACGCCTTCATTTCCGTCGATGCCGCCGGCGCGCTTGCGCAAGCGAGGAGACTGGACCAACAGCGCGGCCAGGCGCAGGTGCTGGGTCCGCTGTACGGCATCCCTATAGCGGTCAAGGACAACATTCACGTTGCCGGTATGCCGAATACGGCCGGAACGCCGCTCCTTGAATCCTTCGTACCCGATGAAGATGCACCGGTCGTGGCCCGTCTGAAGGCCGCAGGTGCGATCGTGGTGGGCAAGACCAATCTGCACGAACTGGCGTTCGGGATTACCAGCATGAACGAGGCGTACGGTTTCGTAGGCAACGCATGCGACCCGGAATTCATGGCCGGCGGCAGCAGCGGGGGAACGGCGGTTGCGGTTGCGGCGGGCATGGCGGTTGCGGGGCTCGGCACCGATACCGGGGGCAGTTCCCGCATTCCCGCCGCGCTCAATGGCATCGTGGGCTTCCGGCCCACCGTGGGGCGCTATCCGTCGGAAGGCCTGACGCTGATCTCCAGCACCCGAGACACGGTGGGACCCATGGCACGAAGCGTTGCCGATGTCGCCGTGCTCGACGCCGTGATGGCCGCTGAGAGCACGGAACTTCCTGAATTGGACCTGGCGGGCATTCGCCTGGGTGTGCCGCGAGACTACTTCCACGACGGTCTCGAGACGCTGGTCGGCGAACGCATCGAGGCGCTGCTCCGCGATTTGCGCGATGCCGGCGTGATCCTTGTCGAGGAAGACCTTGCGGACATTGCCTCCCTGACCGTAGCGGCGAGGCTTCCTGTCGTGCCGTTCGAAGCCGGTATCCTGCTGCGTGAATACCTGGCCGAGTTCGTCCCCGGTCAGACGCTTGAGGCCCTGGCCGATTCAATCGCCAGTCCGGACGTCAGAACCATGTTCGCCGGCGTGGTTGGCGGCAACATATCCGAATCGGTCTACCGGCAAGCGATCGACATTGACCGACCACGACTCCAGGAAGCCTATGCGAATTACTTTGCCCGGCACCGCGTCGAAGCGATCCTCTTTCCCACCACGCCGCTGACGGCTCGGCGAATGGCGGATGTCGGCGAAACCGTCGAGTTGAACGGTGAGCAGGTTCCGACCTTCGCCACCTACGTCCGCAACACCGATCCCGGAAGCAACGCCGGAATCCCTGGCCTGTCGATTCCGCTCGCCGCTGCCGTCGATGAGATGCCGGCCGGAGTTGAAATCGACGGCCCCGAAGGCAGCGACCGGCGACTGCTCGCTATCGGAGCAGCAATCGAGAGTCTGATTCGGCAACGCGCGGGGAACCGGTAGCAAGCCTTTGAATGCACGGGACCTGCGGGATTGGCAGGACCCGGGCTTGCAGTCATGGAGCGCGGGCGCTCAAGTTATCGCCTGGCGCGCGCTTCCCGATTCGCTTCGCGCAGCCGCTTGAGCTTTTCGGCGATCCTCTGCTCCAGCCCGCGGTCGACCGGCTCATAATAAGTCTTCTCGGGCATATCATCGGGAAAGTAGGTTTGCCCGGTCGCGAAGGCGCCCTCCTCATCGTGATCGTAGCGGTAGCCCTTGCCGTGACCGAGTTCCTTCATCAACCGGGTCGGTGCATTGCGCAGGTGAGGCGGAACATCCAGTGAGCCGTACTGTTTGACGTCACGCGCAGCAGCCTTCATCGCTGTCTCGACGGCGTTGCTCTTGGCCGCGCAGGCCAGAAAAACGGCCGCCTGAGCGAGTGCGAGGTCGCCCTCAGGGCTGCCCAGGCGTTCGTAGCTCTCCCAGGCGTCAAGCGCCAGACGCAGCGCCCGTGGGTCGGCGTTGCCGACGTCCTCCGATGCCATTCGAACCAGCCGGCGGGCGATGTACATGGGGTCGCAGCCGCCATCGAGCATCCGCACCAACCAGTACAGGGCGGCATCCGGATTCGAGCCCCGTACCGACTTGTGCAGCGCTGAAATCTGGTCGTAGAAGACATCGCCCTGCCGGTCGAAGCGTCGGTAGCTGCCCTGGAGCACGGCATCGATCGCCTGCGGTGTCAGAGTCTCTCGACCATCGACCCGCTCGCTGAGCCCGGCGGCGAGCTCAAGCAGGTTGTAGCCCCGGCGCGCGTCGCCATCCGCCGAATCCGCAAGCCGCTGGATCAGTTCCGGCGCGGCCTCGAGTTCCGCCTCCCCAAGCCCGTGTTCGCGGTCCTCGATCGCGCGCTGCAACAACTGCTCGATGTCTCCGGCATCCAGGGGTTTGAGCACATACGTGCTGGCCCGGGACAACAGAGCGTTG
This sequence comes from Gammaproteobacteria bacterium, assembly GCA_022826245.1. Lineage (GTDB taxonomy): Bacteria > Pseudomonadota > Gammaproteobacteria > Steroidobacterales > Rariloculaceae > Rariloculus. The sequence continues at coordinate 15,696 of JAJDVG010000008.1, forward strand.
TTCAGGGCGAACGACGGGTTTTCGGTGGTGGCGCCGATGAAAACCAGCGTGCCGTCCTCGACGAACGGCAGGAATGCGTCCTGCTGGGCCTTGTTGAACCGGTGCACTTCATCGAGAAAAAGCACCGTCGCCCGGTTGTTGTTCGAGCGAACGAGCTGAGCCTGGTCGACTGCCGAGCGGACGTCCTTCACACCCGCCATGACGGCGGACAACGCGATGAACTCGGCATCGCAGGCGCTTGCGACCATCCTCGCCACGGTCGTCTTGCCGGTGCCGGGCGGCCCCCACAGGATCAATGAATGCAGGCCACGTCCCTCGAGCAGCGAGCGTAGCGGCCGGTCGGGTCCAAGCAGGTGTTGCTGACCGACCATCTCGGCAAGATTGCGCGGCCGCATGCGGTCTGCCAAGGGTCTGATCTGCATGGTTCACGGAGTATAGGGCACGCCGATTCTCGGTAGGCGAGAAGAGTGGGGTGTTGCCGAAGTCTCTCGACAAGGAGAGCGATGTCGGACAGATTCAGCGCAATAGTTGCAGGCAAGCGCACGACGCCGGCGTCGAAATCGTGTTCGGTACCGACAGGCGTGTGCGGTAAGCACGGAGCCTGCGGCGAACTGCCTCAGTTCAACTCGACCGGATTGTAGTTCGCCGAGCAGACTTCGACGATGCAGATCGATTCGAGCGTGCGGCCGGCGGGCGGCGGTTCAAGTCCCGCTTCTTCCATGAGCGTGCGCAGCACTTCAGCCGTTTCGGGATGGGCAATGGCGGACTGGACTCCGACCCGAACGAGGCCATCTGCGTAATCGATCGGTAGCCAGGTACGCGCCGCGAGTTCGGGGCTCCCGCGGTTGTCGGTGTTCCCGAAGTCGCGGACGTCCATCCGGGCGCCTGCTGCAACGAGAACTCGCGCGACCTCGGTGGCTCCCTTGTGGGCGGCGCCATGCAGGGCGACGCGGCCCGTGTCGGCCTGGTAGTTGGGATCGATCCCGAGCTCGAGCAACAGCCTGACGGCTTCGATCGTCTGCTCGGTCGACCACTCGCTCGTGATGCCTTCGACCCAACCGATACCGGCGGCCACCGACAGCGGCGTCACGCCAAGCTCGGTATAGATGTGCGGATCGGCGCCGTAGTCGAGCAGGAGCCGCATCAACTCGATATCGCCGGATTGCGACGCCCTCAGGAAGGCGGTTGCGCCATTCTCGTCGAGCCACTGGTTCGTGAAGACCGTCCGGGTTTCGGTGCTCTCGATCAATCGCGCGTTGGGGTCCGCGCCTTCTTCCAGCAGCAGCGTGATGAACCGAAGTTCGTCCATGTCGGGCTGCCGCGTCGGATAGTCCCCACCCTCGAGGTTGCGGTTGTCCGTCGCGAGATACAGCGGGGTCCAACCGCCCTTGTTGGCGATATTGACGTCCGCTCCGTTCTCGATCAGGAAGTTTGCGAGCTGGTAGTTGCGGTTCTGAGTCGCCGCGAGCAGGGGACTCCAGCCGTAGCGGGAAACCTGGTTGATGTCGGCGCCGGCTTCGAGCAGGACGCGCGCGGCGTCAATGTGCCCCGCGCGGGCCGCATACACCAGCGGCGTCAGTTCGCCGCCGTCAGGCTCGCGGGGACCCCCGCGGCCGAAAAAGCTGTTGCGGGCAGCCTGCTGGTCGCCGGCGTCATCATCGTCACTCTCGTCGGCGGTCTCCTCCGCGGTCTCCTCAGCGCTCTCCTCATCGCTACCGACCGCGCCCACGTTCACCAGCAGCGCAGCGTCGTTGTCATCCTGATCGTCCCCATCGCTTGCGCCGCCGCCACGCACGAACCCGAGGGCATCGACTTGCTGGTCGCACGCCTCCGCGGCCGCCTCCGGCGATCCGCTGGAAAGCGCCAGCAACGCGTCTTCCGTCGTTCCGCTGGCAAGCGCGCTCAGCGCGCGCAGCGTGCCGAGATCCGGGGCCTCCTGTTCGCAGAGGACGGCGATCACCTGGCGCCGCACCTGGTTGCGGGGATCGTTGGATTTGCCCAGTGCGGCCGTGCGACCGCCGCGCAAGACCGGAGCCGAACCCGCGGCGAAATCGGCGCCGTACTCGACCAGGACGTCGATGACGTCGGCATGGCCCTGATCGGCGGCCTGCATCAATGCGGTCGTCCCACGCTCCGCTTCCGCGGCGTTCGGGTCCGCGCCGTGTTCGAGCAGCACGCGCACCGCATCGACGACACCGGAGCGCGCGGCCAGCATCAGGGGCCTTCGTCCGAGCGGCAACTCTTCGTCGGCGTTCGCGCCGCCTTCGAGGAGAGCCTCGATCATCGCTGAGTCGCCATGATTCGCTGCGAGCCACAATGGCGTGGAACCGTTGCGGTTGGCCGCCGACGCGTCGGCGCCCGCGTCGAGCAGCAATCCGGCGAGGCTGACATTGCCGTGGTATGCCGCCCAGTGCAGCGCCGTCGCTCCGTCGGCCTGAGCCAGATTCACGTCGGCGCCGGTCTCGATCAGCGCCGCCGCCAGCGTATTGTCACGCTGCATCGCGGCGTCGGCCACCGGCGACTCGGCGACGGCGCTGTTCGTGCAGACCAGCGTCAGCGCCAGCGCGACTGCCCATCCGGCCCGCATCTATACGTTCTCCAGTCGTCCCGTGCTGTCGCCGAAGCTCTCGAGGTGGATATCGAACTGATCCAGAAGGCTCAGCAGCAGGTTGCCCGTGGAGATGGTCTTCCTCGGGTACGCCAGGTGGCGCCCGCCCGCCATCCTGCCGCCGTTGCCACCGAGAATCACGTGCGGCACGTCGTAGTGCAGATGCTGGTTGGGATTCCCCATGTTGCTGCCGTACAGAACCAGCGAATTGTCGAGCAGCGTACCGCCGTCGCCATCTTCGGTATTCGCGAGTTTCTCGACGAAATGGGCCAGCATCTCGACGTGGTATTGGTTGATCTTGGCGAAATCCGCAATGATGTCGGGAGCCTCGCCGTGATGCGAGCCGCCGTGGAAGCTCATATTCGGAGACCCGCATTCCGGATATCTGCGGTTGGTCAGATCGCGTGCGAATAGCATGGTGCCGACACGCGTGATGTCGGCCTGGTAGCCCAGCGCCAGCAGGTCGAACATGAGCTTGATGTGATCGTCGAAGGACTGCGGAATGCCCGGCGGCACGGCGAAATCCTCCGGCGCCGTCGTCGTCGCACTGGCCGCCACCTCGAGCCGGCGTTCGATCTCGCGAACGTTCTCGGTGAAGCTATCCAGTCGCGAGCGGTCCGGAGCGCTGATCTCGCTCCTGAGACTGGCGATCTTGCCGGTGATCGAGTCGAGGATGCTCTGGTTGCGCTCGCGACGCGCGACGCGCTGCTCCGGTGTGCTGCCGCTGCCGAACATGCGCTCGAATACGACCTGCGGATTCAACTCCATCGGCAGCGGCGTCGTCGGCGACGCCCACGAGATCGTATTCGTGTAGACGCAGCTATAGCCTTCGCCGCAGTTGCTCGAACCGGAACCGGGATCCTCGACCGATATCTCGACCGACGGCAGAAGCGTTTCCTGGCCGATCTTCTCGGCGATGATCTGGTCGATCGTGTGGCCGGCGCGCACATCGGCGCCGGCAGTTTTCTTCGGTTTCCGGGCACTCAGGAAAGCCGCGGCGACCCAGTGGTCGGCACCCGTCTCGCCCGGAGGCGGCTCCGACGACGTCGCATGCAGGCCCGTCAGGATGGTCAGGCTGTCGCGGTACGGCTCAAGCGGTTGCCAGATGAACGGAAGTTGTTCGGGCAGCGGGCCTTCCCTCTCGGGGACCCAATGGCCTGGCGCCGCACCGTGAGGGACGAAGCCCCCGAAAAATCGTCGCGGCGGTACGGCGGCCGTCTGGGCCAGCGCCGTCGCGGCGGGCACCATCGAATCGAGCAGCGGGAGCCCGAGCGTCACGCCGGCGCCCCGCAGCAGAGTACGTCGCGAGATGTGCTTTTTGGTAATGAACATTGGTTTATCCCTCACTCGCACCCGACTTCATGTTCATTGTAAAGGCCGGGCTCTCGATCACGCCCATGAGCAGCGATGAGAATCGATAATCGTCTTCCGCCGCCCGGCGCATGATCGACCGGATCAGCGGCATGTCCTCGTGTTCCATACCCCGCCCGACGGCATAGGTCAGCAACTTTTCGGTCACGACCTTGGCAAACAGATCGCCGTTGCTCACCGCGAGTTCCCTCAGGCTGTGGATTCCGTCGAGCGGTATGCCGTCGCTCGTGACGCCGGTCGGATCGATCGGGGCGCCGGCATCCTCGGTTCGCCACGCGCCGACCGCGTCGAAGTTCTCCATCGCGAACCCCATGGGCTCGAAAATCTGATGACAGGCGGCGCAACTGGGGCTGGCGCGATGCGCTTCCAGCCGCGCGCGCAGCGAAGTTGGCGCGCCGCCCTCAACGGGCGCAAGATCGGTGTCGACGCCCGGCGGCGGTTCCGGGGCGCCGATCGCCAGGAACGTCTCCAGGAACCAGCTACCCCTCGCGACCGGCGACGTGCGCTCGCCCTGAGACGTGATGGTCAGCAAGGCCCCCTTGCCGAGGAGCCCGCGCCGCATGTCGAGTTCCGGCCCGAGTTCCACCCGCCGGAACCGGGGCCCGTAGACATCGGGGACTCCGTAGTGCCGAGCGAGCCTTTCATTGACGTAGGTGTAATCCGCCGTCAAAAGATCAAAGATGCTGCGATCCTCGTGAATGACGCTGCCGAAGAACAGTTCGATTTCGCGCCGGTAAGCGTCGCGCAACGTGCTGTCGAAATCCGGGAAGAGTTCCACGACCGGCTCGCTGGCTGCGATGCCGCGCACGTTCAGCCATTGCCCGGTGAAGTTCTCGATGAACGCTTGCGAACGCGGGTCCGCAATCATGCGCCGCACCTGTTGTTCGAGCACGTCGGGCTCGTGGAGACGGCCCTCGACGCCGAGCTGGACCAGCTCCTCGTCCGGAATGCTGCTCCAGAGGAAGAACGATAGCCGCGAGGCGAGTTCGAGGTCGCTGATTCGGTACGGCGACCCGGGCGCTGTGTCGTCGGGCTCGATCTCGGAACGGTAGATGAACTCGGGGTCCGCCAGAGTGCGCTGGATCACGGCCTCGATACCATGATCGAAGCTGCCGCCTTCCGCGCGTCCGGCCGTGAAGAAATCCATCATCACATCAACGTCGGCATCGCTCGCGGGACGGCGGAAAGCGTTGGCGACGAGCGTTGATGCGATCTGCCGCGCGCAGCCGGCTTCTGCGTCCGTGGTCGCCGGATAGCACTCGAAGACCCTGTCGCGGCTCTGCGTGCTCACGGCCGGTTGGCCGTTGAACGGCCCCTCGATGAAGACCTGGCCGACGTGCGGATAGAACGTGAAGCCCGAGATGGCGCCCGGCGAGTTCATGGTTCGAACGAAAGACTTGTTGAGCCCGGTGTCGGGCAGATCGCTCGTGACGAGGAAGGTTACGCCGACCGTGTGGAAACCGGCCGCGATCTCGATCGGCGGTGTCCGCCCGCCGTTGCCTTCCGTATTGCCGATCTCCGAGTCCCAGTCGAAGAGATACACGCGTTCGCCGTCGATCGTGACCTCGAGCTGCTCGCCGCTGACGTTGCCGAGCACGCGCGTGAAATAGCCGGTCATCCCCTTGACCGTGAAGACATATTCGCCGTCGGCCGGAAACTCGTGCTCGATCAGCATGCCGCCGCGCGTGCCGAACGGCAGCCCTTCGATATGGGTGTTCTGGGAAGTGTCGTGCGGCACATCGAAAACGGCAAGCGTCGGGGCCGTCTCCGTGCCGATGGCCAGGCGCGCGATCCTGCCCGCGGCGGAGAGATACGCTTCCATGAGCGCCGGCGACGTGGTCAGGGTCCCGGCCATGTTGTCGAAGCCGAAACTCGAGTCGTCCGGAGGAAGAAAGCTCGTGGCGTCGATATTCAGCGCCAGCAGGTCACGAATCGCGTTCGAGTATTCGGTGCGGTTCAGGCGATGCAGGCCCGGGGCCGGCAGATGGAGTTCGGCGCTGCTGTCGATTTCGCGCTCGAGGAACGCGACAAACTCGGAGCGCGTGTCAGGGTCGAGGCCCGGCCCGTCTGCCGGCGGCATCAGACCCGAGCGCAACTTGGCGATGACCATTTCCCAAGTCTCCGCTTCAGACGCCAGGGCGTCGAAGCTGACCGACTCGAGGTTCAGATTCCCGGCCTGTTCGATCTCGTTGTGGCAGTCAACGCAAGTGCTGTTGATGACGGCTGCGTGCTGCTCGGCCTCGTCGCCCACCAGGCCGCAGCCGGCCACGAGCACGCCGGCCAGCCCGGCAGCTCCGAGCAGCTTGGACCTCACACGCTTCTCCGATCCGAATGCAGTTGCCATCGCCATCGACTCGCCGATCGCCTGGTCGCCCGAAATCGGTCAACCACGACCATCGTTTGCCTCGCGTTCCCGTTGCTTCCGAGCGCCGGAAGCAAATGTATTACAAACTTAACAATTGTACTCCAAAGGTCCGCAAACGGGGACTGCCGCGCCACGGTACATCTTGCATGGGCCGTCTGCTAGAAACCGGGCTTCAGCGTGCCGTGCTCGCGCGCGGCCTCGAGCGCCGTCGGATAGAACTGCACGAACGTGCGCTCGACCGCCGTGTGCTCGGTGTGACACTCGATGCAGGGAGCAACCCGCTCACCGGTGAGCGGCTCGGCAGCATCGGCGAGATCGTCGGCGCGCCCAAATTCGAAGAACGCCCAGCCGTCCGGAAACCGCGCGTCCTTGACCTCGGCTTCGAGCATGAGGAGTTCGGTCTGAAACCACCCGGCCTCGTTGATCGACACTTCGGACGCGGACTGGCGGAACTCGAGAACGAATGTGGTCCGGTCGGGCCAGACCCCCGTCTCCATGAACCCGCGGTACGACGACGGGTTGACGAAGACGTTCGAAAACAACTGCGACCCCACACCGGGAACGCCGTCAGCCGTTCCGTCCCCCTCCTCCGCGTAGGTCATACCGAGACCGGCACCCAGAAATGTCCATTCGCGGTAGTTGTCCGGAAGCACCAGATTCGTCCCGTCCACGTAGCGCGGGCCGTCATCGGGCGCTTGCTGGGCCAGCGCAAGACTCGCGCCGACGCTCATGCACACCGCGCATGCGATGGCCAATGTCGGGTTGCTTCGGGTCATCACTCCTTCTCCTCTCGCCGTACCGCCAGCCCCTTGTCGCGGGACTTACGATCGTTACGGGCGCCATAGTCGTGTTCAAGGACGAGAAACGCAAGCGACGGGCGTGAATCGCTATTCCACGGCGCGATCGAAGACCATTCGCTGAGGTATCGCAGAAGCTCGAGATCCTCGTAGATCGCGAAACGCTTCATTGGGCTCTCGGGGACTTTCCGCGGCGTCGCGGCAGCGGAATCAATGCAGGCGTTGAGGCCTGATAGTCGCGGTACGCCGGATACTTTTCCGCGGAGATCGATTCGGTCAACCGCGTCGACGAGATGAACAGTCCCGTCAGGAGAAGGAAGCCGGCGCCCGTCCAGTGCAGCCACTGGCCTGAAGCGGCGACCGCGAACAGGTAGAAGATCCACCACATCGCCATTTCGCAGAAGAAGTTGGGGTGGCGGCAGAAGCGGAAGAGCCCCGTCGTGATGAAGGGTTCGGCGACCTCCTCGCCCGCCGCGATGCGGCGGCGCTTGTCCTGCTGGAAGCGCCACATCTGTTGATCGGCGATGGTCTCGATAACCAGGAAGATCAGGAACAGCGCGGCCGCAAGCAGGTCGAGCCAACCGAGCGCCGTGTCGCGCCAGACCCATGCCTGGTGAATCGGCGAGGTGAAGAGCCAGATCAGCAGCATCTGCCCCGGCGCGACGAAGGTGATGTTGAGCACCTGGAACCCGACCGGCCCCATCCGCTCGCGAACGACCGCCCAGCGGTAGTCCTCGCCGCCCTTGCCGAATCCTCCCTTGCGGGCGAAGTTGAAGGTCAGGCGCGCGCCCCAGAGGACGACCAGCGCGGTCATGATATTCACGCGCGCCGAGTCGAATCCGGAAGCGCTCGCCACGATCAGGCAATACGCGGGCGGACAGATCGACCAGACGCGATCCACCCAGGAGCATTCGCGGGTCACGACCGACAGGACCCAGATGACCACTGCGAGCACGAGGCACAGTTCGAGCGCCGTCCCATACGGCGTTCCTGAAAGCGGGTGGGCAAATAGGTTCACGGTGCTTCTATCGGCAGGTGAGCAAACGGGATGCGCAAGGGGCGGTCCGGCAGACTCAATGGCCGACCACGCTGTAGTTCCCATCGAGGATCAGGCGAACGGCGACGTATAGCCCGAACAGCGGAACGACTATCCACACGGCGTTGGGACCCCACACATAAATCCATCGCTGCGTCCTCGGCAGCGCCTTGCGCTGCTCCGACAGCCAGAAACTCACCGCGTAGAGCGAACTCACGTACACCCACTGCCAGAATAGCGCAACAGCGAGGATCCCGACGAATACGGGCGGCATGATCTCGAAGGTCAATGCGGCCAGCAGAACGATCGTCGGAATCGGCGTGAAGAAACCGTTGCCGATGTCGGCATTGAAACCGAACGTACTGCTATCGGTATAGGCGTCGTCATAGAGCGCGTAAGCCGCCCACACGTCCGCCCAGAGCGTCGGCGACGCGACACGCCGCAACGGCACGGCTGCGGCAAGAAACTCGACGGCCGGCGTAAGCCCGGTCGAAGCGCGCCGTTCGCGCCAGTAGTCGGCCCGCTCCACGATGTAGTCCCGCCTGAACCACAGACACATCTCCCAATAACAGATCAGCAGATTCGTCGACAGGAAAAGGCTCAACACGAAATAGACGGGATCGAGACTTCCCTGCAAGCGGTAACTGACCGCATTGCAGATCACTGTCAGGATGGCGATGACGGCCCCGGCGAACACCGCGACGACGATTTTCGGACCGCGCTCCTTCGCATAAGGAGCAAGCTGTGCGTTGGCGGCGTTGTCTTCGTGCATTCGGCGCGGTCCTCGATTCGCTGATCGGCGCTTGTCGGTCGCGGGCGTAACAACCCGAGCCCGGGGTCGCAAGTTACCGAAGGGCGGCCGAACGGACAAACGCCTTGAAGGATCAGGCTCCCGTCGTCTGGCCCGGCAGCAAACGTCCCCGTTAGTGGCCCGTCTTTCGTTGGACGGAAGATGGAGCGACAGCCGGCAGTTGACACCCTGCGCGTTCGGGCTGTCGGCACCGGACTCGCGGCTTGACCGCATACGCTGCCGACCGGGACAATGGCCGTACATGCATTGGCCGTCGCAACAGTGACACATCGATATGGCTGAGCAACCCGGCGCGACTCCCGACGCGGCGGTGCCGGAAACACCCGTCCTGCCGTCGTTTTCCAACTCGCTTCCTTACTTTCTTTCCCTCGGGGTGTTTCCCCTGATGGCCTTGGCCGCGGTGCAGGGTAGCTGGTGGATCGCCGCCCCGTACCTGTATTTCATGATTCCGGACGTCTTCGATGCCATGTCCGGCCCTGACAAGCGGAACATGGACCCGCGCGACACGCTCGACAGCCAGTTGTCGTGGTACAAGCTGTCGGCCTGGGCGTGGGGCATCCTGTGGCCGGTCACGTTCGTGTTCTCGCTCTGGCAGATGCTGGTATCGGACCATCTGTCGCTGCTCGAAGTCATCCTGATGGCGTTCGTGCTGACGACCGTGGGCCAGGTCTCGTTCATCATTGGCCATGAACTGATTCATCGGCGCCCGGTGTGGGAACGCCGGCTTGGCGAGCTCATACTGGCTTCGGTTTCCTATCCGACCTACGCATCGGAACACATCTTCGTCCACCATGCCCTGGCCTGCACGCCGGGAGACCCCGGTTCGGCGCCCAGGGGCGTAAGTTTCTGGCGTTATCTGCCGAGGGAAGTCAAGAGCAACCTCACGAGCGCCTGGGCCTTCGAGCAGCAACGGCTGGCGCGGCGCCACCTGCCGGTCTGGCACTACACGAACCCGTTCTGGCGCTATACAGGCCTGGCCGCGGCCTGGTATGCGCTGGTGTACTGGATGGGCGGGCCCTGGGCGATGCTCGGATATGCGCTATTGAGCGGCTGCATCATCCTGTCGATGAAGCTCATCAACTACGTCCAGCACTACGGGCTCCGGCGCATCCGGCTGCCCAACGGCCGCTACGAGCGAGTCCGGTCCTGGCACTCCTGGAGCGCGGCGTACAAGTTGAGCAACTGGTTCTTCTACAACATGCAGCGCCATCCTGACCACCACATCTCCCCGGGGCGGCGCTTCCCGCTTCTGCAGCACTGCGGCGCCGATGCCGCGCCGCAACTGCCCGGAACCTACGTCGAAATGGCCGGCCTCGCGGTGCGGCCGCGCGCCTGGTTCAGGAAGATCGATCCGCTCGTGGATCACTGGCGCAAGCACTTCTATCCGGATATCGACGACTGGAGCGCCTACGACAGCCCGGCAACCGCTGAACGCCCCGAGGCGTTCGAGGAGATCGCGGAGATTTTCGCGTCGGCTCCGCGGCTGGCAAGCTGGATCGACCGGGCTCCGGAACTGCTCGACAATCTCAGGGGCCGGGAGTTCACGGATCTCGACCTGCCGAAAGGCTTCGGCCCGAACGCGGAAGTCGAGTCGATCGCGCGCCGCGGCCTCACGCGGCTCTACTGGACGCGGGAGTTCGATGTCGCCGAAATGCGCGAACGCATCGACGATTACCCGGTCCAGGACGTGCGCGAAACCGTGGACCACACGAGGAACTGGTCCAACGACAAGGCGTTCCAGATCGCGATGCACACCCTGCGCGGCAACCTGACGCCGAGCGAGGCCGGGACGGCGCTCTCCAACATCGCCGAAGCGTCAATGGGCGCGGTACTCGCAGCGATCGACGAGGACTTCGCCGGCCGCGGCGCCACCGGTGGGCTTGCAGCCGTCGCGCTCGGCGATGTTGCAAGCGGCGAGGCGGCGCCGGGCCTCGAGCTGCGGCTCGTGCTCGTCTACGAAGGCAGCCCGGCGGCGCACTACGCGGCGCTTTGCCGGCGCATCCGCGATGCGCTGCACACCCTCACCCGCGACAACCTGCTGTTTGCGCCAGCGCCGCGCGACGAGACTTCCGTCGCCGCCGTCTCACTGGCTGACTTGGCGGCAGAGTTCGACGATTCCGGACTGTCGATCGAACCTGGGGACCTGACCCGCGCGAAGTGCATCTACACTTACGGCGATGCCAGGATCGAGTCGCGATTCGAGGCGGCGCGTCGCGAAGCACTCGCGCGCGAGACCGGCCGCGAGCGTTTCGGCGACGGACCCGAGCAGCGTACGGAACCTTCCGACGAGACGGCGTCCGCATTGCTCGAACCCGAGCACGGCGGTTTCGCTGCGGTCGAGCGTGCTGCCGGCAAGCTGCGCCTGCAACTCGCCGGCGGTGACGACGGCATGTGGTCGCTCGATGCGTCAAGCGCGTTCCGAACGGCCGGGGAGCGTGGCCTGATTCCCGGCGATGCCGCCGAACGCTTGGCTCGAGCCGCGACCTTGTGGCGCAATCTGCACGGCATTCGCCGGCTCATCGCCGACGGGGCAGTCGATGTCGACTCGGCCAAGCCAGGTGTCAGGGCGGCAATCGCCCGCGCGTGCGGTTTCGACGATTTCGACTCGCTGACGACAGCCGTGAACGAAACGGCAAGCCAGGCCGCCGCAGATATCGAAGCGCTGTAAAGGTTCGCGAGGCGCTAAACACCCAGACCCTGAGACATCTGGGCGTAGCTGGTTAGCGGGACCGCGCACATCCGGTCCCAGTCCGCCTTGTCGATGACGGGCCGATTCAACAGTTCGATCATTGCGTTGAACTTTCCGAGCGCCGAACAATCCACCACCTCGGGGTCCGCCGCCGTGCGGTGTCTCGGCCACACGTCGTGGCGAGCGTAACGCCAGAATTCGCTGTCGTACCTCGATCCGCAGCTATAGTGCCAGCCGACGAACAGGCCGTAGCAGAGCATGTTGTTGACGAGGAATCGATTGACCACCGGGGCGTCGCTCTCGAGATGCTCCACCGAACGGTTCAGCCGTATGTGAAGCACCATGCCGATCTGCAACTGGGCCGATACGATCGCCGTCGCTTCGAGCGGCTCCATGAAGGCCGCCGCGTTGCCGATGCGGGCCACGGCGCCGTCGAAAATCTGCCGGTGAACGAAATTGGGAAACGGGATGACGGCGCGCTGCTCGAATTCCGCCACGCCATCGGCGTCGAGGAACTCGTCAAAGTCCGCTTCGACTTCGGCAAGGCTCGAAACGTCGCGGTTGAAGATGTACCCGTAGGAGGTGTGCACGGTCAGCGGAATGACGAATATCCAACCATGCGGACGCGCAACGGCGCGCGTATAGGTGTGTTGCAGGGCCGGCCCGTCCTCGTCTCCCCCGACGATTGAAGGGCAGCGGCGGATGACTGCCGTATTGGTTGGGATGAAGGAGATGTCGATGTGTTCGTCGGCATCGAGTTCCTTGCCGAACCCGCGGGCATCGAAGACCAGGTCGTAACGTTCCGGCTCCCGGCCCTCGAATTCGACCCGCGCGCCATCGTCGACCCGGGTGACATCGAGCACCTTCGCGTCGATGTGCCGCGCGCGCGTACTTTCCTGTAACAGTTCGACCACGAGATCGGCGGACAGGTGGTACGCGTAGGACACCTGTTGCGGTGTGAAGTAGTGGGTAAAGTCCCGAGCGAGTCGACCCCAACCCTCGAATGCAACACCGTATTTGCGAGTTCCCTTCAAGCGCTGCTGAACGGTTTCATGCGGCAGCTTCGTCAATTGCTGCAGTTCCTGAACGAGGCTCGGCCAACTGCCTTCGCCGACTCCGATAATCGGTATGCGCGAGTCGTATATGTGGTGCAGTTCGTGGTCGCCGTCGGGGAGCAGACCGGTGACGCTCGCGGCCGCCAGGGAGCCGGCGGTTCCCCGCCCGATAACGGCAACCTTCCTCAAGGATTGACTACCCGGCTGTATCACGCCGCACGACCTCCGCAGGCAAGGGTCGATTACCGCTTCCCGGAGCACTCATCTCAATCACGCAGATTCTTGCATGAAGGCCAGCCGCCTGGGCCGTCAGAAGCTGTAGGTGAAATCAAAGCCGATGAAACTGTCACGCCGTCCATCGTAGGTCAGATCCTCCGGATCCGTGCTCACGACGACGATCGATTCGATGCGCATCGACCAGTTCCCCGCGAGGCGGCGCTTCAGATCGAAGTTCACGGCTCGGTAGTCATGGCTCAGGTCGCCGAGGACGCCTGCGATGAGCTCGGTGCCCTGCACGTCGTTGAACGCGAGGAAGCCCGCGATGAATACATCATTGTCCCAGACGGTTGGCGCACGCCGGCCGCGCCCGTCGTGGTGCCACTCGGCGAGCAGCGTCAGGTCCCGGGCCGAACCGAAGAGACCATAGAGACTGCGTTCAACGCCCAGGATGGAGGCCCGGTAAGCCTCCTCCTGGCCGAACAGATTGCGCACGCCGCTACGGTAGATGGCTTCCATCTTGTAGAGCCAGGTCTCGGTCGTGATCTGCGCGTCGATTCCGAATTGCCGGATCTGCTCGTAGTACGGGATCAGGGCTGCGTCACCGGGCGAGAGCGGCTCTGACGGGTCGGCGAACAGAAACGACGGTTCGCGGCTCGTGCCCACGAACGCGCTCAGCCCGAAATCCAGCAAGCCCACGTAGTTGCTGTAGCGGGCCGCGTAATCGACGTGCTGCTCTTCGTCGCTGCTTTCGTACAGAGCGTCGTCGGCGATCGGGAGGCCCGAGCGCAGGCGCCCGGCAGGCCCCGGAAACGTGCGCTCGCGGTGATACGGCAGCACGAACGCTTCGGCGATGCCCCAGTCGCCTGAGATCGTCAGGTGCGCCATGGGCTGGCCGAGCTTGGGACGATCGCGCGGATGCTCGACGAGGTCCAACTGGTTGACGATATCCACGAGGTTGTTGAGTTCGGCCACGCCCCAGAAAACGCGGTCGACCCCGAGCCGCAGTTCCCAGGCACTTTCGCCCCAGTCGCCGTAGGTCAGGAAGTAGGCCTCGCGCACGTCGGCATGCGTACGCTGCGAATCGGCGCTGTCGTATCGATAAAACGGCGTGAATGTGAAGCTGCTTCCCTGTGCGGACTCCGCGTACAGCGTCGGCTCCAGGACAATGCCGCTGGCGTTTGACCGCTGCCCCGGGAAGGCCGGCGATTCCGGGTACCGCCGCCCCTGCAGGCTCAGGTCGCCCGAGAAATCGAAATCTTGCGCCTCGGCGCCGGCGGCCACGAGCGCGAGGGCCGCGATTGTGCCGCGAAAGAGCATCAACGTATGCGTCGAAGTGCCGTTTGCGTGAACTCGCCGTCGTCCAGATTGGCGCCGAACTGAAAGTCGGCCCAGCGAAGCACCGTGCTCGCGCCGGTCAGGTGATTCACCATCGTCTGCTCTCCCGCCCGCCAGAACCGATCCTGGTATTGCCGATAGTCGACAAACGTGAGCGTCTTCAGGTGCGAGCCCCTGCGGTCGTACAGCTCCATCTTCCACGTTCTGAGCTCGTCCATGTCCTGCCAGATGACCTTGCGGCTGTATCCCGATTTCTCGTCCAGCGGAAACTGCTCGGTGACCGTGCAGTTGAGTTCGCCGCAGGGTTCGTCGCGAAGATACCGGTACGTGAATTCCTCGACCTCCGGAGCGCTCATGTCTTCGTACGAGAACTCGCTCCCCATGAACGACCCCGAGCGCGTCGAGGCGCTGATGCGCTTGACCCTCTCCAGGGCCGGCAGGTACAGCCACTGGTCGTCCTGGGTGTTGACGTGAGCGTGGGTCAGCAGCGCGGTACCCTGCACGTCTCGCGGCCGATCGAACACGAACAGGCTCTTGTCGCCGTCGCCGGGAACCTCGAGCACCTTGAAGCGCATCTCGCGAACGCTCTCGCGACCCTGCCGGTCGCGCAGCACCATCGTCAATCCGGCGGTGAAATCCCCGAAGCCGTCGTTGCTGGCGCTTGCTTCCTGCGCAATCCGCAGACCCTTCTGCTCCGGAGTCTCGTCCTGGGCAAGGCCCTGTCCAGCCGGCATGCACAAGCACGACAACGACAGAACCAGGATGCCGAATGAAGTACCGTGGGGGAATGGAAAACGCGTCGTCGAGCCTTGGCCGGTAATCCGTTTTCCGGCGCTTTGCTGGCGAGGGAACATACGCACAGCTCCCGCGATGGGCCTTGCCGCATGGTACCTTGATTGCCCGAAACCGTAAATCGCGCCAAGCTCGCGAGAAAGACGGTCAAGCGCATGCCCGTGCGTCCTGTGATCGAGGCTCGTCAGCGCTGCCCCGGGGAGCGCGCGGTGGCGGCGACCAGGGGCGCGAACAACCGCTGGCAAACGCCGCTAAGCCGGTGAAACGTCTTGGGAAATCCGCGAAAATGCATTGCGTGTCGCGCGCGCCCTGTGCTATAAGCAGGAAGGGTGCAATTCGTCCCGTTTAGATTATAAGGAGATAGCTATGCGTAGTGGCGATGAAATGCTGCAACAAATCGTGGAGAAGTCAGCCCTCGACGAGGACTTCAGGCAATCGCTTCTTTCCGACCCGAAGACGACCATCAGTCAGGAATTGGGCATCACGATCCCTGAGTCGATGACCATCAAGGTCCATGAGAGCGACATGCAGACGGTTCACCTCGCTCTGCCGCCGGATCCGAACATCACCGAGGAGCAACTCGAGGCCATCTCGGCCGGGCTTTGCTGCTGCTGGTAGACACGTAGCCGGTGAATAGCCGGTTCGGATGCAGAACACGGAGAGTCTGCACATCGCTTTAACCTGGCCCCCGCCGCCCCTGTAAAGGGGCCGGCGGGGGTTTGTTTTGTGTGCTTTAGGCAGACGTCAAAAGTCCAACGCTGCCGACATCACCATGAATACGTAGGCCTTGGCCTGCCGTAGCCGATCGCCCGATATGACCAGCTTGATGTGGTGAATGCCGCGTAGCAGGACAAACCGCCCGGACTTCGCGAACAGCGGTGTGGCTTTCGAAACCCAGCCGGCAAGCGCTGCAAGTTTTTCGGGCACGACCAGGTCTTCCTGGCTCAGGGCTTCGAGAAACGGGTCCCAGTCGGTCAGGCCGTCGAGCCAATAGCGAGCATCCTTCGTATATCTCTGCCTGACGATGAGCGTCACGCCGAGCGCCGGACCCGGACCGTCCGCCCGCACGTCGAGATTGACCCCGGTCCGGACGATGTTCGCGCGTTCCCTGAAACGTGAGATCACGGACTCTACGGCCTCGATCCGACCAGGCCATCCGGTGTCTTGGAGATACGAACGCACTTCCCGGTCTGCCTTGAAGCCCATGATCGCCAGACGTATCGAGCGTGAGCGAGACGGGAACACGCCAAACGAATCCATTCGCGTATCTTCCGGCTGCGCCAGGTAGGCCCGTTCGACGTTCTGCCGCTCGGCCCCGTTCCTCTCCCAGCCCACGCAGGACACGAGCGCGTCAACCACCGTGGCGACATCGTTCTCCTGACCGCAGGCGCCCAGGATCGGGCGTTCGCCGGGCCGCAGGAACATCGCCGGATGCGGACGTTCGCCGTCCCGCGCCGAACCGATGTCGTATTCGAGCATCAACTTGCGGCCGACGATGTCGCGCAGGGGCGAGTCTTCGGTATCCATTTGTTCGAACAGCCGCGCGATCGAACTCGCGGTCTCATCGGTCTTGTCGGCCCGCGCGCGCTCCTCGAAAACCGTCGCCGATCGCGTTCCGCTCGCGAGCGAGACGCCGAAATCCGCCTCGGGCTTCGGTTCATGCAGCGGCAGTTCAAAACCGAACGGAAGGGCGCCCATCGTGATCGGATGTCTCCCGGCGCAATCGAGTACGCGCTCCCATTCGGAGTCGCCGATGAGGACCGGCGAGACCCTGTTGCGAAAGTACCCGAGCAGGTCGCCCATGGTGCCGCCCTCTTCGGCCAGACGGTCCTGGGTCAGCGTGACTGCCTGGTCAATGTCCATGCTTTCGCCTCATGCGATCACCGGCTCGGGATTCAGGTCGGCTTCATCGAGCGGGCGCTCGCGCCGACCCAGACTGACCGGCACGTCGTACAGGCGTCCGGGCGCGAATCTCGCCCAGAAATGGCGCATGCCCGGCACGACGACCCGCACCACCGGCATGCCGATATCGGGCCGGGTCTGGTCCAGCACCAGGAACTCCATGCCCCCGGCTTCGACGAGCGCGCGGCAGCGCTCCACGTCGTCGCGCATGTCCGTCGATTCGATCGCCGGATAATGCGCCGCCTCGCGCAAGGGCTCGTCGGCCGCCGGAACGAGCCACGGGCAGTCGTCGAGTCGAGCCGTCTGCCACCACCGAAGTGCCATCGGATCGTCGATCATGGGTCGGCCGTCGCGGCTTCCGGGACGCGGCAGCCAGGTCAGGCACTGGTTCAACTCGCAGATCGCGCGCAACGCCGCCGTGCGCGCGTCGGCGTGGGCGCCGGCGCCGTAGATGATGTCCTCGGTCGGCGCGTCCGGTCGGCGCGAGAGCGCGACGAAGGTCGGGATGCCGATATCGGCAGTGACATCGAGCATCCAGACGTCCCGTTCGCGGCGCCCGTAATAGTCCGTGGCCGAAGCGAGGTAGTCGTCGTCGAAGCTTGCGAGATCCACGGCGGGCACGCGCAGCCGGTTGTACCACCAGATGCCGAACGCATCGCGCTCTACGAGTTCGTAGAAACCCTGCAGGATGGCCTCCTCCAGGGTATTGCCCGCGGCGCAGCCGTTGGAATCGGCGATCAGGTCGGCGGGACCGCGCTGTTCGGGCGCCATGCTGTAGAGCATCGACGTCGGCATGTAGCGATGCCGCCCCTGCGTGAGCGACCACAGCGGTGTCCAGTCGATTTCTGCGTCCGGATCGAGACGCGGCGGGACGATGTTGTACGGGTGGCCCTCGGCGTTGATGGTCGCCGCGTTGTCGAGCTGATCGTCGCTGAAGAGCTGCGCGTCGTTCGGATGGATCGCCTCGTCCGCGCCCGTGAATTCCGTGAATCGCCTGCGCACGCGGATCTCGTCACCGTGAAAGGCCCCCGAATAACGCTCGACCGCCTCGCACAGCGCGCTGACCTCGGATTGCTCTCGCGTGCTGCCCTTGCCGGCGCTCTTGCTGCGCAGGCTGCGCCTGAGCGAACTCAGGCTCCGGCTTCTGATGCCGAGATTGCTTCCCGCCCAGTAGACATGCAGCCACGAATCGGTCTCGTCGGTCGTGCGCGCAAGCCAGGTCACGACGCCGCTGATCGGGCTTACGAGGTGGCGGTACTTCGCCAGCGTGACTTCCGGGGTAACGGTACGCACGCCGCCGCTGTTGAGATGGGCCTTGGGGCTTGCGTTCAGGGACAAGGCAACCGGCGGTCGATCCGGCCGATGCAACGCCGCGTCGCCACAGGCCGGGCATTGCGGCCGACGCATCACACGATGCCGCGAACTTGCGAACGTGCCAACGTTCATCGCGATCGCGTGGTCGTGAACCGGTGCCGCTGCATCGAGCACCAGCCACTTGACGATCTCCGCAGCGATCAGGCCATGGAGCGCTTCGAGGACGACCGGCTCCGCCGCGAACGGCTTGAAAGCAGCCTCATCGCCCGCGATGTTGCGCAGGAAATGGTGGACCTCCTGGTGGCTGCGCAGGCGGTAGGCCAGACACTCCCAGCAGGGTCCTTTCTCATCGGCGTGAAAGACCGGGCCGAACAGCGCCTCGACGCCGCGCGGCCGCGCGAGCATCCACGGGGCTCTCTTCCGAAGCTGCCCCCGATTCACGTCGGCAAGAGCCGCTTCGAGATAGTCGTCGCAAACGATGACGGTGAGCTCGGCGGCATCGGTTCCCACGCGGGCGCCGCTCGCTTGCAGGCGCCTGATCAAGCGGCCGTCGTCACCGTCCACCGCGACGCATGCCTCCGCAAGTCGTTGTTCGACCCAGCGCGGCGAGGCGCCGAGCGACGACCACCAGGCTGCCCGGGCCGCGTCCATGCCGTGATCCGCCGAGACGACATAGCCCCGCGCGGACAGCGAAACGATGGCCGCGAGAACATCGGTCGCCGCATGAGCGCCGGCGAGCTTCGCGACAATCTCCTCCTGCGGATGCCGACCGTCGAGCAGCGGCAGCAGATCGCGATTCAGCTTGCCGTGCAGCAGGGTGTTGAAGGACTCCGAGACCAGCAGCGTCTGCCGTTCGCCGATGTCGCGGAACTGCAGGTGGGGAGCAAGCGCCGGCAGCTTGACGAGACCCCGGTCCGCAGGAGTGGTTCTCGTCAGTATCCCGCGCCGTGAATTCGTGTCCGTCCGGGTTTTCACCTGGAGATTCCGTGCCGGATCAGCCGGCATCTTCCAGACTTTCGACGAGACGCTCCAGAGCTTCGATACAGAACGCGGTGGTCAGGGATTCGGAGGCGTGCCCGATCTGGCCAACGGCGCCCCATCGCAGCGATTGGTCGCCAAACGCGAGAACCTCGGGCCAGCTACCGTCCTCGCGTTGTGAACTCATGAACCTCTCCACTTCGCGTTTCGCGTCGATGCGGTCAAGGCTGCCGATATTGTAGAGCGCCGATATCGCCTGAGCGGTCTGAAGGACATTGCCGAATGCTCCCTGCGGGTCGCGCAGGCCGAGGATGCGATCGGCGAGTATCGGGCGCAGTCGATCGAGGGCGGGACGGGCTCGGACCATGGCGCGCGTGGTTGCGTAGTAGATCGTGACCTTGTCCGGATACCACTTGGACGAACCGTCGAGGCGGTCTTCGGCAATCATGGATTCGAGCCATCGTTGTGCGTCCCTCGTTTCGGGGTGGTCGCCAAGGTAGGCGATGACGTTCGCATTGACGACGGGGTCGGCTTCGATACGAAAGCTCGACACGACGCCCGGTTCGTCGGCAGCGAGAACCCAGGTCAGAAAACAGCCCTGCTCGTCGCGATTCGCCAGCATCCGGGGAACGTTGCGTCCGAGCAATATCCAGGGATGCGTCCCGATGACGAGCGAACACAGTGTCGTGCTGTCCAGATCCTGCGGAAGATGCCGGTAGTAGCGCCAGAACCCGGGATACTCCATCGTGTCGGCGAGGTAAGCCTTCGTGCGCGCGCAGATGTTCCTGGCCCGCGCATCATCGCTGCTTTCAAGAGCCAGTGCGCAGAACGCCGAAACGAACGCGGGCCTTTCGAAATGGCGCGGTATGTCGGGGTCGGCGATATTGAAGCGGATGCAGTGCCACGCCCCGTTCCCGTCGATCGCCGATTCGAGGAATTCGAGGCCGCGGCGGATGCTCCGGCGACCTGCCTTCGCCAGCGCCCCGGCGTCGAGGGAACTCATCCCGGCAGCCGCCGGATTCCCGGCGGGAGGCCGAATCGGCGGCGCCGGGTCGTACATCGTCTTCTTCAGGAACTCGAGCGAGGCTGCGCCGGTCCTCGCCGCCTCCCGTTCTTCCTCGCTGAACTTGCTCTTCGGTGGAAGCACGAGGTGCGTCACGGCATCGGTTTCTTCATGCACGCGAATCTCGTGGACCTCGTCCAGCATCACGCCGAGTTCCCGCTCGATCGCATCCGCGGGATCGGCGAGCAGGCGATCGCGAAACTCGCTGTCCTTCGCTGCTTTCGCGAGGAGGCGTTCGGTCGCGTCGATGGGCCCCTTCATGAGTTCAGGCGACTTGCCGCTTGACCAGTTCCCTGAACACCCCGTCAACCTCCATGAGCTCGCCGAAGGAGCCCGATTGCACGACCTTTCCGGCCTGCATCACGTAGATGCGGTCAGCCTGTTCGAGGGTCGACAGGCGATGGGCGATGACGATGCGCGTCGAGGTCAGAAGCGCCAGGTTGTGCATGACCTCGGCCTGGCTTTCGTTGTCGAGCCAGTTGGTGGCCTCGTCAAGCAGCATGATGCGCGGATTGCCGATCAGTGAGCGGGCGATGGTGACGCGCTGACTCTCCCCGCCCGACACGACGGAACCGCTCGCCCCGACCATCGTCATCATGCCCATCGGCATGGCCTTGATTTCACGTTCGATTCCGGCGGTTCTGGCCGTTTTCCACACTTCCTCGGTGGTCGTACCCTCGTGGTGCGCGACGATGTTGTCCCAGAGATCCTGGGGATGCAGTCGCACCGACTGCGGTACCGCGCCAATCTTGCGGCGCAGTTGTTTCAGGTTCAGGTGTTTCAGATCGCGTCCGTCGTAGTACACCGCCCCGGCGGATGGCCGGTCGATGCCGAGCGCGAGCCGGAACAGCGTGCTCTTGCCAGCGCCGGACTCGCCGGCGATCGCAATGAACTCACCGGGACGGGCGCGGATCGTGACATCGTCGAGAATCAGCGGGCCGTCGGGATCGTAGCGGAACGAAATGTGGTCGAACAGGACCTCGCCACCCAGACGTTCGACCGGCGCGCCCTCGATCTCGCTCTCCGGAACCGCGGCGAGTATCGGTCGCATCTGGTCGAACGCCGGCAGCATGGCGGCGATGGCGCCGAACGATTCGCCCAGTCGGGCAATGGCGGACTGGAAGATGATGAAGACGGTGTAGACGACCAGAAAATCGCCGACCGGGACGCTCCGGTCGCCCATCGTGACCACTGCCAGGAGCAGTACGCCAGCGGCCAGAAACGGGAGCGCGGCGCCGAACGCCCGCGAATGGCCTTCAAGCGCGCCGAGTTCGAGTTCCGCGCGTTTCTGCTCGCGATAATCCCGCGCCCAGATGGCGAAAGCCGATCCTTCGGCGTTTTCCACGCGCAGCTTGGCGATGCCCTCCACGATCTGGAACAGGCGGCCGGCGACGCGGCGCGCAGCACTGATCATCCGCCCGTAAGGCGGCATCTGGCGCAAGCCGAGGATCACGGTCACCAGCAGCGAAACGACGCTGAAGACGAGCGCGATGACCCCGAGCGTCGCATCGTAGAAAAAGATGACGGCGAAAACCGGAAGCAGAAAGATGATCGACAACAGGCTCTCGGCGACGACGCCCTGCAAGCCGTCGCGCAGGTTCTGGAACGTCATGCCCGACATGGCCAGATCGCCGGCCGAATGGCCATGCAGAAGACCTGGCGGAAGGCGCATGAGGCGGTCCCAGAAGGCCGCTTCGACGCGCGACGCCGAGCGCCCCTCGAGCCGCATCATCGCGTTGCTTTGCAACAGATGCAGCAGCGCGCCGAGCAGCCCGAAAACCGCCAGCGTCACGGCCACGCCGTAGAGCACTCCGGCGCTGCCGCCCGCCACGATATGGTTCGCGACGAATCCCAGCGCCAGTGCCGGCAGCAGTCTGATCAACCCGCCCGGAAGGCCGGCGATCACGAGCCGCAGCAGATCCCCGGCCGAGCCATGCAAGGCGATACGCAACAGGTCTGCCGGTTTCACGTTCCCCGAAGGCAACGGCGGATAGAACATCCAGGCTTCCTGCTGCAGCGCCGCGGCGCGATCGGCCGTCATCCGCACACTGCGCTTGCTGACCGGATCGACCTCCCGGTAGCCCCCGAACATTCCCGGCAGCAGCGCGACCGGCTGGCCGTCCACGGCACGAAACGCCAGTAGTGCGTTGCTGTCGCCGCGCCACCACTTGCCCTCGCCCTTGAATCTCACGCGCCGGGCGCGTATTCCTGACGCATCGAGAATGTCGACGAGGCCGACAGGGGAGTCCGACGTTCCCGAGCGCCCCGGAATCCTGAACTCGATGCCCTGATGGCGGCCGACGATCTTCAGGGCATCCGCCAGCGCCGTGTCCTCGACATCGGCATCCCGGTCGACCGGCAGGTCGTAGATGTTGAACAGCCGCTGCCGGGCAGTTCTTTCGGCCGTGCGGTGGCTGCTTGTTCGATCGCGTTCGAGATTCGCATCGTCGACCACGGCCAGGCGGCGGTTGAGGCGCTCCAGCGCGAAAGCCACCGCGTGAAAGGAGGCGAGCGCCGGCAGCAGCGTGCCCTCGCTCACCAGCGTTTCGGTCGACTTGCCCGAAATCGTCGCCTCGTCGAACAGGGTGAGCCAGCTCGTCCGCGTCAGCGGCATTACCGGCTCGTGCGGGCCGCTTGCCTCGTCGAGTGCCGCCTGGTCGAGCATGTCCATGAACAGGCTCGCTCCGAGCGACGGTTCCGACACCCATACGACTCCGCGCCGTGCGGACAGCGTACCGGGGCGCAGGGTCCGGTCCAGACCCGCTTCGGCCAGCGCGGTCGGGCGCGGAAAACGGGTTACGAAACGTGCAAGCGCGTCAGTGATGTCGGTCAGCCAGGCGTCGATCTGTTCCGCGAGTTCTGCCGGAGCAACTTCCGACAGCGAGGATGCCGGCACGCGTTTCAGAAGCGTTCCGGGCAGGCCCTTGGCCACGAGGCTCAGCGTCGTACCCTTGTCTCCGTCGTCCTGTTCGTCGGGCGCGACACCCGGCAGCAGGGTGCCCGACTCACGGCGCAGCAGATGCTGCGGCGCCGCCTGTTCCACGCCGTCCCGGTATTCGACCAGGAACAGATCGACGGCGCCCTCGTCGATGAACCAGGCGCTGCCCGGATCGTCGAGATTCACCGGCTGGTTGCCGGCGCAGGGCACGGATGCGCCGGAGCGAGCCGCGAGTTCGGCGATCGATGTGAATTGCGTGCCTGTGTCCTGCATCAGCCTGACTTGACCAGCTTGAAATAGCTCCCGTCCTCGTCCGCAATCAGCTCATCGTGTGTGCCGCGCTGCACCTCGACGCCCTTGTCGAGCACGATGATCTCGTCGCAATCGCGCACGGTGCTGAGACGGTGCGCCACGATCAGGCAGGTGACGCCGCGCCGCCGCAAGGCATCGTCGACGTATTCCTCTGTCGCGGCGTCGAGCGCGCTGGTCGCCTCGTCGAGCACGAGCATCGTCGGATTGCCCACCAGCGCGCGGGCGATTTCGAGCCGTTGCCGCTGGCCGCCGCTGAAATTCGCCCCGCCCTCCTCGACCTGGGTCGAGTATCCTTGCGGTCTCTGGAGAATGTCGTCATGGATGCCGGCATCGCGCGCCGCGGCGATGATGACTTCATCCGGAATGGCGGGGTTCCACATGGTGATGTTGTCGCGTACGGAGGCGGAAAAGAGCACGACCTCCTGATCCACCATGGAAATGGATCGCCGCAGCACTTCATCGGGAATCGCGTCGCGCGGATGGCCGTCAAGCAGGACATCACCCGACCAGGGCTGATAGATGCCCGAAACCAGGTGCGCCACGGTCGACTTGCCGGATCCGCTCGGACCAACCAGCGCAACCCGCTGCCCCGGCTTGATCACGAGGTTGAAGTCCTTGATCAGGGGAGGCCGGCTCTTGTTGAAGCCGAACGTGACGTCGCGCAGTTCGAGCTGGCCCGCAAGCTGGAGCCGGCCGTTGAATGTTGAAATCGAGTCGGTTGCCGAATTCCGGCGGCTGAATACAGGGTCTTCGGCGGTCTTCGAGATGTCTTCGAGACGTTGCAGATCCGTCTCCAGCGCCTGGCGTTCGTCGGCGAACTCGAGAAAGCGCCCGACAGGCGCCAGAAACATCTCTGCGAGAATGTAGATCGCGACCAGCGTGCCGAGCGTCATGTCCCCGGCAATGACCATGCCCGCCCCCAAGGCCAGTATCGCGGCGCTGCGCAATGCGGCGATTAGGCCCGGAAGCGCTGTATTGACATGGCCGAGTTGCGCATGGAACTGGCGGGCATGCAGTTCGCGCGCCTGCTGACCGCTCCAACGCGAATAGAAGCGGTCGTCGGAGCCCGTCATGCGCAGGTTGTCCGCATGACTCAGCATCTGCATGCCGAAACCGATCAGCAACCCCTGTTCGCGCCGCATCGCCTGGATTCGAACGCGGCGTTGCGCGTTGAGGAAGTGGGCGAGCACGCCGTGCAGGAGAGCCAGCAGAAGCACGGCCAGCGTGAGAACGACGTCGTAGGCCAACATGGCGACGAGCAACACCGCGCTCATCGCCATGTCGATGATGAGCACGAGAAACTTGTCCGTCAGATTCCTTGCGACCCTGTCGATGGACGAGACGCGGTCGGTCAGGTCGCCGACGAGCCTGTGGGCAAAGAACTCCACCGGCAAGCGCAGCAGCCGCGACAGGCCCTGATCGTAGCCGATCACCGAGATTCGGACCGCGAGTCGCTGCAGGAAGCGGTGCTTGAGCAGGGACAGGATGTATACGAGGACGCCGCCGCCAATCAGGGCCGCCACGATCGCGCCCCACGGGCCGCCGTTTTCGAGAACTTCGTCCACGAAAACGCTCAGGGATACGGGAATGGCCAACGCCAGCAGCGTCAGCATGAGCGCGCAGGCAACCGCGCCGGTCAATACGCTCCACTCGCCGGCGAGCAAGGCGCTCAATTGCGCCAACAGGCCCTGTTGTTCGCCGCCGGGCTTGAAATCGTCGCCACGCGTGAATCGCAGCGCGATTCCACTGTAGCCCCTGGTGAACTCGGCAGCCGAGAGCCTGCGGCGTCCCGTGGCCGGGTCATTGAGGTAGAAGTGACGCTCGTCGATCCCTTCGACGACGACGAAGTGGCTGAATTGCCAGAATACGATCAGCGGCAACTCGAGCTTCTGGAGCTGATGCGCGCGTATGCTGAGTCCCTTGCACTCCAGGCCGTAGTGTCGAGCGGCCCGCACGATGCTCGCGGCGCTGCTGCCGTCCCGGCTCACCTCGCACTTGTCGCGCAATTCGGTAAGCGGCGCCCAGCGTCCGAAGTAGCCCAGTACGATTCCGAGGCAGGCAGCACCGCATTCCGTCGCATGCATCTGCAACAGAACCGGCGTGGTCAGCCTTTGCGTCGAAGGCTCCGATCCGGCCTTGCGGCCGCCCCGCTTGAAGATGCCCGACAGCATCCTACGATCGCGTCATTCCGAAAATTGCGGCCGGAGATTGCCTGCCGAGTTCGATGACGATCCGGCACTCCCGGCCTGCGAGGGAAGCGAAGTCGATTTCTTCCGCGAGCGCGATATCGACGCGGTGCACGGACACCGGCACCGCGGACTCGAACTCCCCCAGTCCCTCCATCAGGCTGACGGTGGCAATCGTCACGACCTCTCCGCCAAGCGTGTCGGCTTCTCCGTCAGTCGTGGTCAGCTCGATCTCGGCCTGCATGCCGGCTTCGATGCTCGGCGCGACGTCGCTCGCGAGCCAGACGAGCGCTTGCACCGACCGATTGCCCTCGCCCGGGTTTCCGCCGCTCTCGATGAGCAAACCGTCAACCGCAACGCTGCGGGCGACGTTGCCGAAGATGAGCCATGCCGCGACGATGACCAGCAACGCCGCGACACCCGCGACGAGCAGACGTTCCCTCGGTGTGGAAATCGTCAGCAGCCGGTCGAGCTGTTCGCGCTCTTCCTTCGCGTCGGCGACTGTATCGTGAAATGAGTCGAATGGATTGTTGAACATGACCGTGCGTAGCCGCTCCCTGGATATCGGATCAGTGTACCGTCCGCGCAGTCCGGTCCACAAAAGCCGGCTGTTTTCCTTGTAACATCAACAAGATAAAAGCACGCAAACTCGCGGGGCAGGACACCGGGACGAGGTAAGTCTCATCAGGCCTCAAGCGTCGGCCCGCTGCGCGGAGTCGCGGTCCACCGCCGTCAACAGCGCCGGCAGGAGCGTCAGATCGGCGATGAGAGCGAAGCCGATGATCATTGCGGTCAGGATTCCGACCTGCGCCGTGGGAATCAATGGAGAAAACGCGAATATCAGGAAACCCGCCACGAGTACGATTGTCGTCGTGACCAGGGCCCGGCCGGCCGTGTCAAAGGCGTAATGCACGGCGTCCTCGGGATCGTAGCCGTACTCGCGCCGCGCTCGAAGGTACTTGCTCAGAAAGTGCACGGTATCGTCCACGACGATGCCCACGGTCATGGCCACGACCACCGATAGCGACAGGCTCACCTGCTGGACCGTCAGGCCCCAGACGCCGAAGCCGAGCACCGCGGGAATCAGATTGGGAACGATGCTTATGAGCCCCACGCGCAACGATCTGAGGGTAATGAGAAGAATGGCGGAAATGGCGACGAGCACGACCACCGTCCCGAGCAGCATGGCGCGGATGTTGCGTTGCCCGATATAGGCGAAGAGCGTCGCGGGCCCGGTGCTGTTGACGTCGTCCACTCTCGGCGCGTTTTCCGCAAGCCAGTCCTCGGCACGAGCGTTGAGTTCCAGCAGGTCGGCGGAATACAGCGTCTCCGCCGATATCGACACTCGCGTGGACGTTCTGGACCTGTCGATCTGGTTGTTCACGTCCAGGCCCTGCGGAAGCGAGAGTTCGTAAAGCAACAGGTACTGCGCAGCCAGCTCCTGGCTTTCCGGAATCCGGTACTCGGCAGGATCGTCGCCGTGCATGCTCTGGTTGAGTCGCCGGAAGGTATCGGTGATGACCGCCACATGGCGTACCGGCGGTTGCCCACGATACCAGTCGGCGAAGTTGGAAACTTCCGTGAGGAATTCCGGATCGGTGACGCCGCCCTCGGTGTCGGCGTGCAACGAATACTCAAGCAGCGTGTTGCCGCTCAGGCGCTCGTCCATGAAATCCGTATCCTGCCGAAACTCGACGCTCTCATCGAAGAAATGAACCAGCACGTCGTTGAGTTCGTTGCGCGGTATGGACGCGATCATCGCGGCCACGATCGCCAACCAGGCGAAAAACAGCGCCTTTCTGTGCCGCAACGCAACGTCCGAAAGTCGCCTCATCGAGAATCCGAGGAACCGTCGTTCCCTTGCGGCGCGAACCGGGAGCAGAGAAAGCAGGGCCGGCAGGAAGGTGACGGAGAGCACGAACGAGGAGCCGATGCCGAAGGCGACGAAGTTCCCGAGATCGCGGTACGGCGGCACTTCGGAGAAGTTCATGCTCAGGAAGCCGAGCGCGGTCGTGAGACTTGCCAGAAACACCGGATGCAGGTTGAGCCTGAGCGATTCGACGATAGCGTCGTGCCGGGAATCCCCGGCTCGCAGGCGCTGCTGCAAGGCCACCAGGAGGTGTACGCAGCTTGCCACGACGATCATCAACACGATGGTCGGCGCCGGCGCGATGGGCGGGGAAAAGGGCAAACCGGCCCATACGCCCAGGCCCATCGATGCCAGTATCGAGAAGACGATGACCAGCCCCGTGCCCGCGACGCCCGCCCAGCCCCGGACGAGGACGCCGAGGACCACGGCCATGAGCACGAGACTTGCGGGCAGGAAGATCATCTGGCTGTCGATGGAGGCTTCGACGAAGGTCTGGTTGACCATCACCGTGCCGACCGTTCGCAGGTCGATGCCCGGAAACCGTTCCTCTGCCTGCGCGGCGACTTCACGTGCGAATTCGGCGACTTCGGCTACAGCCTCCAACTGGCCTTCGGCCGGAAGTTCGATCGTGACGTTGACCACGCTGACATCGCCGTTGCGGGCCAGAATGCTGCCTGCGATCCGCGGGTCGGACGAAGCGATGTCACGGATTCGCGATCGCGCTTCAGGGTCGGGCAGTGCTTGCGGATCAATGAGATCGCGCACATACAGGTCGTCGCCCTCCGCGGTCGTGTACTGGAAATTGGCGAGCGAATCCACGCGCCTTGTGAAGGGTGTCTGCCAGGCGGCGTCCGTGAGCCACACGGTCGCCTCGAGCGCTTCTTCGGAGGTGGCGTCGCCATCGTCGGGAACGACCAGGAATGCGATGTTCTCGTTCTTCCCGTAGGTATTCTCGAGCGCTTCCAGACCGAGAAGCTGCGGATTGTCTTCGTCAAAGAAGATGCGGTAGTCGGCGGCGAACTCGAACCGGAAGATGCCGCTTGCCGCCACCGCAACCCAGACCAGACTTGCGGCGATGACGAGCCAACGGGCTGCGAGCACCCGTTCGGCGAATCGCTTTGCGAATTTTTCTCTTGCCATGCGGCGCTTGTCCAAAGGACTGGAGTCGCTGGCCGCCCGGATCTCGCCGACAACCGAATGGGGACATGCGGTTGCCGGGGAAAGCCGCCCTGTGCGCGTGCCCGCAACGTATCAAAAATCATCGAGGTATACCAAATCGCCGTCTCGGCCATTGCGGACTGCCGAAGTCCTCTGGCGTGCGACTGCCAGCGTGGGCACTCGACGCGTGGCAGCCCCTGTATCATGTTCGGCGTCCAGGCGCAGCATCGCGGTGACTTCCAGTTGATCAGAACGGCCTTCTTTCTCTGTCTCCTGTTGCCCGCTGCACTATCGGCACAGACCGACCGGCCAAACTTCCTGATCATCGTCGCCGACGATGTCGGTATGGCCGAGCTTGGGCCCTTTGGCAGCGAAATCGATACGCCGGCACTGGATGCCCTGGCCGCGGAGGGTATCCGGTTCACGAGCTTCTACGCCCAGATGAACTGCTCGCCCACCCGGGCCATGCTGATGTCCGGCACCGACAATCATCTGGCGGGCCTGGGGACGATGGGCGCCGGGCTGCAAAGCCCCAACCAGGAAGGTGTGCCGGGATATGAGGGCGTGCTCAGCGACCGCGTGGTGACCTTCAGCAGGCTGTTGAAGGACAGCGGCTACCGGACCTATGCCACCGGCAAATGGCACCTGGGGCGCTCGCCGGACAAACTCCCGGTTGCGAGGGGCTTTGACCAGGCCTTCATCCAGACCGGCGGCGGTCCGGCCGACAGTCATTTCAATCTGAACGGGCGCGGCCCCGATGCGCGCGGCGGCTATTTCGAGAACGCGGTGGACGTTACCGGGATGCCCGTGGTGGACGACTTCTTTTCCAGCGATTTCTATACCGACAAGATCATCGAGTACTTGCGTAGCGATCCGGCGCAGGACAAGCCCTTTCTCGCCTACCTGAATTTCACTGCGCCGCACATTCCGGTGCAGGCGCCGGAGACGCACATCGACCTCTATCGCGGGCGATATGACGACGGTTACGACGTTCTGCGGGAAACGCGCCTGGCCGGCATGATCGATATGGGACTGTTCCCGCCCGGTACCGGGCTGAGTGAACGGGCGCCGACGGTCACGCCCTGGGTAGAGCTCAGCGAGGCTGCGCGGCGGATTCATGCCCGCCGCATGGAGGTCTATGCCGGCGCCATCGACAACATGGACGACAACATCGGCAAGGTGTTCGACTACCTGAAACAGGCGGGACTGTACGAAAACACGGTCATCCTGTTCATGTCCGATAACGGTGCAGCCGGATTCTTCGGTTGGAATGAAGGGCCGGCGGCTGCCAGGTATGCCAACGCGGACAACAGCATCGAGAACATGGGACGCGAAGGATCGGTGATGTTTTACGGGCCGGGTTGGGGGTCGGCGGGCAGCGTGCCGTTCAACCTGTTCAAGCGCCACGCGGCCGAGGGCGGCATTCGCGTGCCGGCGATCATCGGCGGCCCCGGCGTCAGCGCCCCGGGAGCCATCAGCCACAGCGTTCTGATGGTTAGCGACGTCGCACCCACCCTGTTGGAACTGGCGGGCGTCGAGTATCCCGAAGGCTCCTACGACGGGCGGGAAATCCTGCCGCAGACCGGCAGGAGCTTTACGCGGCTATTGAGCAATCCCGGTGCGATCGTCCACGACGAGCACGAAGTGCTCGGCCTGGAACTGTGGGGGCGAATCGCGGTGCGCAAGGGCGACTGGAAGCTGTTGCGCACCGAACCGCCGTTCCGGGACGATCGCTGGTACCTGTACAACGTGAAGGAAGATCCAGGAGAAACCACCGACCTGTCCATTACGATGCCGGCAAAGCTCGAAGAGATGACCGCCGCGTGGGAACAATTCCGAACGGAGAGCAACGTGATACCCCCGCTCAGCCTCCCGAGCATGATTCGACCCCTATGGCTGATCGACGATTCGCCGCATCCGGATCCGATGCCATAGGCGTCGAACTGCGGCGCGCCGCCAGGCCGCGCTTTTTCTCTGGCCGTGGAATTTCGTCACCCGGGCCGCGAACTCGACACCTTGATCTCGTCGAGCCCCGACGCCCGACGATAGTTCAGTGTGCGCGCGCGCCGCTTCGCTTCCACGCGCGTGGTCTCTTCTACGCTCTACCGTGAACCAGCGCCGTTTTGCCGTAATCACAATACCGTTCTTGCGACGGCCTGCTTCCCGAGGACCGGGCTGTCCGAAACGACAAGGTTCCAGCTTCAGTCCATGAGTTCGGAAAGCTTCACTCCATCCGCACTCCGCGCGCGATGCAGCGCGATTATGTGCTCGGGCTCCGACGTGAACCATGCGAATGATTGCCATGCCAATTCGCTTACGGAGCGCTTGAACGCAGAGTTGTCGCGGTCAGAGAAGGCAGTTACGAACGCCACCTGTTTCTTCGTGAACTCCGCGTCGGTCGCGATCGTCTGCAATGCCGACCTGCGCGCCTCGCTGACGGGACCGGCCGTTGCCACGACCTCAACAAACACCAGAACAGGATCGCCTGAGCCGAGATCCACGAGGATCGCGTCCGGTAAATTACGGTCCGACTCGATTCGGAGACCGATCGCCCTGGCCAGGTCGTCATCCCTCGCCACCACCTGATTGCTGCTCTCGCTCAGCCAGATGACGCCGGGCTCTTTCAGAAATCGAGGCGCGAACTCCTCTACCACCGCCTTGGAAATGATCGAACTCGGTCCCGGAGCCATATTGCGAGTTTCGCCGTTGGGAAACGTAACCAGGACACGTCCCTCGCGGGCGACTGCACCGCGGCGCAGTATCTCGACGCGAGCCAGTGCACCACTGGACAAGTGCGCAGCTCGCCATGCAGCGATCTCGGTGTCGAGCGCGTCCCCGACCAACGCTGGATCCAGCAAACTCGCAAAATCCTGAGCCAGCGCGTAACGCGGTTGCGGCGATGTAGTCGGCAGATCTACGCGCTCTGTAACCGCACCTGTTCGGATCAAACCGTCACGCAATGTCTCGTCGCGGATCGGCTCGCGCGTATTCGCCGCATACCATCGGCGTCGAATCGACCCCGTAGCCGGCCGTAGCGACGTTTCCGCCCAGGCTTCCCGTTCCGCGACACCAGATTCAGTGGCTTGCGCATCCGTCATGCGCGTTACCTGATCGGGTCGCAGCCAGCGTTCAGTTCCCTCCACCGCGCCGACGTACAGCATGACGAATACCGTTTTCGCCGCGATTTCCCGGGTTACGTAGTTACGATTGGAGGTACCTTCCGGGAATATCCCCTGTAACCGGGCATGTATGTCGGATACCGGCAGCAGTGGCGGCAAGGGCACTACGAGTCCTCGTACGCATACAAGCGATTTACAGCTTGTTCTATGCTGGGGCGGCCAGCGCGGCTGGCCACCAGAGCCTCGACTTCCCCGAGGCTGTCAGGCGGCGGAAGCGGCAGAGCTTCGAGTTCGTACGCGGACACCGCCACGCTGCCACTGATGCAACGAAACGCCTGATCCACGGCCTCCGTATTCAGCAAGGCGGCGAGGACCGTCTGCCGCACCTTCGGGGCGCCGTTCGTCGGCTTGATCATGTTCAGGTGGTTCTCGATCACGACCGCCCGATGTTCGTCCAGAAACGACTCCGGCAGTTCGGCCGCGATCAGACGCCGACTCTGCTCCTTCGCCGTCGTTCTTTGCACCAGCACGCATGCGAAATCGGTCACCACCCAGTTTTCCCTCGGTGTCGGTGCGAAATAAGGCTGATGGTTTCGCTTGCGCGCGCGAAACTCGAACGTACCATCCGGACGCACGGATTCCGCCCAGACCAGAGGAAACCGACCCTTGCCGGCCTGCTGTCGCAGACCGGTCTTGTGACGGTTCCAGACGAGCGGACCGGTACTCACGCAATAGCCGTAATCGGCCAGGCGGCAAGGAAATTGTTCAAGCTGGCGAACCAGTCCGAACTGAGATTTCGTACGCGGAACGAGCCAGGGCTGTTCCGGGACTTCGGGCAATGTGAACGATCCCGTTGCCGTCTTCTCGATGCACCCGTTGGAATCGGGAAAGATATGGTGAACGCTTGCGTCGGCACGACCGTCTCCGCGACGAAACACGGACAGCACCGTCTCTTGCAACACATCCGCGAACACTCCCTTGCGCGCTCCGACGAAGTCGATGCAGACCGGCGGTGCTTCCCTGCCCAGCAAGCCACGCAAGGCCTTGAAGTACTCGCCGGCGAGGAAGCTCGTCGGTGTGACGTACGCTATTGCGCCGCCGGGTTTCGCAAACCGCAAGGCGAGATCCGTGAACACACCGTAGAGGTTTGCATGACCAAACAGGCTCCGGCGAAATCGATCGCGCATACTCGGAGTCAATCGGACGCGTCCGTAAGGCGGATTGCCGACGACGAGATCGTATCGGTCAGATTCAGGTGTCTGTTCAAGGGCATCCACTGCCCGGACCACCGGACGCAGCCTGTTCCCGGCATCGCCATAAAGTGGGTCAAGGGTCGCGTCCACAAAGACCTGCGCCATCCAGCCCGCAAACGGGTCCAATTCGAAGCCATGCAGGTGCCGCTGAATGTGCGTCAACGAGTTGTTGGCGGGCAAGCTCTCAAGACCCGCGGCCATCCGCCGCGCCGCGGCCACAAGGAATGCCCCGCCACCGCTGGCTGGATCCAGGACCCGCGCCGAGCGCCAGTCGACACCCGCGTCCGACGCCAGATCGAGCAGCCGTTCGCACAACGCAGGCGGGGTGTAGTACGCGCCCTGTTGCGCCCGCAATCGCGCCGGCATCATCCCTGTATACAGCGACCCGATGATGTAGCTGGCATCCTCAACGCTCAATCTGGCGGCGACCCGCCCGACGGCATCCGCCAACGGCTCGGCATGCAAAGTCAAGTCCGAATGCTCCAGTTCGAAAGGCAATTCGCGCAGTGGCCAGGGGCGCGATGACCTGGCCCGAATCTCCTGCCAGTAGGAGCGGATGACATGTATCGTTACTCGCCGTGCGAACTCGAGACGATCTTCGGGTTTTACGGAAGCCACAAGAAGGCGCGCACTCTTCGAGTGGTCCGCCAAAAAAGTGCTCAACCAGGCCGAGGAGAGTTCAGCTCTTGCCTGGCCGATATTCGCCCGTGCCGTTGCCATGTTGTCGCCTCTCCGCCAGCTAGCGCTGCGCTTCGCGCCGTTCCGGAATCAGGTTCAGCGGCAATTGCAGTTCGTCGCCCTCGTTCCTTTGCAGGAACTCGACGATCGCACGGCGCCCGAGCCATGCAAGCGAAACGCTGTATTTTTCCGCCATGGCGGACAATTGGCTGTATTCGACGGCCTCGAGGTTGACAGTCATGCGGTGTGTTGCCGCCACCTCGCGCTCCCTTGACGTAGATGCTGCGAACTGCTGCAGTGTGCAGCACCTTGCAGCAATTGTCCACGGTGCGGTGCCGAAGGCTGATCGTGTGGCAGGTGTCGATCGTGCGCCATGCGATCGCCTTGTCGACGGGAACGAGTTTCCGCCTACAACAGGATCTCGGCTCCTGTGAGCTCCTGCGGGCTGGTGCTAGCCACCCGGCCCGGCGACGATCCCTGCGTCGTGAAGCTCGCCGATCCTTGCAGCCGAAAGCCCAAGCGCTTCCGCGAGCACCGCGTCGGTATCCTGCCCGAGGACCGGCGCCGGCCGCACCTGCGTACGCGGCAAAGCGCTGAAATCGATGATGCCCCCGGCTGCGCGGTGAGAGCCGATTCCCGGCTGCTCGATGTCTTCGAACAGCGGGCTCTCCGTCGAAGCGCGCGGGTCTTCGGCCAGGGCTTGCGCGAATGTCTGGTACGGTCCCCAACATGCGCCCGCGGCATCGAGCGCTGTACGCACCTCGGCGAGGCTGCGGACGCTGAACCAGGGTTCGAGAATCTCGCCGATCGCCTGGCGTGCCGCGTAGCGCTGTTCTTCGTTGCGCAATTCGGCTCCGAGCCTGTGCTCTAGCGCGCGCATCGCCTCGGCCGTGCCGGTCGCCTCGAGCAGTGCTTGCCAATGACGGGCAGTCATCGCTGTAACCATGACCCGCCGCCCGTCAGCAGTTTCAAAGTCACGTCCGTAGCTGCCGTAGACGTCGTTGCCGGTGCGAGGACGTTCGACCCCGTTGACCTCGGCCTCGGCGACGTAGCCGAGATGGCTCAACATCGCGAACGCGGTGTCAGCCAGCGCAAGCCGCGCGAGCTGTCCCTCGCCGGTGGCGCGCCGATGCCGCTCGGCGGCCAGCAGCGCCTGTGCAGCGGAAAACCCGGCGATCACATCCCAGACGGGCATGACGTGATTGATCGGCCCTTCGTGGTCGGGCGGACCTGTCACGAAGGGAAAACCGGCTGCCGCGTTGACCGTGTAGTCGAGCGCCACCCGGCCATCGCGGCTGCCGGTGACGGCGACCATGACGAGGTCCGCGCGCTTCACGCGCAGCGCCTCGTAATCGAGCCAGCCGCGCACCGGCAGGTTGGTAATTACGAGCCCTGCGTTCGGACCGGGTCGCGTCATGAGCGCCTGCGCGATTTCGCGGCCTTCGGCTTCGCGGACGTTGAGCATGATCGACCGCTTGCCCTTGTTGAGGCCCGCCCAGTAGAGACTCAGGCCGTCTTTCGTGACCGGCCAGCGCTGATAGTCGAGCCCTCCCCCGACGGGATCGATGCGGATGACATCGGCCCCCATCTGTGCCAGCAGGAGTCCGCCGAGTGGCGCCGCGATGAAGGCGGACGCCTCAACGACGCGCATGTCCGTGAGGATTTCGTTCACAGCTTCGAGAATAGCAATGCAGGAACTGGCGCCGTGTTGTCGGCCATCAGTCCTCCCGCCCGGTACCGGTCGCTTACGGTCCACCAACCGCGGGCTACTTTCGCATAGCTGGCCGGCGGTGTGCCAATGCCGATATCCGTTGCTTTCGTGAGGGCCGGCATTACCATCCGCGAAGCTGACGGAATACCATGCACGTCTCCCGGGGTCGCGACGCCTCCATCGCAGGAAGGACCTTGACCCGGACGACGATGCCGGAACGATGAAGCCAGCGAGCGAGATGCCTGAAACGACGACACCGAACACGGGCTTCTGGTCGCGCATCGTCGATACCCGGAAGCCTTTCGACATCGAAGGTATTCCGCTGTGGCTTTACGCGCTCAATACCGTGCTGGCAGTCGGCATCCTGGCGCTCGGTCAGTTGCCCGTGGCGGGCGTGGCCGGCGCGTTTTCGGTGCTCTGGGCCATCGGGCTCTTCTTTTTCGCCATCGGCGAACGGGTTCGGATTCTGAAGGCCCTGCTCGGCGGCGGGCTCGTGGTGGCGTGGGCGGGCGCTGCGTTCTTCGCGCGATGGGGGCTCATCGGGCCGGAAGATGTCGAGTATCTGCAGGCGCAGATCATCGACAACCGGTTCCTGTATTTCGTGTTGGCCGCGTTGGTCAGCAGCAGCGTGCTGAGTGTCGAGACGGCGGTCCTGAAGCGGGCGCTCGCATCGTACGCACCCATCGTGCTGGGAGGATTGATCCTCGCGGCGGCGTTCGGGCTCTTCACCGGTACGCTGGTCGGCATTCCCGCGGACCGCGTCGTGACCATGTTCTTCCTGCCGATCATGGGCGGCGGCGCCGGCGGCGGTGCGCTGCCCATGTCGGAAGTCTACGCGGACGTCACGGGCGGCAGTGCGCTCGACTACTTCAATTACGCGATCGGCGTCCTGACGCTCGGCAATATCACGGCCATTCTGATAGCAGCCCTGATATACCAGATCGGAACGCGATTCCGATACCTGAGCGGCGACGGCAAGCTCGTGCGCGGAGAAGAGCAGTTTTCCGTCGGAACGGAAGCCGTCGACGAGGCGAAGGTCAACACGCACTCGGCGATGATTTTCGTCGTCTGCGTGCTGCTGGCCGGCATCACCCTCGCGACGTTCACGCCGCTGCATTTCTTCGCCTGGGTGACCATCATCGCGGTCGTATTGAACCTGACGCGAGCCGTATCGCCCGTGATGCGCGCGTCGCTGCGCAGACTGTCCGCCTGGGGCCTGAGGGCGTTTCTCGTCACGATTCTCGTCGCGTTCGGCCTGACCGCCGATTTCGACGTCATCTTCGGGCTACTGGCGCCGGGCAACCTGCTCGTCATCGTGTCCATCGTGACCGGCGCGGCCCTCGGCGCGGGCATCACGTCGCATTTCGTGAAGCTCTACCCGCTCGAAGGCGCACTGACTGGCGGGCTCTGCATGGCCGACGCCGGCGGCTCGGGAGATCTCCAGGTGCTGAGCGCGGCCCGGCGCATCGTGCTTTATCCGTATTCGCAGCTTTCCTCACGGGTCGGCGGCGCGTTCGTGCTCATACTTGCGAACTACCTGTTCGCTGTGTTCGTTTGAATCGGCGTGGCGGCCCGTGCTGAAAGTTCCACCGTATTTGCAGATGCGACAGCCCACTGCTGTCGTTCGATTCTGAGGACCATCGCATGAGAATAGTTTCCCTGACCGGCGCGCTCGGCTACGGGTTTTCCATCGACGCACTGAACCGGGTGCTGGAGCATGACGTGGACCTGATCGGCGTCGACGGCGGTTCCACCGACCCTGGGCCGCACTATCTCGGCGGCGGCAAGGTCGGCTTTACGCGCGAATCCCTCAAGCGCGATCTCGAGGTCGGCATTCTTGCGGCGCTCGAGAAGAAAGTACCTTTCGTACTCGGTTCGGCGGGGCTTGCCGGCGGCGAGCCGCACCTCGAATTCATCGTGGCGCTGGTCGACGAAATCGTCGAGGAACACGAGCTCGAATTCAAGCTGGCGCTGATTCACACCGAACTCGACAAGCAATACCTGAAGGACAAGCTCAGGCAAGGCAAGATCGCACCGTTCAGCGACCAGATCGAACTGACCGGGGCGAGCATCGATCAGAGCGCCCGCATCGTCGGTCAGATCGGTATCGAACCGTTCGTCGAGGCTCTGGAAGCGGGCGCCGAGGTCATCCTGGCGGGAAGAGCTTGCGACACCGCCATCTTCGCGGCTCTGCCGATCAGCAAGGGATATCCGCCCGGCCTCGCCTTCCACATGGCGAAGATCATCGAATGCGGCGCGATGTGCGCCTATCCGTCGGGGGTCGATGTCGTCGTTGCCGAGATTTTCGACGATCACTTCGTGCTTGAACCGGGCGGCCTCGATCGGAAATGCACGGTCGAGCGCGTTGCCGGCCACACGCTCTATGAGCAGGCGTCGCCGATCCACATCCATGAGCCTCACGGCGTCGCGGACCTCTCCGAGTCGCGCTACGAACAGCTTACGGACCGATCGGTCAAGGTCAGCAACAGCAAGTTCGTTCCGGCAGAGTCGAAGACCGTCAAGATCGAAGGCGCGAAACTCGTCGGCTACAGGACAATATGCATCGGCGGTTCGAACGAGCCGCTTTTCGTCGAGCAGCTCGATGAAATCGTCAGCGACACGAAAAGCTTCGTCGCGGAGCAGGTGCGCGACAGCGTGACGCCCGATGACTACACCCTGAATGTGCGCGTGTATGGCGGCGCGGTGAACGGAGCCGAATATGTCGACCTCGCCTCCGCTCAGGTCGGGCTTGTCATCGATGTCGTCGGCGCGACACAGGCCATTGCCGATTACGTTCTCGCGACGGCCCGAGGCAGGATGATGCACTTCGACTACGCGGGCCGGAAGTCGACGGCCGGCAACCTGGCCTGTCCATACTCGCCGTCGGACCTGTCTCTCGGACCGGTTTACGAGTTCAGCGCCTATCACCTCGTCACCGTCGACGACTTTTCCGAGGCCTATCGGATCGAGTATCGGCCGGTCGGTGGCTGAGATGAGCAGACTGGTTGACCTCGCAGCCGTGTTGCGCACCAAGAACGCGGGCCCGCTGACCCTGACAATCGACATCATCTTCGACGACCATGCGAAGTACGACCGGGTCGTGCGATCGGGAGTCATCAACGCGAAGCGCATCAGCGAGATCTACGCTGTCGACGAAGACGATGTCATGATTACCGAATATGCGATCGTCAACGCCATCAAGGTTTCGTTTCCGCGTTCATGCGTGAGCGGCAGCGTGCTCGATGACGACGTGTACGGGTGCCAGCAGCACCGGCCCGTCGCCGACATCGAAATCGGCCCGGACTGACTGTCCGGCATCGCAAGCGCAGCAAGGAAAACCGCGGTCCGGCTAGTCGCGATTCAACGCGGAACCGGTACCCCGAAATCGGGCATCAGGGCCGCGGCCCGTAGTGCGGCACTTCGGCGCCGATCTCCAGTGCGCCGAGGTCCGGCGCATCCCCGCTGTAGCCGTCCGTGACGTTCGCAATCGCGATGCCGCGGTCCACGGCAGCCGAGTCCGGTTCCAGGCGAAAGTCGTAGTCCTCGGCGCGATACAGGCGCTGCAGCGTGCTCGCATCGCTGGCGTCGAGTTGCGGCACGTTACGGAAGACATCGTAGTCCACGAGAACACTGTTGCGATCCTGACCGGTCGCCCGGCTGTAGGTTGCGAGCGTCGCAAACTCCCGCGGCGCGAGCGTGACGGTCCCGTCGGGCCCGCTGAACTCGGCGATCGCGCCTGAAGCGGGCAGGGCCCATTCGAATGCCACCTCGGCGTCGGGGTTCGGGCGGAAACCGTTGTAGTCCGACGACGTATAGCGCGTGTAGGTGTTGACGCTGAAGATCGCGGGCGCCGCGTTCTGGCCGAGCATGAGGTTGTTGCGCCAGTGGATATTCGAGCCGCCCGCCACGGCCGTCTCCGACAGGATCGTGTTGTTGTACATCAGGATGCCGGCCGAGCCCGCCGTGATGCGCGTCGAACCGCCCGGGAGGTTGTAGGCGATGTTGCGGATCCAGTAGACCGGGCCGCCGAGCGCGGGCTGATTGCAGAACGCGTGCGAGGGGTGGTTGATGAACATGTTCCGCATGACGCGGATGTTGTGCATGCTGCCGTCGGCCTCGATCGGGTTGTCGTGCGAGTTCGTGATGTAGTTGTTGTAGAAGTCGATCGCGACCGGGCGCCGGTCCCAGTAGTCCGGCGGCGGGTAGTGCGGACCGTCGACGATGCCGGGACCGCTTGCCGTTGCGCCGTCCGGACTGCCGTAGGTCTCGACGTTGATGCCGTCGTGAAAATTGGCGATGTAGTTGTAGGCCACGACATGCCCGGGACCGTACAGCTTTACCGCGACATATGAGTCCATCCGCGGCGGGAACACCTGACCCTCGACACCCTCGAACTGGGCCCAGACATCGCCGCGCCAGGCCATCATGTGCTCGGGATCGTTGCGGCCGATGAACGTGTTGTCGGCGATGTAGAAGCCGCTTGATCCCGAGTAGTTCGTGAATATGCCGGCGCCCACGTCCTCGAAACGGCTTCGCTTGACGGTCAGTCCCCTGGCGCCGGCCAGGAACTGCGTCCCGGCCAGGATGCCGATCTCGGCGTTGCGAAACGTGATCCCTTCGAAATACGTGTGGTTCGCCGCGCGCACGTCGAAGAGCGCGTAGTTGCCGTTGCCGTCGAAGACGACCTCGCCGTCACCTGCGGCCCTGATCGCGATCGGTCGCTCGGACGTGCCGTCGCCGGTGAGGTAGTACGTGCCGTCGAGCGGTGTCGTGCGGTTGACGCTCGGGTCGTTGGTGTACTCGTAGCGGTCGTAGCGGTAGACGCCCGCGTGGACCAGAATCGTGTCTCCGGCCCGTACCCGGGGCCGGCCGGCTGTCGCCCAGTCGGTCCCCGCGCACCAGAAATTGTAGGCGCACATCAGGCCTTCGAAGGACGGCTCGATCTTCGGGCCGTCGTGTCCGTGCGGATAGACGTGAAAGACGCGGCCGCCGGCCCAGGGTTCGGGCTCGGCACGCGTGCTCACGGTCAGTAAGCGCTCGGCCGCGCCATGCACGCCGTCGGGGTCCGACATCACGAAGCGAACCTCGTATTCCGTGTCGGGTTCGAGATCGAGCACGCTGCCGGCGAACATGTTCGGCGCGATCACGTCGACGCGGGATTCAGCGTAGATGCGTTCGCCCTGAAGGCGTAGCAACGGCATCGCTTCGACCCACGCAGCCTGTCCCTGCGCCCGGTACGAGACCGCCACGGCCGCATTGCGGTTCGAATCCCCCTGGATGAACCACTCGAACCCGAGATTGTGCAGGGTCGGCGGCTCGGTCAGCAGCTCGCCGGCCACGACGGCTTCGGGCGACGCGGTCGACGTGCTCTGATCGGCCGCGACCTGCGCCCAGGACGTTCCCGCTGCCAGGCACAAAGCGGGAATCAGGGCGAGAAACTTTGACGCTCGGCTCATGGGATCACCTTCCGGCTCGCTCGACTTCGAGCGGACCGGCATTGTAGCGGTCGAGTTCGGCCCTGTCGCAGAGCCGGCTGCCGCCCGAACGTATGGACACGTATCGGTACTATCGTGCCAAAATGCCGAAATCCCATCCTGACAACGAGGAAACCGGAAAATGTTCGATCTGCTGACCCGGCGCCGCCTGTTCGAGAACAGCTCCCTGCTGGCCCTCGCTTCGGCGTTCGGGCCCGCTTTCTCGCAAACTGTGCCCCGGAGTGAATTCGGTGCGGGGTCGACGGCCGAGGAAGTGACCGAGGGGCTCGATCTGAGCGGCAAGACCGCCGTCGTGACCGGCTGCAACTCAGGTATCGGCTACGAGACG
Organism: Gammaproteobacteria bacterium; assembly: GCA_022826245.1. Classification (GTDB taxonomy): domain Bacteria; phylum Pseudomonadota; class Gammaproteobacteria; order Steroidobacterales; family Rariloculaceae; genus Rariloculus. The sequence continues at coordinate 57,079 of JAJDVG010000008.1, forward strand.
ATGCGCGTGCTCGCGCTTCGCGGTGCGCATGTGATCGGTACGGCGCGATCCGCTGAGAAGGGCCAGGAAGCCGCGGCCGGCGTGACGGGCCGCGTCACTCCGGTGGTACTGGAGCTTACGGACTTCGATTCGATCGTTGCCTGCGGCGACCAGATCCAGACGATGGACGTTCCCATCGACATGCTGATCCTGAACGCAGGGGTGCTCCTCAAGGAGCTGCAGCAGGTGAGAGGCCTCGAAATGCAATTCGTCGTCAATCACCTCGGCCATTTCATTCTGGGCAACCGGCTCATGAACCGCGTTACCGAGGCGCCCGAAGGACGAGTGGTTGTCGTCGGCAGTACGGCGCACCGAGGCGCACCGGAAGGCGGCATCCAGTTCGACAACCTTTCGGGGGAAGGCTGGATCCGGCAATCCTACGGGCATTCCAAGCTCGCCAACGGGCTGTACTCGCTCGAACTCTCCAGCCGTCTGGCCGGCACGCAAGCCACGTCGAACTGCGTTCATCCGGGCGGCGTAAGGACGAATATCCTGCGCAATGTCTCGCCAGGCCAAAGCAGCGGCGGAAAGTCGCCGGAACAGGGCGCCGCGACCCAGTGCTATGTCGCGACGCATCCCTCCCTCGCCGGTGTCACGGGCCAGTACTTCGCCGACTGCAATCCCGCCGAGCAGAGCGACTACCAGACGGATGAAGCGATGGCGGCGCGGCTCTGGGAGGTGTCCGAGGAACTCACGCGAGACTACCTCGTGTAGGTGGCCGTAAAGCCGGTCGAAGCAGCGGTTTCGTCATGTGACGCCGATGACGGCATGGTCGGCGACGACGCCGTGAACCCGCAGGCGATTTTCTAGCGGCTACGGCTCTTCGGTGCGCTCCACCTGCGCGGCTTCCTCGGTGTCGAGCCAGTCTTCGTACCACCTGAATACGTTGCCGGTGAGGCTGCCGATAAAGATCTCGCCCGCAGGGGTCACGTCGATCCAGTGTCCCGGGCTCTCCATCGCGCCCAGGATCTCGCCCGTATCGATGTCGACGCGCATGATGCGGCCTGCCAGCGTGTCGTAGGTGATGTTCTCGACGTTGTCACGATGCGTCATGACCCACACGTCGTCCTCGGGCGTGATGAAAATGTTCTGGGTTGCACCGAGGTGGTTCCAGATTCTGAGCAGATTGCCTTCGGAATCGAAGATCTGGATGCGGTTGTTCTCGCGGTCGCTGGCATAGACGTTGCCCTGCGAATCCACCGCGACGGAGTGCACGAGGTCGAACTCGCCGGGCGCGGAGCCGGGCGTGCCCCATGCCTTGACGAAATTCCCGTCCGCGTCGTACTTCACTACCCGGCTGTTGCCGTAACCGTCGGCGACGTACAGCTCATCGTTCGGCCCGAAAGCGATATCGGCAGGCCGGTCGAAGGTCTCATCCGTGGTGCCCGCCTGCCCTTCGATCCCGAGCGTCATGAGCAACTCGCCGTCATTGCTGAATTTCATGACGGTGTGATCGCGGTTGTCGGTGACCCAGACGTTGTCGTACCGGTCGATGCGCAGGCCATGTTCGTTCGCGAAGTCGATGTCGCGGCCGAACGAGCGCAGGTAGCGGCCGTCGGAATCGAACACGACGATCGGATCGGCGACATCGCCGCGGTGAAACACGAAGACGTCGCCGTTCGAATCGGTCGCCACGGCGGACACGCGGCCGAAGTGCCATTGGTCGGGCATCGTGTTGGGCTCCATCCCGAAGCGGATATTGACGCGGTATCGCATGAGGCCGCCCTCGTGCGGGTACCACCCGAGCCGGCCCTGCGAATCGATGACCTGGCCGACGGCCGTGCTGCGGTCGACGTCGATGCCCGGCGGCGGCTTCAGCACCTGGGCAACGGGGGTTTCTGCCGTCGCGTCCGGCGCCGCCGATGCGCTCTGAGTGTCCATGCCGTCCCCACTGCACGCTGCGGTGAAGCCCGCGGCGAGCGTCAGATAGACGAGCCGAAGAGAACTGCTTGCAGTCATCACAGCCTCCGATTGCGGGCGAATTCGACCGACGACAGCTACGATGGTACGGTACATTGATGCCTGTCGGCATGGGGATTTGAGTAGAACATACACTTCGATTCGGTGATGACCGGGTTCACGGAGCAGAAATCGCAATGATCAGTCGCAGAACACTCTTGATATCCGGAGCGGCGGCAAGCGTCGCGGGTGTGATTGCCGGTGTTTCCGGAGCAGCCAACGCTGCGGACCGCGCCGCCTCTCCCGGCAGGCGATTCCGAGCCGTATTCCAGCCGCGCCACGAAGCTTCTGTCGCATTTGCCCGAACCCTGAACGATCGCTGCATGGGCGTCAGCGAAGTGTCCGGCGACCTGGGACAACTCTGGTACGGCGAACTGCGCGGTCAACTACGCCGCACGAAGGTGCCGCTCACAGGGTTGACAGATCGGGCAACGCTATTTTGCCTTGAAGAACTGGCGCGCGATGTCGACATGAAGATGCGTTTTCGCGTCGATCGCGTGGTCGAGCAGGGAGGGCGCATTCGCCATGAAGTCGCGGGGCAACCGCGCCTTGTAACCGGACTCCACGACCTCGGCACGGACGAGAGCTTCGGCAACGCGATGGCGAGCGTGGTCCGCCGTATCGATTTCAGTTCATCGCGCGATGTTCGCATCCAGAGGCGCACTGGACCTTTCCACAACGCCAGCGAGCGTGTGCTGGTTGCCTGGGTCATCGCCTGACATTGCGACGCGTGCTGCCCGTCGCCCCCTGCTTTCCCGGATGCCGGTGAGACAAACAGAACAAGGAGACCATTGAGATGGCACTACCTCCAAATGTAAGCGAAGAGGTATTCGCGTCTGCGCTTTCGGAATTCGCACAAGCCGTCGGCGACGAATGGGTGTTCAGCTCCGACGAAGACGTCGCGCTGTACCGCGACTCGTACTCGATTTACTGGGACGAGCCCGAAGAACGTGTCGCGTCTGCGGCAGTGGCGCCGGCCAACGTCGAAGAAGTACAGCAGATCGTTCGCGTGGCGAACCGGTACGGCATCCCGATATATCCGATCTCGACGGGCAGGAATCTGACGTACGGCGGCGCTGCGCCGACGCTCTCAGGCAGCGTTGTCGTTGACCTGAAACGCATGAACCGTGTTCTTGAGGTCGACGAGGATCGCCACTTTGCGCTGGTTGAACCGGGCGTTTCCTACTTCGACCTTTACAACTACATCCAGGAGCGTGGACTGAACGTCATGCTCGATGTGCCCGATCCGGGCTGGGGCAGTCCGATCGGCAACAGTCTGGATCATGGCGTCGGGTACACGATGTCGCCCTACCGGGACCATTTCGGTTCGCACTGCGGTATGGAATTCGTGACCGCGGAGGGCGAAGTAGTCCGCACCGGCAACGGCGCCATGCCGGGGTCGGAGAGCTGGCAGGATTACCGTTACGGCGTCGGTCCGATGATCGACGGACTGCTTGCACAGTCCAATTTCGGGATCGTCACGAAGATGGGTTTCTGGCTCATGCCGATGCCGGAGACATTCCTGACAGGCACGGTGACGGTGCCTCGCTATGGCGACTTCGATGCGCTTGTCAAGGAGGTCAGTTACCTCGAGGACTCGTTCCTGACCGGCATGCCGTCGTTTGGCAGTCCCGCAGCCAGAGGTGGTATCGGCCGTCAGGCGCCAACTCAATTGGCTGAACTCATGCAAGACGGTTGGCCGTCGGTCGAACGGCTCGAGGATTTCGTAAGTGCGCAGGGCCGGCCCGCCTGGTCGGTCGAACTGCGATTCTATGGTCCCGAGGAAGTCGTTCGCGCAAGCTGGGAAGCCGCGAAACGCCGCTTTGGCGATCGCGTTGCAGGGGCGTCGTTCGAAGACGGTGACTTCTGGCGGCTGCCGCTGCCCGCCGACGAGTTGGCAACGAATCCTCGCAAGGCTGTGCTCGGCGTTCCGGCGCTCGAGATCTTCGCCACAATGGCGCGAAACCCGCAAACGAATGAGGCTCCGTTGGAGGGTCACGCCGACCTCTTCGCGTTTCTTCCCAGGAAAGCGGAGGCAGTGCATGACGCGGCTCGCATGATGTCCGAAACATACAGTGAGTTCGGCACACCGCCCGCGCACCATCCATTCTCCACGCCGATCAATTTCTACTCGCGCGCATTCATCGTCGCCGCGATTGTTCCGACATGGCGCGACGCGGCCAAGAACGCGCAAAGCCGGGCACTGTACTCACGGCTCATCGATCGCTGCGCGGAAAATGGCTGGATCGTGTATCGCACGAATCCCGCGTTTCAGGATCAGTTGGTCAGCAAGCTTTCCTTCAACAACAATGCGCTGTTGCGCTTCGAGGAAAAACTCAAGGACGGCATCGATCCCAAGGGCATCATTTCCCCGGGCCGCTACGGTATCTGGCCGGCCAGCATGAGGAGCGGGCGGGCATGAGGGTAACGATCGTCATGGCGGCACTGGCCGTTCTGGCCACGGCTGCTTTCGCTCAGGACTCGCCATCCGCCGACAACGGGAAGGTGGTATTCGACAAGTGGTGCACACCGTGTCATGGCGCCGTCGCACCGCCCGAAATGCCTTTCGGCGGCGACGGTCTTCCGGGTACGTCTGCGCTGGGAGTCAAGTACCGCGGCGAGCTTCCGGCAGTGCTCGAAGAACGCACCGATCTCGCACCGGAGTTCATCGAAACGGTCGTGCGAGGCGGGCTGTTCGGCATGCCCATCACCAGAAAGACCGAAGTCAGCGAGTCCGAGCTCGAGGACGTCATCGCCTATTTGACGAGAAACAATAACTAGCGCGTACTTCCGCGATCACGGTCGTTCCTTTTGACATCCTGGGGTTTCGCGTTCGCACTACCTGGGGCCGTCTGTCGCGAATGCGCCGGCTAGTTTCAGCATCCATGGACATTGCAAACCAGGGACGTCGCACCATGAGAATTCCTTTCGCATCGTTGATCACGTGCGTGCTCGTCTCTTCGCCCGCCGCACACGCACATCATTCCCACGCGAACCTCGACAACAACGATATTCGGCAGCACACCGGCGTCGTGACGAAGTACAGTTGGCGCATGCCGCATGTGTTTCTGCAGGTTCAGGGACCCAATCAGGCCGGCGAGCTCGTCAACTGGAGCATCGAGCTGTTGCATCCACCGGGAATGATCGAGTGGGGTTGGAGCCGGGACAGTTTCAAACCCGGTGACCGGATCACCTGGGAAGGCGCAAGGGACAGAGACCCTGACCGCTACTATTCCGGCTTGCATTGGGCCGAGAAGTCGGACGGCACGCGGCTCTACAACCTCGGTAGCGGTCGAACGCGAGCCGAGCGTCCAGTTACGGCGTCCGCTGACTTTACGGGACTGTGGGTACGCGACAGCAGCCGCGTCGGGTTCACATACGCTCCACCGGCCGGTTGGCCCTACAGCGAGCACGCTCAAGCGTTGGTGGCGAGGTTCGACGAAACGCAAAACCCGCAGCTCGACTGTGAAGACCCGGGACCGCCCAAGTCGACGCTCCTGCCCTATCCGATCAGGATCTCGAGGCCTGAGCAAGGCGTACTGGTCCTCGACTACGAATTACGCGATCAGCAACGGATATTCCGACTCGACGCCGAGGCGATACCGGCTCCGCGGTCGAAGGTCGGCCAATCCAAAGCGTGGTTGGACGGCGATGAACTGGTGGTGGAGACGACCAACTTCGTTGCCGATCGCTGGGGCAGCCACACGGGGGTGGATTCCAGCGAGCAGAAGCACCTGCTGGAACGCTTCTCGTTGATCGAAGGCGGATTGACGCTGCGCATCCAGATGACCCTCACGGACCCGGTCTACTTCACCGAACCCATCGAAATCGATTACTACATGAGAAAGATCGCCGATCGCGAACTGGTATCGGCCGACTGCACTCTGGAGAGCGCCCGGCTTTTTGTCGAGGCCGGCTTCGAATAGCCAGGGAGACACATGATGAAACGCATCGCTATTTCCGGTTTCTGCCTGATCGTGATGGCGGCAAGCGATTCCGGCTTCACGCACCACTCTTCAGTGGTCTTCGACAACACGGCGACCATCCTGAAGACCGGCACGGTCAGCGAGTTCATATTCCGCAATCCGCACCTGATCATCGGGCTCGAAGTGCCTGACGAAAACGGCGAGACGGTGACCTGGAACATCGAAGGCCAGAGCATCGCCGCCATGCAGGCCATGGGCTTCGACAGAAACTCCATCGAGATCGGCGACGAGATCACGATGAAGATCTATCCGCTGCGCTCCGGCCAACCGGGCGGTCTCGTGGAAGGGCTCATCGGCGCCAACGGCCGCGCTTACAACATGGATGCGCCCGCGCCATCGGCGCACCGGCAAACGTATCCCGCACTCATGGAATGGGTACCGCCTCCGGAAGGCGAAACGTGGCAGGAACGAGAGCGAAAAACGCGGCCGACTCAACTGCCCGTTGTCTCGCAGGGTCTGGCGCCCGGCGATGCCCCGGCAACCGGCCAGATGGCCGGCGCGCTCGATCCGGACAATCTGGCGAGAGAGCGCCCGCCGGCGCCGTTCGATCTGACCGGCGTCTGGCAATTCCGCGGTGAGGATGAGTGGCGGGCCAACTACGGCTCGTTCGAATTCAAGCCGAAACCCAGATTGACGCCGAAAGCGCAGGCGTACTTGGACGCCTACATCGAGGCCAGCAACCGCGGCGAACGTTTCGGCGATCCGACAGCGCTGTGTTATCCGCCGGGAATGCCGCGTTTCATGACGCGCTACGGTTCCCTGATGATGCTGCAGTACCCCACGGCGATATACATGGTGTCGCGCCTTAACAATGACTACCGTGTGATATATCTCGACGGTCGCGAACGGCTGCCGGACGGCCAGTTGGACCGAAACTGGCACGGCGAATCCCTGGGATCCTGGGACGGCGATACGCTGGTCGTCGAGACCACCGGCTTCATCGGCGAGAATCACCTGATCCAGGCCGGCGTGCTGGCCGGCGAGCAGCTCAAAATCGTCGAACGTTACCGGATGATCAATGACGGCAACACGCTCGCGATCGAGTTCACCTTTACCGATCCGGAGCACTGGGAAGGCGAGTGGAAGCACGTCAAGTTCCGCGACCGTGTCCTGCGCTCGGATGTCCGCGAAGCGAACTGCATCTACACCGACAACCAGCTCCTGCCCGGCATGTGAACTGCCCGCCCGTAACACGTTCGTGACGACCGGAGACCGCACTACGCAGGCCAAACAGTGCTTACACAGGCTCCGACCTCCGGCTCGTCTCGGTCCGAGCCTTCCGATCGTCAATAATCGGCGCACGTAACCAAGTACACTCCGATATGAAATCCTGATTTTCGAAGGCGGTACGACATGACAGAAGCACACGATCGAATTCCCTTTGCGCTCGCACGCGTTTTCCGCGGACTGGGCATGTCGTTGGCGCTGTTGGTTCTGGCCGGATGCGCCCCGGTCAACGACGCGGCCGCGCAGGCTTTCGTGCCGCCGACGCGGCTGTCGGAACCGAGGCTCGCGCCGTTGCGCGAAGAAGACCTGACGCGCGAGCACCTGATCGCCATGGGTACCGATCCAGACAATCCCGACGCGCGGGCCAGGATGAATCTGTTCCGCACGATGATGCACAACACCGACCTGATCAATCGATGGCGGGTCTTCGGCGATTACGTCAACGCCGACGACACCATTTCAAGTCGGGACAAGGAACTGCTCATCATGCGCCTGGCCTGGCTTTACTACAGCGAGTACGAGTGGGGAGCGCACTACGACGCTGCGATCGACGCCGGACTGACCGCGGAGCAGATCGAGCAGGTCAAAGTGGGGCCGGAGTCAGAGATCTGGGACGACTTCGATCGCGCGTGGCTGAGTGCCGCTGACGAACTCGTTGATTCCGCATTTGTTTCCGATGCGAACTGGGCAGTTCTGACCGAGCGCTACACGCAGCCCGAACTCATGATGCTGTTCGCGACGGTTGCCCATTACCACCTGGTCGCGATGCTGACCAACTCGCTTGGCATTGCGCGCGACGAGTTTCGCGGCCGAGGGTTCTAGCGAGCCGAACCCGCGGGCGCGTTTCAGCTCGCGGCCGAGCTTTCCGCAGGTACGTCAGTGCGGGGCAACAGACGGTCGTTCGATCGCACCAGAGGCGTGAACAACACGCAACAGATGACGAAGGCGATCAGCCCGGTCGTCAGCGCCGGTGAGTAGTCGATGACTTCGCCCGCAGCCGCTTGAACCAGGAAGAACCCGACGACGAACGGGCCCAGAGCCTGCCCGAACGCGATCACGAAATTCGTCGCGATGATTGTCCGTCCGCTCGGGTCGAGCGTGGTCATGTTCGCCAGCAGGTAGGGCGATATGAACCACCAGCCATACTTGAACAGAAACGCCGACAGGATGTAGAGCGTTTGGGACGAGAGCCCGTAGAGCAGCACGAATGAAACGGCGATGATCGCGATACCGGCGGCGAACGGCACGATCCGCCCGAGCCGCGTACTGAGCCATGTCGCGGTAAGCGCCCCTGTGACGCCGACCACGGAAACCGCGGCCAGCGTGAAACCGATGAATCTCGCATCGAATCCCGCCGCGTCACCCATGCGCTCGACGAAGTTCCAGACGCCCCCCACGGCGAGATAAAAGAAAATCAGCCCGACCAGGCCCAGCGGCGCAAGACGTCTGACGCGGCTTTCAAGCGAACTCCAGCGAAAAGCGGGAGTTTCGGCTCCACCTGAAGGAAAATTCCTGACAGCTAACGCCAGCAATACCATGACGCCGGCAAGCACGAAATAGAAGCCGCGAATTCCGATGACCGGAATGATCAGCGGCATCGAAAACAGCGCTATGGCGGCAAAGATGATCTGCCCGGTTTGCCAGAAGCCGAAGACGCGCTCCTGATTGGCCGTCAAGCCTGTCGTCGTGAGCGTGACCAGCATGACCGTACCGACGCCGATTCCCGTGGCGAAGCGGAAGGCGCCGAGCAACCACGGGTCCGTGGCCAGCGAGGAAACGAGGTTGCCGGCAACGATCAATCCCAGGGCCAGGTACAGGACCTTGCGCCAGTTGACGTTGCCGAGCCACCAGAAGGCCGGGAATGTCGCGAGCGCCGCGCCGCTCAGTTCGGCGAAGATCATGTTGCCGCCCTGCTGCGGCGTGAAGCCCAGTTGCTCCACGAGCGCGCCGACGACGAGCGGACCGACCAGCACGGCCGAGGGCGTGATCGACGCCAGCAGTGCAATGGCGAAAATCGTCCGCGGATGATTGACGTCGATCGAATCGATAGCGCTCATGTATCACCGAAATTCCGGGGCCGACGCGGCGGTTCCAAGTCTAACGGTTCCGTGGATAATGGCCAGCATGAATACTGAGGCACAGAAATTCGCGGGCAAAGTGGCGCTGGTCACGGGCGGCAACTCCGGAATCGGTCTTGCAACGGCCTTGTCGTTTGCGCAACACGGCGCCGATGTCGTGATCGCAGCTCGACGCGAGCAGGAGGGGCGCGAGGCCGTCGCTTACATCGAGAGCCAGGGCGGGCGCGCTTTATTCGTCGAGACCGATGTGTCCGACGGTCAATCCTGCAAGAACGTGGTCGAAAAAACTACGGCGGAGTTCGGACGGCTCGACTTCGCCTTCAATAACGCTGGTTTAAGCGGCCGCGCGATACCCACCGCCGAGTTTTCCGAGGATGTCTGGAATCGGACGATGGCGGTCAACCTCGACGGCGTCTTCCTGAGCATGAAGTATCAGATTCCCGCGATGCTCGAGAGCGGCGGGGGCGCCATCGTCAACAATGCCTCGGTCGCGGGCCTGAACGGCGCCGCGGTGCCGGGATGCGCCTATGTGGCCAGCAAGCACGGGGTCGTCGGGCTGACCAAGGCCGCAGCGGCCGAATACGCGAACCAGGGGATACGCATCAACGTCGTGTGCCCCGCTGTCATCAAGACGCCGATGGCTGAGGAGGCTTTCGCCGATCCGGTCTTTCGCAAGATGACCTACGAACAGCATGCGATCGGCAGGGTCGGCGAGCCCGAGGAAGTCGCCTCGGCGGTGATGTTCCTGTGCTCGGACGATGCCTCCTTCCTGACCGGAATCGCGCTGCCCATCGACGGCGGATTCATGCTCTTCAAGGGCTGATCCGCGGTGGAGAAATCCCTCGATCGACGGCTCGCGGCGCTGCGCGCGGACCCGGACAGCGAGGCGTTCATCATCTGCTACGCGGCGGATCCGGATCTCGCCGCCGGTGTATCGGCGATGGCGGGCCTTTTTCCGTCGCTCGCGGCGTACCGAAATCACATGGCGTCGCTGGTGAACGACGCGCGTCTGGACATTCTGCTCACATCGGCCAGCACCATGGACGAGCTCGGCCACCGGCGACGCCTCTTCGACGCTTCCACGGTCACGCCGGCTGTCCGCGCCAACGACACGACGGACAACTGGCACGTACGCCATGGAGCTTATGACACGGATTTTTCGCACCCGTTTTCGTCCACGACGTTGAACGAGATCCGCTACGGCACGCTGAAGCCCGCGGACGACGCGACCCCGACGGTCAATCTGGGGCTCTATTCGGTGACGTTCAACAACGATGTCGAGACCGACCTGCAGACGCTCAGGAGCTTCCGGAAATTTCGCAACGCGGCGAGCAAGGCAGGATTTCGCTATTTCGTCGAAATCTTCAACCCCAGTGCGCCGGTGAATCTCGCGCCCGCGGACATGCCTGCGTTCGTCAACGACTGCATCGCACGCATGCTCGCCGGCATGCCCGATTCCTCCGCGCCGGAGTTTCTGAAGCTGACCTACAACGGCCCGCGGGCGCTCGAGGAACTGGCCGCGTACACGCCGGCGATCATCGGCGTGCTCGGCGGGTCGCCGAGTACGACCGGCGACGCCTGCACGCTGCTCCACAAGGCGAAACGGCATGGCGCACGGGTGGCCCTGTTCGGCCGGAGAATCCAGACGACGGAGGATCCCGAGAGCTTCGTTCGCGTGCTGCGCGAGGTCGCCGACGGCAACCTGGCTCCCGACGAGGCCGTAAGGGCGTACCATGGCGCATTGCAGGCATCCGGCATCAAGCCGCACAGATCGTTGAAGGACGATCTGCTCGTCGTCACGCCAGAGTTGAAGCTTTGACGCGGCCCGCCCGAATGGCGGCGCAGTCGCGAATCACGCGGACGCGGAGTCAGTCATGAACCAGCAGGCAACACAGCCCTTGCCGAAGCAGATGCAGGCGGTCGTGTGTCACAGGCCCGAAGACTACCGGCTCGAAGAACTCGAGGTTCCGGTCCCCGGGCCCGGAGAGGTGGTGATCAGGGTGCACTCGGCAGGCATATGCGCGAGCGACATCGCCTGTTACCTCGGGACGCCCGGATACTGGAGTACCGGCGACATCGAAGGCTACGTTCAGCCGCCCGTGGTCCCCGGCCACGAGTTCGTGGGCCGGGTGGCCGCGCTCGGCGAGGGCGCCGCCGAGAAATACGGTCTCGCGGTCGGCGATACCGCCGTGTCCGAACAGATCACGCCGTGCTGGTCGTGCCGATTCTGCAAGAGCGGCAACTACCACATGTGCATCGCACCGGAGATCTACGGCTTCCGCCGCAAGGCCCAGGGCGCGATGGCCGAGTACATGAAGTTTCCCGGCAATGCGATCAACCACCTGGTTCCACGGGACGTGCCCATCGAGCACGCCGTCTACATCGAGCCGCTGGCCTGTGCCATACATGCGGTACAACGCGCCAATATTCAGTTCGAGGATGTCGTGGTCATCGCCGGCGTGGGCCCCATCGGCATGGGGATGATCGCCGCAGCCAGACTCAAGAACCCAAGGCTGCTGATCGCCGCGGACCTCAACGACTGGCGGCTCGAACGCGCGAAGAAGGCCGGAGCCCACCTCGTCCTGAACCCGGCCAGGCAAGATGTCGTCGCGGAAGTCCTGAAGCTCACCGGGGGCTACGGATGCGACAAGTTCATCGAAGCGAGCGGTGCGGGAACCGCGGTCGAGCAGGGGCTCGCCATGATCCGCAATCAGGGCACGTTCGTGGTCTTCGGCGTGTTCAAGAAACCCGTGACCGTTGACTGGACGCTCATCGGCGACCGCAAGGAACTGAACATACTGGGGTCGCATCTCGGACCCGGGTGTTACCCGATCGCGATGGACATGCTGGCGAAAGGCCTGCTGCCGATGGACTGCATCATCAGCCACTCGCTGCCGTTGAGCGAGTTCCAGCACGGCATCGACCTCGTCAGGGACGGTTCGCGGTCCGTCAAGGTCGCACTCGTTCCGAGCCGCGACTAGGGATCGTCCTTTGCGGCAGGCACTGCTCGGCATCGATCTCGGGTCGACGAATACCAAGGTCGCTGCTTTTTCCGTCGACGGCGCTGAACTTGCGAAGGCGGTACGCCCCACCGAAACGCATTACCCGCGCCCCGGATGGGCCGAATACGACGCGAATTCACTATGGCGTTCGCTATGCGCGCTGTTGCGCGAGCTGCGTCGCGCACTTCCCGAAGATGCCGAACCTGTTTCGATCGGGATTGCTGGCATGGCCGAGGCCGGAGTGCCTCTCGACGCTTCGGGCCAGGCACTTTATCCCGCGATCAGTTGGTTCGACCGGCGCACGACGGAGACGCTCGAGTGGTGGAGCGACTCGGTCGGACGCGACCGCACGGCGAAGACGACCGGACAGCCGCTGAATACAGCCGCCGGGATACTGCGTCCGCTCTGGCTGCGTCAGCATGAGCCCGAAACCTTCGGGCGGATGCGGCGCTGGCTGAACCTGCCGGACTTCTGCGCCTTCCGGCTGTGCGGCGCCGCCGCGACCGACCATACGCTGGCATCGCGGATGATGGTCCTGGACATCGAGAGCAAGCGGTGGTCGGCCTCGATCCTGTCCGAGATCGGTATCGACGAAAGCCTGCTTGGCGAGTGCGTCCCGAGCGGAACGCGACTCGGCGGTGTCAGCGCGTCCGCAAGCGATGAGACTGGGTTGCCTTTGGGCCTTGCCGTTGGCACCGGCGGGCACGATCACGTCTGTGCGGCACTCGCTCTCGGGCTGATCCGGCCGGGCGACGTGCTCGATTCCATGGGCACGGCGGAAGCCATACTCACGACGCTCGAGAAGCCAAGACCGTCTGCAGAACTGGCCGACCAGGGAATCGCCCAGGGCGTCCACGCCGCGCCTGGCCGGTACTACGCGATGTCGGGGCTCCGCTACTCCGGCGGCAGCGTCGACTGGGTCAGGCGAACGCTTGCGACGATGCTTGATCGGACGGTTCCGGCGGACGAAGCCTTCGATCGAATGCTCACATCGGTCGGCGAGGTGCCGGCGGGCAGCGAAGGCGTGCACTTCCTGCCGCACCTGCGCCAGGCCAACCCGCCCGTTCACGATCCGCACTCCCGAGGCGCCTTCGTCGGGCTGACCAGCGACGCTGGGCCCGGACACCTGGCGCGGGCGGTCATGGAGGGCATCGCGTACGAGTGCCACAGGCTGCTCGAGTGTATGCGTGCCGAATTCGCTCAGGAATCCGGGACGTTCGCAGCAACGGGCGGCGGCACACGTATCGAACCGCTCATGCAGATCAAGGCCGCGCTCGTCGGACGCCAGATCGTCGTGCCGGAAGTTGAAGAAGCAACCTGTCTTGGCGCGGCGATACTGGGTGGAATCGGCGCCGGAATCTATTCGGGCGTTGAGCAGGCGCACGAATGCGTTCGGTTCAGCAGCCGCGCGATCGAACCGGATGAAGATCTGCAGCGCTTCTACAGGGATCGCTACCGGAGCGTCTTTCTTTCCCTGTACGACTCGTTGCGCGACATTCATCGCGCGATCGGCGACGCGGAGAGAGCGGAGAGCCGGGATTGAAACGCTTTCGCGACAACAGCCATTGTGCTGATCGGGTTCGCTCAATGTAGAGCTGCCGGGGAACCGGGAGCGAATCTGCTCATCACTCTCAAACAGTGAGAAATGTACGAGCTCCGAAAGCCGCGCCCTCAGAGCACGGTGTCTTGAAGAAAAGCAGTTGAGACGGCTACTCTCCCGAGTCCCGACCCCATCTGTTCAGAAGTCCCTGACCACGTGCGACGCCGAGGAGAAGTATCCGTGACGCGAAAATTCCTGTCTTGTCTGACGGTTCCTGTCCTGCTCGTCGCCACGTTCGGCAATCCGGCGGCTCAGGAACGGCAGCCGAACATCCTGTTGGTGATCAGCGACGATATCGGTGTCGAGCAATTCCCGATGTTCGGCATCGGTTCGGAACCGGCGAGCACGCCCAACCTCGATGCGCTGGCCGCCCGCGGCATGCGCTTCTCACAGGTCTGGGCGCAGGCCATGTGCTCGCCGACGAGAGCGACGATCATTGCGGGTCGGTACGGCTTTCGAACCGGGGTCGGCCTCGGAGTCCGCGCCGGGGGCTTCGTCGGGCCGTATCCGGAGGCGCCGGAGCGAGCCGTCGGCGTACCGACCGAGGTCTACGAGGACATTCCGCGCGATGTCAGGCCGTATCTCTCGCAATACAGTGACCCCGAGTTACCCGGCGACGCTGCCGGTCTTCCGCTGGATGAGGCGACCTTGCCGGCGCAGCTAAAACTCGCGGCAGCGCCGTATTCAACGGCGGTAATCGGCAAGTGGCATCTCGCGGATCTGGCAAACGGCTGGCTCGAACATCCCGGGCGCGCAGGCTTCGATCATTACTCCGTGCTCATGGTCAACGCGCCCGAGAGCTTTTTCTCATGGTGGGAAAACGTCAACGGTACGATGGAGGAACGGCGCGGCTATACGCCGAGCCGCAAGATCGACGATGCGCTCGAGTGGATCGGCGCACAGGGTGAGGAGCCGTGGTTTCTCTGGCTTGCGTTGAATCTCGCGCACTATCCTCATCATGTGCCGGATGTCGAGGGTCTCGACACCTCCGGGGTATCCGCCGCCGATCCCCGGGCCGCGCTCGATGTCATGGTCGCGCGGATGGATCAGGAGATCGGCAGGCTTCTCGACGGCATCGACGACGAGACGCTCGACAACACCGTGGTGGTCTTCGTAGGCGACAACGGGACGACCGGCAATTCGATCGACCCTCCCTTTCATCCGACCCGCGCCAAATTCACCATTTACGAAGGCGGGCTGCGCGTACCGCTCATCATCGCCGGCCCCGGAATTCCGCAAGGCGCGGCATCCGATGCCCTGGTCAACACGACGGACATCTATTCGACGATTCTGGAACTCGCCGGCGCGCCTGTCCCGCAAGACCGGCCCATGGACTCCGTCTCCCTGCTTCCCTACTTCGACGATCCCGCCCGCTCGTCGCTGCGCAACTGGCTGTATGCCGATCAGTTCGATACGGAACAGGGGGTCGAGAACGGCGGCTACGCCGTACGCGACGATCGGTACAAGCTCGTGAAGGTCAGGAATCGCACCGAGCTTTACGATCTGACGCGCGATCCCGGCGAGTCAATCAATCTGCTCGTTGGCGGAATTTCCGACGAAGAGCGCGCGATACTCTCGGGGCTTCAGGAAATCGCCGGCGGCTTGCACGACTCGGAGCCATGACGGCGAGCTCCATCCGCAGACACGGTAAGTCGTGCAGCGTTCGCAGTTGTCGGCACGGCCGCCCGATCAGCGAACGGCGATCGGGCGGCCAGGCGAGCCCGTGGCGCCCTTGTGGCCGGACGCCTCAAATCCTGCCCGCGCGGTAGAAGATTCCAGCGATCCCTGCAAACACGACGCTGGTGATCACGGTGCCCAGAGCACCCGCGAACGCGGAACCGACCGGCGTCCCCGTAGCCATCGCCACCGCGGCTTCGATCTCTTCGGGCGGCAGACCTCCCGCGACGGCCCTGGCACGCGCGGCTTCGGCGAATTCCGTGTAGTAGTTCGGAAAGACCATCGCGGTCATGAACCAGGAACCCAGAAAAATGATCACCGCGCCGACCAGGCCCAGCACGAGCCCGTTCCCGAGCTGTTGGAGCCAGTACGAACTTCGCGCCGTGCGGCGAACTGCGAGGACCACGATCACCACGTTGATGATGATCGCGGCAATGACGAACCCGGTGGGCGTCACTTCGTTGGTATGAAGACCCAGCGTCGCAAGGGCGAAACCCATGGCGGCAACGATGACGCCGAGCACGATGCCGTATTTGACGGGTATGTTCATGGCGGTGACTCGCGATACGTGGAATGGCTTTTGGTGTGGTCCGTGACTATAAGGCGAATGCCGCGAGCGCCGCTACACGAAGAGTGAGCGATGCGAACCGAGAATGGTGCGTTGTCGAACGGCACGATGTGTCCATGGGGAGGTCACAGGATTTCTTACAGGATCGCCGTCGCCAAACGCTCAGGAGCGCCTCGCGCGACGGTCTCCATCAAGGATGCGGCCAAGTGCGTCCGGGCTGCCGACCAAAACCTGAGCCCCGGCGGCCAGCAGTTCCTCGCGCGATCCGTAGCCGTAGAGAACGCCCGCCGCTCGCATTCCGTTGTCTCTCGCGCCGACCATATCGTGGCCTCGATCCCCAACCATGACCGCCGTACCCGCCTTGCACGCTGTCTGCCGCAGCGCCCATCGCAGCAGATCGGTCTTTCGCGCATGGTCGCCTCGCAGCGTCGGACCGAAAACAGCTTCGAACCATGTATCCAGACCGAAGTGTTCCACGATACGCTCCGCGTAGACTTGGGGCTTGCTGGTGGCGACGAAGAGCGAAACGCCCCTGCCGGATAGCAGTCGCAACGCCTCCGGTATGCCGTCGTAGAGTCGGTTCTCGTACATGCCGACATCGGAGAACCGTTCCCGATAGTGCTGCAATGCGACGGCGGCCGACGCATCGTCACCCAGCATCGACTTGAAGCTCTCCAGTAACGGCGGGCCGATGCACCAGGTCAGCTCGTCCGCGTCCGGCGGAGTCACACCAAGCGCCGCCAGGGCATGTTGGATGCAGCGCGTGATACCGACCTTCGGATCAGTCAGCGTGCCGTCGAGGTCGAAAAAGATGGTGTCGATCTGGCTCATCGGGGAACTCCGATGACGCAACTAAGCGGCTTTCGACGGGGCGAGTAACGGTGCAGGTCGAGAGGCTTGACAAGCAAGTATCGGCATCTAGAATATGTCAGATGTGACATATCTTCGTAACCGCAATGAGTCGCAAGAACAAGCCGCTTGTATGGATGCATGGTGAGGTCAAGACGCCTCCGTTCTCCGAGGGGGCAAGGATCGAGACGGGATTCTTGCTAAGGCGGTTGCAACGTGGCGAAAGGATCGGGATGCCTCATTCTCGGCCAATGCCATCGATCGGAAAGAGATGTCATGAATTGCGTATTTCTGATGAGAACGTGAGCTGGCGCATCATTTGCCGGATCGATGCGGACGCCATAGTCATCGCTGAAGTGTTTTCCAAGAAAACGGGCAAGACGCCAAGGACCATAATTGAAACTTGCAAGACAAGACTACGAGAGTACGACAATGGATAAGGTCAAGAAGGCAAACTTGATAAGGAAGGGGTGGAAAGTCGGGACAGTAGCCGAGTTTCTGGATCTCTCCGCCGAGGAATCCGCGTATATTGAAATGAAGCTTGCTCTAAGTGAGAAGCTCAAGAAGCGACGGGTTGGAAAGAACATCACTCAAGCTCAACTCGCCAAAGCGATTGATTCCAGCCAATCGAGAGTAGCGAAGATGGAAGCTGGTGATCCCACCGTATCAATGGATTTGCTGGTGAAATCGTTGCTCGCACTGGGCGTATCGAAGAAGGAATTGGGCCGAACGATTTCGTAAGCGGTGTCGTTGGCCGCACACCTTCAGCGCGGATCACGAGGAAGCTGAAGCGGGACGGGCCATGGTCACCACCCCCGAAACTACCACCGTCGGCCTGCACACCGCGAATTGTGCGCTACAGCGCGTCGGTGGAGTGAGAGCAACAGGCGAATCATTCGCTTGGACCGTTGCAGGGCATCGGCTCGGTCATTGTGCAGCCCTCCATTCGGCCATTGTTCGTCCGGCTTTCGAGCGATTGCAGCCCGAGCATAGTAGCTGGAGATTGTCGGGATGATCCGTGCCGCCCCTGGAACGCGGCAGAATATGGTCGACTTCCATGACGCGGAAGGGAAAGTGAGTCTCGCAACCCACGCACACGCCCTCCTGCTCGCCATACAGTCGATGGCGGTGCGTCCGATAGTTCGGTAGCGTACCAAGGTCTGTTCGCTTGGGCGGCTGCGTGAGCGCCGTAGCGCCGCCCCACAAGCCGCGATCTTCCGCTATGCGGTCGTCAACTAGCTTGACCGCCAGCGCCGACAGGTCGATGCCCGCCCACTTGCGCCGCAACCGATCAGCCGCTACCAGCGTTGTAGCGCATCCGCAAAACGGATCGAGCACCATGTCGCCCTCATTGCTACTGGCGCGGATGATGCGATCTAACAAAGCGAGCGGCTTTTGGGTCGGGTAGCCGGTGCGCTCCTTGCCGAGCGCTACCGGTATGTCCGTCCATAGGTCCTGGAGCGGGACGCCCGGCATCTCGTCGAGATAACGCTTGTAGTTTGGCATCCCGGTTGACGCATACACGAGTCGCCCTTGGTGGGCGAATTCTCGCATTTTGGTTTTCGAATACGCCCAATAGCGGTTTCTGTAGGGGCCGACTCCGAGATATTCCCATTCATCCCTTGGCGCCATCCACTCATCTTCCAGATCCGCCACCCAATCGCCGTCCTTGCGCCGTTTCACGCGCCAGTCGTAGAGTGTGTCGCCGCCCGGTTTTGCGGCGGTGAGGTCTCCTTTCCGGTATCGCCGCCCGGTTTCTGTCTCAGTGTGCCGATAAAACCCGTCGACGTATTCGGGATCATAGTCCACGTACACGGGATTCCACGTCCACCGGGCTCCGGCCACGTAGAACAGCAGCGTGTCCTGTATCCGCCCATGCTGTTTACGGCCCTGTTTCGTGTCGCTGTGGGCAACCGACCGTTTCCACGCGATGGAGGTTTTGAAGTTTGCCGCTCCGAAAACGCTGTCCATCAAGAGCTTGAGGTAATGCCCGGCGGTCGTGTCGCAATGCAGATAGATACTCCCGGTCGACTTGAGTATCCGCTGCATTTCCAGCAGCCGCACGGCCATGAATATCAGATAGGACTGCATTCCTTTTCCATGGGACTGGCGGGCTGCCTCAATGACCGAATACGCCGCCGGGTTGCGGTCAGCCAATTCGCCATGTTCGTATACATCCACGTCGTCCAGCGTCCACGCATCTTTGAACGACGCGCCCGCCGCCTTGCTCCCGATAGGAGCTTCGTAGAGACGATTCGAGTTGAACGGAGGGTCGAGGTATATCAGGTCGACACAACCGCTGTTGATCCCACGCAGGACGGCCAGGTTATCGCCTGTCCAGATGCTCTCGCTGGCGAAGTTAGGCGCACTCACGAGGATGACGCCCCGTTGTCGAGGCCGTTGCTGGGGATCAGATCGGCGTATTTGAGCGGCTCGAACGTCATCCCATCGACCGGCAAGCGCAATTGCTCGTTCGTGTGCTTGTCGCGGATGTTGCGACGACGAGCGAGTTCGCTCTCATAGCGGTCCAAGTGCTTCGGATTCATCCGATACGGGTGGGCTGCGACGGTCACGGAACAGGAGTCCCTAGCGTTGCGACAGTTGCTTGAATGATGTTTATCACTTGTTCGTACTTAATCGACCTCGAGACATGGATGATTCTGCCCGCCGCGATAAACGAAACACGTGAATCTCGATGAACGATCGTGATCGACACATCCCACGGAACTACGCCTCCATCAACAGGCTCGGTCAATCCTTCTGCTCGTAGCCGTTCCGAACACAAATGTACGATTGCACGCGGACTCCCAGCGGCTTGGTACTTGACCTTTCGTGGGTTCAATATCGGCGAACCGTCTGCCTCGACCATTTGGCCAAACTCGTTGGGCTCGCCGTTATAGGTGACTGTAATTTCTACGGTTTCCATGCCGTCGATTTGCTTTATTCTCACGCGTTTACGAATAAGCGGCCATTGTACCAATCCGGCGTCGCCTCAATATGCTCATTCAACATGTCGTCGGGACGCCCGATCAGCATATGGCCTACCTTTTGACCTCGTGACTTGCGGCTCGCTCAGCGGCGACTCCGCTGCACTAAGCTAATCGGCACATGCGTTCGGATCGCCAACCGAACAGCGCGCGAGCGGAAAGCACTGCCGCAAACACGGATGCGGTCGCGGGTACGCTCAGCTTACCCTCCGTCGCGTCTGTGCGACAGACGGAACCGGAATAGCTGGAGAAATAGACACCGGCCAACACCGAGGACGCGTGTGCTATAGCAATGAAGCACGGTCGCTAATATGGCCACTGCCGCGCATACTTTAGGCGCATATAGGCGGGAGGACGAATGTTGATTAGTACCCGGAGCGTTGGAACTGAGGGGGGGGGTACAGTCAGACTGCAATGCACTTTGTCGTGTCGGGAGCCAGACCGTGCACAGGAAAGCTCTCAGCGCCATGAACGTGTGAAAGGATGATGCCGTGGTCGCTCCGAGCTATGATCGTGCCGTGAGCGCTGACCCGAGAAAGTGGCCTTGCTCCCTTCGGTGCTGGCTGGACCCAAAGCGTCCTGCGTGGACCACCGGCCACGAAGTCCACGGCTTCGCGTTCGGACCCAATCTGGGCAGATGGCTGGCCGTAGGCCCCATCATCCACGCTGTACCGGATTGTCCGTGGTGGGCAAACGACGGGCGCCATGCTTTCTTCGCCGTGGCGAAAATCATAGTCCGTCGCGGTCAGGAAGCTGAACCCGGTGATCGTCGAGGAAACAGACGGTGAGCGACGACGAAGGGCCTCAGTTCTTTCCCGCGAAAGGGAGCATTGTCGGGGGATACTCGGCGGACAAGCGCGGACGCCTGACGGAGGCGCTCCAGGACATGCTGTTGGCCGTCAGCGGGATGGCGATGCAGTTCGGCGAGGACGGTAGCGTCGAAGGCGAGGCGTGGACGACGGGGGTCGCGACGCTGGCAAGAGCTTGCTCGATGTTCCTACGAAAGACGGTGCTTGGCGACTTCGGTCGAAAGGAGACGCGTCTGCTCGACGATGGCGTGCTGGACGGACTCGGGTTGCGATTCCACCGCCTCGTGAAGATTCCTCGGGCGTTGCGAAGGCCAATCCGGATCGAGTTCGGGGGCATCCAGCGAGGCGAGATGCGCATCACAAAGTTGAATGACGACACCCGAGAGCCGGAGCGGACCTGGATTGTCCCCATGGGAGCGCAGACGCTGGAGCTGGCCATCGAGTGGCCGCTTCCAGGCGCCGTCGGATGGACGGGTGTGCCGACAGAGCAGGCGCCGTGGCAGGTGGCGCCGGAGATGCTGTTCAGTCTCGACCGAGAGCCCTCTATGAATTGCGACGCATGGCTCGGTCAGCAAGTCGTGCGGTTCGACGACCGGGGCATATCGCTCAAGGAACTGATCCAGACGGTGGTGAACTTCGAGGCCGCCCATTCGGTGAGCACCAGCCGGCTCGCGACGGTCGGTGACGAGGCGCCGGGGAGAGCGGCGCGTAACCCGGCGCCGCACATACTGAATGCGCTGACGTTTTGCGGCATCCGGTACGCGCACCTTGTGGTCATCGAATCCGCGCTATACCTCTACGATACTCTGCTCGAACACGAGTCGGTGACCCGCCCGAAGGGCGACATTTACAGCATGAAGCTAGGCGTGGCATGCGACTCCGACCAGAGCGAGACCGAAACGCCGAACTGGGCAAACTTTCAAGGAACGATGATGATTGCGTTTAACAACGCGCCCACGGTGATCCGCCATGAGATCCGGCCGGTCGGGCAAGGGTAACGAGGTGCGTTCCCAAGCCGCAACGCTGCCGGTGCATCTGTTGTGTGTCCCACCACGTTGCTGGAAGGCGATAACCTGCCACTTCTCCGTGGTACGATCTGCGTATCGAACCTGACACAGGTGCAGCACGATGGCAAGTACGCTCGCGGGGGTCATTTCCGAGATCGTCGCAGCAGCGAATGAACACCATGTGGACGAAATCGCACGAGTGAGGGCGTTGGCGGAAGCCCCTGATATTCGCTTGGGCGAACTGTCCGTCCCGGCCATCGCCACAATGCCCGACGACAGGGTAGTAGCGGAGACATTGCGCTTTGCGTTCGACTTCGCTGTCCGCAGCAACGTCGCTCAGACGACACAGGAGCGGCACGGCGGGAAAGCAGGGGCAGGTATGAAAGCAGGCTTGCTGGGGATAGGAGCCGGAATCGCTGGAGAACTGTGCCGAGACGAAACCCGCACTCGTTCCAGTGACACCAGGGCTCGCATTCACGTTGAGGGGACTCTCGAAAGGCGTGAGCTGCCGGCTGGCTTGCGGCTCATTCGAGACACGGCAATCGAGATGGCTGCCATCAAGCGCGAGTTAGCCATCAGGGACTACAGGCAGCGTCTCCTGGGCGATCAGAAGCAGCAGGTGGTCGAAGAGCTGGAATGCACCGAATAGCAGCATCCTCTTCCGGCCGCTCAATCATCGTTGTTATGTCCGTTCCCATCCGAATAATCTGACCCGGTAGGCACCACGACGACGGGTACCACCAAGGTTAATCTCCCCTTCAAGCGACAATTGGCCGTTCCGCTTCGGCGCAGGTCTCTACACGAAACCTCCGGAAACCGCACGCCAACTATGTAGGGCTATCCGCCCCACGGGAGCGGACGACGTGGCTTGAAACCGGCTCTACATCGGTCGCACTGGCAACCTTGTTAGGCCAAATCAACGACCGCGAGGTGAGAAAGAACCTCTACGCCGAGACAAAGCTCACCTGCAGCACGCCGATCGGATCGACCAACCTCTTGAACAACATGGCCTGCGTCCCCACTTCTCCACTGACTGACTCCATCCGAGTCCACAGACCTTGCCATCGAACAGCGACACCCTGCAGCCAGCCCTTCACCAGGCATTGACCGAAGTCACGTTCGATACCGGCTTCGTTGAACTGCGATTCCCTGGCGGCAGTACAACAAGCTACGCCGGTCGACCGGAGGAAGTGCTGGATGCGGAGACCATTCTCAAACTGCAGCGCGCTCCAGCATCAGGCGGGGAACCGCTTCGGCAACTGCGGTCCGCCTTGGTCCGCATGCCCGACAGGGCAAGGTCAACGCTTCATGGGGTGCTGAAGGACGTACTTGGCGACTACATCGACAGCTCAACCGACAATATCGGACACGCCCTTCCCATAGGAGGCGACGGGTGGAGCGCAAGCAGGTTCGAGGCTGAAGGCCATTCCAGTCATGCCGAGTCTTCCTCGATCAAGTCATTCGCCGACGCCCTAATCCGCGGTGCCGCCGTACTCGGTCCCGACCGCATGGCAAGCGTCGTTGCCGGCTGGGCTCGCGGAGAACCCCTGACCTACCGCACCTGCAACGTGGTCCCGATCAAGGTCGCTCGAGCCTTGGCGCCCGTGTCTGGCGTGAACATCGCGCCCCTACCGCTGTCCACCGTCCAGTTGCCAGGCGAAATGCGGGCGCTGAACACGGTTCCTCCGTCCTCATACCTCGGCCAGACACTCGTGTCGGTGGACACTGTCGCAAGGCCGGCGCTGTTTCGCCCCACTGACGACGAGAATCCGCCGGGTTCCGTCAAGGCTTCACTGCCATCCCGAATTACCTTCGACTTGATCCGAGAAGCTCTCGCACTCGAGTGCAGCATCCATATTGACCGCGGACTCTTCTACGCTGCCTTTGACGACCTAGCAGCGCTCGTAAAAGGCCTATCGACCTACGGCACACTCGGTCATCTCACAGTGGGTGAAGGCACGAAAACTACCAATTTTGAGACAGGAGAGTGCACGCTGCGCGTTCCCGACGATGCTACGCTCGAAGTATCAAACACCCGGGTCGCGAGCCTCATGCACGCGTTGCACGACGCCAAGCCACCGACGCGCGTAGCGGTCTCTCGGTGGGTTGCGGCCATGAATACGGGCAGGACGATCACCGACCGTGTTATAGATTTGCGAATCGCGCTCGAGTCGCTGTTCCTCCCCCAACAACCCGATCAGGAACTTAAGTTTCGCCTCACCGTTTGTGGTGCGTGGATGATCGGCCGAAACGGTCCGGACAGGCTTCTGGTTTATGAAACGCTGCGTCGAGCGTACGACTTGGGTTCAAGAGCCGTGCACAGAGGTGATGTCAAGCACAGTTCGGACAATACCGCACTTCTCGATACTGCCCTGGCGGTTTGCCGCCGCGGCATCTTACGTGCCCTACACCATGGACCGGTCGACGACTGGAATGCCCTTATCTTGGATAACCACTGATTAGCGACAATCGCTTCTGTGTTAACCTCAATGTTGCGAAAATCTCAGGCCGCGAGGGCGCTCTCGATGATCTGGAATCGCTCCCGAACGGTCGGATTGTTGCCGACATCAAGTATTTGACGGCCATTCGGCCTGATCAGCAAGCCAGCGCGATTGATAAGTCGATCGCGCAATGTCTGGATGGTTTGAAACGGCCGGATCGTGCGTCGTTTTCGAGTCATGGACCGTCGCTCGGCGGTGCCGGTCTGCGACGCTCGCATCAGATTGAACGCGATGACGCTGAACACCTACCACGCGCTGTTGGCTTCAAAGCGCAACGTCGGGACGCAGTCGAACGCGAAGCCGCCCTTGAGCTCCCCATAGACCTTCTCGTGGGTGCCGCGGCCGCACATGAAGAACCATAGGCTTGTCCCGGTCACCTCCTTGTTGGAGACGATAGCCGAGTACTCGAAGTAACCGTCGTCGGGATCGAACAGGTCAAGCTGATAGTTCTTCGGGGTCAGGTGATGGACGCGCTTGCGGTACACCGCGACACGCATCCGGCGCAACCAGGCCGGCACGAGAAGCCACTGCTCGAAGCACTCCACCGTCGCGTCCACCCGCGCCCAGTACCGGCACCGGAGAACCTCAGGTCCTTCGGCGGGGGTGACCAAAAGTGTTCGTCGAAGGTGGCGGCATGGTGAGCAATGTCGCAGTGGACAAGCTGCTGGATTGGAGTAGATGATCCACTGGCGCTTCGAACCTAGCAGGCTGTTAAACAACCCAATGCAAACGTAGACGAAAGCGCATTCTTGAGTGTTGGCTCACCAAGAATTCAAAGCCCAAGCCTGCGGCCGACTCCCGATCGGTCCCATCGACTGACCATGAGCCCCGCCGTTCCGAGTTCTTGACAACGCGAAGTGCGATCAGGCTGTACGTAGAATTCCCCCCGACGCCAACGGACCGAACATGGACGTTGCTGTCCATGCGGACACTTACCGGGACGTCTGCCCGAGGACACGAATCCTGGCGCTGCCTCCGTCCATCGCAACCACTACGGCTCGATACCGAGGTGGCTTGCCAAGCGGCCAAGGCTTGTCTCCCTGGCTCTCCATCCAGCGGCCGATCTCAGCCGATCTCAACTCGGGGCAGGTCGTCCAGAAGGTGGCCGTGATCCGGCAGCGCGGCCGCGTCCCATGTCCCGGCAGTTCTACCACCACCTGCCGCAGCGACTTCTTAATGCGTTCCAGCACGCGGGCTCTTGACTCTGAACGAACCCGGAACCCAGCCGTCCCGCCTTGCCAACCGCTCAGGGTCATCTCTTGAGAGCGCGAAATCTCCGTCATTGCGCGAAGTTCCTGATCGTCGCGAACGCCGAGGCGTTTTTGCCCCCCGGCGAGGCCGGTCGTGCAGCCACGGCCTCAAGCTGAATTTGCGCTCGTTCGCGGATACGGTCGAGCGCGCGGCGACGCCGCCTCAGGGCCTCGCGCGCCGCGACTATCGGACCGAGGGACGGCGAGTGGCGCAAAATCTCATCCGGATCGATCATATCCAGGGTGCTGAAACCGCTGATGCGTGTCAGGGTGGACTTGCCGCATCCGTTCGGACCGGCGATCACGTGGAGAGTCGCATAGCCGCTCGTTCAGGGCAAGCGAGTCAGAGGCAATCGCGGTCGGGCAGGGAGATGACGCGATCCCCTTCGCTGGTGCGGGCGATATAGGCGCCGTCCGATCTGACGCCGTAGAGAGTTCCGCCGGAGTCGAGTTGAGCCGCAAGTACGGCCTTGATCTGATCGCGCCAGTCCTTCGGGAATCCGGGTATTTCAGGTGGTGCCGGCACTGTATCGCCACGCTCATTCATGCCAACGAGTATACATTCAACCGTGCCGTCGAGCATTGTGCTGCGCACCCATGATGTATAAGGGACGATGCGTACCGTCGAGTGCGTTGAATCCTCCGGAGGCCGAGTTGGCTCAAGTTGCAGGCGTGGGGAGATTGGCATCGGCAGGCGGAATGTCGTGGAGATCGGTCAGGGAACACAGTGCAGGCCGTACGCCCGAAAGTCGTTGTCGATGGCCAGGCAGGAGCGTATTTTCAGCCGCTCGCAGAGCGCGAAGCTGGTGCAATCGGTAAAGCTGAACGATTGGTCGGCATATTTCGAGAAGATTGCCCAGGCTGCCTCCTCGTCGCGCGGCGATATTCGCTGGACGGCGGCAAGCGCCCCGGCTCGCAGTTCCTCTCCGAATCGATGCGCCACGTTCCAGCCGAGTCGAAAACGGGTCAGGGTCACCGTCTCGTCCAGGATGTAGTTGCTGGTCAGCAAGTACTCGCGATGATCCTGAAAGGCTTCGAGGACCGGGCCGTGGTCTGGGTCCCGGCGATCGGCGAGCGCGTACCAGGCCCCCGTATCGACCAGAATCCGGTTCAATCCCGCGCTCCGTAGAGATGTCGGTTATGCTCCCGGCCGACAGGTTCCCCGGTGCCCGACCCGATGCCGGCAAGCGCGTCCAGCGGATCCTGTGCAGTACTGCCGGCGCCCCGGAAATGGTCGTCGACCAGACGTCGGATCAGGGCCGCAAGACTGATTCCCTTCCTCCGCGCCTCGGCCTGCAACAGCCGATACTGTTCCTGCTTGAGCGAAATCTGCGTGCGGTGCACCCTAGGCTCCCGTGCCTGTCAGTTGGAGCGTCAACCGTACATCAGAAGTGCTGTGATGTATACATCACAAACAGGACCGAACACGCGGCTCGAATTGCCGTGAAGTCAGTGCTCGACATTGCAGCCAACGTTTCACATCTGCATTCCCGACCTGCTTTGCACTGGTGTAACAAACGGCCACGTCCTTGAATTTGCGGGTTCCTTGCAGTAACTCAGCCTCATCGAAATCCAACCCGTTGGTTCATGTAATTTGGAATGATTCCGGCATAACGGCGTAATTGAGTTAGACTTTCAGGCCTTTCGATCTGAATAAAGGAGGGCGGGAGCATGCGCAATGTGCTGTGGATTTCCCTGCTCGCCCTGGTCGGCACGGCGCCGGCTCAGGATTCCATTGACGGGACGCAAGTCGAGCAACGCAAGAACGGAACCGTGATCGAGACGCCTTACGTCAACGGCGTCATTCACGGCGTTCAGATTACCCGCTTTGCCAGCGGCAACACGTGGGAGACGCCGTTCGTCGACGGCAGGGAGCACGGCACGATGATCGTACGTGACTCGACCGGTCGCATCATCGCCGCCAGACATTACGAGCGCGGCGTGCGATCCGCCGCGCAAATCGGCAACGGCCCATGCGAGTTTCCGAGCTTCTACGAGGGAGAGACTGCCTACTACGATCGAGAGTCGTTTCGTGTGTCCTGGTGCCGATTACCGGATGTCGGCTTCGGCTCGGTCGTCGCACACTCTCACCAGGCCGAGACATTGCAATGCCGCCTGAACCGCCAGCCGCCGCCCGACAATGCTGCCGAGATTCGGGAGGGCGTGCGTATCGTTTGCGACCGGCTGGCAGCACTCGTGCAAACGAACGGCCATACCGATTGCCAGTGCCCGGCTGACTACAAGCGGTAGCAGTTCACCGTGCCGATCAGGGATGGGCAGCCGTCCAGCTAGCGATTCAAGCCCTCCTCTCCGGGCTTCGACATTCGGTAACCGACGCCTCGCACGTTGAAGATCCAGCGTGGATCGGAGACGCTGTCGCCAAGCTTGTCGCGCAGCTTCTTGACGAATGCGCGCACCGGATCGGTGTCCGCCGAGTCGCGCGCGCTCCACACCTTGCGAAGCAGCGATTGGGCGGTCACCACCCGTCCGGCGCTGACCGAGAGTACCCGCAATAACTCGTACTCGGTGGCCGTGAGCGGCACGACGCGTTCGCCCACGGTCACTCGGCGCAACTCGTAGTCAATCGCGAGCTCCCCGTGCGTGAATGCCCCGGAGCCCGCCCGGCTGCGAAGCGCTGCGCCGACGCGCGCGACGAGTTCCGTGGGCGAGAACGGCTTGACGATATAGTCTTGCGCACCGCACTCGAACGCCCGCGCGATGGTCTCGTCGCGGCCGTACGCGGAAATGAAGATCACGGGCAGTTCGGCAAGTTCGTCCACGTGCGACATCATCTCGATCCCGTCGTTCCCGGGTAACACCAGGTCGAGCAGAACGAGTTGCGGCTTCTCGGCGCGAATCAGTTCCGCCACCTCGTCCGGGTCGCCTGTATCAACCACGGGGTATCCCACCCCTGTCAGCGCCTGACGCACCAACCGCAGCGTCTGGGGATCGTCGTCCACCACCAGGACCGGCGGCCTCTTCGCTCCCGTCTGCGCCCGCGCGCCCGTTCGCGCGGGTTTCTGCCGGGCGAACGACTCCGCAGCCACGGGCAGCGTGAACGTGAACCGCGTTCCCTTGCCGAGTCCTGCGCTTTCGGCGCGAATGCGCCCGCCGTGCGCCTCAACCAGCCCCTTGCAGATCGCCAATCCCAGCCCACTCGAGCCCGTGCCTCCGGCAGTGTCCCGGGCGCTGAGCGCCACGTGCTTGCGAAATAGCTGACCGAGCATCTCGGGCGGTACACCGCGGCCGTTGTCACAAACGGACACCGCCACCTGTCCGCTGTCGTTTGCCGCCTCGATGCGGATGGTCGAAGACTCCGGCGAATGCCTTGCTGCATTGGACAGCAGGTTGTTGAGCACCTGCCCGATGCGTTCCCGATCAGCCATCACCGCCGGAAGGTCGTCCGGCAGATCGATAGCCACGCCATGCCGCGCACCGCCCGACACGAACGTACGCCTCGCGGCGTCCACCAGCTCCGGAACTTCCGACGACTCGGGATCCACGGAGAGCATGCCCGCCTCGATCCGCCCGGCATCGAGCAGGTCGCCGACCAACCTCTGCATGTGATCGGCCTGAGCGTCAACGATCCGGAAAAACTGCAGCATCTCGGCCCGCGGAAGCGCAGGAGCGGCGCCCAGAACGGCGGCAGTCGAGCCCTTGATGGAAGTCAAGGGCACCCGGAGTTCATGGCTGACCATCCCCAGAAACTCCGCCCGCAACCGCTCAAGCTCTTCAAGCGGCTCCAGGTCCTGCAGCGTCACCACCACCGAGACGACATCTCCGTCCCGGTTCCGGATCGGCGTGTTCGGTTGGATCGGCGGGGCGTCGACGCCTGGACTCGCAAGTGGCCCAAAGTTCGACGCGTTAGACAGGTCTTGGGGGTGCGGCATCGAATTGACCGTCACGCGCGACGTGTCCGGACCGAGGTCCGCAACGATGCCTGGCCCGTTCTGTTCGCGTCATGGCGCCGCGCAGAAACGGCATTGACTCCGCTGACCTGGTTCAGGAGGGGATGATGACTGCCGCACAACTCGCGGATCGACTTCGCGATACGTACTTCAGCGCAATGAAATCGGACTCGGGCGTTACCGTCGCCATTTGTCTGTTCGGTGTTCGGCACGCGGCCGAAATAATTTCCAGTGGAGTAGCAATGCATCGCCTGTGTCGCATGGCCGGTATCCCGAATCTCGCCCCGACGGTGAATCTGGGAATGAATCTCAACGAGTACATATCGATCAAGAAAATGCCCTGACCTGTTTCGACCGATGAAACGCCACCTATTCGCATGGGCTCGGTTGGCGTAACTTCTCCTCTTGCCGATGCCCGGCTGACTACAGGCGGTAGCGGGCCACCGTGCCGGTCAGGGGTGGGCAGCCGTCTGGCAGGCGACACAAGCCCCGTAGTTCTTCATTGGTTCTCGCCGACTCGTCTGTAGTGGAAACCGGGGCCGTGGATCTCGGTCCAGGTCGCGTTCTCGATAGCTACCATTTGATGTACCACGTAGGCAGGGATAATCAGTACGTCGTCCGGTCCGACCTCGTATTCGTTTTCGCCCACGAGCGCTCTCACCCTGCCGGTATGAAACAGCATCGCCTGTTCGTCGGGATGGTTGTGTTCCCCTGAAGCGCTTCCAGCCTCTGCCGTCACCATCGTCATGTAGAAGGTGTCCGCGAACACACGCTTGCTGTAGATTCCCTCGAATGGGTTGGCGGCCTCGATGTCCGCTCTGTTCAGCAGCCGCTCCGTCGGCTGCACGACGCTCTGAGCCGCAGCGCCGAGTGATAACGATACACACAACCCAGCCACTGCCAGTGTCTTGAAACTATTCATTTGATCTCCTTTGTGTGCGCCCATATCCTCGGATAGGAGTCATTTGCACTTCTGGATCGATTCACATTCACTTTCGACAACCCCGCAACTGCGCCAGGGCGCAATGATTCTAGACCAAAGTTCCAAGGTTGGTCTTGCCGCACACTCGATCACATTCGTTTGGAGCGAAATCCGGAGGTCTTTGTCTGAACAAGCGGTTCGACATTGTTGTCGGAAATGGGCGGGCGAACCGGGTGGTAAAGATGTCTGTCCTGCCGTCGGTGAGCGGACTGGCCCCGGTACACCAGGGCGGTGAGGCCGGCGAAGCTGGCTCATCGGCGTGAGCGCGGTGCCCCGGCGGCAGCCGCTTTACTATCTGTCAATTGACTGATAGATTCAGGTGGAATCGAGATTTCAACAGTTATGGAGCATGCGCCGATGATACGGATAGTAAAGACGCCCTTGACGATTTGTCTCTTCCTCGTTTGCTCGACGTCTCTCGCTCAGCAGACCTACCCCAACATCGAGGGCGAAGTGCTGCTTGACGACGAGCGAGTGATCGTCCAGCGTTTCAGGCTGGAGCCGGGCGAATGGGAGGGAATTCACTCGCATCCGGAGTATCAGTTGGTCATCGTTCTGCAATCGTCGGACGAATTGACGTCCCGATTCGGCGATACGGAAACCGTTTTTGCCAACGTTGAAGAACTACGCGACGAGAGCCTGTCGGTGTTCTGGCGTCCGGGACCGATCGAACTTTCCGAGCAACATGAATCAGGCAACACGGGCACTCGGACACTGGAATGGATCGCGATAACGTTCAAGAGCAGCTCGATCGAAACGGACGATCCACCCACACAGATATCCGGTCAGCCTTTCGGCCGATGAGTCCTGCGAACCGCTGGGCCGGCGGGCTGTCCGCCAGAGCTTATGCGGTGTGTCCTGCCCATGGTTGTCCCGCAGGTGACCTCAGCGGCTTCAGTGCTGGGCGAAGTGTTTGGTGACAATCCTCCATTCCTCGTCGGTTTTTGCCAGACCGTAGAAGTTGGTGTAGGCGAGTTCGCCTCCGATGCGGACTTCGGCCTTGACGTTCGCGACGTCGGCCACGATGTCGATCGATTCGATCGATAGCGATGCGCTGCGTTTCGCCTGCTGCTCGGCGGTTTTTTCGCTGTCAGCCAAATTCAGCCCCTCGTAATCGATCCACCCTTCGAGCGGCACGTAGACGACCTGGCCGCCATCCACGACCGTCAACCGAAACTCCGGGTGAAATCCGGGCCGCACGAGATCCGGGTCCTGAACCGTATAGATTCCCCGGAGGTAATTGTCGTTCAGCAGCGCCTCGATAGCAGCCCGGTCGGCGCTTTCGTCCGCGTTCGCGGATGCGGCGCATGCCAGCAGCGCGATACACCATAGCGATCTTGTATTCATCGTCGTTCTCCCGGTCATTCTCAGATCATGGCCATCAGTTTAACCGTGGCGCGCTGGCCCTCCGCCACCGCGGTGTTCCAGAGCTGTTCGCCCGTCAGCTCCGAGTGCCCGAAGGTCACGCGTCCGAAGCCTTCGCGGACGATTTCCCGCGGCGCGGGATTTCCGTTCCTGCCGAAGTAATACCCCGGCTGCGGCACGATATAGGCGTGTCCCCAGCGGTTCGTGACGATCGCCGCGATGTCCCTCCCGGCATCGAAGCCGTGTGCCCCGAACAGCGTGGTCATCTGCTGCCGGATCCGGAGTTCGAACTGCCGGTACGGCGTATTGAGCAGCTCGGTTCTGGAGACGATCGACTGCGCGGCCAGTTCGAGTTCAGGGTACAGGAACGGGACATAGAACGTGAGCACGGCCGGGCGATCGGGATTCAGGGGCGCGGTGTCCTCACCCAGGTTCAGCGGCGCCCTGAGATTCGTGAACCAGCCGAATCCGTTGAACCACTGCGCGCCGGATATGCCCAGCCTCTCCATGAAACGCCAGTTCCTGACGGCCACGTTGACGGTCAGGATCGGCGCATGATGGAACTCGGCGTACGCATCGAGCATGCGTCTGGGCAGGTCGCGTACGATGTGCTTGTTGACCCAGCCGCCGCTGCCCATCATGACCGATCGAGCCCGGACGCGATAGGCCTGGCCAGTCGAGGTGTTCATGTAGACGACGTTGACGAACTCCGCCGTGTCGGCCGGACCGTCATGCTCGACGGCGACCACCATGGAGCGCATCCGCAGCCTGAGCGCCTCGCCTTCCCGGTCGAGCGAGTCCCAGTTGAGCGGCGCCGACAGGATGTCATTGAGATCGGTACCGCCCCGGATGGCCTGCGGGATCATCTTCTTGACGAAGGCGCGCGCGATGCCCGTGTTGCCTCCGGGAAAGCTGACCAGCGTGAACGCCTCGCCGCTGCTTTCGGGCTCGCCCGCCCGCGCCGCAACCGTGCTCCAGATACGGCCGGCCGGCGGCGCGTAGTACTGCGCGCAGGCGTAGGCGGAGACCACGCTCGCGCTCAGCCCCCCGCCCGACGTGGAAATCGTACCGTTGACATAGTCGAGGACCCCCGGGTCGAGCCGCATCTCGTCGAGGAGCAAGCTCCTGAGCGTCATGCCGTCCAGCCATGCCGGCCAGTCCTCCGGGAGGATGTCGAGCGGCTCGGTGCCGTACAGTTCGCCCAGATCCGCTCGCAGCCGGGCGGAGATCGGCGCCTCGGCGAAGCCGTTTTGGTGGGGATCGATCACCCACGTTCCGCCCTGGCCGGTGTCGTAGAAAAAGCCCGTCGTGGCGTTGCTTGCCTCGGCGCCCATGGCCGTGTAATTGTCCCTGGGGAATCGAAGCGCCTTGTCAGTGCCCGCCGCGACGTCGTTCCACGACAACTGGCTCGGGAGTCCGATCTCGGACCAGTATTCGTGGAACAAGCCGGCTTCCGCGGCCGGGCCCGGCGGCCAGACGAACCCGTTCGATCCCTGCGGCGCAAGCAGGCGGTGGCCGTCGACCATGAACTCGTTCTGCTTCGCCTCGCCGCCGAAAATCGCGTGAGTGTCGAGAAGCAGGCAGGATCGGCTTTCGCCGTACTCTCTCTGCAGCGTGTAGGCGGAGCTCAATCCGGCGAAACCGCCGCCGACCACGACAAGGTCGTAGGTTTCGCCCGTGTCGATGACGTTGGCCAGGATCCGGTTCGTGTACCCGTCGCGTACCGCGTGGGCCGCATTGACGACTTCGGCCGTATCGCCGTTGGACGCGCCGTAGTCTCCGATGCCGCCGGGGCCGGTCCAGTCCGATCCCAGGGCGCCGTATGTCGTAGCCTCCGGTGCAGCGCCCGTGGGTGGTTCTCCAACCGTCGAGCAGCCGGCGAGCAGAGCCATGCCGGTACCGGCGAGCGTTGAACCGACGAAATCCCGTCTCGAGATTGTCTCGCCCATCCCGAGCGCTCGTTCTTCATCGGTCAGATTGAGTTTCATGACGGGTCCGCTCCAATGTACGAGGTGCAATCAAATCAGGCGGAACGCGTCGGGGCAACTGGCGGCTTCGCTGGATCCGGTGTGCGCGGTTCCGCAGTACGCGGGCACCGAAAGGCGGAACAGCGCTCGCGACGACTTTGAATTCAAGCTTGCCAGCACGGCTCTTCCTGGCGTGTCAGGTCAACCTCTCCGGGGCCGGTATGCGTTGCGTTGATGTTATCTGTTAGTTGACAGATAATCAAACTGGGGACGCACCGCGGAAAGGGATTCGGGCCGATGGCGACCGCTGACTACTTCGAACTGAAAGGCCTCAACGACAACGTGCTGCATCCCATGAGCATTCCGGCCATGCACCAGGCCGAGCCGCTGTTTCTCACGCGCGGCAAGGGCGTTCATGTCTACGACCACAGCGGCAGGGCGTACCTGGACGGGATGGGCGGGCTGTGGTGTGTGAACGTCGGGCACGGGCGCGAGGAAATGCGCGACGCGATCAACCGCCAGCTCGGCAAGCTCGCCTACTACAGCACGTTTGGCGAACTGTCGAACGAACCGTCATCAAGGCTCGCCTCGCGCATCAAGTCGCTGCTTGAGCCCGAGGACGTGGGGAAGGTCTTCTTCTCGCTCGGCGGATCCGATGCCGTGGAAACGGCGCTCAAGCTGTCGCGGCAGTTCTGGAGAATGAGCGGCCGGCCGTCGAAAACGCGGTTCATCTCCCTCGAATACGGGTATCACGGCGTGCATTTCGGGGGGACGTCGCTGAGTGGAATGCCGGCCTTCAAGGCACACTACGAACCGCTCCTTCCGGGCTGTTCGCAGGTCGCGAGCCCCTTTCCGTACCGGAATCCGTGGACCGGCAACGCCGAGGATCTCGGACGGATATGCGCCGACATCCTGGATGGCGAGATTCGCTCGCTCGGCCCGGAAAACGTCGCCGCCTTCATCGCGGAGCCCATCCAGGGCGCGGGCGGCGTGATCGTGCCGCCAGCGAACTACTGGCCGCTGGTGCGAGAAGTCTGCGACAGACACGATGTGCTGCTGATCGCCGACGAGGTCGTGACCGGATTCGGGCGCAGCGGCTGCATGTTCGGCGCCCGGGGCTGGGGCGTGAAGCCGGACGTGCACTGTTTCGCCAAGGGCCTGACTTCCGGCTACGTACCCCTGGGCGCCACCGCCGTCAGCACGCGCATCGCCGCGGCCTTCGACCAGGCGCCGCCGGACGGATTCATCGCGCACGGCTACACGTACTCCGGCCACCCGCTGGCCTGCGCGGCCGCGCTCGCGGCGATCGGGATCGTCGAACGGGAGAACCTCGTCAAAAACGCCGCGGATGTCGGCGACTACCTGCTCGAGGCGCTTCAGCCGCTGGCGGACCGCTACCCGCACCTGGGCGAGGTTCGCGGCAAGGGGTTGATGGTCGCGCTCGACCTGGTGGAAGACAAGAGCACCAGGGAACCGGTCGGTCCCACGTCGGGCTACTCGGACGTGCTGGCATCGGACTGCCAACGAAACGGCGTAATCGTCCGGCCCGTGGGGCCCAGGATCATCCTCTCGCCGCCGCTGACGTTCTCCAAAGAGAACGCGGATACGCTGGTGGCGGCGCTTGACGGAGCGTTCTCGAGAGTCCGGCTCGACATGAAAGCCGCCTGACTCGGACCGCTAGGCGTTCACGTCAATGACGATCCGGCCGCAGATCCTGCCTTCGACGATCTGCGGGGCCAGTTCCAGCACTCTCGACATCGGCTCGAGCCGCGCGATTCGGCCGAGTTTCCCGGTATCAATGTCCGAGGCCAGACGCTGCCACGCGATTTCCCGCGTCTCCGGGGGCGCCATCACCGAGTCGATCCCGAGCAACCGGACGCCGCGAAGAATGAACGGCAACACCGAGGCCGGCAGTTCGCTCCCGCCCGCAAGACCGCAGGCCGCGACCGCCGCACCGTAGCGCATCTGCGCGAGCACGTTGGCCAGGGTCGGGCCGCCGACGCAGTCGACCGCGCCGACCCAGCGTTCCCTCTGAAAGGGCTTGCCCGGAGCGGACAACTCGCTGCGGTCCATGCACGCGCTCGCGCCCAACGACCCGAGATAGGCGTGCGTCTCCTGTCTGCCCGTCGAAGCCACGACGGCGTAGCCGAGTTGAGCCAGCAGGGTCACGGCAATCGAGCCGACGCCGCCCGCCGCGCCGGTCACGAGCACCTCCCCGTCACCCGGCGAAAGACGATGCGCCTCGAGTTCCATGACACACAGCATGGCGGTGAAGCCCGCCGTGCCGATCGCCATGCAATCGAACGGCGTCAGCCCCTCCGGAATCCGGGTCAGCCAGTCCGGATGCAGCCGCTGCCGCTGGCTGTACCCGCCCCAGTGCAATTCGGACAGCCCCCAGCCGTTGACCACCACCCACTCGCCTGCGCGGAAACCCGAATCGCCGCCGTCCAGGACCCGGCCGGCGAGGTCGATGCCCGCCACCATCGGCAGCCGCCGGGCGATGCCTTTGCCGCACAGTGCCAGCCCGTCCTTGTAGTTCAGGCTGGAATACCGCACATCCACCAGCACCTCCTGGTCCGGGAGGTCCGATTCCGTCAAGCGCCTGACTGCGACGCTGTTCGCCGTGTCGTCCCGTTCGATTAGAATCGCGTTAAACGAGTGATTCACCGACATTTTCCCTGGCGAGTTGCATTGTCATTTATCGCTCCAGTGGGGATTGTCTGTCTTTTGACAGATCATGGCAATTCTTCTACTTTTCCAGGCGCCGCGGTGAACGGGGAGCTGGGCAGGCGGGCATCGAATACCACATAAGAGGATCGACATGAATACGGGACCGACCCTACGCATCAGTACCCGCAGCCCATGGCCATCGGCTGCTGTTGCTTTCGCCTTGCTCGCGGTCGGCTGCGCGCAGCCGGACACGCCCGAAGCGGACAGCGCCCCCGAAGGCGGATACGCCGATTCCGTTTTCCACAACGGCAGGATCTATACGGTTGACGACGATCGATTCTGGGTGGAAGCGGTCGCGATCCGCGACGGAAGGTTTCTCGCCACGGGTGTGGACGCGGCGATACTGAGTCTGGCGGGCTCGGAGACCGTCCGCCACGATCTGGCCGGCGCAATGGCCATGCCGGGACTGCACGATGCGCACTTCCACACCATGGCCATCTACAGTTCGCTCGATTGTTCTCCGCCGTTCTTCACGCCCGCTCAAATGCGGGAGACGCTGGAGTTCTGCAGGACTCAACGGGTTGAAGGCCACCCGTGGCTCGTCATCAACAACCTGCAGCTTTGGGATGAATCCGAGACCGTCACCAACGAAATCCTCAACGAGATCTTTCCCGACATTCCCGTGATGATCCGGGACACGAGCGGTCACATGCGGCTGGTCAACGCCATGGCGCTCGAGGCGGGCGGTATCGACGAGAACACATCCGAGCCCGAAGGGGGGCAGTATCTCAGACACCCGGAAACGGGCGAACTGACCGGGGTCCTCGTCGAACCGTCGGCGTTCCTGCCCCTCAGGGCGCTGGTTCCCCAGTATCCCGAAACAGCGCTGGAGCAGGCCAGGGCGAACATGGCCGAGGAACTGTTCAGTTTCGGCCTCACGTCGATCCAGGACGCGTTGGTCCTCGAGCGCGACCTGTTGACCAGGCTTGCGGACGCCGACCGGCAGGGACAGCCGATGCCGTACATGCTGCTCCATCTCGGCTGGAGCTATCCGGAAGGCGAAGCAAGGCTTGAACAGGAGGCGATGATCCGCGATCGCGATCAGTTCGAGACCCGTCGCGTGTCGGCGCAGGCGGTCAAGGTGTTGCTGGACGGCGTTCCGATACCGCCGGCCTTCACGCACGTGCCCTTGAACGAAGACGGGACCGTCGATGAAACCAACCTGCTCGTGCCGCGCGATGTACTGGCCGACAAGCTCATCGAGTGGGACAACGCCGGCCTCAAGGTCAAGATGCATGCGTCCGCCCAGGGATCCCTGCGGGTCGGGCTCGATGCCATCGAGGCGGCCAGGGCAGCGAACGGAGACAGCGGAATCTGGCACGAGATTGCGCACGTGGGCGACGTCCACGCGGACGACATACCGCGATTCGCCGAATTGCAGGCCGTCGCCGAGATATCGCCCTATTTCTGGCACGAAGGGTTCTTTTCCGAGGATCCGACGTCGTACCTGTTCCGGACGCTTCAGCAAGCGGGTGCGATGGTCACGCTCGGCTCGGACAATATCGTCCTGCCGTCGTTCAATCCGTTTCCGCCGTTGCAGGGCGTCGTCACCCGCCCGGGACAGTCCGTGCCGGTGGCGACCGCGATCGATTTCTATACCCGAAACCCCGCCGAAACAATGGGACGGCTCGACGACATGGGCTCCATTGAGCCCGGCAAGATCGCCAACATGATCGTACTGGACCGAAACCTGTTCGAGGTCGCGCCGGAGGACATCGGCGAAACGCTCGTGCAGCTCACGGTAATCGATGGAGAGGTCGTCTACCGGCGGCAATGAGCGCGGCCAGCGCACTTGACACGCCAACCCGCAGACCCTTGAATCTTCCGATGCAGAGGCGAAAGGAACGCGCGCCCTACCGCGAGACGAAGCGGCTGTCGGCGAAGGAGCGCACCGGGATCATCCTGGCGGCCGCGAAGGACATCATCATCAGCGAAGGCTATTCGAAGTTCAGTCTCAGACACGCCGCGGAGCAATCCGGCATCCGGCTGGCCACGCTTCAGTACTACTTCCCGACCAAGGAACACCTCTTCCGCGCCGTGTTCGAAGCCGCGTTGAATGAGGAAGGTGAACGGATCGGGCTCCTGATCAAGCGTGCGCGCGGATCGCCGAGGGACGTCCTCAGGGCGCGTATCACGGGGCATTTCCAGGCCAACCTTCGTGACGAGACAGCCGCGTTTTTCTACCAGTTGTGGGCACGGGCGCGGCTCGACGAGTTTGCCGCGGAACTGGTGGACGAGTTCTACGCGCGGAACATCGAGGTCGTCGCGGACATGATTCGCGCCGATAACGCGGCCCTCTCCCCGACCGAGGCGAAGCGGCGGGCGACGCTCGCGATGGCGGTGCTGGAGGGCATGATGCTCCTGTGCGACATCGAAAAGCGGAAGAGCGGCAAACAGGCGCCCACCGAGGCATATGTCGTCGACTCCGTCATGCGGTTGGTGTCACTGCCGGTCGAGAGCTGAGCTGCGGCGGATTGGTCGGCGTCATCCGCGCGCCGGGCCCGAACTGTCCGAGCGGTGTCGGCGAGCTTCAGAAATCCAGGTTCACCGTGACGCCGACCATCCGCTGAAGCGCGTAGGCGTCGTTCGCAAGACCCAGGCCCGAGAGATCGATGGAATAGGTTCGATACTCTTCTTCGGTCACATTGGTGGCGTAGGCGGCGATCGACCATCGTTCGCCCGGAAACACATACTCGGCGCGAACGTTGCCGACCACGTAGGATTCTTCGCGATCGAGCGGCGCGCACAGGACCGAGAAACAGAACGCGTCGCTGTAGTTGAAGTCGGCCTGCAGCGCCAGGGACCCCGCGCCGACACCCCACTCGTAACGGACGAGGCCATTGACCGACACGTCCGGCGCATAGGGCAGCACGCTGTCCCTGACGGTCTGTCCATCGGGAAATCCGACATCCTTGACGGTCGAATCGATCCACGCCACGCCGAACACAAGTTCCAGTCCGTCGGCGGGAGCGGCAAACAGCTCGAGTTCCGCGCCGTTGGCAACCGCATCGACATTGATGATGTCCACCCCGGCAATGAGGCCGACTGTCGGGTCCACCACGAACGCCTGGTAGTCGTCGTATTGGTATCGGAACGCGGTCGCGTTCAGCCTTGCCCGGCCGCCGGCGAGGGTGGTCTTGATGCCGAATTCGACACTACGCAACTCCTCCTGGTCGTGTCTTGACGGCGACGGCGGCGTGAACGAGTTCAGATCCGCGCCGATCAACGTTCGGAAATTGCCCGCCTTGTGAGCCTGTGTGACGCCGGCGTAGACCAGCGTTTCGTCCGTCGGGGTCCAGTCCAGTTGCGCCTTGTATGAAACGTTGTCGAACTTGAGCGCATCGGTCGCCGCATTCGTCAGTTCAACCGCCCACCCAGGCACCGTGCTCCCGCCGGAATAGTCGAGCTTTCTTCGATCGTCCGTGTACCGCAATCCGAGCACGCCCGTGAGGGTGTCGGAAAAGTCGTATTCGCCCTGCGCGAAAACCGCCCATGACTGCGTACCGATTTCCGAATCCTGCGATCCGGTCTCCACGACCTCGCCGAAGCCGGCCGCCAGACCGAAAGGCAGATAATCCAGATCGTACATCGATTCCACATCGTCATCGATGTCCAGAAAATAGGCCCCGGCCTGCCAGTCGTAGCGTTCCGAGGTTCTGCTGAGACGCAGCTCCTGGGTGAACTGCGCGAAGTCCTGGTCCGTCTGAAATGCAAAAAAAGGATACGGGCTCGAGTCGACGTCTTCCCGGTATTGCTTGTCGATCGCAAGGTAATCCGTGACCGACGTCAGCGACATCGAATCGCCCAGATCCCAGTTCAATTCCCCGGTGACGCCCGATATCGTGCGGTCAAAGAAACCGGGGTCGTCGTAACGGCCGCGATAGTTGTTCCCGTCGGCGTCGCGATAGCCGTTGAAGTCGGCGCCGGGACCCGTGAAGTAAAAGTTCTGATCGTCCGGTATCCGTTCCCCGAGGCCCAATTCGTTCTGAAACGACGCGTCGTGTTGATACGAAGCGCCCGCGCTGTCGTCCCGGGCGGCGTGGAACTTGAGCCGCGCGTCGAACGCATCGGAAGGGCGGAAGGCGAACTGCAGGCGCACGGCAGAAGCGCCGGTGTCGCGCAGGTCCGCTCCATCGTCGTTGGCGAGCAAGCCGTCGCTCTGATGGACCGACCCGGAAAAGCGGGCCAGCACCGTGTCCGAAAGCGCGCCGCTGACCGCACCTTCCAATTTGCTCGTTCCGAAATCGCCGACCGTGAACCTGCCGTAACCCCCCAGCTCCTCGGTCGGCGCCGCGCTGATGAAATGCAGCAGGCCGCCGGTGGCGTTGCGGCCGAACAGCGTGCCCTGGGGGCCGCGCAGCACCTCGACCCGCTCGATGTCGAACATCTGCGTGTGCGCCGCGCCCACCGCGCTGACGTAGGCGTTGTCGACGAACATCGCCACGGGCGGTTCGTAGTGGTCGGCAAAGTCGTTTTGCGAGACGCCGCGTATGTTGACCGCGGTGTTGCTCGCGTGGAACTGGATGATGTTCAGGCCGGGCGTCTGCTGCGCGATTTCGGTGGTCATCGTGTAACCCAAGTCGCGAATCTGCTCGGCGCTGAACGCCGTGACGGAAAGACCGACATCCTGCAAGGACTGTTCTCGCTTTTGAGCCGTGACAACGATTTCCTCAAGCACCGCGTCCTGTGCGTTGAGCGTGCCGGAAAGGATGATGGTAAGGAGACCTGCGGAAGCCGAGATTTTCGTGGTCTTCCTGTTGATTTGACCCATGGCAATCCCTCGAAATGTCCTGGACATCGGGCGGCTGTCCCTCGATTGCGCTGATCCGAAAACGGGTACGAGCACCCTGGAAAACCATACGGGACCCGATTCATTCTGTCAAACGACAGATCAGGCTGTGAAGGTTGGACGGTGGAACATGGACGAAGGCGCAGCCAGCGGGTTGATACCACGACAATCTGGTGCACAACCGGGCGCCGGGTCAGTGCGAATCGGGGGAAGCTTACGGCTATAGACGAGCGAAATCTGGCAGGAAAGTGT
Organism: Gammaproteobacteria bacterium; assembly: GCA_022826245.1. Taxonomy (GTDB): domain Bacteria; phylum Pseudomonadota; class Gammaproteobacteria; order Steroidobacterales; family Rariloculaceae; genus Rariloculus. Next base: position 98,611 of record JAJDVG010000008.1, read on the forward strand.
GCCGCAGCACACTTTCAGGCTCGATTGAAAATCCCTGGTGGATCGTAAGCTGTTGTTTTATTGGTCGGGGTGAGAGGATTTGAACCTCCGGCCCCTGCCTCCCAAAATCGGCCAGATACGAAATTTCGATCTAAGTCATTGATTTTCGGTGCTCTCGGCGCCTTTCAAGCGCTTTCGATAACCCTCAAATGGCCTGATTCTTTGCGATCGCAAAAAATCAGCGACATGGTGTCGGCCGCTTCGCGCAGGTAGTCCGGGTGGTGGTGAGCGTAGACACGTTCCAGCATGTCCTGAGAGATTCCGAAGTAGCCGGCGGCATTCCAACGGTTCATTCCACGCTGCATCGCCCAAGTGATCGCCGCGCGGCGCAAATCGTGGCGGATGCAATGCTCGCTCCCTGCCAGCTCGAGCGCCCGCTTCCAGGCGCGCCTGCGCGGCGAAATGACTACCTCAAGGTAAGTGCACAACAGGGTGTCCAATGCCTACGCCAAGTTGGTTCCGAAACTCTCGTCTATTGAAAGTTGTCTAAAAAACTACTATATTTTCAGACGAAGAAGAGTCACGCCATGTCCACCGCACAGGCTGTTTTAGCGAATATACGGAAGCTGCCGAAAGGAAAGCCTTTCACCAGCGCTCGCTTTCTGACGCACGGCTCCCCCGGTGCCGTGGACAGGGCGCTCTCACGCCTGGTCGTCCGGGGCGAGATCCAGCGCGTCGCTCGCGGCGTCTTCGTCCGTCCAAGAACGAGCCGGTTCGTGGGAACTGTCGTTCCCGAAGTCCAAGAAGTGGTCGAGGCCATCGCGCATCGCAATGGCGAGACAGTCCAGGTCCATGGGGCCGAAGCCGCCAGATGGTTCAAACTCAGCACCCAGGTGCCGGTGGCGCCCGTGTTCCATACCAGCGCCTCCAGCCGAACGATCCGAATAGGCAGAATCACTGTCAGAATGACCCACACGTCCAACCGCCGCCGGCTTCAATTCGCCGGTGAGGTGGCCGGCGCCGCGCTTTCCGCCCTTTGGTATCTGGGCAAGGGCAACGTGACACCCGAGGTGGTCGCCAGGATCGAAAGCACACTCGGCCCGGAGGAATTCCAGCGATTGCGCTCCGCCAACATGCCGGTCTGGATGGCGAAGGTCCTCGATACCACCGCTGACGGGGACACGGTCCGTGCCTGAGCCGTTCCTGTCCCTCGATCGTCACGAGCGCACCGACATACTTCGCACCGTGGCTGCCAATACCGGGCGGTCGGCACTCATCCTGGAAAAGGATATCTGGGTCTGCTGGGTTCTGCAGGCCCTCTTCTCGATGCCCGACCCGCATCCCATGGCATTCAAGGGCGGTACCTCGCTTTCCAAGGTCTACGGCATCATCGACCGGTTTTCCGAGGACGTGGACATCACCCTCGACTACCGAGCTTTCAACGATGCTTTCGACCCGTTCGCCGACAACGTCAGCCGTAACCAGATCAAGCTCTTCAGCAATCGCCTCAAGGCCCGCGTCGCTGGTTACGTTCATGACGTCATAGGGCCTGCCCTTGATGCCGCCGCAGACCGCCTCGGCGCTGACGGCCGGCATGCTGTCCATATCGGCGACGATGGCGAGACGATCCGTTTCGCCTATCCGTCGGCGGTCGAGGAGCCACGAGGCTATGTCGCAAGCGAGGTTCTTCTGGAATTCGGTGGCCGCAACATCATCGATCCGAACGAACAACACATGATCGCACCCGACATTGCCGACGAAACCCCGGGGCTCGACTATCCCACCGCGGCCGTGACGGTCCTTTCTCCGGCCCGAACCTTCTGGGAGAAGGCAACTCTCATCCACGTCGAATGCCACCGGCGACGCTTGGCGGACAGCCCCGAACGACTATCCCGACACTGGTTCGACCTGCAATGCATTGCGGCCCACGATTTTGGCCAGGCCGCACTCCTCGAACGCGACCTCCTGGAAGATGTCGTTCGGCACAAGAAAGTCTTCTTCCATGCCGGCTACGCCCACTACGATCAATGCCTCCGCAGACAACTGCGTCTCGTTCCCGATGACGACCAGCTAACTGCCCTGGAATCGGATTACGATGCCATGCGCAGAGCGCGCATCGTCGCCGATGACGCACCGGGATTCGGCTCCCTGATAGAGCAGATCCGCATCCTTGAAGGCAGGATTAATCGCCCGGGCTGAATTCGCCGCTCGGCCGCAGTGAGGAGGGTTTCGGGTTGGCCGTGGCTTGGGCGCTATGCTGCGAGTATCGACAATGTGGCCTGTCCAAGCAAAGCGCACAGAACGACGGCGCCGATGGCGAAGAACGCGGTGCGGTAAGGCACCCGGTTGCAGGTCAGGTGCACGAGGCTGTGCGCGAGGCGGGTCGCAACATACGTCCAGGCGAGCCAGACCGTCACTCCGGTGACGCTATCGATGAGGTAGTGGACCGTACAGCCGAAGTAGAACAGAACCGGCGATTCGAAGAGGTTAACGTAGTTGCGGTTCGCCAACGAAACGGCGGCTGGCGTGTCCCCGGGCTCGCCCAAGCCGAACGGTTCCATCTCCCCGGCGGCGTTGCGGTCGTGGTCGCGCATGAAACCGATGCGCCGGATGGACACGAGCGCCAGAACGGCGATGCTCCACCAGGCCAACGCGATGGCGGGATAGAGTACGGCTGTGGAGTTCATCTGACGTTCATCTCGATAACCGGGGCCAAACCGATCGCCGACCGTGCAACGAAAGTACCAGCAGAGCGTTATCCCATGGTGCCGAATCGTACTTGAGCGCACGGTGGAAGTGCATCCCCCGGCGAAAGCGGCCAACGCGTCGAGGTCGTCGTTGTACACTGACCGATGTGAAGGCAATGCCTTGGCGATGCTTGCGCCTTACCCTGCCGGATACCCGGCGTGTTGGGCTCGCTTGACGATCAATCAAGTCGGCAGGTCATCGTCGCCAAGCACTACCAAGGTACTGTGCTCTAAGTCGATCACGGTTGCTCCAAAAGCTGGCAAGCCCACGCGCAGAACGCTCAGCACTCGCCGCACATGACGCACCGCCTCGCCGAGACGTTTGGGGCACAACATTTTTTCTTTGATGGCTGCCTCAAGAATCGCCTTGTCCAACGCCTGTTCACCCACCACGTTGGCTGTGCGGCAAGGCAAGGATCGGATGACGACGGTCGCATCGTACACAGCGACTGTGTGCCTGAAGGTGTGCTGCAGCACACCTTCAACCTAAAGTAAAAATGTATGATCCGACCGTAAGAATTTGTTTCTATTGGTCGGGGTGAGAGGATTTGAACCTCCGGCCCCTGCCTCCCGAAGACAGTGCTCTACCAGGCTGAGCTACACCCCGACTCGAACGAACAACCTCAACGGCATCAGGAACATGCAGGAAAGGCCTCGGGAGGGCCTTCGATGCCGTCGAGCCGTTCGCAAGCGTATCGCGTAACTGACGGAGCGTTATACGCTTCGACCGGCCCGTGGGCAAGTCCGATCCGCTTGGACCGCGGACCCGCCGACTGGTTCCGCTACCACCTCCGCGCCGGCCACTTCGGCCTGCGCGCCGCTCATTTCCGCCCGCGGGCCGCTCACTGCCTCGGAATCGGCGGAGTGGCGAGCGCCGTGCCGTCCCGACCCGATCCACTCAGGGAACCGGGCTGCAGGTGGCCGTCGTACATGTCCTTGTTGTTATCGGTGCACGCGTATTCCATGATCTCCCAACCCGCCGGAGCCAGGGGAATGACGTAACCGGTGGTCCAGGGCTCCGTGTAGAACTTCGGGTCGTCGATCGTCGCTTCGTACCACAACTCGTTCGCACTGATGCGGCGCCAGCGCTCGATCACGTGCAGCGCGTCGCTATGCACGTTGCCATGGTCGTCGAGACGCGTTCGATCGGTCAGGTTTACCGTGTCGATCACTAGCGTGTCGCCGTCCCAGCGGCCGATCGAGTCGCCCATCAGGGACGGCTCCCAGTGCTCGCGGTGGCCGCGCCCGTCCGTGTAGATCAACCGGAAGTTGTGCATGTACTCATAGACAAACACGACCCGGTCCGGCATCTGCATGATCTGCATCGGGTACGGCGAGTTGTTGACGCGCGGTACGCCGGGAAGGATGCAACGCGCCGTGGGATCGATGATGTTCGCCACGTCATTGAACGCCTTGAGCCCTTCCGGCGTAAATGGCAGCGGTTCGACGGGCAGAGCGGTGTTCTGGTGAATCGCCTTGTTCCAGACTCCGCTGAGGTCCGCGCGCCCGTCAGCCGTTCTCGGGACGGGCGTGCCGTCCGACTCGGGTTGTTCGGTTAGGACAACGTTGCGTTCGTATACCGCGCGTTGCGCGAACGCAGGCGACAGTGCGAGGAGCGAGACGGTCAAGGCCGCAGCCAAGGTGACCGAACCGGCGACGACCAGACTTGCGTTTCTCATCGGTAATTCTCCGTGACGGAAGATGGTAGCTCCAGGAGCAGGCGCCGCAGGCTCCTATTCAGGCACGGGGCCGCCGTCGCTGGCTTCCCCGGCGAACACCGTTCGTCCCTCATAAATCCACGTTCGAGCGTTGCAGGTATTGGTTCCGTTTCTCGCGAGGTAGCCATGGATCTCGAGCGTGGAACCGAGCCTCAACGTCTGGCTGCCCCATCCCAGTCTCGTAAGGGCGTTTGGCGCCCCGCCCTCGCATTCCCACGGCGTTACGACGCCGTCGTCATCGGTGACGTCCAGGTATACCCAGATATGCGGGTTTCGCCACTCGACCTTGGTCACGGTGCCTTCAAGGGTAATGGGCTTGGTCGAGTCGAACTGCGCAGCGAACGAGTGATGCCCCAAGGCCGACGGCGCCGCGGCAAACGCTAAAGAAACGACTATCGAACAGATTCCTGTGACACGCATGCGATGCCTCCTCGCTGCGAGTTTGTCCCGGTAATCATAGCGTATTCGAGTCCGTCCGAAGGGCCTGCAGCAAGGTGTCGGCGCTTGGCGCACGCGCGTCGTGCAACCGGCTGACAGCGGTCAGAACGATGAGATTGGCGGCGACGGCAAACGGAGCGCGATGCACGGCGATCAACCGTCGGGCGACGCCAATTCCCCGGAATCCGCAACTCGATTCGGCTACTGCCTTCGCGCTTCGAACTCGATGATGATCTCGACCTCGTCGCCGACCAGATCGCCTTCCAGAGCGTAGCTCATGCCGAACTCGCTTCGCATGACCGTGCCGCGGGCCGACACGCCCATGACCCAGGCACTGCGGCCGAAGGGATAGTCCGCACTCTTGTTCCAGGTGGCCTGCAGGGTCAGCGGACGGGCAACGCCGAGCAACTCGAGCTGGCCTGCGATCTCGAACGTGCGCTGGCTCGTCCGCGCTCCCGTATCGGCGGTGAAGGTCATCTCGGGATTGCGCCGGCTGTTCAGGAAGTCGCCGCTGCGCAGGTGATCGTCGCGGTCATTGTGATTCGAGAACACGCTGTCCGTGTTGACGACGACTTCGATGTCGGACAGCGCTCCGGTTTCCTCGTCGAACATGTAGCTGCCCTCGACTTCGAGGAACTGGCCGAGGACGTTCGCGTAACCCGCGTGACCGACGAGGAAAGCAACCGTCACGTGTTCGGGGTCGATTCGATATTCCGCGGGTTCGGCTTGCACCGATGCGGCCGAGAGCATGAGCATCACACTCACACATGCGCAGGTTCGGGTCGTCGCCCCGGTCATCTCGATTCGATTCGGCACGGCAGCCTCCAGGGTCGCTTGGCGGATATCCCTCAAGCGTAGCAGAACGCGCCAAACGGAAGCGGATCGTGGCAGGAGGCAGACGGCGCAGCGACAGGCGCGGACGCCCTCGCCCGCCACGGACGAAACACGCCGGCGGCGGTCGCCCCCACTGCGTTGGAGATCGGCTCAACCCGCACGGAGTACCACGAACTCGTAGCCATAAAACTCCGAATAGGCATGCCAGATGTCGATTTCCGTCTGGCACCGCTCCGCCAACTCCAGTGCGGCCTGCACGTCATGGTAACGCTCGCGGAACCTGGTTACGTTGTCCTGGAGTGGCCGGTAGTAGTCATCCCACCACGCTGACGCAGGAAGCGGAAAGTGCCCGACCGTCTCGTAACCGCACGCGCCGATGGCATCAAGCAGCGCCTGCGTATCGCGGATGGCCGGATATTCCCGGTTCCAGAACGCTGCACATGCTGCCGGTGGTTCGGGCTTTCGCCAGCATACCTCCGTCAGCGCAATATGGCCGTTGTGCTGCAGCATCCGGCGCCAGTCCCGCAGTCCGGCTTCGAGACCCATGTTGTAGATGGCGCCCTCGCACCAGATCAGATCGAACGAACCGTCGGTGAAGTCGAGTCGGCGCATGTCCGCCACGCAGGCTTCCACCCGATCGGCGATGCCCAGTTCGTGAACCTCGCGTTTCAGCGCGTCGACAAACGGAGGGTGATTGTCGACGGCGACGATGTGCGACGGTGAGCTATTCGCGAGAACCAGGGTCTGGGCGCCGGTCCCGCAGCCGATGTCGAGTATGCGAGTGCGCGGTCCGATGTCCGGTACGAGTTCAAGAGCCCGACGCGTGCTCGCCGCTGTCCCCGGTCCCTGCCGGGGTAGGCCACTGAACAGTTCGTAAAACAACGCAACAGCTCGATCCGGTGGCATGATCCCACCTGCGGATGCTCGTCGCTACAGTCCGACCGAGCGGGCGCCGACGCCGGATTCTGACAGGGCGATTCCTTACGCCGCACTACTCCGGCTTCGCGAACAGAAGCGCGAACCGGTCAGAGTTTCCCGTAACGGACGGTCGACCGACCTCATAGCGCAACTCGTCGTCGGGCCGCCTCAGCAGCGGGCTGTAGTCGACGAATACGAAACCGGCCTCCTGGACTTCCTTGATGACGAGCACGGGATCCATGCGCCGCACATTCTCCTCGTCGTCGGGTTCCATATGGCGGCGCGTGTGATCGACGATGCCGTAGAGACCGCCGGGCTTGAGCGCATCGAACGACGATTCGTTGATGGCCATTCGCGCGTCGTAAGTGAAGTTGTGATAGTTGCGAAACGTGAGCACCATGTCGACGGGTTCGACGTCCCAGGGCCCCGACGCGAACCATGGCGTGCCGCCGGGTTCGCCCATCGCGCCCCAGTGGATCTCCTCGACCTCTTCCATGCCCGGCAGCTCCGCCGTACCCACGAAGGCATCGCTGTAGAACGTCGGCGAGGGATGGGTAATGTAAAGTTTGCCGGCATCTCTCAGGACCGGCGCTAGGATCTTCGTGTACCAGCCGCCGGCCGGGAGCAACTCGATCACCGTCATGTCCGGCTCGAGCCGGAAGAAATCGAGCACTTGCGCCGGTTGCCGGTTACGGTCGCGAGCGCGCTCGGCCTCGGTTCGAATCTCGCTCTGCATGGCCGCGAACACGGCCTGTTGCAGTTCGGTCGGAGCGTTGCCGGATTGGCCGTACGCGACGGGAGCCACCATCGCGATGGCAAGAAGAAGAGCGGGTCTCATCGGGACTCTCCGGTTCAGGCGGATTCCGGATTCTACAGCGCCACGCCGTCGTCCAGGAAACCTGGCACGGATCAGATCAAACGCGATCGGCCGGCGCGATGACCCACGAGTACAGCGGAAGCTCGCTGACCGGGGTCGGGCCGATCGTACGGGCGATCCCCCATTCGGTCTCTTCGACGACGCGCATCCGGTAGGCCGGCGCGAGCGTGCCGAGCACGAACAAGGCGTCCTCGGCGGTCAGACCGGCAAGCGCCATGGGCTTGCGTTGCCAGCGCAGACTCAGGTCGTCGTACCAGAGTCGGGTGAGATCGCCGTCGACACCGGAAATCGGTATCCCGGTCTCCCCGGCGTCTCTTCCCTTCGCGATCGCCTCGGCAAAGCGCTCATCGAAAACGAAACGCTCGATCCGCACACCGCTGCCTGCGCCAGGAGCGCCGACGGCAAACCCCGGCAGCAGCGTCGCTGCCGACGCCGCGGCGCCGAGTTTCAATACCGTTCTTCGATCCATCATCGTAGTTCGTATCCCCCAAGCTGAACGGTTCGCGGTAGTCCCCTGCCCCGGGTTCATGCGCTTCGGTCGCGCAGGTGCCTCGGCCAGATGCCGCCGCGGCCGGCGGAAATGATGCCGTTCGGATCGACGGCGTCCTTGAGCGTCTCGCTGAAGCGCCGCAGAACGTGATCGTTGAACGAGTAGTGGCTCATGACCAGGTCCTGGAAGATCGGCGGCGTGCGGTACTCGCCCCAACCGTGCTCGGCGCCGAGGTTGGCCAGATGCGTGAACATCTCGCGCTGCCGCTGGTTCGCCGCGACGTCGACTTTCGAAACCGGGAATCCCATGAGAAAGACGAACGCCCGGTACATCCAGGTCTGCGGCGTGGACGCAGGGTGCGTGAACGACGGCATTCCCGCTTCCCTGAACGCTTCGGTGAAGACTTCCTGCGCTTCGAGAACGGCTTCGCCGTTTTTCGGGATGATCGGTGCGAACCACATTTCGCCGTCCCAGCCCAGGGTATCGGCGGACTGGCGGGTTCCAAGTCTGAAAATCTCGAGATTCGGAATGCCGAGCGCGACCTTGTGCAGCCCCTCGGCTTCGTCGGCCGCGATCGGCCATTCCAGTTCGTGCAAGGTTTCGAACGTCGCGCCCGGGATGTCGCCGATCAGCCGTTGGGCGTAACGCCAGTTCGACTGAACCGTCTCTCGCGGCCCGTAGAACTGAAGTTCGACGCTGTAGTAGCCAAGCTCGTTGCCTTGCGCCCAGCGTTCGAGTTCCTGTGCGGCCTGGGCGAACGGCTGGCTCAGCATCGCTGAAACCTCGGGCGTTGCGAGATGCGGCGCCAGCGGCGTGTTGTAGTTCGGCATCCCGATGATGCCCTGGTGCTCGAGCTGATTCACCATCGCGGTGAGATCGACGATGTCCTGGCGAGCCGGGACCGTCACGATGCCCTTCAGATACGCCTCCGGTTCCGGCATCAGGTGGAATCCCATCTTCGTGACGACGCCGAAACCGCCCTGCGAAAACAGCCCGTCAACGTGCGGCCCGAAGCCGTAGCGATAATCGCCCCAGCTCTCGGCGCCGGGCAAGGCGCCCATGCCGGTGCGCATGATTTCGCCGTTCGGCAGGACGACTTCCATACCGCTATGTGCAATGAAATGATCGCGATAGAGACCCCAGGTGTAGCCGACGCCATGATCGAGCGAGTTGCCGACCACGCTGCCCCAACCCGGATCCGGGCAGTCGATCAGGACCTTGAGATTACGGTCCTGGATATAGCGATAAAGATCGAAGTAGGAGACGCCCGGCTCCACGATCGCGAAGTGGCGCTTGTCGTCGACCTCGATCACGCGGTTCATGCGCTTGAGGTCCAGGACGACGCTGCCGGACAGGTTCGGCGCGGAACCGCCGTAGCCGAGATTGCGGCCCGTGGAGATCGGATAGATCGGGACGCCGTAGCGGTTCGCGGTGCGGACTACCGCCTGAACCTCCTCCACGTTGTCCGGCGCGACCGCGGCGGAAACCAGTATCTCTTCGGGCTCGTTCTGCACGGGCGAGAACGCATCGCGGTAGAGCCGAGTGTCCTCGTCGCGTGTGAATACCCAGTCCTTCCCTACGGCGTTCTCGAATTCTGCGAGGGCCGCGGTGAAGTCGCTTTCGTTTATGCCCGGGGGTATCGCCATGATCAGTCTCCGGAATTGTCTGTGAGGAAAGCCGTCAGTGCGCCGAGATCGGCATTGCTGACCTCGGTCGGCCTGAAAAACGGCATCATCGAGATGCCCTGTCGGACCATCTGTTCCACGAACTCGGGCACCATGTCGGTGCGCTCGGTCAGCGCGGCGGGCAGGGCTCCCTGGTACTTGATCGCCAGTGCCGCGGTGCCGGGCTTGAGCATCTCCGGCCCGTGGCAGGCATTGCACCAGTACTCGTAGACGGCTTCGCCGCGTGCGATCAACTCGGCACGCGACTCCGGCGCTTCGAGCAGTATCCCGAGCTCACGGGACGTCTGACCGTCCTCAGGTACTTGCGCGCCGCTCGACATTGACAGCAGCAGGCCCACAATTGTGAGCGCGGTCATTAAATGCTTCATTGTTCTCCCTGTGCCGGGCACGCCGGCGTTTCGCGTGAGTCTACAACGGCGGTACCTTGCGTGTGAAGGCGAATCCTTCTCCGTCGCGAACAGTTCAGGGATCGTGTACGCCCGTCGACCTGCGATGGCGCGTCATCCGCTGTCTCCGGAACTGCGTAGTACGTGCGATAGTGCCGGCGCCGTGCCGGATACCGCGTTTCCGCAAGCCGGTCCGCGTCAACGCGTCTTGAGGCCAAGAAACGGCGATTCGCCGTTCGTTGCGGCGAGCCTGACTTCGGGCTCGTCACCGGGCTGCCACACCTGCACCTCGAAGTGGACGCGCCGTCTCGCAGCCGATTCCGAGACCAGCATGTTCTCGACCGGCTCGGGCAGCACGACATACTCGGTTCGCAGCGCATCGTCCAGAAACGAAATGCGGTAGTAGCCATACGCGTCGCAGTCCGCATACGCGAGGTGAGGGTTCACCTCGTCGTCGGCAAGCGCTAGGGCCGATTCACGGTCATAATTCGCGCCGAATTCCCGTGCGGTTTCAGCTCCGAAAAGCATCCAACCGTTCATCAGGGGCGCCTGTCGATAGATGTAACCGATCGCCTCCCCGTCACAGGTCGTCAACTCGTCCAATGCAGGATCGCTTCTCATCAATCGACGCTGGATCTTGAATCGGCACCCCCCGCTTACGCTCGCACCGGCAAACTCGGGAATGACCGCCCGTCCCGCGCCAAAGTCGAAATCATCGTGGACGACGCCGGCGAAGTTCGCGTGACGGTCGCCTGTCAACGAAACGACATTGGCCAGTCCCCGATCGAGTATGAATGACATGAGCTCGGTGCGTTCGACCGGATAGCCATCCCAACTGTCCGTGTAGTAAAGACCGGACTTGTGACCCTGCTCGGCGAAACTGTTGTCGAAGCCGAAACGCATCAGCGGTACGCTGTTGCAGATGACCTTCCACCGCGCGGAGCTGTTGACGAGCGACTGCTTCAGCCACTCCTTCTGCGTCTCGCCCAGCAACGAGCCGTAGGGCCTGTCCAGGCGCGGGTTCGGAACCTCGCGGCCGAACACGCCGATGGTCGCTGGAGGATTGCCGTCGTTCGCCGTCCGACCGGCGTTGAGCGTCCTGATCAAGAGCGGATCGAGCGGCGCCGCCGGATAGGCGGCTACCCCGTCATCGTTCGCGAGCAATGAATCTTCGACGCCGCGCGCGCCGCGATAGCTTCTGGAGTCGAGCAGCATGAGATCGACATCCCGACCCCATGTGAGGCTGCGGTAGATGGTCAACGACCCGATGGCCTTTCGGTTGTTCTCCTCGAGACTCAGGTAATGATCGTCGAATTCACCGGGACCGACGGCGGTTACATCTGCGAAGGAAAAGTCCCGAGCGTCGTTAACGCCCGCGGGACCCGGGCGCGAACTCGTCAAGGCTGCCGGGATGTATTCGAACCACGCCTGATTCGCGGCAACCTTGAGATCCGCGATCGGGCCGTTCGGGCCGTAGCTTTGCCAGTAATCGTTGACGAGTTCATGATCGTCCCAGATGCAGACGAAGGGATACAGAGCACGCGCTTCAAGCAGTGCTTCGTCCTGCAGATAGCGGCGGTAGATGTGACGAAAGTCGTCGAGCGATGTCGGGATCAACTGATTCCGGGAGTCGACCTGCCCGCCGGAGGGCAGGTCATCGATGGTTCGCGCCGAGCCGTCACGGTTTGCGAGTTCGCTGCGCACCCCGTCCATCGTCCGCAACGTCTTCCCGACGTTCTCGTAGATGAAGTCGCCGACGTGCAGGCAAAGATGCGTGCGGTCGGCGACAGGCCGGGCGGCATCATCGAGAACAAGCTGGCGATAGGCGTTGAAGAAGCCCGTCTCGTAGTCCTGGCAACAGAAGACGGCCAGATTCAGACAAGCGGGGGCAATGTCGGAGGGCGCCGTTCGAGTGCGCCCGACACGGCTTGCGTATCCGTCAGGCGCTAAGAACCTGTACCAATAGAACGAGTCGGGGCTCAATCCGTCCACGAAGCATCGTACGGTGTGGTCGACCGATGCGTCGGCGGCAACGACTTCCTCGACCAGCAGCTCATCGAACGAGTCCCCGGTCGATACCTGCAGGGTCAGCGGAATCGATGCAGCGGCGCGCGTATCCGTAACGCGGGTCCAGAAAACCACGGCGTCCGGCTGCGGGTCCGCCGAGGCTACCCCCTGGGCGAATGCGAACCGGTTGCTCTCGGTGCGAATCGCTTGAGCGTGAGCGGACAGCGGCCTCAACAGTGCGGAAACGACAAAGCAGCCGCCTGAAGCTGCGAACTGCTGCAGAAACAGTCTGCGCGGAATACTCACCGAAATGCCCTGCCGGTTGCCGTGTACGCGGTGTCAGTCGGAGATGACCTGATCGATCCAGTCCAGCATCAGGGCGGAAATCTGCTCGCTGTTGTTCTCCAGCATCATCATGTGTGAATTTCCCGAAATACCCATGCGCGGCAGATCGAGCATGCGCGCGTGCTGGCCGATTGCGCTGTGATGGTCAATGGCCTCCTGACACTGATCGAAGCGCGGCGGCATCTGCGGACGCACTTCCATATGGTCTCCGAAGACGGACAGAAGCGGCACGCCGGCGATGGCCTGCAGGTCTTCGCTGTCGGTCAGGCAACCTACGGGTTCGACGTTGATGATGCCGAGAAAGAGTTCCGGATGCGTCAAGGCGCCCTGAAATGCGTCGTTGCCGGAGGCCGAATGGACCAGAACAAATGCCGCTCCGATCTCCTCGAGAAGAGCCGTGAGCGCGGCAATGTTGCGAACTTCCGGTTCGGCGCGCCGATGGTGGGGCAATCGGCGAATGGGCGTCAACGACGCGATCATTCGATCGTACGAATCGGCGGGAAACCGGCTGTCGTCGAAAAACTCGCCGTAGCGGGGACCGACGCCCCAGCGCGTCCAGACCTCCTCCGCGCCCCATAGCCGCATTCGGGGCGTGCCCGTATCGGCCGTGGCCGGTGGGAAGCCGGCGGCCATCGTATGCACGCGCTCCACGAGGTAGACCGGGTGACCGCGTCGCAGAAAATCGACGGCCCAACCGGCTCGGCCATCTGCCGTGCTCAGAAAAATGTCTGACCGCAACCCCATGCCGGGCGTCATCACGACAGCCGGCTTCGATACGCTGGCCGCAGGCACGAAATACGTGACGACGATATGGTTGTCGACGTTGTAGTCCGCGACCTCGTTTTGCCCGGCAGTTCGAGTGACTTCAACCCGCTCGCCGCCGAGAAACCGCACGCCCATGTCGGAGAGTACGACGTCCTGAGCGACAGCCGCCGGGCCCGCAAGGAGCGCGATGGCGACGACCTGCAATGCCTTTGCGTGAGTCACGAATACAACCCTCGTTCAGCCGAGACCCGGCAGTGCGAGATTGTCCGCGGGTATGCAGTTCGCTTCCTTGATGTCGGAACGCAGGACGCGATCGCGGAACTTGACATGGTTCCACTCTCCGACCCAATGCTCGGGATCCTCGAAGGTGAAGTCCATCACCAGCGTATTGCCGTCGTTGATCAATCGGTAGCGCTCGGTGATCTTGAGCTGAGTGCCCGTGATGACACCGGCCTGCATCAGATGATTCTCGTCCGTGAATCCTTCCGTTTCGATGACGAGCGTGTCACCGTCCCAGTACCCGAGCGACTCGCCGCTCCAGTTGCGATCCAGTCGATTTTCGGGCAGGCGCTCGCGGCCATCCAGATAGATCACTCGATACTCGTTGCTGAGTCGCGAAACCATGAAGATCACAGTCGGATACTGCAGCATCATGAGGGAACCGTAGCGAGTCATGAGTCGCGGCATCCCGGCCGGGTAGCACGCGGCCGTCGGGTCGAAGTAGCGGTCCCCCTGCGCCGCGGCCTCCATGTACGCGTCGTGGAATGCCTGACCCTTCGGGGTCAGCTCGGGCATGGGCTTGAATTCGTATGACCCGTAGTTGGCGCGCCATTCATCCTCGCCGCGAAACTGCCAGACGCCGGTCAGATCGAACGGCGCTGCCGGTCGTTCGCCGGCGAGGTTGTCGGGGTCGAGCGCTCCGGACATCACGCCCGTGGACTCGGAGTCTCCGGTGCCGGTCCCGTCAGAGACGATTGGCAGATTCGGCGGCCGAGTCTTCTCCTCTCGCAGTTGCCATGTCTCCCCGTCCGGGGGTGGAACGTAAGCGACCAGAGATGGCACGGGCTGGCGCCGCCGCTCGGGCGCACCCGACTCGCCCATTGAGTACGCGGTTCCGTCGGCGGCAATGAGGCCCTGAAGCAGACCGCCCGGCTCCCCGTTCTTCATCGGATACACCCTGACGGTGATTCGATCGCCTTCGTGCACCGCGTCCCGGTCGAATCCCGCTCGAATCAGCATCGCGATACTCTGACCTTCGATCGGCCAGACCTCCGGTTCTCCATCGACCCCTTCGGTTTCGACATGCACGATCAGGTGAGGATTCCGCCAGATGAACGTGGTAACGGTACCGGTCACGTCGACCGATCGAGTCTCGTCAAACGCGATGGCGGAGTGGTGCGCGAGCATGACTCCGGGCGCCGCGATAGCGCCCGCCGTTACCGCCAACGCCGCCAGAACGCGAATAAGTAGAGTTTGCATGGTTCTGCGTCTCCTCCAGGTCGCTGTCGACCTATAGCCCACCTTCCAGGAACAGGCGAGCGCTCGCTCGCGTGCACTCGACCACGATCAGATCCCGATCCGGCATCTTCACGTATCTGCGATTGATGACCACCGGCGCCTCCAGATACACGGGATCCGTAACTGTCATCTCGATGTTGATCGCAAGGCCGTCGGGCTCGAGCGTCAACCGTTCAACGAGATGCTTTTGCTCGCTGGAGTCGACGCCGGTGTGAGTGCCCCAACGATCGGCCGCGAAATTGGTCGTTTCGATCACGAGCGTGTCGCCGTCGAGCCTCGCAACGGAATGCCCGAGCTTCGACGGTTCACCCGGCTCCCGTGTAGCGTCAAACGTGATAATCCGTGGGTCTTCGCGCAGCTCGTAATCCATCACGATCGTTTGTTCGTCAAGTCGATGAATCCTTATCGGGTAAGGCAGCAGCGTCGACTTCGGCGGTCCGGGATTCTGACAATCGAGCTGAGGATTCTGATCCTCATTGAAATTCGCGATGAGCGGCATCGCGAAATCGGTGTATGGCCAATCCGCCGGCGGCTCATAATCCGGGCGTGCGCCGCCGAGGGACCGAACCCAGATACCGGTGAAGTCCGTGGACGGTTCCGTCGGCAGTTCCGTGCGCGCCATGGACAAGCGCTCGCCACTGCCGGTCTCCGCCCACTGAAGGCCGGAGTAATAGCGATTGGGGTCACGGTCGGCCGGTCCTTCCCAGGTGATGCGATCCCCCGGCCGGAAACTGTCGCGCGACCATCCGCGTTGCGCCATGCCCGGCGGATGCAGCAGTTCGATGCTGTACTCGACCACTTCGCCGTGCTGATTGGGCGCCATCGCCTTGATATATACGTGGGGCATGGTCCAGCTATATTCCGTGACGACGCCGGTGTGGCGCCTGATGTCTTCGCGGTCGAGATTGGCGTGTGAGTGATGGGCGTAGGCCTGTGGCGCGCCGAGAAATGCCCACCCGCAAAAAACCGTCCAGAACCGCTTGGTATTCATGAGTTGCTCGCTCCCTGATTGACGATCTCGAGCCGTGTGAACATCCGCGACCGCGCATGTTCGAGATCAGCCCGGATCTCGGCGGCGGATGCATGTACATAGTCAAGTGCGATCTGAGCCGCAGGCGGTAACGTCGTATCGGCTCGCCAAAGGACCGAAATCGGCAAGTCGGCATCGGCTTGCGAACCGAGTGACAGGTGCAAATCGAGTGTCGTGAGTTGTCCGAATTCCGGTGCGTTGTAGAACTCGGCCACGGTCGACAGAGCGATCCAGTCCTCCTCGAGCAGCAGGCCTCTGATCAGGGAAAACGAGTTCGACTCGACCAGTTGTTGCGGCTCGTCGAGTCCGCGCTCGGCGAGGATGTCCCGGAAAATTTTTCTGCCCATGCTGCGTGGAACACCGACAACCCAACCATAGCCGGCAACGGCGTCGGCGAGGTTCGGCCGGACCGTTTTTGCAAGCGGGTGGGTCTTTCGGGCAATGGCGATGAAGTGATCCACCACCAGCGGCGCCATCGACAACCCGGATTCCTGGGACTTTGGCTTGAACGGCCCGACGACGAAATCAAGATCGCCGCAAAGCGCGGCGCGCAGCAGATTCGGCCCCGGCGCGTCCAGTACGCGTACGTTGATTGTCGGGTGATCCGAAATGAGCTTGTTGATGGCATGAGGCAGGAGGTATTCGCGCGCCCTGGGCAAGACTCCGATCCGGACCTTGCCGCGCGGGCCGAATTGAAGGCTCGCGATCTCTTCGATCGCGAAACGAACTTCAGCGCGGACCAGCTTGAGCGCCTTGGCAAGCTCGTGCGCGAACGGAGTCGGGACGAGTTCACCATGCCTCGATCTCTCGAAGAGATCTCTCGAGAAGTACTTCTCCAACGCAGAAACAGCACCGTAAACCGCGCTGATCGTGACCCGGAGTTCGCGAGCGGCCTGATCCAGATTGCGATGCGCGAAAGCTGCGAGGAACGCGGTTCCCCGCTTGTTGCTGATTGGACGCAGTGGGAGGCGAACCGGATCACGCAAGGTACGGTCGATGTCACGGTAGACCCTGAGGGCAATACGAGTTCGCCTGCTCAGTATCCCGCCCGCCCGCGTCGTCCGGTAGTCGCCGCCAGTGCGCTCGAACAGCGAGGTGCCGAGGACACGCTCGATCGCTTTGATCGATTTGGTTACGGCGGCCGCAGAGCAACTCAACTGGTCGGCGACTTCGGCCACATTGTGAAACTCCGCGAGACTGGCGACACGCGACAGATGACGCAGGCTCAAGGCGTTTTCGGAAGCGTCGGGCAAGTCCTGTCTATGTTCTGCTGTCATCTACGTGTCTGGGTTGCGCGAAAACCCTCTTCGGTTGTATCCAGCTTTTCTCCGACTGAACTCGAACGTAAACGGCTTTATTCTTACATTTTCTGATGGCAGACGTTAGGTTCCTTAACTTTTTTTCCGAACAATTGGAGCTTTTTTCCGTGCAAGCGATCCACCGTTTGGCTATAAGTTGCAGTGACTAACGAACGTACAGTCATCACGCTCTTCGGGGACAGTGTCATGAAACTACGCCTGCTAAGCGTTTCCATTGCGACATCCATATCGGCGCCTCTATACGCACCGCTTGTGTTTGGACAGGCGGGCGCCCTCGAAGAAATCGTCGTCACGGCACAGCGTCGTGAGGAAGACCTGCAGTCGGTTCCAGTCGCGATCACGGCGTTCTCGGCCGATACACTGAATCGCCTTGGGATCTCCGATCCCCAGGCCATGGCCGATTTCGTACCGAACATGAGCATCGGCGACGGCACCGGCCGCGCCAACGTCGGCGCCCAGTTCTCGATCCGCGGCATCAACGAGGCGCGAATCAGTCCGGTGCTCGATCCCGCCGTCGGCGTCTACATCGACGACGTGTATTACGGCCGTCCATTCACCAACTTTCTGCGACTCCTCGACGTCGAGCGCGTCGAGGTGTTGCGCGGGCCGCAGGGAACGCTCTTCGGCAAGAACTCGACCGGTGGCGCGATCCGCTACGTGACCGTAAAACCGGATATCGACGGCGGCGTTTCCGGCAATGTGATGGTGGGTCTCGGCGACTACGACCGGGCAAACGTTCAGGCAGCCGTCAACGTGCCGCTCGGCGACAATGCCGCCGCGCGCTTCGCCTACTCGCATCTGGAACGCGACGGTTACCTGGAGCGCCTGTCCGACGGCGTGGGGCTTGGCGCCGACAATACGGATTACTTCTCCGTACAGTTCCGGTTCCAGCCGTCCGATGAGCTGACGATCGACATCAACATCAACCGCAGCGAATCGGAATCCAATGGCGGCGCATCGAAATTGATCGATTACTTCGGTTTCAACGGCGGCTGGGATGATCCGGCAACTCCCCGGATCGAGGGCGACTCCTCGGCGCCGATCTTTACCGGCGGTATCTCGAATCTGGTCGCCTATCAAACCATCTTTCCGGCAGGCACGCCCGAGCATTACGCGCCATCGATTCCCGACAGCCTTTACCACGTTGCCGGCACCGGCCCCATCGGCTATACCACGGCCGAGAGCACCGGCGTCACGCTCGACATTGCCTACGACATATCCGACCGGCTGACGTTGCGCTCGATCACCGGTTGGCGCGACATGGACACATTCGAGCAACGCGAGTCGGACGAAAGCGCGTACGCCGAATCGTTCTTCGACGGCGGGACGAACAACTTCAGCGACTTCTGGTCGCAGGAGTTTCAGATCAATGGCGTCTCGGCAAGCGACCGGATCAACTGGGTCGCGGGGCTCTACGTTTCGTCCGAGGAGCCCGGCCTGAGGCTGACGTCAAACAAGGATTACCGATGGGCGGGCGGATTCCAGTGGGGGGCGCTCGAACATCTCACGAACGCACAGCAGGAAACCGACAGCACCGGCATATTCGCCCAGGTGGACTGGCAGTTCAGCGAGAATTTCACCCTGACGCTCGGCACGCGTTGGACCGAAGACGACAAGTCATACGCGGCGTACAACCTCGGCGTCTTCGACGCCGAACTCGATCGGCGGCTGTTCGAGATTCACGCGATCGACCCGAACGGCCCCGACAACAACTCGAACTATCGGGATATCGACCGGCGGGGAGGGCGAAACGTACTGTATATCAACCCGGACGGCGACAGGTACGGCGGCTGTACCGCCGCGAATCCATGCTTCCTCGATGCCAACGAGAACATCGTGCCGTCGGCCGCTGCGGCCACGCTTTCCGGCGCGGATACGTTCGAGTCGGTGACGCCGCGCGTCGCGCTCGAATGGCAGTCGACGGATGTCGTGATGCTGTATGCCGCAGCTTCAAAGGGCTTCAAGTCCGGTGGCACGAACGATCAGCCGGACGATATCGATACACCGTTTCAGCCCGAGGAGGTCTGGAACTACGAGATCGGCACGCGCATCGAGTCCGCAAGCGGCCGCCTGCGCGCAAACGTCACGTACTTCCAGATGGACTACGAGGACAAGCAGCTTACCGTGACCGCCGACACGAGATGCGCCAGGCGCTGTACGATCAACGTCGGCTCAGCCGAGATATCGGGCGTCGAGTTCGAGCTTCAGGCGCTTCTGACCGACTCGCTCCAGTTCAATCTCGGCGTCGGCACGCTGGATGCCAAGTGGGATGAAATCCTGAATCTCACCTCCGGGGTCGAATTCGACTCCAACTTCAGCCGCGCCCCGGATCTTGGCTACAACTTCGGCCTCTCCAACACCTGGGACCTGAACTCCGGCGCCAGCATCAGGGCATCGATCGACTATGCCTACAAGGACGAGCAGGACTCGAGCGGGCAGGATTCGACGACACTCAGAATCCCGGAATACGATCTGCTTACCCTGCGCGTCGGCTACACGCCGGCGGATGGCGCGTGGAACGCATCTTTGTACTGCAGCAACTGCGCCGACGAGGAGTACATTACCGGTGGTGCGGCGTGGGCGGGAGGCACATCGAACACGGTGTTCCCGTACAAGCCCGACAACCATCCGGCGTACGTGTTCACCGGCATACGGGCACTGGACCCCAGGGGAAACGCGCCGCCTGCGATCACGCTGGTAAACGTCGGCATGCCGCGTCAGATCGGCGTCGACTTCAGGTACCGTTTCTAGCGCCCGGAGAAGACCATGGATCGGCGCACGTTCATGAACCGGGCCGCAGTGGCGGCCGCAGCCACTTTTACGGCCGACATGACACTCAGTCAACGCGCCGAAGCGTTCGAAGGCGTCATGATCGATGGCCTGGCGCGACACATCGAGAGACCGTTCCTGTGTGAACCCGATGAGCCACGCTCGATGGCGCCGCCCGGATCGAACACGCCCGGAGGAGCGCCGACGTCGAAATTCATGGCCGGCATGGACGATCCGCGACTGCCCCGAGTGCCGGAGAGACCGACGCTGCTGGACTTCTTTCGCCACCGGATGGCCAATCCCGCCCACTTGTTGCAGAGCGCCAATCTCGCCATGCAGCAGGGCATGGACGACAAGGTCATCCTGGCCTGCCTCCTTCACGATATTTCCGTCGAAGCGTTCATTCGGATGGACCACGGGTTCTATGCCGCTCAACTCATCGCGCCGTACGTCGACGAAGAGGTTGCCTGGGCCGTGCAAAAACACCAGGCCTTGCGTTTTTTCGCTGATGAATCCGTAGGTTACGACTATCCCGCGAGCTATCGCGCATGGTTCGGGGATGACTATGAAGTCGAACCCTGGGTACGGGCCGAGTACGAAGAGGCGCGCAATCACCGCTGGTATATGACGTCGCGTCTGATCACGATCAATGACCTGTACGCGTTCGACCCGAACGTTACCGACCTCTCGATCGATCAGTTCGAGGATGTCGTCGGCCGAAACTTCAGACAGCCACGCGAAGGACTCGGATTTGACGGATCGTCGGTCGCGCACATGTGGCGCACGATGATCTGGCCGCACAGCTTCCTCTAGACGTCGTAGATGGCCACTCGAAAGCGAAAGCCCGGTACAAGACCGCGACTTAGTCGGCGCGGTTTCCTTGGCGGCGGAATTGGCGCGGCGGCCGCATTGACGGCACGCGCCGGCGAGGCACAGGACGAAACACCCACGCCGAGCGAGGTCGCGCCACCCAGTGCAGCCCAGCTTGAACGCGACGCAGGTCCCTCGCAGCCACCACAGGCCGTCGAACGAGCGGTCGAGCGGCCGGGCTCCGACCTGATGGTGCAGGTTCTGAAGGAACTCGGTATCGAATACGTCGCTGCGAACCCGGCATCGAGCTTTGAAGGGCTTCAGGAATCCATCGTCAACTACGGCAGCCCGCCGAATACCTGGCCCGAGCTTATTACCGCACTCCACGAAGAGTCGGCGATCGACATGGCGGCCGGGTATGCGAAAGCCGAGGGCGTGCCGATCGCAACCATGCTGCACGGTACGATCGGCACGCAACATGCGTCGATGGCGATTTACCAGGCCTATCGGAGCCAGACGCCGATCGTGATCCTGATCGGCCGCGACGACACTTTCTTTCGCCAGGAACAGACGGCCAACGACATCGCCGGCCTCGTACGACCCTTTACAAAGTGGGATGCATTGCCGAGGACCCTTGATGAGTCTCTTCTTGCGATCCAGCAGGCCTACAACGAAGCGATTACGCCGCCCCGCGGACCCGCGGTCGTCGTCGTCGATGCGGAGCTTCAATACCGGGAAGCCGGCACGCTGGACGTGCCCGCCTACCGGGCGCCGACGTATCCGACGATCGGCGAGCAGGAAGCCGGTCGCATCGCCGCGGCGCTCCTGCAGGCCGGCAACCCGCACCTTCGGGTGGGGCGATTGCGCACTCCGGACGGCATCGCCGCGGCAATCGAACTCGCGGAACTCGTCGGCGCCTCGGTCACCACGAGCGCCCGGCAAGGCCCGATGAGTTTTCCACAGTCCCACCCGCTCACCGGAGCGGGCGCCAACTCCGAACACGACTTTGTGCTCGGACTCGAGGCGCCGGGACGAGACACCGCGATCAACGGACCCGGGCTGCGAACCGCTTCCGACGCTCGCGACGTCGCGGGCATCGGCTTCGGTTTCATCCGCCGGGAACCGGATATCCGGCCGCGCGGCGCGCGTCCTCCAGGGCGCAATGACCTGGTCGCCGACGCCCAGGCGAGCCTGCCATTGATCATCGCCGAAGTTCGCGCACGGTTGTCGCGCGACGGACAAACCCGGATTGCGGCACGCTCGCAGCAGCACGCGCGCGCCAACCGCGACAACCGAATCAACGAGCTACGCGCGGCGCTCGAGGCCAGACGCAGCGGCTGGGCCAGCAGCCCGATCAGCCTCGCGCGCGTCTACGCCGAGCTTTGGCCACACATCAGCGAAGAAGACTGGTGCCTGTCCTCGCCCACGATATTTTCCGGCCGCCACCACGCGGCACTCTGGGTACACGACAGGCCATACAGTTATCTCGGAGTTCATGGCGCGGGCGGCATCGGCTACGGGATTGGCGCCTCCGCGGGCGCCGCGCTCGCCGCGAAGCATCGCGACCGAATCGTGGTCAATATTCAGTGCGACGGCGATCTGAACTACGCGCCTGGCTCGCTCTGGACGGCGGCTCACCATGAGCTCCCGCTGCTCACGATCATGCACAACAACCGCGGATACCACCAGGAGGTCATGTATCTGCACTACATGGCCGGCGTTCGGGGTCGCGGAACGGATCGAATGCACATCGGCACGACATTGAGAAGGCCCGATATCAGCTACCGGGCGATGGCTGACGCCTATGGAGTCGAGGCAGAAGGCCCGATCAGCGATCCCGAGGAACTGTCGGACGCGTTTGAACGAGGTGTCGCCGCAGTCAAGGGCGGTCGGCCCTACCTGATCGACGTACTCACGCAACCGAGGTAAGCAGAGCAATGCACCGATCAGTCACGGGATCGCTGACTGCCGTCGTGTTGTTGTGCGCGGCGACGTTCGCGTTCGCGGACGGGGATCCGCAGCGTGGGGAGGAGCTGTACCTCGCCCACGGCTGCTACGCCTGCCACGGTTACGACGGCATCGGCCGCCGACCGCTCGCCAATGACGCGAGCCCATACATGGCCGACGAGACGGTCTTTATCACTTATATTAGACTCGGTGGCGATTCGAACCCGTCGCTGCCGTCCAACGCCATGCCGAGCTACAGCAGCGATGTCATCAACGACAACGACGGTTCGGACCTGTTTGCCTACGTCAAGACGCTGGTGGACGATCCACCGGAGCTGCAGGACATCCGGGTCTTCACGCAAATCCTCGAGCGTGCTCGGCAAGCCGGCGACGCGCCCTCGGAGGATGATCGCGACTAGCGTCCCCTGGCAAGGGGTCCGACCACGGGCTCGCCGGTCGGGCTCGGCCACAGGCTCAGCGTTGCTGCATCGCACATAAGCTTGTTCGACTGATCGATCAGCCTCCTCGTCCCGAAGACACGTAACTCTAACGAAACGGGAACCGCGCGCCTTGACGCCGGCGCGGCGCCGGGCCTATGTTGGTTCGCATCGCAACAAGCTGTGAGATTGGGTCGGGGGGAGACATGCCGTCGTATCGAACAGCCCCGGTGCTGGCCGCGCTTTTCGCGGCCGCAACCGCGGCATCAGCCCAGCAGGCAACCGCCCAGCAGGCGCAGTCCGACGTCCCGGACGCCACCTGGATATTCGACACGTACACGCCCGGCGTCTGCACGCCGACCGGCGCACCGCACGGCGGCTGTCCGGCCGGCGAACTCGTCCGCATTCGCGTCGTCACAATCGCTTACGGTCTCGTGCGTCCATGGCACCTGAGTTTTCTGCCCGGAGGCACGGACATGCTCGTGACCGAGCTGCCGGGCGCCCTGCGCATCATCCGCGACGGGCAACTCGATCCGGAGCCGATCGCCGGCTGGCCGGACGAATCCCTCGGATCGCAAAGCCTGAACTCGGTCGTGCTGCACCCGGAGTACGAAGAGAACGGCCTGCTGTTCCTGTCCTATGTGAAACGGGCCGCCAGCGGCGACACGACGGTCGCGCTCGCCCGCGCTCACTTCGACGGCGAAGAGCTTTCGGGAGTCGAGGAAATCTTCGTCGCCGATGCCTGGGGCACGGGGGCGACGGCAGGACGCGCCGAAGCCGGCCCCGACGGCATGATCTACCTCACCGTCGGCGACCGCGACGCAGGCAATCTGACCGACGACCCGAGCTACCGCCTGCTCGCGCAGAGCCTGCAGAGCCATGTCGGCAAGGTGCTGAGGCTGCGCGACGACGGCAGCGCCCCGGACGACAATCCCTTCGCCGGGCGCGACGACGCGAAAGCGGAGATCTACACCTACGGCCACCGCAACGCGCAGGGGCTCGCCTGGCATCCCGAGACGGGCGAAATGTGGGCGAACGAGATCGGTCCCCTGGCCGGCGACGAACTCAATCGCCTGACTCCGGGCAGCAACTACGGCTGGCCGCTGGTTTCGCTCGGCAAGATCTACACCGGCAACCTCGCCTCGGAGCAGTCCTGGTACCGTCCCGGCATGGAGATGCCGGTGATGTTCTGGGTGCCGGCGATCAGCCCATCGAGCCTGATGATCTACGACGGCGACCAGTTCCCGCTCTGGCAGGGGCATTTCTTCATCGGCGCGCTGAGCGGACAGCAGCTTCAGCGCGCGTCGTTCGACCAGCCGCTGCAGTCGGAACGGCGCGACCCGATGCTCGTTGAACTCGATGCGCGGATACGCGACGTGCGGCAGGGACCGGACGACAACATCTACCTCGCCGTGTCACGCGACCAGCAGGGCGGACCCGGCAGTGCGAGAAACACGCCGAACGGGTCGATCCTGCGCATCGAGCCCGCCGACGAATAACGACAAGGGAGACCGCATGCAACCACGACACACCGTTTCGATACTTTGCGCGGCGCTCGTACTCGGCCTCCCCGCATTGGGCCAGGACCAGGTGGACGACATCCCGCGCCTCTCCGACGGGACCCCCAACTTCAGCGGCGTCTGGCAATCGCTGACGACCGCGAACTGGGACATCCTGAGCCACGGAGCGAGCGCGGGACCGCCCGAGTACGGCGCACTGCTCTCGGTGCCGCCCGGCAGGGGCATCGTCGACGGCGACGAGATTCCGTATCTGCCCGAAGCGCTGGAGCAGAAGCAGCGCAACTTCGAGTCCCGCTGGACCGAGGATCCCGAAGCCAAGTGCTTCATGCCCGGAACGCCGCGCGCGAACTACATGCCCTACCCCTTCCAGATCTTCCATTCCGAAGCCGGCATGCTGTTCGCTTACCAGTTCGCAGGCGCCGCGCGCATCATCAATCTCGACAACCATCAGCCCTCGGCGATCGATAGCTGGATGGGCTGGTCGAACGGCAGCTTCGAGGGCGACACGCTCGTGGTCGACGTTACGGGCTTCAACGGCCTCGCCTGGCTGGACCGCGCGGGCAACCACGCAGGCTTCAGGCTGCGTGTCGTCGAGCGCTACACCTTCGCAGGCCCCGACGCCATCGACTACGAAGCCACGCTCGAGGACCCGGACACGTTTTCGCGCCCGTGGACGATGCGCTTTCGCCTCTACAGAGTGGCCGAACCCGATGCGCACCTGATGGAGTTCAAATGCGTCGAGTTCACCGAGGAACTGCTCTACGGAGAGTTTTACAAGCGGGCCGAAGGATGATCGGGAGACACTCGATTCCGGGCTACTGAAATTCCATGGACTGACGTCCGGGTTCGCCAACACCGGACCAGACAGCAAGGGAGACATTCCCATGAGCAAACAGACAACGATCTTTGCCGCAGCCGTGCCGTTAGCCATGCTCGCAGCGACGGCGTGCGAGGCGCAGGTCGCCCGGACTCCGTGGGGCGATCCGGACCTGCAGGGGCTGTGGTCGAACGCGACGCTGACTCCACTGCAGCGCCCCGACGCACTCGGCGACAAGGCCTTCTTCACGCCCGAGGAAGCCGAAGCCTACGTTGCGGAGCGGATCGAGGCGACGAACGCCGACCGGACCATTGGCCAGACGGGCTCGGTCGGTTCGTACAACGATGCGTGGTTCGACCGGGGCAACAGCATCGTGCCGACCCTGCGCACCTCGCTGATCGTCGATCCCGCCAACGGCAAGGTTCCGCCGTTCACGCCAGAAGCCCAACAGCAGCACGAGGCCAACCTCGTGTATTCGCAGGAGCATCCCGTCGACACGCCGGCCGACCGGTTTCTGACCGAACGATGCATCGTGTTCGGCGGCGGGGCCGCGCCGCTGTTCCCCGAGCCCTACAACAACAACTACTACATCGTGCAGACGCCCGACTACGTGACGATCATGGCGGAGATCAACCACGAGGTCCGCATCATTCCGATCGACGGGCGGCCCCACTTCCCCGAGCACATAACGCAATGGACGGGCGATTCACGCGGCTATTGGGACGGCGACACGTTGGTCGTGGAAACCGGAAATCAGAAGACCAACCGGTTCTTCTACGGCGTGCAGATGCTCAATTCCGTGATGAGCGACCAGTTCAGCGTGGTGGAGCGATTCACGCGCACGGCGCCCGATCAGATCCGTTACGAGGCGACCATCGACGACCCCGCGGTTTTCACGGCGCCATGGAGCGTAGAGATCTTCATGCATCCCCAGGAGGGGGTGCTTGTCGAGTACGCCTGCCACGAAGGTAACTATGGGCTCACCGGCATGCTGTCAGCGGCGCGCGCAGAAGAGCGCCGCGCGGCCGAAGCCGAATCGGCAGAGCAATGAACGGGGCTATGAACAGGAGTAGCAAGATGCGATTAACAATAGCTGTCGCGCTCACCGGTGCGTGCTTTGGCGCGGCGCTCCCCGCGCACGCCCATCACGCGTTCGCGGCCGAGTTCGACGCGAACCAGCCGATCACCCTCGAAGGCGTCGTCACACGCATCGAGTGGATCAATCCTCATGCCTGGATCCACATCGACGTCGAGGACGATGACGGCAACGTCGAGAGCTGGATGATCGAAGCGGGCAGCCCGAACACGCTCGTGCGCCGCGGCATGACGCGCGACTCGATTCCGCGCGGCACCGAAGTCGTCGTCTTCGGCTACCGGCACCGTAACGGCTCCAATGCCGCCAACGGCCGCGATGTCACGCTGCCGGACGGCTCGAAGCTCTTCCTGAGTTCACCGCGGACGGGTGCGCCGGGCGGCGACGAGCCGTAATCGCGTCCGCCTGGGGACAGCCCCGATCGCGTTCACGCACCCGCCCTGCGATGTGGGAGGCCGCGCCGCAAGGGCGCTTCAAGCCCCCCACACGGTTACCGGCCGGCCGTCCAGAGCGTCGTTTCGGTGCGGATCGTGGCGGATTACGTTCAGCCTCGGGTAATTCTTCCTTCTCTCCAATAGCGGTTATAATGATGGCCGTTGTGGTCATTTTTTGCCGTCAGGGGATATGGACGTATACACATTGCTGCCGGCCCCGGAGGTGGCGGCGGATCTGGCAAGGCGGCTGAAGTCGCGGCGTCTGGCGCGAAACCTGACTCAGCCAGGGCTTGCCGCGCGATCGGGCGTGCCGTTGGGCACCCTGAAAAAATTCGAACGCACAGGCTCAATCTCCCTCGTCTCGTTCGTCCGCCTTGTGGTCGCTCTCGGGGAACAGGCCGGCCTCGAACGGCTCATGGAGACGGACGACCGGGATTACCTGACTCTCGACCAGATGCTGGCCACGCCGAAGCCGCGCAAGCGCGGGCGTATCACGTGAAGCCCGCGCCGGAACCGACACCGCTGACGGTGACGCTGCGGTGGGACGATGGCGACATTCAATCGGTCGGACGACTCGGATACATCGACCGCGTTGCCCGCTTCGAGTACGACAACGGCTTCCTGACGGCGGGTCTTGAGATCTCGCCCGTCCACCATCGCGTCAGCAATGCCCCCGGACCGATCCGTCCGTACGACCACACCGTTTTCAATGGTCTGCACGGCGTTTTTAACGACAGCCTTCCGGACGGCTGGGGGCGGCTGCTGGTGGATCGGCGCGCCCGCGAGCTTGGGATCGATCCGGCGACATTGACGCCTCTCGACCGGCTCGCGTGGGTCGGCGACCGGGGAATCGGGGCCTTGTGCTACGCGCCGGACGCGAATGTCTGGCACGAGGCAGACTCCGCGCTGGATCTGGACCGTCTGGCGAGAGACGCACGCGGCGTGCTCGCGGGGCACGTGTCGGATGTCATTGCCGAACTCGGAGGCCTGGGCGGATCTCCCGCCGGAGCGCGGCCCAAAGTCATGGTTGCCATCGATCGGCACGACAACGCAGTTTACGGACCGACTCCGCCTGGCAGCGACCATCGGCATTACCTGGTGAAGTTTCGGGGCACGGAGGACCCGGAGGACGCGGCCAACATCGAGCAAGCCTACGCGGACATGGCGCGGGCGGCCGGGGTGCGCGTGCCGGAAACCCGACTTGTCGCCGGCAATAGCGGACTACACTACTTCGCCTCCCGCCGTTTCGACCGGCACGGGACCAAACGCCTTCACGCCCATTGCGCAAGCGGGCTCCTGTACGCGGATTTTCGCCTGCCTTCGCTGGACTACAGCGGTCTGATCGCGCTGACCCGTTCGGTCACGCGCGACCGGCGGGAAGTTGCGGCAATGTTTGCGCTGGCGGCATTCAACGTCCTCGCGCACAATCGCGACGACCACGCTCGCCAGTTCACATTCCTGATGGCGCGCGATGGGTTCTGGCGGCTCGCGCCGGGCTACGACCTCACCTTCTCTCCCGGTCCGGGCGGGGAACACTCGACCACGGTTCTGGGGGAAGGCAGGCGGATCGCCCGCGACCATCTGCTGGAACTCGGCAAGTACGCCGATCTTGGCGCTGCCGAGGCGGAGAGGATTGTCGGTCGCGTGGCGGAAGCGGTGGCCGACTGGGACCGCTTCGCGAGGCAGTGGGACGTCGGTACAGCATCACGCACGCGGATCGCGGCGGCGCTCGGCCCGCAAGATGTGCCGTAGCTGGCCGCCTGTCCATCCGGAGAGAGGCTCGTGAGGCGCAAGCCACCCATACGGTCAATCTCCGTTTGCAGCAACGTTGGCCGACGCGCCCATGCTGCCTTGCAGGAACATGGCAAACTCGCTATGCGTATCGGCGAGGATTTCTCGCATGGCCACCCGGTCGGCAAGCGTCAGGTGACCGAAACCGCCGTTCGGGTCCTCACCCGCGGTAATCTCCGTAAAACGGCGGTACACGTAGCTCCGCGTCGCGTAGGGGAGCGCGGCGAACGCCTCCGAATGGATCAGGTAGCTCAGGGGATAGCGGAACACGCGGCGCGTCAGATCGAGATCGCGCAGTGATCGGCCTGCGCTGTCGCGAACCCCGCGAGCCGCGAACATTTCGGCGAATCGCGACGCGCCCTCGATGGCTCCCCCGAGTTCGACGGCATCGGTGAACAGCATGGCGCGGACGAGCGGCTCGGCGATGTCGGCCACGACGCCTCCAGCGACGCCGGCTGCCGTCGTTCCATCCGCCGCCGTTCCGTCCCCGGCTTCAAGCGCCGTACGCGTATCGTAATTGACGCGCGTAATGAGGTTCTGCAGGGCAACCTGATGCTCGATCACGAGCAGGGCCACGATATCGCTGTGGCGTGCCGGATACGGGTCAGTGTCGACCAGCCCGTCGAGGTTCGCGAGGTTGCCGACGCGCAGTGACTCGAGATTCTGAAGCTGCGCCACATCCCTCACGATCAGATTGCCGAGGTGCACCTGATCGCCGTGCTGCCCGGTCACGTACCAGCCGCCCCAGCGGTTTCTGAGCGGCGTCTGCTCGCTCGTCAGAATCCACCCTTCGTGGGAGACCAGGTTGCCGTCCGTACCGATATAGCCCGAACCGAGAATGAACCGCGGCACGCCGCCGCCGGTCAGCGAATACGAGTCGTGGCAGCGCAGGCAGCGGCCGAATTGCCGCTCGAACGGGGAGTCGACCGTCGCGCTCTGCTCGAGCGTGTAGAAAACCGGGCCGAGGTTCGGATCCATCGACGCGATCTCGATCGTCGGAGCGCCACGGGTCCACGCGACGTAGGTCGAATCGTTGAAGAAGATCGCACGCGGCGTCTCCGGCGTGATGCCCCTGATCTGCAGGCTCGTCTTCGAGAACACGAGCACCTGTGATTCGACGTCGATCTCGAGCGCGGTCAACAGGGAGTCAAGGTAGCCGCGTTCGCCTGCGAAATCGAGGCGAGCTGCGCCAATTGCCAGCCGTTCGCGCAGCCGCGCAACGGGATCGGTGAGAACGGCCTCCGCGTAGTCCATCACGGGGTATTCGGCGGCGTAGCGCAAGGCGGCCGGGTCCTGTTCAGTGGGCGACACCTCGGGCGACGCCGGCGCTTCGGGAGCCTCGGGCAGGACCTCCGGACGCAGCGCAACGACGGCCCAGGCGGCAAGACCCGCCAGGACGGCAATTCCAACAACTACGCCCAGCCGGTTTCGGTGACCACCCCTTACTTTCCCGCTTTCGACCACTCTTTGGCTGCGCCTCCAAGCCCGTATCGCAAGGCTCACGATTATCGCGCCGCGGGAGCGTCGCTGCCAACGTGGGCCGGTTTGTGCCTGATGTAGACTACCGCAATCATTTCGCGCGCGACCGGGCTTTCCGCAAGATGACCAGGGTGTTGATCACGGGCGCCTTCGGGCAGATCGGCACCGAGCTTGCCGCGGCACTCGGCGCGCGTTACGGCTCCGACAACGTGCTGGCGACCGGGCGAAGCCTGCCCGATGGCGGATCGCCGGAAGGGCTGCCCTTTGAACCGCTCGATGTCACGGATGCGGACGCGGTGCTGCAGACCGTCAAGCGGCACCGTATAGACGTGATCTACCACCTCGCCGCGGTCCTTTCCGCGCGTGGCGAGAAGGATCCGAGGATGACCTGGCGGGTGAACATGGACGGGCTTCGCAACGTTCTCGAAGCCGCTCGCAGGGCAACCGTAGCGCAAGTCTTCTGGCCAAGCTCGATCGCCGCTTTCGGACCGGACACGCCGCGCGATGCCGTGCCGCAGGACACAATCATGCGGCCAACCACGATCTACGGAGTGACCAAGGTCGCCGGGGAATTGCTCTGTGACTACTATTTTTTGGCCAATTTGGCTAGAAACACAATGGATTCCGCGTTCCGGTAGATTCCCAACGGACCCGGGGCCGACGCTGGCGATGCACCGCGCCCTGCCTCGCCTCGTGAGACCACGGACCAGAAGGATCCGGACAATCGGAAGCACATTTCGGCTTGGAGGGAGTTGCTGGGCCAACCCACAATACCTGTCCGCGAATAACATCTTGACCGCCCGAAACCAAGCGGTCCATACTGGCTCCGGCTGGAATCGTACGCATCATCGCACCAAGGACAAGGATCAATGGCCGCCACAGCGGACACGTTCAAGTATGAACTCGAGGTCGACGGAGCGGTCGTATTTCGCGGCGTGACCAGCGACCTCCAGAGGCGCGAATCCGAACACCGCGAACGGTGGCCGGAGGGCACCGTCGTGAAAATCGGCCGGCGCACGACAAGGGCAGCGGCGCTCGCGTGGCTGCGGCGGCAAGAAGCGCGGGG
Source organism: Gammaproteobacteria bacterium (assembly GCA_022826245.1). Taxonomy (GTDB): domain Bacteria; phylum Pseudomonadota; class Gammaproteobacteria; order Steroidobacterales; family Rariloculaceae; genus Rariloculus. Next base: position 129,830 of record JAJDVG010000008.1, read on the forward strand.
CGACCGCATCGCGACCGACTGATAGCCGCTTCTCCTAACCTCAACCAGAAGTCGGCGACAAGTGCGCGTTCAGCACAAGGGCTCGGGACGGTCCGTACTCGTCACGGGTGCTGGATTCACTCGTGCTTTCCTTCCAAGTTCCCCGTTGATGGTGGACGACTTCGGTGCCGAAAAACTCGTTGCCAAGGTCAAAGGGCTACCGCACGCAAGTAGGCTGCTGGATTGGGAACGTAGTCAGAACGTCCAAGGCTTCATAAACATCGAACGATTGATGACGCGCCTGGACAGCATGATGCCGTACGACGAAGACCAAGGAGCAGCGGAAGAGTACCGGTTCCTGCTTGCCGAGTTGCTGGCCAGTTTCTTGGACCGGGTACGACATGCCCGGGAGGAGTCCGACCCATACGACGAGCTTTCAACGGTCGCGCGCTATTGCGCCAAAAACAAGGTCGATTGCATCACATTTAACTATGACGATGTGCTCGATCAAGCGCTTGCAGAGGTAACGCGAAAAGAGAAGTTCCCCTGGCACGCCAACGGCGGCTACGGCTTCTACTGTCAGGATTCAATAGGGACCACCGGCATACGCTGGGATGCCAACATCGGCGAGAAGACCCCAATGTTGATCCTCAAGCTGCATGGTTCGATCAATTGGCGACCGCGCCGCGGATCTTCCGAGCCCCACATGCTCGACGCAATTACCCACCACGAGGGGTGGTCGAAAGAAAAGCCTCTGGAGCCACGACTCTGGTCCCTTACGGCACGACACCTTGAGCCCCGCCCACTGATCGCACCCCCGGTGCTTTCGAAGTCGGGCCTCGTCAGTCAACCGATCTTACGCTTGGTCTGGACCCAGGCATACGAGAAACTGGTGAAGGCACGCAATGTAACGTTTGTGGGATATTCCTTTCCGACCACGGACATGGCGGCCCAGACCTTGTTTTCGGAGGCGCTACGCGATATACGACCGTCTTCCATCCGCGTCGTAAACTTGGCAAGCGAAGAATCCGAAAGGAACCGAATCGTCGAACGGTACCGCGAAGTTCTTGGCGGAATCCCCGACGCCCAGTTCGACTTCAGCGGCGCACTGGGGTGGAGTCGAACACTGGAAGTGCAATAGGTTTAGGTCGATTCGACGAACAACAGTCTTCAAGTCACCGCCAGTCGTCCACCGACACCGTCCAGTTCGGCGTATAGCGGCCGCCGATCATCTTCCACGCACCCTGGGTCTCGCCGCCGGCGACGACGATCTTGATCTGGTCGGGCTCGAAGATCGAGATGAGCTCGTCGGGATCGGCTTTCAGCCGTGAGGCATAGGGCTCGACACCGGCCACGGCCTGCGGGCGCATGAGCGTCTGAATCCACTGGTTGTCCCAGTATTCACGTGCCGTCAGGCGGGCGTTGTCGGCGCACCAGGCGATGAACTTCTCCTTGGTGTCGTAACCGAGTTCGACGAAGCCGCGCGCGCAGATCGGGTCCATGACGATGATCGGCGGCAGGTATTGCTCGGAACCCGCGAACGCGTGCCGAAACTTCTCCTGCCAGGTTTCCCGCGGTCCGTATCCGGCCTGCGTATACCAGCCTCCGAAGAAGACGCTCGCGGTGCTTTCACCCGGATCGTAGCCGTGCTGGACGTGAAACGGCGTCCAGGGGCTTCGCTCCTCGGCTTCGGCGAAGGTCGAGCTGTAGTTGTACCAGTTGCCGAGCGAGCCCATGTAGGTGTCGCCGGGCTCCGAGCCGCCCTGCAGGTTGATCGACAGCAGGTTGTAGGCGCGGCCGATCGTGGCGTTCGCGTGGTTGTAGGGCCCCAGGACGCCGATGCCGTCGCCCATGCCGATTTCCTTGCGGATCGGTCCGTTGATGAGCGAGATCATCGCGAACGAATTCGTGCTGCTGGAGCGGGACGTCTGGCCGGTCGAAGCGAGGGCGAGGATCGCGGGCAGGTACTCCGGCCGGGCACCGGCCATGACGGCATTGACGGCGACCTTCTCGACCGTGAACTCCCAGTACTCGCGGAAGAATGTGGGCCTGAGCTTGCCGACGACCTCGTCAGGCGCGCGACTCGTGCCCTTGAGCATGCGAGCGACGCGTTCCTCGGTCGGCAGGATCACGGGCAGATGATCGGTCCAGCCGTTGGCTTCGAAAAGTTGCCGGAGGCCATCTTCCGTCTCGGGTTCGAGCAGCCGCGGCGTGTTGCGTTCGAAGGTCACGCCCTCGAGATCGGCCTCATCGAGCGGGTTCGACAGCCCTTCGATGACCTCCTGCATGAACGGCCTGCTTGACACGGGGTCCGTGCCGTGGATGTAGGCGCGAAGCTGCTCGGGCGAGCGGTCGACGACCGGTTGCGGCACGTAGGCCTGGCGCGAGGTCGGCATGCCGTTGGCGCGCGTGACGGCGTTGACGAGCCGTGCGAAGACGTCGGTGTGCACGGCAACCGTCGGCACGCCCTGCTCTTCGAGAGACATCGCAAGCCCGGCGACCGTCGGGCTGCAGGTGCTTCACAGTCCGACGCCGAGTATCGCGGCGTCGCCCTCCTCTCCTATGGTGGCGCGCATGTCGGGATCGTCGTACCAGCTCTCGCGCGGCCTGATCGTGCGGATCCTGACCGTCGGCAGGTGCTGCGCGAACCAGCTCTGCATCTGGTCCATGAAGACGTCGGAGTTGTCGAACAGGCAGTCGACGAGAAAGACGACCTTGCCTTCGAGACGCGTGAGCCGCGGCGCAAGCCGTTTGCCCGTGACCTTCGGCGGAAAACCGCGCGGGTCGTGGACCGTGAGTTTGTTCGTCATTGAAGTCGCCTGTCCTCGTCGTGTTCCTGTCGTACCTTGTAGCGGAAGTCGGTGCTGCGTGCCCGCCGGGGCACCGTCACGCCCTCAATTCAGTCCGTATTGCCAGTACGACGCCGTTCCTGCGTAAGTATCGACGTGCGTGCCAAAACTCCCCGATTGGCGCGTATTCGTTCGAGCGCGTCAGTCAGGCCACGCGCCGTCCGACAGATACCGGTCGGCCGCAATCGCCGCCAGCGTGCCGTCCCCGGCTGCGGCCACCGCCCGTCCGGCCGTGCCCGACCGGACTGTGCCCGCCCCGAATACGCCTCTGAGATCGGTGCGCATCTGCGTGTCGACGGGTATTCGGCCCGAAGAATCGAGGCTCAACCGGTCGGCGAGTAGCCCAGCGTTCGGCCGCAGGCCAATGTATACGAAGACCGCGCTCGTCTCCAGATCGCGAGTTCCGTTACCGCCTGCGCCGCCTGGCGCCTCCCTCACACGCACACCGTCGACCGCATCCTCGCCGATAATCTCGACGACTTCGCTCGACGGCATGAACTCGATCCGTGGATGCGCCGCCGCACGCCGGCGAAAACTGTCCTGGGCCGTGAGCTCTTCACCATGGTGCAGGACGGTGACCTTTGAAGCGTGATCGGCAAGCGTCAGCGCCTCCTGCAACGCCGAGTCGCCGCCGCCGACTGCGACCACGGGCTTGCCGCCGAGCAGCGGCGCATCGCAGCTCGCGCAATGGCTGACACCCTTTCCGCGCAACAGCGTCTCGCCGGGCACGTCGAGCTCCTTGAGCTCCGTCCCGGTCGCAAGGATCACGGCACGCGCCACGTAGTCTCCACTTGCGGTTACAAGCTGCCATGCGTCGCTCTCCGGCGTGAGCGCATCGACGCGGCTCATCGCGAACTCGGCGCCGGCGTCGGCGGCCTGTCCCTGCGCGAGCGGACACAGATCGTAGCCCGCGATTCCGTCGGGATGACCCGGATAGCCCTCGATCTTCTCGATGCTGAGCAAGTGCCCTCCCAGCAACTCGCTCGTGTGAATGAGCGTGCGCCTGCCGAGCCGCGCCGACACGAGTCCTGCCGTAAGTCCCGCGATGCCGCCGCCGACGACGATCACATCGAATTCACTGTTCATTGCGCTGTCCCGACCGCCAATTGATTGAGCACGAACGCGTACTGCTCAGCGACTTCCTCGAACCGCCTGAATCGGCCCGACCGGCCGCCGTGTCCGGCTTCCATCTGCACGCGGTAGACGACCAGGTTGTCGTCGGTCTTGCGCGCACGCAGGCGAGCGACGTATTTGCTCGGTTCCCAGTACTGCACCTGCGAATCCCAAAGGCCCGTGCTGATAAACATGGCAGGATACTCTTTCGCCTCGAGTTGATCGTACGGTGAGTAGGAAAGTATGTAATCGTAGTAGGTTTCGTTCTCCGGGTTGCCCCATTCGTCGTATTCGTTCGTCGTCAGCGGAATGCTTGCATCGAGCATCGTCGTCACGACATCCACGAACGGAACCTGCGACACGATCACGCGGTACTTTTCCGGCGCCATGTTCGCAACGGCCCCGACGAGCAGGCCGCCGGCGCTGCCGCCCATGGCCGCTACGCGATCAGCGGCCGCATAGCCCTGTTCGACCAGGAAATCCGTCACGTCGATGAAGTCGCTAAACGTATTGATCTTGTTAAGGAGTTTGCCGTCGTCGTACCAGGACCGCCCCATTTCCTGGCCGCCGCGTATGTGCGCCAGCGCATGGACCATGCCGCGGTCGACGAGGCTCAATACGTTGCCGTTGAACCGCGGGTCGTTGCTGAAGCCATACGAGCCGTAGCCGGACTGCAGGAGTGCCGCAGTGCCGTCGCGCACCAAACCCTTGCGGTAGAGCACGCTGACGGGTACGCGGGCGCCGTCGCGCGCCGTGGCCCAAAGTCTCTCGGTCACGTAGTGATTTCGGTCGAACCCTCCGAGCACGGGCTGTTCCTTCAAGAGCTTGCGTTCGTTGGTCCGCGTATCCAGTTCATAGGTGCGCGCCGGCGTCGTCATCGAGGTGTAGGCGTAGCGAAACTGATCGGTGGTGGGCTCGGCATTGACCGACAAGTCCATGAAATATGCCGTCTCGTCGGAGTCGACATACCGGGTCCGGCCGTCGCCGGACATGATGCGAATGCGAGCGAGCCCGCCCGAGCGTTCACCGATCGCGATAAAGCCGTCGAAGAGCTCGAAATTTCTTATGAACACGTCGGGGTCATGCGCGATGAGGTCGCGCCAACGGTTGCGATCGCCCCAGTCGTCATCGCCGGTTTCCATCAGCTTGAAGTTCCGGGCGTTCCAGTTGGTGCGGATCACCCAGCGCGAGCCGAGGTGGTCCGCCCGGTATTCGACATCTCGCTCCCGCGGCGCGAATACCCGAAATTCGCCTGGTGCAGCGGTCTCGGTACAGCGCATTTCGCTCGAGACCGTGCTTTCGAGGTGGATGCAGATGTACTTTTCCGATCGCGTCGTGCTCAGGCCCATATAGAAACTGTCATCCAGTTCCTCGTACGCGGTCGGGTCATCGCTGGGCTCGTCGCCGAGCGTGTGCGACTTGACCCATCGCGTCAGCAGCGTGGTCGCGTCGTTCAAAACGTAAAACAGCGTCCTGTTGTCGGCGGCCCATGCAACACTCGTAGAAACGCCTGGAATGCGCACCGGCAGCGTTTCGCCGCTGGCCAGATCCTTGACTCTCAACGTGTACTGGCGCCGCCCGACGGTATCTTCAACATAGGCCAGGAGGGTTTGATTCGGACTGATCACCCAATTGCCGATTTCATGGAAGTCATGCCCTTCGGCCAGTTGATTGACATCGAGCATGACCTCTTCAGGCGCGTCCATGTTGCCCTTGCGGCGTGCATGGATGGGGTATTCCTGACCCTCTTCGAAGCGCGTGTAGTACCAGTAATCCTTGTACTTGTAAGGTACGGAGCTGTCGTCCTGCTTGATCCGTCCGACCAGTTCCTCGTACAGCAGGGCTTGCGACTCGGCCAGCGGCGCCATGACCGCGTCGGCATAGTTGTTCTCGGCCTCGAGGTACGCCAGCACGTCGACGCTTGCGCGTTCGTCGTCGCGCAGCCAATGGTATTCGTCCTGTCGCGCGGCCCCATGCGGCGCCGCAACTTCGTGAGGACGTTGTTCTGCGGCGGGCGGCGCTACGGACACCGCGCCGGAGTCGAGCGGCGGCGTTTTCTCCCGAACCGGGGCGGCAGCATCGATCGGATTGGCTCCCATTCGTTCCTCAGGCTCCTCGCAGGCGGCGAGCACGAAAACAGCGAAGGCTAGCAGTGTCCCGTCCCGCAACCTAGACATCGATCCGACAAAATGTGTTACGCGCCGATTCAATGGACGCTCTGCGGCAAATATCGGGCATATCGCAACGCAGCTCAACGCCGCGACAGCACTTGTCGCACGGCTCTCCCCATGCGTTCGCCAGTACTGGACAAGCGGATGTGACGGCGCGGTCCCGCAGGTCTTGAAAATTCCTGCCGGCACCCCATGTATTTCCGCATTGGCGCAGTTGTCAATGAAATACAGGAGGTATGACCATGACACTGGTACGTTACGAGCCTTGGAATCTCGTCAGCAGGCTGCACGACGACATCAATCGGGCGTTCAACGACTGGGGAACGAAGGAAACGAGCGGCGCAACCGCCGACTGGGTCCCGGCCGTGGATGTCGAGGAATACGCGGACCGCTTCGAACTCTTCGTGGATCTGCCCGGAGTGGCGGCGAAGGATGTCGAGATTACGCTGGAGTCCGGCGTCTTGACGCTTTCCGGCGAACGGCAGGCGATTCGCCCGAAGGAACTCATCTCCCACAATCGGCGCGAGCGCGGGCATGGCCGCTTCCATCGGCGCTTCATCCTGCCCGACATCGTGGACGCGGATCGGGTGAACGCGACCGAGCGCAACGGCGTGCTCGAGATCGTCATCCACAAGCAGGCGGCCGCACAGCCGCGGCGGATCGAGATCGCAGCCTAGCAGCGCCTGACACCGTTCGCGCTGCAGCAAGCTGCTACACGGGAAACGCGCCACGCGCTGACGGCGGTCTGAATTCAGGCCGGGAAGCGCGGCAACCGCACGACTTTCAAGTCGCGGATTGTTACCGCATGTGGGTGAATTCGTCGGCTTGCGATGGACGAACTTACTCTGCGGGTGGCGCGGACCCTTCGAGGTAGATTTTTCTGCCGTCCGTGAACGTGATGTCGCGGCCGCTCGCACGGTTTCTGCCGTCCCGGGACCGGTAGCCGTCGACGAGAACTTCGGTGCCAAGCGGCAACGTATTCTGGTTGATTCCTTTCCGGAACAGCGTGTTCGGTGTGCCGCCCTCGATGGCCCAGCTCACGACGCTGCCGTCCTCATTCGTGACGTCGATGTGAATCCACGAGTGGGGATTGATGAACTCGACTTCGGTCACGATCCCCCGTAGCTGAATGGGCTGGTTGGGGTCGAATTCCGCGGCGAACGAATGGTGCGCGCGCAGCGGAGCGGCGGTCAGAGCCAATGTCGCGGTAGCGACGAGAATTGCCAGGTTCTTTTTCATCGAACGCTCTCCCACATTCTCAATGGGACCTCGGGTACGGCTCGACCATCATCTTGCAGCTTCGGCTGCCCTCGCTTCTTCGGCGCGAGCGCCGCCAAGAATGCCGATCATGCTTTGATTGCCTTCGTGACAGGCATACTCGTACATCAAATCGTCGGTCTTTCTCGCCGGTATCTGGACGGTCCAGGATTCGGTAAACGCATCGGGATCGTCGACAGTGAATTCGTAAAGCAGCACATCGTCAGCGACGCGCGTAAACCGCTCGGTCAGGCGCATGTTCTCGCTCGCTCCGCGGAAGTTGGATTGATCAGTAAAGTTCCTGGTCTCGACAACGAGCGTATCGCCGTCCCGATGTCCGCGGGAGCTGCCGAGCCATTGCCGGACATCGCCTGGCAGGTGCGGCCGCCCGTCGAGCGGGATGATGCGCGCGTCGTGGATCATCTCATTGAGAATCAATACGTGGTCGGCGGTTTGCACGATCTGGAAATTGTTGTTGTACGCCGTCGGCAACATTGGCGGGCCGGCACTGACCCACAGGATGCAACGATCGGATAGAGTGCGATCCTCCGGACCGTCGGATGGATGCAATCTCCTTCTCTCGGCACGGGCATCGCTTCGCCGCTGGCCCTCCTCGGTCAGCGCCGGGATACGGCCGTCAAGAGGGTGGATGACGAGCGAGGTTCGCCGCGTGGCCGCGATGTTTTCACCCCAGTCCCACCAGAAGTCGTTGTAGGCGCTGCGCACGTCGGCCTCGGCGTCGGCCTGCCGCCGATCCATGTTCGTCTCCTCCTGCCTGCGCCGCTCGTACTCGATGGCCTCCTCCTCGGTCAGGAACTCCTTGTCCGCGAGTTCGGGCGGCCGCTCGAGCGGCGTAATGACGGCGTTCGACCAGATGCCCTGCAGATCGGGCTGTCCATCGGGTGTGCGGCCGGGCTCGTAGCTGTCGGCGGTGGCCGATTGCGAGTATCCGGCGACCGGTACCGCGGCAAGCAGCGCTGCAAAGCCGGCGATTCGCAGTGCGTGGATGACATCATTCGTATGTTGGTGCATCGTAATCCTCCGTCTCGCCCGCAGCGCGTTCACTCCTGCTTGCGCAGGTGGCCGTACATCTTTTCCTCCGCAAACTCGACACATTTGAATTCCATGAGTTGGGCGTTCTCTTCGACGCGGCGGTAGAGCGGCAGGCTGATGCTCCACGGCCGCGTGAACACATTCGGGTCTTCGATGGTCGCCTCGTAGAGCAGATGATCCGGACCCATCGGCGTATACCGCTCGACGACGTGCAGGGCGTCGCTATGGAAGTTGCCGGCCCGGTCGAACCAGGTCTCGTCGTTCTGGCTCGTGACGTCCACGACGAGCGTATCGCCGTCCCAACGACCGACCGACCATCCCATCCAGCTTGGGGCGGGACTCGGACCCGGATCGTTCATGTGGATCGTGCGCACGGCGCCCGCGTACTGGTAGGCGATCATGACGTAATCGGCGGTCTGGAAGATCTGGAACGGCTGACCCATGTAGGTCGCCCTCGGCACGCCCGGCAGGTAACACTTGGCCTCGGGGTCGAGGTCGACGCGATTGGCGTAATTCTCTCGCTGCTGCTCGGCAGCCCAGGGTTGGTACGGGATTTCACCGCCCTCGACGATGCCTGTGCCCGGAGGCGTGGCTGCCAGCGCGCCGAGTTCGGGTACCGGGGAGTGGCCGGCCGCGTGGGGCCGGATATCCCAGTTCGCCGACGCAAGCGCCTGCCAGATTCCGTTCAGATTCGGGCCGGCATCCGTGGCAAGCGACGTCTCGCCGGTCGCTCCGGCGACGGTCGCGGGTTGCCGATCACCGGGCGCAGCATCGGGCGCCGGCGTCTGATCCACCGGGGCTTCGCAGCCGGCCAGCATCACGGCGAACGCGAGCAGCGCCGTCGCTTTGACCATCGAAGAACTCAAGTCTCGAAACTAGCTTCGCACGTGATCGCCCCACCCTGTTTTTTGGACCAGCATACCGCCACGGCTGGCGAGCGCAAACCACAACCGCCCTCGTCATGGACCTAGCCCGCGGCTTCGGCGTGTATGCGCAGGAGTTCCGGTATCGTCTCGGCAGGCCGTCTGCCGAAGCCGCATTCTGTCGAGATACCAAAGTCCGTGACAAACTTCTCCGCGGTGTCGATACGGGCCTTGGTGCCAGCCAGCCCGTCTGTGTAGTGGACCAGCCCGAGAGACAACTCGGTATCTCCGATTTCCAAACCCACGAGCGGAGCGAAGTAGTCGTCGTCGTTCCGGTCTCTCGGGACCGGCATATGCACGAAGTCGACACGTCGCAGCGCGTTTGCGCAGATTTCGTTTGCCCAGTCTACGCAGGTCGCAAGATCCTTGGGTTCTATGATGTGTTTGTGACCCGGATCGCCGTAGCACAGGTGGATGCCGGCATCGACGGTTTCCGGGATTGGTTCCAGAAGTTGCGGTACGGACTCGAGCACGCATACGCGAGGATCGCCCAGGGAAAAGGGCATGCCACTGTCATGGGCCACGAGTTCGAGGCAGATGTCCCATTGAATTGCCAGATCCTCGTTGGGGATGCCCGCAAGGATGGCGTTGAGCTCCCGGACCATGGCCTGGGTATATTCCGGTGCAACATCCGCTGCCTGCTCCGGCACGACAAATGCGCCGACGACGGCGGCCGGGGTGGGCAACGAAACCTGAAACCGCGTACCCCTTGGAATCCGTCCCCTGTCTCGAAAGTCCGAGAAGATCTGGTACGACTCAAGGGCCGCCGCGGCATAACCAAGCGGTGGAAATTCGACTGCTTTGGGATTGACTCCCTCTCGAAGCCGGAAACGTGTCAATTGTCGCGCGCCTTCCGTCAGAGGCGGTGTCTTTCCCCCGATCTCGAATTCGGGGTGTTCGGCAAAAACTGCAGACTGCCAGGCGATCCAATAGTCGCGAACGCCTGGCTCACCATCGGGATAGCGGCTGGCCTTATCGCCAAGGACGTCTCCCAGCATCTGGAAAACGGCTCCGGCACTTTCCAGACCAAGGCTGCCAACCAGGTGGACGTTTCTAGAGGTCATACGCAAGTCTCCTGTCTGGGTGATTTGTGCCCGGAGTCGGGACGCGATTCAACCGACAAGGCAAGGGGTCTCAGCAACATCCATGAATTCACCGCGTGGCGGTACATTATCATTCCGGCGTTGTTGCTTCCGAACCCTACACCTCGGGTACGCGTCGATTCGATCATCGTTCAGCCGTGCTACCACCATTCCATACCGGACCGAAAAGATGAACAAAAACCTCCCGCTGTTATGCGGACTGTTGCTTGTTGCAAGAGTCCTGGCGGCTCAACCCGCCGATTCCGAAAACGCCGGAGTCGCTTACAGGGCAGACAGCCACTTCCATCTCCTTGATTTTCTGCAGAACGGCGAGTTCCTGAACACGGACGGCAAGTTCCCGGGTTCGGAATGGGGCCTGAACCCGGGTGGGCGCTATTCGACGCTTCCCTTCGGCGAGCGTGGCAGAAGGATCGAAGCCCTGCTTGCGGGCATGGACTCGGCGCGGGTCGACCACATCATGGTTTCGGGCATGCCGTTCATCAAGAAGTGGTCCGAGAACGAACCCTTCCTGCGACCGAGGTATTACCTCGACAGCAGCTCGAATGTGAAGCGCGCACGCGATACGGATATCACCGTCGCCTCGGCCATCGTCGATTACCGCACGAAATACGCCAACGATCCGGAACGGCTCGCGGAACTGCGCAAGATTCATCCCTTCATCTCCGGCTTCGACGGCACCGATCTCGGGGCGGTCGACCTCATCGTGAAACGGATAAAGGAGTTCCCGGGAATCTGGGAAGGGATCGGCGAGGTGATGTCGCGTCACGACGACCTCACCAATCTGACGATGGGCGAGCGGCCCCGAGCCGACCATCCGGCACTCGTGCGCGTATGCCGGTTCGCGGGAAAACATTTCATCCCGGTAAGCATTCATCACAACATTGGGCCGATCTCCAGAGACGAGGATGAAATCAAGCCGCCGCTCTATCTCGACGAGTTCGTGGAACTGTTGCGGCACTGTCGCTGGCAGGAGGATGGGGTCAGCTACACGACCCGGTTCATCCTGTGCCACGCCGGCATCAGCCGACGGGTCACCATCGACGATCTACCATTCTGGATCGACGAGGTTCTCGATGACTTCGGCGACCAGCTTTACATCGACCTGTCATGGGTGGTCCTCGACGATTACGTCTACAGGGAACTCGACCGTTGGGTCGAATTGATCGAGCGCTACCCGGGCCGCTTCATGATCGGCTCCGATGCGGTCGGCAGCGCAAGCCGAATCGGTGCGGAACTCGACCGTTTCGACCTGCTGTTATCGCGCCTGGCGCCGGATGTACGCATTCGCGTCGCACATGACAACTTCGCCGATCTCATGCAGGAGATGGCCGAATTGCGGTCGGCAGCCGGACTGGGAGACCAGGGCATCGTCCTCGACGACGCCTACGAGTTCCCGGAATACGCGCATACCGGACGGTTGACGGATTCGGAGTCATTCATTCGCTCGAGGACGCCAACGCAGTAGCGCCGGGCAACGCGACACAATCCACGTTTCGCTGTCGCGGACCTGCGCAGCGCGCCAGCCACGCGGCAGCGGTCAGCCCGTTGCCGTTGCCGTTGCCGAGGTGAATGATCCACCTGCCTCGGCGCGGTCATGCTGACGTATACTGCCAAGGACCTGTCTCACGAGTGACCGTACGTTTGCCAAGTCGTCAGCACATCCCGGCCGGCTCCCGACCTCATCGAAGCCCCGAGATTCAGGGTCGATGCAACGGTGGACGTGTGAAATCCACCTGCTCATTGGCGGCATCGCTCGGATTGCTGGCCGCTTCCACGGTGCTCGCCCACCACAGCGATGCCGTTTACGACCGCGAAACGGTGGTCGCGTTCGAGGGCGTCGTCACGAATTACAGTTTCAGCAATCCTCATGTGAGGATCGTCGTGGCAACCGGCGGCGATGACGGCGAAACGGTCGAGTGGGACATCGAAACCGGCTCAACACCGATCATGATTCGCAGCGGCTGGTCGGCCGACCTGGTGAGTGTAGGCGATACCGTCATCGTAAGAGCCCATCCGCACCGCACGGGACGCCCCCGCGCCATCCTGAATACGCTCGAGACCGCGGACGGCAGGCTCTGGTTGCAGGACGAAACGGACCCCGAGGAGTCGGTCGCGGCGACGAGCATTGAGGGTGTATGGAAAGGTGTCAGCGCGTTCAGCCTGCGCCGGGGCCTTGGACAGGTGCCCTTGACGCCCGCCGCGCAAGCGGCCCGGGCCGAGTTCGACTACCTGACGCAGAGTCCCGTCAGGGATTGCGTAGCGCCGCCCCCACCCGGCCTGATCGGATCGACGGTCTATCTCAACTCGATCGAGATTCTCGATGACCGCGTCCTGCTCAGAACCGAGTACTTCGACCAGACGCGAACCGTGTACATGGATGGGCGCGCGCATCCGCAAACCGACGAACGCACGGCTTACGAGGGTCATTCGATCGGCTGGTGGGAAGGCGATACGCTCGTCGTCGACACGACGCATTTCCGGGATCATCCGGAGGGTAACGGTCGAGGCGTGCCGTCGGGCGCGCACAAGCACCTGATCGAGCGTTATTCGCTGAGCGAAGACGGACGGCGCCTGCAGGTTGAAGCCTTCCTTGAAGATCCGCAGTACCTCGCCGAACCGTTCACCGGCTATACCGAACTGGTGTATACGCCGGAACTTGAGCTTTACCGTTATGACTGCGATCCCGTGCTGTCGAGACAGGCGGGATTCGAGTAGCGCATGGTCCTTCTTTATCGCCGTTGCGTCGTACCCTAATATGACGATGAGTTCGATCTGTCTGGCGTTCGACCGCGCCTGTTTGTCTGCCAGGCGCTGAGACCGGGCAGTGCTCGGGAAAGGTCAGATGTCGATGAACGAGATAGCAAAACTGGCCCGAATGGGCGTAGCCGCCGCCATCTGTGGACTCGTCGGCGCCTGCGCCAATCCGTCAGACGTCGCGGGCGTACCGGAGAACATCAGCTACAACTGGCACGTCCGGCCGATCCTTTCGGAGAACTGCTTCAAGTGCCACGGCCCGGACCCGGAAGGACGCGAGGCCAGCCTTCGGCTCGACTCTGCGGAGTTCGCGTTTCAGCGTCTTGAAGGACCGCGCGAGCGCTACGCGATCGTGCCGGGGGATCCCGACAGCGGCGAACTGATCTGGCGCATCAACGCTCCGAATCAGGACGATGTGATGCCGCCCGTGTCGACCTACAAGTCCTTGACGGATCGCGAAAAGGCGATTCTGCGTCAGTGGATCGCCGACGGCGCCGAATACCAGCGCCACTGGGCGTTCCTGCCGCCCGAAGACGTGCCGGCGCCGCGCACGGGTTTCGACGATCGCGCCGTCAACGGGATCGACCCGTACATCCTTGCCGGTCTCGAACGCGAAGGCATGACGCCTTCGCCGGAGGCCGATCGCGAAACGCTGATCAACCGGGTCAGCCTGACGTTGACTGGCCTGCCGCCGTCGCTCGACGAGGTCGACACCTTCGTCGCGGATACGGGCCCCGACGCCTACGGGCAACTCGTCGATCGTCTGCTCGAATCGCCGCGTTACGCCGAACACATGGCGGGCTATTGGCTCGACCTCGCGCGTTGGAGCGACACCGATGGATTTCTCGATGACCATCACGACCGGTTCCTGTGGCCGTGGCGCGACTGGGTAATCGAAGCATTCGACCGCAACATGCCGTTCGACGAGTTCGGAACGTGGCAACTTGCCGGCGACCTGCTTCCGGACGCCACCGAAGAGCAGTTGCTCGCAACGGCATTCCTTCGCGTCGGCAAGCGTTCCACGGAGAACGGCGCGATCGACGCTGAATACAAGGTCGAGTACATGGTCGAGCGAACCGACAACGCGCTCGGCACGGCGTTCATGGGCCTCACGCTTGGCTGCGCGCGCTGCCACGACCACCGCTACGACCCGATCAGTCAACGCGAGTACTACGAGTTGGGCGCGTTTTTCAACAGCAACGACGAACCCGGCCACTATGCGCCCGGCTTCAGCGGTATCCAGGGCGGTCCGACCCTGCCTTGGCCGAGCGACGAGCAGCGCGTCGACATCGACGCTGCGGCAGCGCTCGTGGCAGACCGCGAAGCCGCGTACCGTTCGGCGCTCGCAGACGCGACGGCCGAAACCGAGGCCACGGTGGGCGGATTGCTCGCCGGGGACGGTTTGCCCGCGCTTGACACGCTGCGCGTGTCGCTCGAGCGCGGGCTCGCGGCTCACTATGCCTTCGACACCGCAACACCGGCCGAACTCAGCGACCTGCCCGAACCTCGCCCGCTCAAGTTGCCTCCGGATTCGCTGGCCGAATTCAGGCCCGTGCGCCGGGCTCCGCCGGCATCGGAGTTTGCAACCGACGAGGAACGTGAGATAGCCGAACTCCAGACACGCGTGCCGCAGCATTACGACGCCGCGAAACTCTCGCTGTCGCCCGCGTCGACCGCGGGTGTGCCGGGGGCAATCATCCAGGCGCCGATCTTTCGCGACGGTATCGCCGGGCAGGCAGTCTTCTTCGACGAGACGAACCGAGGCTTTCTCGGCCGCGACGTCGGTTCCTACGACCGGAGCCAGCCATTTTCCATCGACTTCTGGTTCTACGCCGCCGAAGCCTATGACGACGTTCCCGTCCTCAATCACATGAGCGAGAACAACTCCGGGCGCACCGGCTACAAACTATCGATAGACCAGGGGCATTTGTGGGTCCAACTCGCGCACGCGCCTCCGGCCAACATGATCGCGCTCAGGTCGCCCGCGCCGTTCCCGCTCGGCGAGTGGACCCACGTCACGTTGAGTTACGACGGCTCGAGCCGCGCCGCCGGGACGCGCGTGTTCATCAACGGCCGGCTCGCCGAGATGCAGGTCGAGCGCGACACACTCACGCGCAGCATGCTGCCCTGGACCGCGGGCGATGTGCTCGACCCCTTCCTGGGCGTGGTGTTCGGCTCGCGGTTCCGCATGAAGGCGCCCGTCGGCAGCGGCCTCGACGAACTACGCCTGTACGACCGGGCGCTTGCGTCCGCGGAAGTCGCCGTGCTGCATGCGGACATGATCGGGCGGTCCATCGTTCCGGACCGCAACGAGCTTGTCGACGCGCTCGCCGCGCACGAGCCGCGCGTCGTTGCGGCGCTCGACGAACTCACGGCGGCGCGCAGCGCGCACGACGAACTCGTGACCGCCGTGCCGCAGGTGCTCGTCATGGGCGACGCGCCCGAGCCGATTCCGACGCACGTCCTGAACCGGGGCGTCTACAGCGAGCCGCGCGACGAAGTCGAGCCGCGCGGCCTCGCGGCGGTCATGGACTGGGACGATTCGCTGCCCGGGAACCGGCTGGGACTTGCGCAGTGGCTTTTCGATCCGTCCAACCCGCTTACGGCCCGCGTGTTCGTGAACCGGATCTGGCAAATGCACTTCGGCCGCGGCATCGTCGAGACGGCCGAGGACTTCGGCTCGCAGGGCTCTATCCCTACGCATCCGGAGCTCCTCGACTGGCTCGCGACCGAGTTCATCGAGTCGGGCTGGGACGTCAAGGCGCTGCAGCGGCTCATCGTCTCATCGGCAACCTACCGGCAGAGTTCCGCGGTGCCCGACGCGCTCGCGGCAAGCGATCCGGACAATGCGCTCTATGCGCGCGGGCCGCGCTGGCGGATGACCGCCGAGATGGTTCGCGATCACGCGCTCGCCGTCAGCGGGCTGCTCGTGGCTACGATCGGCGGCGACAGCGTCAGGCCCTATCAGCCCGGCAGCATCTGGAATCCCACGAACAGCTTCTACGAGTACCCCGAATCGGATTCGATCCCGAACGACGAGCATCACCGGCGCACGATGTACACCTTCGTGAAGCGCAACGCCCTGCACCCGGCGCTGCGGAATTTCGATTTCATGAACCGCACCGAGAGCGTCGCAAGGCGCCGCTCGTCGAACACGCCGCTGCAGGCGCTGACGCTCATGAACGACCCGCAATACGTCGAAGCCTATCGTGCGCTTGCCGGTGTCGTCCTGTCATCGAGCACTGAGGCACGCGCGCAGCTCAACCGTCTGTACCGGCTCGCGACGCGCGCAACGCCGAGCGATGCGATGCTCGATCGGCTGGAGCTCTACTACGAGGACCAGCGCGCGGCCTTCGGGGCCGATCCGGACAAGGCGCGCGCCCTGCTCGAAGTCGGCGTGACGGATCCCGACCCGTCGCTCGATGCCGCAACGCTTGCAGCTCTGACGAACGTCGCGGCGGTGGTCATGAACTCGCCCGATGCCTACACGGTGCGCTGACATGAACGAGACGAACAGACCGGTCGATCGCGCCAGGCGCCGCTTCCTCGTCGAGGCGGGCGTCGGGCTCGGCAGTCTCTCCCTGCTCGAACTCGCCGGCGGCGCCGCGCTCGCCCAGACGGCCGCGCCGACCGCCGCAGCCGGCATTCTCGGCGCGGGTCACCATCCCGCACGCGCCCGGCGGGTGATCATGCTGCACATGCTCGGCGCCATCTCGCACGTCGACACCTTCGACTACAAGCCCAGGCTCGTCGAGATGCACGGCCAGGAGATCCCGCCTTCGGTCCGCGAGACGCAGCGGCTCTCGACGATGTCGAACGGCCAGTCGGCCTTTCCGGTCCTCGCGCCGCTGAGACCTTTTCAGCAGCGCGGCGAGAGCGGCGCCTGGGTCAGCGACTTCCTCCCGTACACCGCTTCGATCGCCGACGAGCTTTGCTTCATCAAAAGCCTGCACACCGAGCACGTCAACCACGATCCCGCCTCGAAGTTCCTGCATACGGGCTTCCAGTTGGCCGGACGGCCCTCCGCAGGCGCCTGGATCAGCTACGCCCTCGGCTCGGACAACCACGATCTGCCGAACTTTGTCGTCATGAACTCCGGCAGTGGCATGGGCGTACCGCAGGATTCGGCGATCTGGGGCACGGGCTTCCTGCCTTCAAACCATCAGGGCGTCGAATTCCGGGCAGCCGAGGATCCGGTGCTCTATATCAACAATCCCGACGGGATCGAGCCAACCGACCGGCGCGCCATGCTCGACGCGCTCGCTGACGTCGCGCGCCTGCAGCACGAGGTCTCGAACGACCCCGAGGTGTTCTCGCGGGTGAGCCAGTACGAAATGGCCTACCGCATGCAGCGCTCCGTCCCCGAGATCGCGGACATTTCCGATGAACCGGAGCACGTGCTCGAGCTCTACGGTCCGGACGTCCATACGCCGGGCAGCTTCGCGCGCAACTGCCTGATCGCTCGCAGGCTTTGCGAACGCGGCGTCAAGTACCAGACGCTCTACGGCCTGGGTTGGGATCATCATCTCTCGATCAGAACCAGCTTCCCGGAACGCTGCCGGGAGATCGACCAGCCGGCCGCGGCGCTCGTCACGGATCTGAAACAGCGCGGACTGCTCGACGATACGCTCGTGCTCTTCGGGAGCGAATTCGGCCGAACGCCGTTCGCCCAGGGCCAGATCGAAACGCCCATCGTCGGCCGGGACCACCACGGCGGCTGCTTTACCTGGTGGCTCGCCGGCGGCGGCGTCAGGGCCGGGTTTACGCACGGCGAGACCGACGAGTTCGCCTACAACGTCGTCGAAGACCCCGTGCACATCCACGATCTCAACGCGACGCTGCTGCATATCCTCGGCATCGATCACGAGCGCCTGACCTTCCGCTTCCAGGGCAGGGACTACCGACTCACCGACGTGCACGGCCGGGTCGTGCACGAGATTCTCGCGTAGTCGGGCAACGGCATGGGCACCGCCGCCTCGTGCGGCGCCGCCTGGCCGGGCAAGGGCCGCATGGGCGCGGCGGCCGTCGAAGTGTCCGCAGTCTCCCTTGGCGGACGCGGGCCGACTCGGGCCGCCGGCGGTACCGCCCGGATTCGGGCCGACTCAGACCTCCCGCAGTGCCGCGAGCACCCGCTCGCGCGTGAACGGCAGCGCCCGGACCCGGGCGCCCGTCGCCCGGAACACGGCGTTCGCGACCGCGGCGCCGGTCGTTGCGAGACCGAGTTCGCCGACGCCTGACGGCGGTGCGTCGCTCGTGAGCGCCTTGACCACGATCTCGGGGACCTCATTCATCCGCATGACAGGATAGTCGTGGAAATTCGACTGCTCGACGACGCCGCCCCTGATCGTGATCCGCTCCCGGAGCGCGTTGCTCAAGCCGTAGATGACGTTGCCCTCGAGCTGCGCTTCGGTGTTGCGCGGCGCGACGATGAGCCCCGCATCGATGACCATCCAGAACCGCTGCACCGCGATGTCGCCCGTGCCTTCATCGACCGAGACCTCGGCGATTCCGGCCGCGACCGACGCGCCGCCATAGTCGGAGAGCGCGACGCCGAGCGCCGTCCCGTCGCGCTGCCGCGTCCAGTCGGCGAGCCTGCCGGCCTCCTCGAGCACGGCGCGGCCGCGCGGATCGTTGCGGGCGAGATCGAGCCGGAACTCGAGCGGATCCGCGCCACTCGCATGCGCGAGTTCGTCGATGAACGACTCGTTCGCGAAACGCGTATAGCTTGACGCGACGCCCCGCCAGGCAAGCACGCGCGAGCAGCGCTCCATCCTGACGTGCTCCGCCCGGAGGTTCGGGATGGTGTAGCGCGTTTCCTGCGCGCCGTTCATCGCGATGCCGTCGCGGCCGCGGGCGTTGGCCCAACGCGGCGGGTTCATGTACTCGAGCACGCTTGGCGCCGCAACGCGCTGATGCACCGCGGCGATGCGGCCGTCCGCATCGAGTCCGCCGCGCAGGAATTGCGCGGCAAGCGGGCGGAACGTGCCGTCCCGGACGTCGTCCCCCCGGCTCCAGATCACCTTGACGGGCCTGCCGATCTGCCGCGAGACGAAGAGCGCATCGTCGATGTCCTTCTGGCGGTACTCGGTGCGCCGACCGAAGGCGCCGCCGACCCAGGGCAGATGCAGCGTGATCTTGTCGATGGTCGTATCGAGCGCCTCCGCGGCGCCCATCACGGCCATGCTCTGCGACTGTGTGCTGACCCAAATCTCCGCTGACTTGCCGTCGGCGGACACCGATGCGGTGGCGTTCATGGGTTCCATCTGGGCGTGGTAGGCCGCATCGGTCACATAGGCCGCTTCGATGACGCGGTCGGCGCCTGCGAGTGCCGCATCCACATCGCCGACGTCCTGCCAGAGCGGGCTGTCGGTCGAGTAAGCGGTATCGCGGGCGTACGCTTCGTACTCGGCGAGCACGGCGTCGGAATCGACGTCCCGGAAGCGCGACTCGTGGCTCCAGCTCACTTCGAGCGCATCCTTGCCGGCGATGCTCGCCTCGACGGTCTCGGCGACGACTGCGACGCCCGAGGGAATCACGACGATCTCGAGCACGCCTGGAATCTCAAGCGCCGCCGCGCCGTCGACCTCGAGCGGCCGTTCGCCTTCGACGGGCGCGCGCAGGACCGACGCGTAGACCATGCCCGGAACCTGCACGTCGATGCCGAACTCCGCGGAGCCGTCGCTCTTGGCCTCGACGTCGATCCGCAGAATGTCGGTGCCGACGTAGCGGTAGTCGCTTCGATCCTTGAACTCGCTCTCGTCGACGGGTTCGATGTGCTCCGGCGCCTCGGCGAACGAGGCGATTTCCCCGTAGCTCATGCGCCTCCCGGATACCGGATGGACGACGACGCTCGGTTCCGTCTCGAGTTCCGAGGCAGGCACGCCCCATTCGCCTGCAGCCGCCCCAAGCAGCACCTTGCGCGCCTGTGCGCCGGCCTGGCGCATTGCCTCGTAATAGCCCCTGAGCGTCTGGCTGCCGGCCGTGTAAAGGATGCCCTCGCCGAGGTAGCGAAACGCGCGCGGGTTGCCGTAGTCGGGATCGTGGGTCGCCACCTGTTCGACGCGCACGCGGTCCCAGTCGGCGTCGAGTTCCTCCGCGAGCACGAGCGGCAGCGCGGTCATCGTCCCCTGTCCCAGTTCCGTGCCGCCGAACCGAATCGTGACCGCGTCGTCGGCGCCGATCGTGACCCAGAGGTTCGGCGCGAGTTCGTCGTTATCGGAGGTCTGTGCCGCCGCGCGCAGCATGCCGCCGGCGCCGACCGCGAAGGTCAGACCGCCGACGCCGCGCAGGAAGCCGCGCCGCGTTGCCGGGCGCTCGAGCAGGTCTGTCGCTTTCATTGCCCGCCCTCCCCGGCCGCACGCTCGATCGCCCTGACGATCCTCGGGTACGTGCCGCAACGGCAGATGTTCGGGCTCATGTGAGTCACGATCTCATCGCGGCTCGGGTCAGGGTTCCTGGCCAGGAGATCCGCCGCGCGCATGATCTGCCCGGACTGGCAATAGCCACACTGCGGCACTTCCTCGGCAACCCAGGCGCGTTGCAGCGGGTGACCGTCGTCGCCGACGAGCCCCTCGATCGTCGTGACCTCGCGGCCCTCGACGGCGGTGAGCGGCGTCAGGCAGGAAAACGTCGCGTTGCCGTCGATATGCACGGTGCAGGCGCCGCACTGGCCGATCCCGCAACCGTACTTGGTGCCGGTCAGTTTAAGGTGTTCGCGCAAGACCCAGAGCAGCCGCGTGTCGCCGTCAGCCTCGACCGTGACCGCTTGCCCGTTGATGTTGAAGCTCGCCATGGACTTTTCTCCATTGCGGCCCACGAGCGCCGAATGCTCGTGGATGGCCGACCGCCTCCGAGCAAGTCGGGCCGGAGGCAATTACGAAAATACCAAATGCCCGGTGTGCTGTCTTGCGAATTGCATCGCGCGGCCCGAAGGCGTGTCCGGGAGCGCGCGGAGCGACCGAACATCCGCGCCGCACTAGTCCATGACGGCAGCGATTGCCTCCAGAAAGCGATCGCACAGAATCCCGGCTTCCTCGATCGAGATATTGAGCGGCGGACTGATCGAAAGGCGCGACCCCCTGGCTCGGAGCAACAGGCCGATATCCAGTGCCTTGCCGACGATCTGCTGACATGTCTCTCCCGACACGGACTCGCCGGCCGCATTCGTCAACTCAACGCCGATCATGAGGCCCTTGCCGCTTACTTCGCCAATGTAGTCGAGCTGCTCAGCCGCAGCATCGAGTCTGGCGAAAACCTCGCGCGACACGATTTCCACGTTGGAGCAGATGTTCTCACTATTGTAGGCATCCAGCGCCGCAAGACTCGCGGCCGTCGCGAGCGGGTGCCCGCTGTTGGTTACGCCCGTCAGGTAGCTGCCTCGGACCTGCTCGAACACGCGATCGTTGAACACGACCGCACCGCAGGGCACATAGTTGCTCGTCATGCCCTTCCCGAGCACCATCATGTCGGGCGTGACGTCGTATGTTTCGGAGGCGAACATCCTGCCGGTGCGGCAAAACCCGGTCATGACTTCATCCAGGATCAGCAGCACATCGCAGGTATCGCAGACCTCGCGAACGAGCTTCCAGTAGTCGTCGGGCGGCGGTATGTATCCGCCGACGCCCATGATCGGTTCGGCCACGAAGGCCGCTACCGAGTCGGCGCCTTCCCGCTCGATCACCTGGGCAAGTTCATTCGCGCACATCACCGCGAAATCGTCCGGATCCATGTCACGCCCGCGGCGGTACTGGTATGGCGGCTCGATGTGGATGTGCCCCGCAAGCAGACCCGGAACACCCGGCATGCCTGCCATATCCATGCCCGACGCGGTCATCGCCGCGGCGGTGTTGCCGTGATATCCCTCGTAGCGGCTGATGAACTTGAACTTGGTGGGCTTGACCTTCGACCAGTACTGCCTCACGAGGGAAAATGCCAGCTCGTTCGCTTCCGAGCCGCCGGAACAGAAGAACACATGGTCCAGAGCGCCCGGCGCGAGCGCCGCAATGCGCGCTGCCGCTTCAATCGCCGGAGGATGTCCAATCCCGTAGAACAGCGCAGCGAACGGCAATTGATCGATCTGGGCCTTGACGGCGTCGATGATGCCCGCGTGCCCATACCCGAGGTTGACGCAACACAGTTGCGAACGCGCATCCAGATACGCCTTGCCGTCAAGATCGTATAACCACACGCCCTCGCCGCGGTTGAAGATTATTCTTGACGCTTCGCCAACGGGCGACAAGGGATGGACAAGGTGCGCCTTGTCAAGCGCGAACAGATCTTCGTTTCGCATTGCCGGTTTACCCTGAAAAGGACTGACTACTCGGCTTCTATGACCTGCTGAATGATGGCGCCCTCAAAAACTTCGAACCTGTCACCGTCGTAACCGAGCAGACCCGCGGCGTACAGGGTACTCGTGTTGAAGTTGATCAGCATCGTCACGACATCCTTGACATCCGGTTCATGCCACATGATCTGATACATGTTGTCGCCGACTCTGCGCGAGCGATAGGGAATATCCTGATTTCTCGATCCCACGCCTTCGGGGTTGCTCAGGTCGCGGCGGAATTGATACCTGAGCATGTTGTCGTAGAAGCTAAGTGCGAATCCCCAGCCGTTCGTGTATTCAAAAATCAGCGTCTTGCCGTTGAGCAGTTCCTGCCTTTCAGGGTAAACGTCGAGCGGTTCGCTTTGTGCAAGTGCCACCGCAGATGCCAGAGCGAAAACGAGGGCGACCGTTAATCTTTCCATAATCATCTCCACAGGAGTTTATCGATCCTCTCGGACTTTTCGAACAAAAAAACGGCGTGACAGTTGCCCGCCACGCCGTTTTCAAGATCAGCCGACTTCAGGTCAGAAGCGGTATCCGAACCTCAGACCGCTGGTGCGCGGCGCCTGAAACATCTTGGTGCAATTGACAAAGGTGCCAGGCGGCCCGCCTTGGGCCGCAGTACCGCAGCCGGATGCCGACTGCACAAGCTCGTCTTCGATATTGCGCACATAAACCTCGCCGAACCAGCCATTGTCGTCGGCTTCCCAGAACAGACTGAGGTTCGTACGCGAGTAGTCGTCTTGAATGTCTACTTCGAGGCCATGCGGACGAGTCTTGTACTTGGACTTGTACACGATCTGCAGCCTCGGGCTCAGCGTTCCGTTCATGACACTCCATTCGACCGGCACCCACGAGAGGTTGACGGACCTGTCGGGCGCGTTGAGTACCGTCTCTCCCGATACATCAAGCACATTCGCGCCGCCGCGGATCGGGTCCGGCAGGTTGGGGAACTCGCCATAGTGCGCATCGAGCAGACCGAGGCCGAAATCCAGGCGGCCACCGACGTCACCGTAGAGCAGCGAAGCTTCGATTTCGATTCCCGCGATATCGACATTCGTCGCATTGACGGCGGTATTGGTAGGAATGCCGCCGATGAGGCGGACGACCGATTCAACCTTGCTGCCATAGTCATTAAGAAACGCGGCGATGCCAATTCGTCCCCGACCGTCCATGAAGGTGCCCTTGAAGCCGACTTCGAAGGCATTGACGGTTTCAGGATCATAGATGTCCAGCATGAAAACGCCTGCTCGCGGGTTGCTACCCGGGCCGGCGCTGCCACGGTTGAAACCGCCGGCCTTGTATCCGGTGCTGAACTTCACATAGAACATCGAATTATCGCCGGCGGCGAAATCGAGCCCCACATCATAGGTCGTTTCACTCCATGAGGGGTTCGCAACCTGCGCCCTGTACGGAGGCCCGAATATCTGGCCCGTCTCTGTAATCCAGACCCTGAAATAGCTGCCTGCGCTCGGATCCGACGCGATACCGCCCTTGTCCTTCTCGTCGTCGGTATAGCGCACGCCCGCTCTGAACGTAACCACATCGCTGAGGTCGTAGCTCAGGTTGCCGAAGACGGCCTGCGATTCGATCGACAGATCCCTGTCGATGAAATTGACGTTGAGATGATTACCGATAAACGGACTAGCGGCGTACACCGGCTGGAACTGGAAGTTCCCGTTGATCTCCTCATCGAGGTAATACAGACCGGCGATCCATTGCAGAGCGCCGTCGCTGTTCGACGTCAGCCGCAACTCGGCGTTGATCGATTCGGACATCGTCGTTTCCCGAACACCGCCGTCAATGGGGACTCCGTTGAGGTACTCGTTAGTCCAGCTTCCGGTATTGTAATTGCGCTTATGTTCGCGGGAAGCCACAAGCGCGGTCAGATCAAAGGTATCGAAGCTGGAAGTCAGCTCGAACTTGAAATTGGTATCGGAATTGTCGCGGAAGCTCTGCTGCTCGCCAGGCGGACGAAAGGCCTGCGGAAGCAGCGGAATATCGCCCGGGTCGCCGGTGATGCCCAAACCGACGTTGCACTGCGGCACATCGGACGGGCAACGCACACCCACTGCATTGTTACCGATGGCATCCTTGTTGTAGTAGTCTGCCGTAAACAACAGTGAGGTTGCGTCACCAATGTTCCAGAGCAGGTGCGCGCGAACGCCGAGATCATCCGCGTCGTTCAGGTCTTCAACGAGAGGCCCGTTGTCCAGGTATCCATCATGTTTCTGGTATGTGAACGCCAACCTCGCGGCAAAGTTATCTGAAACCGGCAGGTTGAAGGCGCCTTGGGCGTTGGTGGTGCTGTAATTGCCCAAACCCAGTTCGAGATTGCCGCTGTAGTCATCAAAAGTCGGTTTGTTGGTGATGACGTTAACCACGCCCGTCGTGCTGTTGCGGCCATACAGGGTGCCCTGCGGCCCTCGCAGCACCTCGATCCGCTCGACGTCATAGAAATACGCCGCAACACCGGACATTCTCGGAATGTTCGCGCCATCCATGAACATCGGCGTGGTCGCATCGTCCGTGTTGCGGCGCTCATTCTGAGAAACACCGCGAATCGCAATATATGTCGCATCGCGGGCGCCTTCGGTACCGATCGTCAGATTCGGTACGGCGTCGCCGAGACCAAGCGAATCCAGGACACCCCGTTGCTGGAGCTCATCGCCGGTAATCGCCGTCACCGAGATCGGCGCATCGGTCAGTGCTTCGGCGCGGCGGGTGGCCGTGACGATGACCTCTTCCAGTGCGTTCTGCGCGAGCGCCGCAGGGGGAACACCCATGACAAGCGCTGCTCCCACAAGCAACGCCGTTCGATTCAATCTGTTGAATTCCACAACGAAACCTCTTTTTGCGTTATTGGTTGTATGTGACAGGCCAAAGAACAAATGCCGTGCCGAACCTGCGAAGCAGTTGAAAGCTGCGTCCTGTTGCGTGCCAGCTACAGCTTGCAGCCGCATGGATTGAAGTCAACGGTAGCTTACAAAATCCGACGAAGTCAACTTTGCGGTGCGCCAATATGCTTGACACTGCGAGTACCCAACTCGATACTGGACCGTTAGATTTGTACATTAACGTCAATATGCGATTCGCATTGTCAGCAAATCTTACAATCTTTATTCGGCTACGCGCTTGAGGTCGAAACAAGCAAACTCGACGATACGAACAAAGTAACAACACACTCCATAAAGAGGGACGCGCCATGAGACCGACATTCTGGTTAGCGCTTTGCAGCGTTGCGCTGACGGCGGCCTGCGACAGCCAAATGTCCACAGACAGCGATACCGCCAACGACGATACGCGCCCACCGGTCGACCTGACCGACCTTCAGGCGACGCTCGAGCGCGGGTCCGAACTCTATACAGGAAGCGGCGCCTGTGCCGACTGTCACGGCGATCGCGGCGAAGGCATAGACGGGCCTTCGCTCACATTCGGGCCAAGCGCATACGACATCTACTATCAGCTCAACACGAACCCCGAGATGGCCGAGTCCCGCGATGACATGCGGGCAAGCAACGATGAAATCGTCGCTCTGGCCGCTTACGTGCTCGATCTGACAGGCGGCAGTGTTACGGCCGAAGTCATCGCCGAGAATGTGAACTCCGTGGCCAACGCGCGCGAGTTCGAGGAATTCATCCCCGAGACCTACCTGCTTTCGGCGTACGATCGGGGGATCGCGGTCATAGAAGACCAGGACGAGGCGCTCAGCGGCTGGCAGCGCCGCTCGCAGACCGGCAACATCATGCGCAGCTTCCAGAGCCAGGTCGTCGCGACCTGGGATCCGGGCGAGCCGAAGTTCGAACCCGAACCGGGCAAGGTCTACTTCTACGAGAACACCGGCGCCAACAGGCCGCCCGGATACGAACAGGAAGGCGCACCCTCGAACAGCGTCATCGTCGGCGATGCGGCGACGAAGGAAGTCATCGCCTCATACCAGTTCCCGCCGGAGTTGCGCACCTCGATGCACGCGACGGCTGTGACGCCCGACGGCCGCTACGTCTACATTCCGGGACCGCGGCCGCTGCTCGAAGGTGAAACGCAGCAGACGACCTCGGGCACGCAACTGCGTTATGCCATTCCCGGTCTCGACAGCTCCGCGACGATCATCAAGGCGGATGCGCTGACACTGCAGCCCGTCGAGCAGGTCGTCGTCGGTGGCAGAATGCACCACGCACAGATATTCCAGGACCGCTACATGCTCGTCGACACCTTCGGACGCGAAGACGACGGGCTCGACGTGTTCCTGATGGATCCCGAGACGAACGAGATCATCGGCGGCGTGCGCGACGAGGAACTCGGCGGATCGACCTACACCGCGTTCACCGACAACGAACTCATCTACATCCTCATGGAGCCCGCCGGTTACGGGAGCAGCACGGCCGGCGGGTATCTCGCGGCGCTCCGCTACAACCAGGGCGAGTACACGGCGCTGCGTTCATTCTGGGTCGCGGTGCTCGACCCCGAGACCTGGGAGGTCGTGCGGGAGTATCCCTACCGAGGATTTCGCTCGAGCTGGATCACGATCGATTCGGCGAGCGAGTACATGTACGTGCCGGCAAGCGCGAACGCGTATGTCAACAAGATCAACCTTGCCACGGGCGCGACGGTTTGGACGACACCCACCGGCACCGGGCCCTATGGCGCAACGCTGAACGCCGACGAGTCCGAACTCTGGGTAGCGGACAAGGGCGAGACGACCGGCATGTTCGGCCGCACGCTCACTGTCGTCGACGTGGTGTCCGGCCGCCCGATCGACACGCTCTTCGCCGGTTACCAGATCGACCACGTGCTGTTGTCGCCAAACGGGCGCGAGATCTGGGGCACCAGCAACAAGGACGGCCAGGTCTATGTCTGGGATGCCGAAACGCGCGAACAGACCCATGTGATCGACATGCCGAACTTCGGTGACGCTCACGGGCTCGTCTTCGTCTGGTACGACGATGACGGCGTCGCTCGCGTCGTTCGCGATCAGGGCGGGTTCCACAGCGGCATCAATCCCACACTGGGCCGGCCACTGGAATACTGAAAGAACGTGGGCGCGAACGGAGGCGCGCCCGCGACAGACCCTTCGCGAGTGACGGCACGGCGCGGCTGTTCCCCGCGGTTCGCCTGTCGACCACCCGGACTTGCATGAATTCATTGGAAGCAATATGGCACTCCTAAGAGAAGAAAACTCGAGGCGCCCGTTTCATTTCGGACCGTATCCCTTTGAAACACTGGCGCGAAATCCCGAAATCGAAGCGCAGGAAGCAGGCAGCGCCGCGCAGCCACAGTCTGCCCTCGACGACACCGGGAATGAGCTCGCAAGAATCGCCCGCATCTACGCGAACCGATTCCTGAGTTTGCGAGACGGCGATGTAGAACACGGCAGAGCCGCGGTCCCCGAGGATCTCGCCAGGCGCAGCATGGACGTCAAGGGGCTTTGCCTGTTCCTCGACGCCGCCCATGTCGGCATATGCAAGGTTCCCGCGAGCGCCTGGTACGCGAACCGGGAAAGGGCCGATCAGCAATACGGCGTCGTGATCGTCGTCGAAGACGGCCGCATGCCCGAGCAGGGCGAGATGGCGCATCAGTGGCTAGACGGCGCAGCCAAGGACATCAGCCGGATGCGCGGTACCGAGATCGCCGTGAGTCTCGCAGCCTACGTTCGAACCCTGGGGTTTTCCGCGACGGTACAGACAGCCCATGAAACGGACGTCGATCTCGACAAGCTGGCCGTCCTTTCCGGGGTTGCGGCCCGTCGCGGCGACGACATTGTCAGCCCTTACCTCGGGGATGGGATCACCGTTGCGGCGGTAACGACGGAGTATCCGCTCGCGGTGGATCAGCCGCTCGCATCGAACAAGCCGGCGAACAGGGGGTTCCGCTACTGGCGCGGCATCAATGGCGCCCTGTCCGGACGGGAACGTAACCGTCGCGCACGCCGGCCATTGCACATGAGCCGCTACCCCATGGAGCAGGTGAAGCGGGTAGACCGACCCACCACGTTGATTATCGATGACGAAGTACCGCGCGTACCCAAACGCGCCGATGGCTTCGCCCGCGCGACGATGGGGGACTTCGGCAAGAAGGCGAAGGCAGCGGGCTTCAATGGAATGATGAAATCTCCCCACAACACGGGAATCATGGCGCCGTTGCCCTTGATGGTGCCGTACCAGGATGGCGAGGTTGCCGATTCCATTTCGGCTGACTGCGGCGACCCGGCCAAGAACGCCAGGGCCATCCGATCGCTGGCCTATCACATGGGCGCCGACCTGGTCGGTATCTGCGAAGTACCGGATTACGCCTGGTACTCGCACAAGAGCGACGGTGAACCTATCGAGCCCTACCATCGCTACGCGATCTGCATGCTGATCGATCAGGGATACGAAACGATGGAGGGCGCGAGCGGCGATGACTGGATATCCGCCGCGCAGTCCATGCGCGCTTACACGCGCGGCGGTGAGATTGCAGGCGTCATGGGCGAGTTCGTCCGCGGGCTGGGGTTTCCGGCGCGCGCGCAAACGGCCGCCGACGGCGATGTGCAGCAGATCCCCCTGTTGCTCTGGGCGGGCCTCGGCGAACTGAGCCGGATCGGCGAGCTGGTACTCAACCCCTATGTCGGGCCGCGCTTCAAGTCCGTCGTGCTGACGACGGACCTGCCGATGGAAATCGACAAACCCATCGATTTCGGGCTGCAGTATTTTTGCTCGAACTGCCTGAAGTGTTCGCGTGAATGTCCGGTCAATGCCATGTCGTTCGGCGACAAGGTGATGTTCAACGGCTATGAAATGTGGAAGCCGGATATCGAACGCTGTGTCAGCTATCGCCTGACGAACCACAAGGGATCCATGTGCGGACGATGCATGAAGATGTGTCCGTTGAACAAGATTCCCAGCGTCGATGGGCCGCTCGTGCACCGCATCGGCACGTGGCTCGGCGTCAACGCCCGTTGGCTGAAGCCCGTCCTCGTGCCGCTCGCCGTCTATTTCGATGACAAACTCGGCTACGGGAAGCGCAATCCGAACAAGAAGTGGTGGGTGGACATGGAACTCGTCGACGGCGCCGGCCAGCCGCCTGCCAAGGGCTCCAACGAGCGCGACCTGGATCTTGGCGACCTGACGAAAAGAGCAAGCAAGCAGAAGATCGCGTACTACCCGGCCAACGTGATGCCGCCGCCGGATGCCGACGACGCCTTTCCCGCGGACCGCAAGGCCGCCATCGCCATCGTCAAAGACATGGAGACACCGGCGCAGGCGCGCGCGCGTGTCGCGGCCGGCGGTCCGACACCGGCGATGTATTTCGCGCCTCGGCAGCAATCGTCCGATCGGGAAGCTGCAATACCGCACGCGGCGCCTGCTGTCGCAAGCGGACCGCCCGCGGGCCTCGGTCGATGGCAACTCTCACTCAAGACACCGATGGGCGAGCGTACGCCCCTCATCGAGATCGTGGAATCCGGCTCGGGTTGCGCCGGCACGGTCACCGACGAAACGGGCACCCGCGAACTATTCGATGTGAACGCCCACGGCAACGAGCTTGAGTTCTCAGCCGAAGTGAAGTCGCCGATGGGCAAGATGAAACTCAGGTTCATGGCCTCGATCAGCGGCGACAGCCTGACCGGCAAGGTCAAGACCCCCATGGGCAAGAACCCGTTCGGCGGCGAACGACTCCCGGCTGCGGAAATGGAGACCGCAGAGGCGGCCGGCTAGCCCGGGCATTGATGCGTTCGCCTCAACCGAGCCGACGCTTGAAAAGGAACGATCAAAGCCAACGTTACTGCTGAAGCGACTCTGCTGGGTACAAACTAGAAAAGGAGCTTCTTCTTGATTTCGGTTGGAGTTGTTTGTGCCGTTGGTACAAAAGGAATTTCACAACCTGCGCCCTTGATTCGCGAGGATATCTGCTCCCAATTCTCATAAACGAGGCCGGGCTTCGAGAATGGATTCACGGGGATATCGTCGTAAATGCGCGCGGCGGTCAGGAGACCTGAATCGTCGTAATCGTAAACGGCCAGCCCGGCGGTGCTGCGTTCGAATTGAATGCTTCCCCAGCTATCGAGATTCTCTTCGATCGCGCAGGTCGTCCTGTCGCTGGTGACTGTTGCCAACTGTAGTGGAACGCCACCGTCCTCTGCCATCGCGATCGCATAAAACGTAACCAGCTTGCATCCCCGGTAGGGCACGCTCGGCACGCCCATGAGGTACCCTCCCGGCGCGAAGAGCTTCCAGACATCGAAATCCGCGGCCGCAATACTGTCCAGGTAGGTCTGCACCGGCGCAGGAATTTCATCGATCAAGCCTGGATCGGCGGGGAGCATCGCTGCACGCAGGAACTCGTGTTTGCCGGAAAGAAACCCGTAGCTGTAGTAAAGGCGAATGGCGCGAATGCCGCTCACCCCCAGATCAGTCACCGCGGCGAACATGATCGGTCGCGGCACGGGCGGTATGGGAGCCTGAATCCCGACCTCCTGAACCACCCGCTCGGGCGATCTCGTTTCCTTGACCTGCCGCAGGCCGTCGATCGACGCTCCGAGGCTTTCCAGCCACGCCAACTCCTCTGCGAGGAATTTCGCCACGGCATTGCGACCAGCGACTGCCCCGCTGCGCGGCGCATCTATATTGGGTTCGCCCTCAAAGGCATCGAGAATGGCAGAGAAATTCCCTGCAAGCAGTTGGTCGTAGAAATCCAATACGGCAACATCGGCATGATGGGCCAGGCTCTGTTGTGTCATTCAGGTTTCCCTCCCGGCGGGTCGCGCACGCCCGGTTGTCAGTCGATCGAGTCTGCCTCGTAGCCCACGCCTTCCCAGCCGTCGGCGGGTCGTACGATGGTGAATATCTGGAGCCGATTGCTGCCGTCTTTCGCACGTCTCCCGGTAACGACGACCTCATCGCCAACCCGAAGGTCGTCATGCTTCCAGCCGCGTCTGTCCAGGATATTGCGGGGGTAGGTCTCCGCCTCCCAGAGTTCCTTGGCGCCTTGCTCGTTCGTGGTCTCGAAGTAGACCCGGCTGTGAGGGTTCTGATACCAGACTTCCGTAACGGTTCCCGCCACCTCGGTAACGGTTTCGACATCGTATTGCGAGACGAATGAATGATGCGCCTGAAGGGAAGTCGTCCCAAGCAATCCAATCAATACTGCCAACAGGTTTCTGACCATTGCGGAGTCCTCGTGTTTCTATTGCGCGCCTGGCAACAGGTGTGGCCGAACGATGCACTCGTAGTACTGGATGTCTTCTTCGATGCGGCGATATCGTTTCATGACCGTCCACGGCTCCCGGTAGTAGTTGGGATCGTCGATCGTGATTTCGACGACCAATCGATCGCCATTCTCTTCCAGGCTGTAGCGTTCCACCAGGTGCAGGTCCGATGTGTACGGAAAGCCCTGTGGGCGAAAGAGTCCACCGTCCTCCATGCCAACAGTGTCCACGACCAGGGTGTCACCGTCCCACCAGCCGATACTGTGGCCGATCACTGTCGGGAAGGCGTCTTCGGGATGAGGCCGTCCATCCATGAATATCCGGCGAACCTGGTGCTCATACTCGTAGAGGAAAACGATTCGATCTTCCTCCTGAATGATCTCATGCGGGAAGGGTCCGGAAATGATACGGCCCAGCGCAATGAGGCAACGATGGGCCGGGTCGTTCTCCGGTGCGGCCGCCCAGGCGTCCTGGGCGGCTCTGCCGGCATCGTTGAAGGGCGGCTCGGTTGGCCAGCCCTCCGTAGCCCACGCCTCCGAGTCCCAGATCCCCGAGAGATCCGGAGCTGCCTCTTGCGCGCTCGCTTGCAGGCTGCCCAGGAGAACGCAAGCGGCCAGGGCAATAAGCTTGTCTCTTGCTTTCATGAACAGGGTCGTTGCTCTCTCCTAGAAAGCGAGCGGATCGGGCCGGATCTGGAACTTGACCGCCTTGCCAAGCGTACCCAGCCCGCCTTCGGTGTGCCAGATCAGGTGCGTTCCGTAGTTCGCCCAGAGACCGCGACCCTTCCAGCCGGCGCCCGGATCGTCGATTCGGCCGTCGAGCCCGCGGTGGAAGAAACCGAGCGGGTACGGCACACGCAGCGTCGTCCATTCGCCGGTTTCGGGATCGAGCGCGAGCAACGCATCGGAGTTCGAACCCGTCGCGATCGGCGTGTTCTGGCCGAGACCCGATATGTTGTGCTGATCGACCCAGCCGAAATAGTGGAAGTCTGACGGCACGTCGGTGCCCTGGAATGTCGGGCCGTCGGTGCGGAACAGCGTCCAGCCTTCCTCGCAGTGCGTGCCCGTGATCATCTCCGGACCGTTCAGCACCTCGCACTGGCTGCGGTCGAAACGCGCGAAATGGCTGCTTCCGGCCAATGCGGCCCAGACGATGCCGTTGCTGTCGATGTCGATACCGCGCGGATCGAAGCCGGGGTCCGGCACCTGGTAGAACTCGGCCATGCAGGTCTGCGGCGGATTCGCGCCGGGATCGACGCGCACGATGTGGCCCGGATAGCTCTCCGAGGCGCCCCAGACTGCGCTGTCGACGGGGCTCGGGATGACCGAGTACAGGTTGTAGCTGACTTCGGAGTCGAGGGTCGGATCGAACTCGCCCTGCCACTCGTTCCACGGCCGCGTGATCTGCCCGTCGCCGTTCGTGTCGAGCACCTGCGGGCACCAGCCCTGCGTCGCCTGCTCGTCGCCCGTTCGGTCGAACTCGCGGGTGTTGATCCAGCCGACGATCGGCCCGAGCAGCTCGTTGAAGTAGAGCGTCTGGTCGGGATCGTTGTCGAACTGCAGGTGATGCGTGGAGAAACATGTGTCGATGAGCACGAACTCTTCGGTTTCCGGATCGTAGTAGGACGCCTGCCGGAAGCTCCTGTTCAGCGGGTAGTACTCAGCGTACTCGTGGTCCGACCCTTCCATGCACCATTCGGGCTGGTCGTTGCGGATTTTCGACGTCATCCACACGCGGCCCTTGCGGTCGAGCATCGGATTGTGCGGATCCGACGGATGCTCCGGCCCCCACAGGTGCGCGTCGCCCCAGAAGTTCGACGGCACGGCCGGCGGCGGGAAACGCGTATTGACCTCGCGCGGATCCTCGCGCGTCGGGACGATGAGTTCGTAAGTGTCGTTGTCGATCGGGTCAAGCACGGTCAGCTTGCCATGGCCGGACGACACCGCGTAGACCGGCCCATAGGCGTTGACGGTCGGGTCGTTCTTGTCGGTCGTGATCTCGTCGTGCATGAAGGAGTCGGCGACGCCCCAGTCCCAGAGCGTCACGACGACATTGCGTTCGATGCCCTGCGGCCGCTCGGGCTCGTCGGGCACCTCACCGGCCTCGATGCGGTTCGTCCAGTCGGCAAACCGCTGCATGGCGGCCTCGCGGCCGAATGCGCTGAACGCGCCCGCCATCGACGTGCCGCGCACGCCGATCTGCGTTCGATAGCCCCAGGCTTCCTCGGCGGACTCGAAGCCCAGGTGGTCCATGTGTTCGAGCGTTCGCGTGATCTCGTTGCCGATCTGGTGGCAGAAATTGCAGGAGCTCTTCTGGTTGTTCAGCCACTGTTTTTGCGTCAGCATCTGCGGGGAGATGCCGTTGCCATCCGGACCCGTGCCCGGGAATTCGCTTTCCGGCGGCGGCTCGAACATCGCGTACCAGTGGTTGGCGGGATACACGCGCGCCGCCTCCTGCCGCGTCTCGGCGACGATGGCGTCGAGCGCGAGCCCGCGGTCGCCGGGCCGCCCTTCGACGGGCTCCGAATCGACGAGGCCGTAACCGCGCACCCATACGTTGTAGGTGGCTTCCGGCAGCTCCGGCAGCACGTAGCGGCCGTCATCGTCGGTCACGACGATCTTCGTGAACGGCGTCTTGAGGTCGTTCGTCTCGGCGATCACCCAGACCCCGGCTTCCGGCCCGTTGGCGCTCTCGACCACGCCCGTGATGTAGCCCTCGGGCAGATCGACCTGCCGCTGCGCCGACGCGGTCGCGCCGATGGCCAGTGCGGCTGCCGCCGCACCCAGGATTGCGATCCGGACCAAAAGATTTCGTCCCAGTACGCGAAATGCACCGCTCATGAACATTCCCCTACGAAGCTTGTTGTTTCGTACGCTCCGGCTGCGCGTCCGGCGGCTGGCTGGCGAGCTTGCCGCCATGATGGCATCCGGAGCGCTTTCCCGCTATCGGATTATACGAACGTCATCACAGAATGCGCACTCGGCAACCATGCACGGCAGTCCGCACGCTAACGTGCTAAATTCACCGCACGCAGGAGCACGCCCATGAAAACAACGCTATCGTGTCTCGGTGTAGCGACGGTCATCGCCTTCGCGGCAACTGCATCGGCGCACCACTCCCGCCCCGCGGCCTATCACGTCGATCAGCGGATCGTGATCGAGGGCGTGGTCACCCAGCTCTTCTGGCGCAACCCGCACCCGTTCCTGTTCGTCGAGGTCGAGCAGGACGACGGCAGCGTCGTGACCTGGGCCGCGGAAATGGCGCCGACGATCTGGATGACCAAGCACGGTTACGACGAGGATTCGATCGCGCCGGGCGAACGCATCATGGTCATCGGCAACCCGGGCCGCGAAGGCAAGCGCCTGATCACGTTCGACGGAGTCTATCGTCCGGCAGACGGCTGGGTGTACGGCAGGGACCCGCGCTCCGCACACGTCTCGCAGTGAGCGTGTCGGCGCCGCGGAGACTGCCGCAATGAACGCACCATCACGGCAAGCGCCGATCGCGGCTGCGCTGGTATTCCTCGCAGCACTCGCCGCCTGTCAGCCCGCCCTTGCACAGGACTCCGGGCCGGAAACCGGCATCCTCGGCCTCTGGGACGGCCTGCTGCACGAGGATTTCGTCTACCGCCTGCCCGGCCCGGTCAAGGGCGACTACGCCGGCCTGCCACTGACCGAAGCGGCCGTCGCGGTCGCCGACAGCTACGATCCCGACGACTACTACCTGCCCGAGAACCAGTGCCTGCCGCACGGCGCGGCCTACGGCATGCGCGGGCCGATGGCCAAGGAGTTCGTCTACGAGGACGAAGACACATTACTCATCCGCATCGAGCTCGAAGCCCAGGAACGCAGGATCCATCTCGACGGTCGGCCGTGGCCCGGCGGCGAACTGACCTGGCAGGGGCACTCGGTCGGCCGTTTCGAGGGCGACATGCTCGTCGTCACGACGACCCACATGAGGCCGCGCTACATCCGCCGCAACGGCGTGCCGCACAGCGAGGACGCCGTCATGACCGAGTACTTCATGCGCACGGGCGAATACCTGTCGCTCATCACGGTCATCGAGGATCCCGAATTCCTGAGCGAGCCGCTCGTTCGCAGCGTGAGTTTCAGGCGACTGCCCGACGACTATGAGTGGGACGTGTACACCTGCGAGGTGATCGAGTGGCCGGGAGGGTTTCCTGGGGCTGAATAGCCGGCCCACACGGTTGCGCGGTGGTCGGGACTTTCTTCACCCCGCTGATCAGCGCACGCGACAGCGCTCGATCGAAGTCCTGATGGTCGCAACAAACTCCGCGAAATCCTCCGCAACGTAGAGCTGCAGCACATCGCTCGTCCCGATTTCCACTCCAAAGCGCACACTACACTGCGCGGCGATCGCAACGATGCCCAATGAATCGAGACCGAGCGACGCCATGCTCGTCGACGAATCGATGGCTGAGCGATCGGTACCTGTGGCGGCCGCCACCAGTTCACGGACCGTCTCCTGCAGATTCGCTTCAATTGCCATGCGAGCGTGGGGTCGTACCAGGCGTGGTGCGCGCCGGCGTCAACAACCGATCTCGAAAAGCCTGAGATATTCGGCTTGATCCGGCTCGGCTGAGACGGCCATGCCGGATTGCGCGATGCCGCCGATTCGTTCCGAACGCTGCGCGCCAACCTGCGTGATCCCGGTGAGCCTGCCGCCCTCGATCGTCACGACCCGGTCGGCCTGTGCAATCGTTTGCGGACGATGGGCGATCAACACGCGCGTGACTTCGAGGCCTCGTATCGCCGAGTTGACCTGGCGTTCGCGATCCAGATCCAGATGGGCGGTCGCCTCGTCGAGAAGCAGTATTCTCGGGCGCCGATACAGAGCTCGAGCCAGCAGGATGCGTTGGGTCTGGCCGCCGGACAGCGCCGATCCCATGTAACCGACGAACGTGTTATAGGCCATGGGCATGCACGCGATCTCGTCGTGAATGGCCGCAAGACGCGCGCATTCCTCGACACGCTCCTGATCGCGGCGCTCGCTGAAAAAGCCGATGTTGTCGCCGATCGTACCGTCGAACAGCGTGTCGTCCTGGGTTACGCTGCCGATCCAGCCCCGGATCGAATCGGCGCCGACCTGCCCGAGGCCGCGGCCGCCGATCAGGATGTCGCCTTCGGTGGGAACGAGTATCCCCAGCATCAGGTGCATCAGCGTGGTCTTCCCGCAGCCCGAAGGGCCAACGATCGCGACTGACTCGCCCGCCTCGATCATGAGATCGATGCCGTCGAGAACCCAGGGCTCGTGTTCGGCATAGCGAAAACGCAGACCGCGCAGCTCGATCGTCGGCTCGAGCGCGCCGGCATCCGACAGCGCCAGACGCTCGCTCGCGTCGCTGTCCTCCGGCTCCGTCATCACGATGTCCGCCAGGCGCTCGCCCTGCAGCCCCAGCATCCTCAGTTCGCAATACCTGTCGATGAGCGCCGCAACCCGCGAGGCGAACTGCCGCTTGTAGGCGAGAAACGCGATCAGCATCCCGGCCGACAACTGCCCGCCAAGCACGAAGGACGCGCCGATCCATATGACGACGACATTCTCGATACCGAACAACAGGCCTTCGGCCAGCCTGTAGAAGATCTGCAGCTTCTGCGTACGCAGGCCGGCGTTGATCTGGTTGACGAGGAGCGCAAGCCAGCTCGTGCGCCGTTCCGCGCGGCGCCGGTAAAGCTTGATGGCCTTGACGCCACGCACCGTCTCGATGAAATGGCTCTCTTGCCGTGCCGCGTGCACGATGTTCTGCTCGGTCGCATGACGCAGCGGCGCGAACCAGGCCCACCGGATCAGTGCGTAGATCGTGAGCGCGCCGACGCAGACCCAGGCCAGTACCGGGCTGTACAGGAAGATTACGATCAGGGTAACGACCGTGACCGCGCCGTCGGCGATCGCCTCGATGAAGGTCGTTGTCAACGTACGCTGGATAACGTCGATCGAGCGAAAGCGGGAAACGGTATCGCCGAGATGCCGCTTTTCGAAGTACGCCAGCGGCAGCCTCAACAGGTGCGTGAACACGTTCGCCTGCCACTGAATGCTCAGGTTCGTGCTGAAGTACATGATGACCCAGGAGCGAAGCCCCGCGATCGACTGCTGCAAGACGGTCAGCAGCAGAAATCCGAGTGCCAGCATCGTCAGCAGATCGTTGTTGAACGACACGAGCACATGGTCGATGACCCATTGGAGAAACAGCGGGCTCGCGATCGCGAAAACCTCGAGCGCAAGCGCAAGCAGCAGAATCTGGCCGAGCGAGCGGAAGAGGCCCGTCACGCGGCCCATGAGGTCGCGCAGCCTCACGTCGGACCGGTCGCTGCGCGGTTCGAAGTCCTGATTCGGCCAAAGCTCGAGGGCTACGCCGGTGAACGCCGGAGACACTTCGTCGTGTGTGAGCCTGCGGAATCCCGCTGCGGGGTCGTGGATCTCGATACTGTTGCCGCGCACCGCCTTGAGTACGACAAAGTGCTTGAACTCCCAATGCAGAATGCACGGGCGCCGAAGCTTGTCGAGGTCTTCGAGTTCGAGCCGCAGCGGCCGTGTCGCAAGACCCAGGCGACTTGCGACATCGACGATTCCGTTGAGTCTCGCTCCCTTGAGGGACACGGGGAAGCGCCGCCGGAGCGACGCGAGATCGGTACGATAGCCGTGATAGTTGGCGATCATCGACAGGCAGGCCAGCGCGCACTCGGCAGCCTCCGTCTGCAGTTCGACGCCGAGGCGTGTTCTCAGGCCCAGGCGTAGCTGATCGATCACCATTCGACTGTTGCATCCTTGCAGTGAATTCGGCTTTCACGGACGCGCCATGAAAGGGGGAACCGGAACCAGGATCGGGTCCTGGCATCCGGTTCCCAAAGGGTGTATGCGCGTCAAGTCAATGGCGGCGGGAATGCCCGGCGCTATTCCTCCTTGCGATCCTTCGAGTGACGACGGGCCACGATCGTGCTGTAGCGCATGAGCGTGCCGACCATGCCGCCAAAGCCGATGGCCAACATCAGTTGCTCGAACAGATCGAAGTCGGCCGCCTGTACCATGATCGTCAGTGACCACACCGTGAACAGAATCGGGTACATCGCATTCCAATCGATTTTTTTCATGTTTCTCTCCGTTGACTCAACAAGACCTGAACGCGCGGTACAGGCGCGCAAAAGCGATCAGCAGCCGAAGAAATAGGTCACGGCCCCATCCCAGGCGTACACGGCAGCGTAGGCCGCGCCCCCGAGAAGTGCCCCGCCGACCATGCCCGGCAGCGCGCCGCCGCCTCCGGCCAAAGACCCGGCCATACCACCGGTAACCGCCCCCGCGAACGCCGCACCGCCGAAGTCGGACCAACTCCACGAAGCACCGCTCACCAACAGCAGCTCTTCGTTGGAAAGCTCGCGCATCGCTCCGGGAGCCGGCAGCTCCATCGCAACCGCCGCCGCACCGACCGAAGGGCTCATTTCAACCGAATAAATATTCCACCTCCAATGTGTTTTTCAAATCCGTCGTTTGTCGTTCCGTAGTTCGTCGCCGCATGCGACGTCGCGCACCATACCGCGATGCGACCGCGAACCCCACACGCGAATCGAGGCTTTTTTCATCGAATCGCCACACGCAGGCCGCAGGGACTCTCGCGGCTACGCCCGCTTGTACGCACTCAGCGCCAGCATGAGCCCGATGGTGTTGTCGCGCGTCTCGCGGAAAAACGCGAGCGAGAGTTCGGGCACCGGGCACTGGAGGACCGGTTCTTCGTTCCCGGCTGCGACGAGTTCGGCCCGAAGCTTGCGACCGCCGCCTGCCGGGCCGACTTCAAGCACCAGCCGATCCCCTGTTGCATCCTTGCAGTGGATTCAGGTTTCACGATGGCCGCTTCATGCATGAACACGAGGTACGGGCGGACGGCGGATCGTTATGCGATCCAGGCGATACGGGCGATACCCGCCAGACGTCAACACCGGGGATACTGAACACGCCGATCCGCGGGACTGCGCCGGAGGACGGGAACCGGAACGGCAAGGACATCCCGCATTCCGGTTCCTGAGCAGCTCGCCGGCGACTGGCTGGCGACCAGCGAGTTTGCAGCCTGCCGCTACTGGTCTCCCGAGCGTTTCCGCGAGACGAGGGCGCGCGTCAAGAACCCGGCGAGCAGCCCGACCGCGACGGCCAGCACGACAGTTTCCGCCAACGCCAGTTCGTTCGACAACGTAACCGCAGCCACCGTGACACCCACGGCCACGCAGACCGGAACCAACCACTTGCTGCGTGTCTTCATCACGGAGCGTTCTTCCATGCATCCAGGTCGGCGCCGGAGGAAGGGTCGGTCTGCGGGCGCCGGTCGTGGAGCGGGCCCGTAATGAACGCGTAAGCATAGACCGGCACCCCCCCGGGAAACATGCCGCCCGGTCGCCCGCTCGCGACTCCCGGAAAACCGAACGCGTAGCCGCTCCAGGCGCCGCTCACGAGTAACAGCTCGGTATCCGAGAGTTCTCGCATCGTACCCGCAGCCGTCTGTTGCGCGGCGCTGACCCGACGGCTGGCCGTCGAAGTGTTGTCGATCGAATGCACGGTCCACCTCCTTGCATGTTTCCATCAGTTCCATTGCTTGCCGTAGGATGCGACCCGAAACAGCCTACCGGTGGGGATCGAACATTCCAAGATCGGAATCGGCTTGTTTCGCGGCGATTTGAATGTGAACTAAACCTGGTGTTGTCCGGGCTGTTGCTCGTTCTCCGCCAACCGCAGGATTCGCTCGGCGGAACCGGGCAAAACAGCATCTTAGCGTTCGAACAGTGCCGGCGGAGGGAGCGGCCCCTTGAACGAGGCCGCTTGTACGTACGCTACTCGCGTGTCGTCAGGAACACCTTCGAGCATCGCGCTCTGCAGCATTTCGCCGACTTCATCTTTGGCGCGATCTTTGAGTGCCGACTCGGGCGGAGGGGGTGTTCGTGTGCTCTTGCGTTTCGTCCGCTTCGGTGGTTGCGCGGAGAAAACGGGAGCCGGAACGAGAACCTGATCGTGCGTTCCGGCTCCCGTAGCGTCAACACGGGATTCGATGCCAGAGATACGGCGACTCGCCCGCCTGGATTCAGTCCTCCGATCGGCTGTGCGCAATGGAAAAGCGCGCCAGCGACCCGGCGAGCAATCCGATTGCGATCGCTAAAATCACAGTCTCGACAACCGTCGTTTCTGTCGCCATCGAGATGGCGGCAACTGTGCAACCAACGCTGAAGCAAACCAGGTAAAACCACTTTCTCTTACCTGGCTGATTCCACTGGATCTTGTCTGCTTTCTTCATTTCGTGATTTTCCTGGCGTCGAATTTCAAAGAGAAGCTCGGGGCCGTCGACGGTCTTTGCTCAGCAAGTCCACCAGCTCCAGATCTGGCTGCCGATGTAGGTAAAACCGCCTCCGATGGCGCCGCCGATCAAGCCGACGCCCGCGCCATGCAAGCCACCGAGATACAGCCCGGTCGCCCCCCCGCCGAGCGCCCCTGCAAATACCGAACCGCCGAAGTCGGTCCAACTCCACTCACCGCCGCTCACGAGCAGCAGCTCCGCAGCGGAAAGTTCGCGCATCGCGCCGGTAGCCGGCAGTTCGATGGCGACCGCCGATGCACTGACCGAAGGGCTCATTTCAACCGAGTACATAGTCCACCTCCAATGTGTTTTCAAGTTCCGTCGTTTGTCGCGTCAGGCGACATGAGCACGTTAGCGATCCTGAACCAACGAACCCACACCTGAATCGGGGCATTTCGAATCAATTGGAGCACGGCGATCATTGCTGTCGGCAACGGTCGGGCGTCGCACTCGAACCACGGGAACAGGAAACGCCCGTTACCCATGCACGACCCCAAACCTCGGGTTACGCCCGCTTGTACGCACTCAGCGCCAGCATGAGCGCGATGGTGTTGTCGCGCGTCTCGCGGAAGAAGGCGAGCGAGAGTTCGGGAATCGGGCACTGGAGGATAGGTTCCTCGTTTTCGGCCGCGATGAGTTCGGCGCGCAGCCTGCGATCGGCGCCTTCCGGGCCGATCTCAAGCACCAGCCGATCGTCGTCGTGTTCGGCCCTTACGGTCGTCCGGCCGCCGCCGATGTATCGGCCCTCAAGCTCGCCAAGCTCGAAGGGCAGCGAGCGCGGCGTTCTCGCCGCCATGCGTCCGCTCAGTTGCTGGCAGAGCACGGTCAGAATGTAGTCGCGCAGATGGGAGAGTTGGGCATTGAGGCCGACGACAATGGCGAGCTTCGATCGCGGATCGTACCGCAGCCCGATGCACTGGCCGCGCGTCTGGCCGTTGTGACCGAGGAAACCGTCGCGCTGGTGCGCCGTTCCACAGCCGAAGGCGACCGGACGCAGATCCGCGTAGGCACCGCCCACGACGGCCGGTAGCTCGACGGCGCGACGCTGCAACAATTCAAGCGTGGCGCTGGACAGCGGCCCGGCCGTGCTGCCGTTTGGCGTTGCAAGCGCCTCGGCAAGGGTGAGCAGATCGGCTGCGGACACCGCAAACCGGGCGAACGACGGTTCCCAGAACTCCGCCATGGCCGATACGGCCGCGCTCGGCCGGAAGCGCTGCGTTGCAGGGTCGAAATCGTGACGTCCGGCGCTCTTCGTTCCCGATGAACCCGTGCCGCAATCGCGCGTGGAGATGCCGAGCGGATCGAGCAGCTTTTCGCGAATCAGTTGATTCGAATCCCGACCCGTGACCCGCCGGACGATTCGGCCGAGCAGCACGGCTTCGCTGTGCTCGTAGCTGAATACGCGACCCGGTTCAAAGAACTGCGGCGCCGACCGAAGATAGTCGACGAAACGATCCCATGTGAGCGACCGGCCTTCCGCCTCGTGGATGCTGACGCCGCGGTAGCCGCTCGTATGCGACAGCAGATGCCCTATGCGCACCGAATCGCCGGCCCGGACGTCGCGCAACTCGGTGAGGTATTCGCCGATCGGCGCATCGAGGTCGAGCTTGCCCTCGCGGACGAGTTCGAGAACGACGGCGGCCAGCAGCAGCTTCGTTACGCAACCGATCCGGAATTGCGAGTGCTGCGACATCTTGACGGAGCCACCGGCCGCGGTGGCGCCGACATTGACATGGATGCGCTGCTGAAGGTTGCTTATCGCGACCGAGATGCCCGGAACGCGGGTTTGCGCGCGGACCTGCGTGACGAAAGCGTCGATCCGGGCCGCGACCGCATCGGGAGAATGCTGCATGAGCTGCTCCGATCGTGGACGTGCAAGTCGTGTTATTTCATCGCATCGGCGGCGCGGGCGATATCCGAATTTCCGGGCATTGTGCGAAGAAACGACGGTTGCAGGATCATCGCTTCCATCGGGTATCGTCATGGCAGCCATCGTCAACCTTGTTGTCGAGACTCTCGAAACGGTTTCCAACCGCGGAGCGCCGCCTCCCCATGCAAACCCCATCGCCGCTGTTTCGCCAGACCGCCCTTGAGGCGCGCGACCGCGAGACGCTTGGCAGGATCGTCCTGGTTCGCCCGGTGTCCTTCGGGATTTACTGCGCTATCGTGCTCGCGGTCACGCTCGCGCTGACCGGATTCTTCGTCTGGGGCGAATACACGCAACACGAGACGCTGTTCGGCCAACTCGTGCCGGCGCGGGGCATCGTGGAGATCCGTGCGCCGCAGCATGGATCGATCGTGCAGCGAAATGTGGACGAGGGAAGCGTCGTCGGCGCCGGCGATTTGCTCTACGTCATATCGAGCGAACGGGTCAGCCGTGCGCTCGGGCCGACCCACGACTCGGTGGGCCGTCAACTCGACATCCGGCGAAGAAGCCTGCAGCAACAGATCGAACACACGGAGCTGTCGGCACAGCAGGAGCGTGCTTCGCTGCAGCGCAGAATCTCGACACTCGCAGCGGATCTCGACGAACTCGTCGGCATGATTCTCGACGAGGAGGAGCGCGTTGCCCTCGCTGAGGAGTCGGCTTCGCGTCACGCCCGGCTGCAGCAACAGGGCTTCATCCCGGGCGAAGCCGTGACGGCCAGGCGCGCCGAACTCCTCGATCGACGGTCGCGTTTCAAACTCCTCGAACGCGAGCACGCGCAGGCCGAGGCGGAGCTGAACGAACTCGAGACGCGGCTGCTCAATCTGCCGTTGGAACACCGGATCCGCCTCGCCGAACTTGAGCGGGCGGTGGCCATGGTAGATCAGGAAATCGCCGAGAACGCCGCCAGACGCAGCATCGTGATCACGGCGCCCGCCGCGGGCATCGCCACCGCGGTGCTTGGCAGAGTCGGTCAACCCGTCGACGCCTCAAGATTGCTCGTATCGATCGTGCCGGCCGATTCACCGCTACAGGCGCAGCTCTATGCGCCCAGCCGTGCCGTTGGCTTCGTCAATCCGGGAGACGAGGTCCGCTTGCGATACCGTGCGTATCCCTATCAGAAGTTCGGTCACTATCGCGGCAAAGTAGCGACGATATCGCGCAAGCCGCTTTCGCCCATGGAGTTGCCGGCAATGCAGGGGGCGACTCCCGGAGTCAACCGCGAGCCCATGTATCAGATCGTCGTGAGCCTCGACGCTCAATCGGTCACGATCGCAGGCCGGCAACACGACCTCAAGGCCGGCATGCTCGTTGAAGCGGACGTCCTGCGCGAGACGCGGCGGCTGTACGAATGGGTACTCGAACCGCTATATGCATTGACCGAGAGAATTCATTGATGCGCCTGTCGCACTGGCGACGATCCAGGACGTTTCGGCCAGATGCATCGGCCGTTCCAAAGGTAGCGCCGCGAGCCCCGATCGTGCGCAATGAACTGCACGAACGGAAACCTGCCCGCGGCGCCGGGTTCCGGCAGGAAGATATCGTCGGCCGCCGGCCGCAACCCTGTGCTGAAACGTTTTCCGAAGCTTGATGGGCGTTTTCGGCGCGTGCTGTCCACCTCCATCTGCAATCCGCCATCTGCGCAACAGCTAATGGAGACGGACTCCGAGGCGCTGCGGTAGATTCCCGCATACCGGTGCGAATCCATG
Source organism: Gammaproteobacteria bacterium (assembly GCA_022826245.1). Taxonomy (GTDB): domain Bacteria; phylum Pseudomonadota; class Gammaproteobacteria; order Steroidobacterales; family Rariloculaceae; genus Rariloculus. Next base: position 174,523 of record JAJDVG010000008.1, read on the forward strand.
GCTTCGATCTCGTCGGAGGTCAGTCGTCTCGGCATAATCAGCCCGGAAAACTCCGGCAGGATTTCGCCGAACAGTCGCGCGGCGACCAGGAGCGCCGGCTGTTGACGCGAAGCGACGACGAGCGCCGTTCCGTGTGCGGGGCGAATGCGCACGAGGACGGATGCACCGGGCCAGGTGGAATGATGGCCGAACCAGTTGCGACCGTACGACTTCCAGCCGTTACAGATACCGCGTTCGAAAGGACTGAAGCCCGGCAGCCTGAAGATGGCGGTCGGCCAGGAAAGCGGATCGTAGCTCATGGCGTAGCGCAGGAACCGCAGCAGATCGATGACGGACACGGCCAGGTCCTCGCCGACGGAGGGACATATGCGCGCAGCGGCGGCCTCGCCGGCCGGGGCGCTGCCCTGCCCTGCGCCGAGTCTCAACGGCCGGAACAGGCGCTCCCGGAGCAGCGCTCTCCAGGTCGTTCCAGTGAGTTTTTCGAGCACGGCGGCGATCAGCCAGGCGCCGGCGTTCGAGTAGCTGTAGAGCGTGCCCGGCGAGAACAGTCGCTCGGCGGCCACGAGCTGCCGCGTCAGGCGCTCCGCATCGATGCGCCCGTTCGCCAGCTGCGGCATCCCGCACAGCGCCGAATCGTCGAGCCCGTGCGTGTGATCGAGCAGGTGCTGGAGCGTGATACGCGAGTAGACGCCTGCCGCATGTGCGGTCGCGTCACCCAGATACTCCGCAACGGGGGAATCGATCCCGACGCGGCCCTGGCAGACCAACTGTCGAAGCAACGCGCCAGTGAAGAGCTTCGTGATGCATCCGGTTCGGAAGGGTTCAGGCTCGCCGTTCGCATCGTCCGCAACCCTGGCGACACGGGATTCTCCGGAATGCGTAACGCCGACTTCAATGCGCCTGGGCGCCTCGCCCTGCGAGATCTCATCGAGCCGCTGTTGCAGGTAGCCGGGTTCGATGAACGTGCGAATGTGGGCAGGTGACGGCATGTCCACAGGAAAAGCCATCAACCGCGAGCGGGTCAATCGGCGTTTCCGAACCGAATCGTGAGTTTTCGGCCTCGACTCCCGAAGCGCCGTTCGGCCCAATGTTCCGATGCAATCCCCAGGCTTCAGGCACTTCGCGCTGAACGACCCGAACCGCATCGCCATCCGCGAAGCGGGCGGACGCTGCGTCGCGCGCGGTGCACTCGACGCATCTATCAATCGGATAGCTCGCGCACTCGCAGCCTCCGGGCTCGACCCCGGCGATGCCATCGCGATCGTTTCGCCGAACTGCGCCGAGTACCTGGCCGCGTATCTGGCCGGCCTGAGGGCGGGGCTCCACGTCGTTCCGGTGAACTGGCATCTCGCCAAACAGGAACGGGACTTCATCCTCGCCGATTCGGGCGCGAAAGCGATCTTTGTCCACGAACGCCTGCCCGCATCGAGACTCGCCGACCTGGCCGCTTACAGGAATCCGGGAACTCTACTGGTCGGAATCGGCCGCGCTCCGGGCTGCGTGCCGCTGAGCGAATTCGTCGCCGGCCACCCCGCCGAACCTCCGAATCATCGTTTCATGGGCCGCGCCATGCACTACACATCCGCGACCACCGGCAAGCCCAAGGCCGTGCTGCTGCAGCGCGACCGCGCGGAGACCGCACGACGGAGGGTCATCGAGTTCCACCGGCCCGCGGGGATCGACCCGAGCGCCGACAATGTGCATCTGTGCAATTCGATGCTCTATCACGCGGCGCCGCTCGAACGCGCCGTGAGCGCGCTGCACATGGGGCATGCGCTCGTTCTCGTCGAGCGCTGGGACCCCAGGCAATGTCTCGATCTCATCGAGACTCATGGCGTCACGACAAGCTTCATGGTCCCGTCGATGTTCATCCGGCTGCTGAAGCTCCCGGAGGCAACACGGGCTCGCTACTCGACAGACTCGCTGAAGTTCGTCGCGCACGGGGGCGCGCCCTGTCCACCGGGCATCAAGCGCAAGATGATCGATTGGTGGGGACCGATCATCTGGGAAGGCTACAGCGCCACGGAATGCCAGGGCACTTTCGCAAGCAGCGAGGAGTGGCTCCGGTATCCCGGTACGGTCGGCAAGCCGATCCCGGGTTCGGAACTTCGCATCATGAACGACGAAGGCGAAACGCTGCCGCCGGGCGAAGTCGGCACGGTCTACATGACCCGGTTTACGGGCGACCGTTTCGAGTACCGTAACGACCCGGAAGCGACGCGCGCCTGTTACCGCGGCGAGTTCATCACCGCCGGAGACCAGGGCTACGTGAACGAGGAAGGTTATCTGTTCCTGTGCGACCGCAGAGCCGACCTGATCATCTCGTCCGGCATGAACATCTACCCAGCGGAAATCGAACAGGTTCTCGTCGAGCACCCGGCGGTCGCCGACTGCGCGGTGATCGGGGCTCCACACGAGCTGCTTGGCCAGGTCCCGAAAGCGATCGTTCAACCGGCGGCGAACTTCGAGCCGAGTAGCCCGCTTACGGCCGACCTTCTGGCATGGCTCGCCGACAGGCTATCGGCCGCGAAGCTGCCGCACAGCATCGACTACACGAACGCGTTGCCGCGCGGCCCGAACGGCAAGCTCTACAGGCGGCGGCTGATCCGGCAGGTCCGATAAAACCGGGTCCCGCGCATCCTCGACTCACAAACGATCATCGTTTCGGTGCCGGTTTCCTGGACGTGACAGCTCGCCGCGGAGGACACGCGGATCAGCGCCGACACCACGTTTCACTCGTTCAGATGTTGCGCCCGATCGTCTCGCAAGCCCCCATGTACGGCTTGAGCGCATCGGGAACCACAATCGACCCATCGGCCTGCTGGTAGTTCTCGACCACCGCGATCAGCGCACGCCCGGCCGCAACCCCCGAGCCATTGAGCGTATGCAGAGGCTCCGGCCTCCCCGTCTCGGGACTCCGCCAGCGCGCCCGCATCCGCCGCGCCTGGTACGCCTCGAAATTGCTGCACGAGGAGATTTCCCTATACCGGTTCTGGCCCGGCAGCCAGACCTCGAGGTCGTAAGTCTTGGCGGCGGCCGCGCCCGTGTCTCCGGCGCATAGCGTGACCACGCGGTAGGGAAGATCGAGCCGCTGGAGGATGACTTCGGCGTTGGCGGTGAGCTCCTCGTGCGCCGCCGGAGAATCCTCAGGCTTGACGATGTGCACGAGTTCAACCTTCTCGAACTGATGGTGGCGGAACATGCCGCGCATGTCCTTGCCATAGGAACCGGCTTCTGAGCGAAAACACGGCGTGTGCGCGGCGAGCTTGATCGGCAGCCTGTCGGCCTCGACGATGGACTCGCGCACCAAGTTGGTCAGCGGCACCTCGGCCGTCGGGATCAGGAAGTAGCGGCTGTCGCCCGCGACCGCGAACAGGTCCTCTTCGAACTTCGGCAGTTGTCCTGTGCCGAAGAGCGCGTCTTCGTTGGCAAGGTACGGCACATAGGCCTCGGCGTAGCCGTGCTCCCGCGTGTGCACGTCGAGCATGAACTGGATCAGCGCGCGGTGCAGCCGGGCCAGTTCGCCGTGCAGCACGACGAAGCGGCTGCCCGCGAGCTTCGCCGCCGACTCGAGATCGAGCATGCCGAGCGCAGCGCCGAGATCGGCATGGTCCTTGGCTTCGAAATCGAACTCCGGAGGCTCGCCCCAGCGCCGGACCTCGACGTTCGCCGCCTCGTCGCTGCCGTCCGGCACGTCGTCGGCGAGCAGGTTGGGCAGCCCGCGCATGACCTCGTCGAGCGTACCGCTCACGGTGTTGAGGCTGGCTTCGGCCCTGGCGAGCTCATCGCCGAGCGCGCCGACCTCCTTCCTGAGCGTCTCGATGTCCTCGCCGGCGGCCCTGGCCGCGCCGATCTCCTTCGAGCGCGTGTTGCGTTGCTGGCGCAGCGATTCGACCTCGACCTGCAGGCGCTTGCGCTCCGCGTCGAGTTTGAGAAACCCTCCCCGATCGAACACGAGACCGCGCCTCGCCAGGTTCTTGGCGACCGTATCGAGATCGTTTCTGAGCAGCCTCGGGTCCAGCATGGGCGGAATTGTAGTGAGTGCGCGGCGCTACGGCGAGCGCAGGTTTTCCGGCTACGCGAGCAGGCGCCGCTCGATCCCCTGGCACCAGCCGCCGATCAGCCAGAACGCAAGGCCCAGTCCGACGAGAATACCGACGGAGTTCGCGGCGATGTCCAGAGGATCGAGGCTGCGCGACGGCACGCCGAGCTGCAGGAACTCGAGCGCCACGCCGAGTGCGCAGAGCAGAACGCCGACCACTCCGTAGAGCCAGCGTTTGCAAAGGCCCGCGAACCAGATCATGAGCAGGAAATACGCCCCGGCGTGCAGCAGTTCGTCCCCGAGTTCGATGCGGAGCAGCCCGACCAGCCAGGGCATGCTCGAAGCCGGCAGCAGGCTGCCGGCGCAGACAGCGGCGACGACGAGCCAGCCGATGCTGAGCCACAACCACGGCAGCCGCAACGAGAGCATGGGCGGCTAGCCCTCGCCGCCGATGACGTCGACGCCGGCCGGCGGATCGAACTCGAACAGCGCGTCGCTGAGCTCGGCGTTGACCGCGACACCCGAGAAGACGATCGACGTGACCTGATCGAGACCGTCCACGAACTCCAGTTCCATCGGCAGCCCGTCGCGAAAGCCGATGAGCACGGACTGAAAGTCCGCGCCGCCGGCCTTCGGGTTCAGCCTGATCCAGTCCTGACCGTCGCGCGCGAAGTCCTCGACGATGTCGAAACTGTCGCGAATGCCCTGCTCGCCGCTCAGGAGCAGCGCCGGACTTGCGGCATCGCCGGACTCGAGCGGCGTCACGGTCGCCTGGTCGAGATCGACGTCGAACATCCACAGCTGCTCCCCGTCGGCGACGACGAGCTGCTCGATGGGCGTCTCGTAACGCCAAAGGAACCGGTTCGGGCGCTTGAGCGACAAGGTGCCGCTCGCGGTCTCGAGCAGGCGCTCGTCGGAACTCCACAGTTCCTGCTCGAATTCGGCGGTAAAGGTATCGACTTCGTCGAGAAATCTCTCGAGCGCGGCGGATCCGGACGCGGCGGTCGCTTCGACCTGATCCTGGGCCGGGACCGCCGCCGGGAGCACCAGAACGAGGAGGGTCCACGCAAAGGCGGCAATCCGCGTCAGGCGGCTGGCTCTCCGGATCGGGAACCGTGCGGAAGCTCCTCGCGGGATTGCATGGAACAACAGGTTTTCCCTCCGCGTCAGCGCATCGGGCGCGATGCGAACGCTGCTAGTCGTCAGCGGGCGGGGGCGGTGCGAGCACCTCCCTGAATCCATTGGATTGCAAACTCCCGACAATGCCGGCCTCTTCCATGGCCTCGACCATGCGGGCGGCGCGGTTGTAACCGATCTTCAGCCGCCTCTGGATACCGGATATGGATGCCTTTCTCGTTTCGGTGACGATCCTGACGGCCTGATCGTAAAGTGCGTCCTTCTCGCTGTCCAACTCCGAATCGAACCCCGGAGGCAGCCCCGGAATGGCTTCGGTCGGGTCCGCGAGCACGCCTTCGACGAACTCGGGCTCGCCGCTCGCGCGCAGCGACTGGACCACGGTATGCACCTCGTTGTCGGAGACGAACGCTCCGTGAATGCGGGTCGGCTGCGACACGCCGGGCGGCAGGTAGAGCATGTCGCCGTGGCCGAGCAGGGTTTCGGCGCCCATCTGGTCGAGAATCGTGCGCGAATCGACCTTGGCCGAGACCTGGAACGCGATCCGGCACGGGATGTTGGCCTTGATGAGCCCGGTGATCACGTCCACGGACGGCCGCTGCGTCGCGATGATCATGTGGATGCCCGATGCCCTGGCCTTCTGCGCCAGCCGGGCGATCAGCTCCTCGACCTTCTTGCCGACCATCATCATCATGTCGGCGAGCTCGTCGACGATCACGACGACGAACGGCAGCGGGGTCAGTTCCGCTGCGTCCTCGGCGTGCTCGCCCGGGTCGATGTCCGATACCCGCAACGGCTCGCCTCTCTCGATCGCCTCGCGGACCTTGCGGTTGTAGCCGGAGATATGCCGCACGCCGAGGCCGGCCATGAGCTTGTAGCGGCGTTCCATCTCCGCGACGCACCAGCGAAGCGCATTGGCCGCTTCCTTCATGTCCGTCACGACCGGCGCGAGCAGATGCGGGATGCCCTCGTAGACGGAGAGCTCGAGCATCTTCGGATCGATCATGATCAGGCGCACCTGCTCGGGCGTGGACTTGTAGAGCAGGCTCAGCACCATTGCATTGAGCGCGACGGACTTGCCCGAGCCTGTCGTGCCGGCGATGAGCAGGTGAGGCATGCGCAGCAGGTCCGCGACGATGGGCCGGCCGCCGATGCCCTTGCCGAGCGCGAGCGTCAAAGGCGATTTGTTCTCGTCGAACGCCTCGGACCTTACGATCTCGGCGAATACGACGAGTTCGCGCGCCTCGTTGGGAATCTCGAGCCCGACGAAGGGTTTGCCCGGTATGACCTCCACGACGCGCACGCTTACGGTCGACAGCGAGCGCGCGAGGTCCTTGGCGAGATTGCTGATCTGGCTGACCTTGACGCCGGGCGCGGGCTTGAGCTCGAAGCGCGTGACGACCGGACCCGGATGCACGGCGACGACTTCCACTTCGATACCGAAATCCGAGAGCTTGTGCTCGACGAGCCGCGACATCCCCTCGAGCTCCTCGGTCGAATACCCGCCCTCTCTGGCGGGCGGCTCGTCGAGCAGCGACAGTTTCGGCAGCTCGGCGGCCGCGGTGGCCCCGGTGGCCCCGTCGGCTTCGAACATCGAAACCTGCTTCTCGCGTTCGGTCCGCGAACTGGTCTCGACGCGCTCGAAGGTCGGTTCGATCCGGGGCGCGCGCTCGGCCGCCTTCTTGCGGCTGCGCACGATACGCTTCTTGTGCTCGATCTTCGCTCGCTTGCCGTCGCGCTGCTCGCGCACGCGCTCGATCAGGACGTTGATCCCGGCGTATGCGGCCAGCGTGCCGCGACCGACGCGTTCCATCACGGACATCCACGAAACGCCCGTCGCGAGCGAGACGGAGCTCAACCAGAACACCAGCAGGCACACCGTCGCGCCGAGATGGCCGAGTACGCTCTCAAGACCGAAGCCCGTGGCCTGGCCCAACAACCCTCCGGCCGTCTCGCGCAGTTCCGGCGCCGTGAAGTGAAGCGTGGCCAGCCCCGAACTCGTCGCGACGGCGAGCACGAAGCCGGCAGGCCGATAGAACCGGTTCCAGCGGTTGAGCGCCGTCTTCGGTTCGCGGAAGATCAGCAACCCGGCGATCAGCACGAGCACCGGGAACAGATACGCCGACAGCCCGACCACGAGGAAAGAGATGTCGGCGAACCAGGCGCCCCAGGGGCCCATGAGGTTGAGGACGGCGTCGTTCGAACCGGTAACGCTGAACGCAGGATCGTCGGGGCGATAGCTCGTCAGAGCGAAGAGCAGTATCAGGCTGAACCCGGCCAGGATCCAGAACGCGGCCTCTCGCAGTGCCCGGATGCGCGAAACGCCCAGGGACACGGCATCTGTGTTTACCTTGGCCATCTTCAGCTTATACAGGAAATATCCTGCTTAAGATACTGATTATACTGATCGGGCGCGCCATGCAAAACCCCTGGGCGCGATCGCGGACGGAAATCGCGCAAGCGGCTGGCATACTATGGGTCGATCCGCGCTCATGATGGATCTCCGTGGATACCGCGACCAAACGACCGAGGCTCGCCCGTCTCGCCAGCCTCGACGAAATTGCTGCAACAGAGTGGAACGCGCTCGTCGGCGGCGACGCGTTCCTGAGCCACGAGTTTCTGTCCGCGCTCGAACACACGGGCTGCGTCGGCCCGGGCACGGCCTGGGACCCGTGTCACCTGGTCGCACATTCCGGTTCCGGACAGTTGATCGGGGCGCTGCCGTTGTACGTGAAATACGATTCGCGCGGCGAGTTCGTGTTCGACTGGAGCTGGGCCGACGCCTATGAACGCGCCGGGATGAGCTACTACCCGAAGCTGGTCTCGTCCGTGCCGTTCACGCCCGCGACCGGCGCCCGGCTGCTGGTCGACCCCGACAGCGCGACTACGCCGGTCGCCGAAGACCTCGTCGATGCCGCCCTTGGCCTGGCGGACGAAATCGGCGCGTCCTCGCTGCACGTGCTCTTCCCGACGCAACCGGACCAGTCGTTCCTGAGCGAACGGGGCTTTCTCACGCGCAAGGGCTGCCAGTTCCACTGGCGCAACCGCGGCTACAGCGACTTCGACGATTTCCTCTCCCGCTTCAACTCCCACAAACGCAAGAAGGCCCGCCGGGAACGGCGCCGGATCCGCGAAGCCGGCATCGTCTTCGACCATCTGCACGGCGACGAGCCGAGCGCGAGCGACTGGGACGCCGTGTTCGAGTTCTACTCGCGCACCTTCCATCGCCGCGGTCGCGCGCCCTACCTTAGCCGCGCGTTCTTCGACGAGATCGCACGGACGATGCCGGAAAAGCTCGTGATCGCGCTTGCCCGCTATCAGGGGATGCCGATCGCGACGGCGATCTGCTTCCGGGGCCGGGACACGCTCTACGGGCGCTACTGGGGCAGCATGGCCGACTTCCACAGCCTGCATTTCGAAGCCTGCTACCATCAGGGCATCGAATACTGCATCCGCGAGGGGATCGGCAGCTTCGAGCCGGGAACCCAGGGCGAACACAAGATCAGCCGCGGCTTTGCGCCCACGGCGACCTGGTCCTGCCACTGGCTCAGCGAACCGGGTTTCTATCGGGCGGTCGAGGACTTCGTCGAGCGCGAGCAGGCGCACGTCGATACCTACATGGAGTATCTGCAGGAGCGCGTGCCGTTCCGACGCGGCGAGATCGAGGATCGGCGCAAGTGAGCGCGATCTGCTGGCTCGCTCCGTCGGACGGACCGGACGCGCTGCCCGAACCTTCGCTCGCGCTCGATGAGCCCAACGGCCTGCTCGCCGCGGGCGGCGCCCTGCGACCCGACTGGCTGCTCGCGAGCTACGCGAACGGCATCTTCCCCTGGTACGAGGAAGACCAGCCGATCCTGTGGTGGTGTCCCGATCCGCGCTCCGTGCTGTGGCCGGATAATTTGAAGATCTCGCGCAGCCTCCGGCGCACGCTGTCGAAGGCCGTGTTCGAGGTGACGGCGGACACCGCTTTCGATGCGGTCGTCGACGCTTGCGCGGAGCCTCGCCGTGACGCCGAATCGACATGGATCACGCGCGAGATGGCCGCAGCCTACAAGGGGCTTCACGCCCTCGGCTGGGCGCACTCCTTCGAAGCCTGGCGGGACGGCGCCCTGGCGGGCGGGCTCTACGGCGTCGCATTGGGGCAGATGTTCTTCGGCGAGTCGATGTTCGCGCGTGCCGCGGACGCGTCGAAGGTCGCTCTGGCCAACGCGGTTCCCTACCTGCAGGCGCGCGGCATCGCGCTCATCGACTGCCAGATTCCGTCCGCCCATCTGGCGCGTCTCGGCGCCACGGACATGCCGCGGGCGGAGTTCCTCAACCATCTGAAACGCTATCGCGAACCCGCCGGAACGCCGGAATCCTGGCGCCGCGATTTCGCCTCTCACACGGCTGCCGCCGGGAACGCGTGACGGTCGTTCGGCGTTTGCCCGGTCCGCGGGCGTGTGCAACAATGCGGCGCCCTGACGCCCGGAACCTCATGGCCAAAGAAGACGCAATCCAGATGGAAGGCATGGTCACGGAAACCCTGCCGAACACGACCTTTCGGGTCGAACTGGAAAACGGCCACCGCATCACGGCCCACATCTCGGGCAAGATGCGCAAGAACTACATTCGGATCCTCAAGGGCGACAAGGTCACGGTCGAATTGACCCCCTACGATCTGAGCAAGGGCCGCATCGTCTACAGGTCCCGCTGATCCGGCTCAGGGCGATTCGATGTGTTCGAGTTCGCGCGTCGTGGGCTCGGGTATCAGCAACAGCCCGTCGCCGTCGACATCGACGCGCAGGTGGCCGCCGCCGCTGAGCCTGCCGAACAGCAGTTCCTCGGCGAGCGGGCGCTTGATGTGCTCCTGGATGACCCGCGCCATCGGCCGCGCGCCCATCTTCTCGTCGTAACCGCGTGCGGCGATCCAGCGCCGGGCCGCGGGCTCGAGCTCGATCGTCACATCGTTCTTCTCGAGCTGGGACTCGAGTTCGACGATGAGCTTGTCCACGACGCGCGCCACTGACTTCTCATCGAGCGCATCGAACTGGATGATCGCGTCGAGGCGATTGCGAAACTCCGGCGAGAACAGTTTCTTGATCACCTCCATCGCGTCGGATGAGTGATCCTGCTGCGTGAACCCGACCGACGCGCGGCTCATCTCCTGGGCGCCCGCGTTCGTCGTCATGACGATCGTGACATTGCGGAAATCGGCCTTGCGGCCGTTGTTGTCGGTCAGCGTTCCGTGGTCCATGACCTGCAGCAGCAGGTTGAAGACTTCCGGATGCGCCTTCTCGATCTCGTCGAACAGCAGCACGCTGTGCGGGTGCCTGGTGATCGCCTCGGTCAGCAGCCCGCCCTGATCGAAGCCGACGTAGCCCGGCGGGGCGCCGATCAGCCGCGATACGGTATGGCGCTCCATGTATTCGGACATGTCGAAACGCACGAGTTCGACGCCCGTAACCATCGCGAGCTGCCGCGTGACCTCGGTCTTGCCGACGCCGGTGGGGCCCGAGAACAGGAACGCCCCGACGGGCCGCTCCTCGTCGCCGAGACCCGATCGCGCCATCTTGATGGCCGCTCCGAGCGCCGCGATCGCCCGGTCCTGACCGAAGATCACGAGCTTCAGGTCGCGCTCGAGATTCTTGAGCACATCGCGGTCGGAAGCCGATACGTTTTTCGGCGGAATCCGCGCCATCTTGGCGACGATGTTCTCGATCAATTCGATGGTAACGACCTCGGGCCGCCGGTCCACGGGCTGCAGGCGGCAGTTCGCGCCGGCTTCGTCGATGACGTCGATGGCCTTGTCGGGCAGGTGCCGGTCATTGACGTGGCGGCTCGCGAGCTCCGCGGCGGCGGTCAGGGCGCCTTCTTCGTAAACGATGCCGTGATGCTCCTCGAACCGGCTCTTGAGACCCCGCAGTATCTCGACGGTCTCCTCGATCGTGGGTTCGGTCACGTCGATCTTCTGGAAACGCCTGGCAAGCGCGTGATCCTTCTCGAAGATTCCGCGGAATTCCGAGTACGTCGTCGAGCCGATGCAGCGCAACTCCCCGTTGGCGAGGACCGGCTTGATCAGGTTCGACGCGTCCATCACGCCGCCCGACGCCGCGCCCGCACCGATAACGGTGTGGATCTCGTCGATGAAGAGGATCGCTCCGGGCAGCTTCTTGAGTTCCCCGACGACGCTCTTGAGCCGCTTCTCGAAGTCGCCGCGATACTTGGTGCCGGCGATGAGCGAGCCCATGTCGAGCGCGTAGATCGTGGAGTCGCCAAGCACCTCGGGCGCGTCGCCCTCGACGATGAGCCGCGCGAGCCCTTCGGCCAGGGCCGTCTTGCCGACGCCCGCCTCGCCGACGAAGAGCGGATTGTTCTTTCGCCGCCGGCACAGGATCTGCACGGTGCGTTCGATCTCGGCCTCCCGGCCGATCAGCGGGTCGATATCGCCGCGCTCGGCGCGCTCGTTGAGATTGCTCGTGAACCGCTCGAGCGCGCCGGGCTCGGGCGCCCCGCGTTCGAACTCGGCGCCGGCGTCGGCGCCCGGTCCCGGAGGGCCTTCGCGCAGCTTCGAGACACCGTGCGACACGTAATGCGTGACGTCGAGACGCGTGACGTCCTGCTCACCGAGCAGATAGACGGCCTGCGACTGCTTCTCGTTGAATATCGCGACGAGCACGTTGGCCGGAGTGACTTCCTTGCGGCCGCTCGACTGCACGTGGAAAACGGCGCGCTGCAGGACGCGCTGGAAGCCGAGCGTCGGCTGCACATCCACGTCCTCGTCTTCGGAGGCGCCGAACCTCGGTGTCGCGTCGGCGATGAACTCGCTGAGATCGGTGTTGAGCCTATCGATGTCGGCGCCGCATTCCCTGAGGATTTCGGTGACCTCCGGCGTATCGAGCAGCGCGAGCAGCAGGTGTTCGACCGTGATGAATTCGTGACGGTCCTGGCGCGCCCGCTGAAAGGCTTCGTTCAGACAGAATTCGAGCTCACGCGACAACATCAGTTCTCTTCCATCGTGCATAGCAGCGGATGCTGGTGCTGCTGCGCCAGGCCCGTGACCTGGGCCACCTTGGTCTCCGCGATTTCGTAAGTGTACACGCCGCAGACGCCTTTGCCCTTGGTATGGACCTCGAGCATGATCCGGGTCGCCGTGTTGCGGTCAAGACCGAACACGTTCTGCAGCACCTGGACGACGAATTCCATCGGAGTGTAATCGTCGTTGAGTAGAATAACGCGGTACAGCGACGGGCGTTTCAGGCGTGGCGGCGCCTCCTCGGTTACGGTCCCGAAGTCGCCATCGCCGGGTTGCCGGGTCGGATCGGCCATCCCGGAGATTCTATTGATCTTGGCGGGTCAATAAAACGACCCCAGTTCAGGGCGCCGCGCGGCGTGTCCGGGGAAGGCCCGTTCACTGGCCCTGTCGGCTTGCTTACTTGTTCGCGCCATATGCGCTACCGTACGATGCAGGAACGGACTTGCGCCCCGAATTGCAGGCCACATTGATGGATGTCCCGAAGCGACTTGCCCGCTTGACGGCGCGCGCGCCGGAGCAGTGGCTGCGAGGCGCGAATACCGCCCTCCCTGTCGTCGTCACCGCGATTCTCGTCGTTGCGCTCGCCTGGCGTCTCGCCGACCTGACCTGGAGCCTCGTGCCGGCCGAGCGCGCGGACGGGCCGTTGCCCGAAGTCGCGGTGTTCGCGCCGCAGGCGTCCGACCCGACTTCACGGGTCGCGCTCGACAGGCTCACCGAAGCGCATCTGTTCGGCGAGCCGGCCGTCCCGCCCCCGGACGCGGCAGCCCGCGCCCGGGCGGTGGAAGAAGTCGTCAACGCCCCCGACACGACGCTGAACGTGCTGCTTGCCGGCGTCGTCGCGCGGCAACAGGGCAGCGAGGCCGGCCAGGCGATCATCGTGGGCGCAAGTCGCGAACAAAAGGTCTACTCCGTCGGCGACACGATCGACGACACGAACGGAGCGACGTTGCACTCCGTGCTGGCCGACAGGGTGCTCCTGAACCGATCCGGCCGGCTCGAGACCTTGCGCCTGCCCAGGGAGCTTGCCGGCCAGCCGCCGCGGGCAGCGGCCCGAGTCGTCCCGCAGCCCCTGCCTGCCGACAGGGCGGCGGGCAACCCGGAATCGCTGAGCCGGATCATCGGCGCGAACGCGTCGCGCATCTCCGAGATCATACGCATCGCGCCGGCTGTCGAGCAGGGACAGGTCCTCGGGTTCCGGGTCAACCCGGGCGCGGACATCGCCGCCTTCGCGGCGCTCGGCCTTGAGCCCGGCGACATCGTCACCGAGGTCAACGGCACCGTCATCGACGACCCGAACCGGGGCCTGCAGGTCTTCGAGACCCTGGGCGAGACGACGATGGCGAGCGTCACGCTGTTGCGCGACGGCGCCCTGCAGTCGATCGTCATCGATACCACTCAATTGCTGGAACTCGCGGAGAACAACCCATGAAACCGCCCGAAGCGACTGTTCGTCGGATACCAACGGCAGTCTCGTGCAAGCGGCGCTGCCGCGGCCGTGTTGCCGTGGCCGCCCTTGGCGCCTTCCTGGCCCTGTCCGGTCAGCAGGCCGCACTCGGTCAGGACGACCAACAGATCATGCCGAACTACCGCGAAGCCGATATCCGGCAGGTCATCGAGGCCGTCGGCGCCGTCACGGGCCGGAACTTCCTCGTCGACCCCCGCGTGAACGCGGATGTAACGCTGCTGTCGTTCTCGCCGATGACGCCGGATACGTTCTACCAGGCGTTCCTGTCGACCCTGCAGGTGCACGGTTTCGCGGCCGTCGAAGCCGAAAGCGTCGTGCAGATCATCCCGGACGCGACGTCGCGCCAGTTCGGCGGTTCGGCCGAGGCAGGCCGCGGCGCCGACATCGTGACGCGGGTCGTCGAGCTTACGAGCGTCGCCGCCACGCCGCTCGTGCCGATCCTGAGGCCGCTGATTCCCCAGGCCGGCAATATCGTGGCTCATGCGGAATCGAACATCCTGATCATTTCCGACCGCGCGGCCAACGTCGACAGGATGGTCAACATCATCCGCCGTATCGATGTTTCGGGCGCCTCCGACATCGAAGTGATCACGCTCGAGAACGCCTCGGCAACCGAGACCGTCAGGATGCTCGATGCGTTGAGCCAGGCGGCTCAGGCGGCCGGCGGCCCGGCGCCGGTCCAGGCGATCGCAGATGAACGCACGAACAGCGTGCTGTTGAGCGGTACGGAGTCCAACCGCTTACGCTACCGCGCGCTGATAGCGCATCTCGACACGCCTTCGCCCGAGGGCGGCGACACGCAGGTGCGCTACCTGCGTTATGCCGAGGCGGAAGACCTGGCCGAAAGACTGCAGGCCCAGTTCGACTTGGTTGAAGCGGCAGGCGGGAACGCGGGGCTCGATGCGGGCGACATCAACATCTGGGCGGACCCGGGCACGAACGCGCTCGTGATCGATGCGCCGGCGAACATCCTGCAGGACATCAACGCCGTGATCGACCGGATCGACATCCGCCGCGCCCAGGTGCAGGTCGACGCGATCATCGTCGAGGTCAGCGAAGAGATCGCCGCGGAACTCGGCGTCACCTGGGCGCTCGACGGCAGCGCCACCGACAACGGAATCGGCTTGACCAACTTCGGCATCGGCCGGGGCATCGTCCAGCTCGGCGCTGCCGCTCAGGGCAACATGCCGAGCCCGGACGCGGTCCCGCAGGGAGTGACGATCGGCATCGGCCGATTCATGGACGCCGGCACGAACTGGGCGGCGATCATTTCAGCGCTGCAGGGCGACGCGGCCACGAACATCGTCTCGACCCCGACGATCGTGACGCTCGACAACGAGGAGGCCGAAATCAACGTCGGCCAGGAAGTGCCCTTCCTGACCGGAGCCTTTGCCAGTACGGGCGCCGCGCAGGGCTCCCTCAACCCGTTCCAGACCATCCAGCGCCAACCGGTCGGCACGCGGCTTACGCTCACGCCGCAGATCAACGAAGGCTCGGGCGTCAAGCTGACGATCGAGCAGGAGACCTCGAGCCTCGCGGCCGGCGCCGCGGGCGCCGTGGACCTCGTGACGAACACGCGCACGATAACGACCTCGGTGTTCGTCGAGGACGGCGAGATGCTCGTGCTCGGCGGCCTCATGGACGATCAGCTCAGACAGGACGAACAGCGCGTGCCGGGTCTCGGCCGGATTCCGGGATTCAGGTGGCTGTTCCGCGCCCGCAACGCCGAACGGATCAAGACGAACCTGATGGTGTTCATCCGGCCGACGATCCTGCGCGACAGCGCCGAGGCGCGGTTCGAAACCAACGCGAAGTACCAGTATCTGCGCGACCTGCAGCTCGAGGCGGCCGAGGAACCCATTCCGCTGCTGCGCGGCGAGGAGCGGCCGTTGCTACCGGAGCTGCCCGCCACGCCCGTACCACCGTCCGGCGATGCCGAAGCGGAGGACCCCGCACCCGGCGCGGACACCGGTGGCGAGAGCGCCGATCCGGACGATGGCGACGGACCCTGAAACCGCCGCGGGAGTGGACCCCGGCGGCCAGTCGGTCCCACCCGTGGCGCCTGATCCCGGTGGCGTCACGAATGCGGAGCATGCCGCGGGCGTGCAGCCCGCCGTCCGCCGGCTCCCCTTCGCGTTCGCCAAACGGCACGGCGTCCTGATCCGGGATTCCGACGACGGCCATATCCGGGCGGTTTATCGTCCCGATGCCGCGTTGCCGAGCCTTGCCGAGGTCAGGCGTTTCGCCGGCGGCCCCGTGGACTTCGCGCCCGTGGACGGCGAGCAGTTCGACACTCTGCTGCAGTCCGCGTACGAGAGCGACGCGACCCGCACGATGGTCGAGGGCCTTGACGACGAGACGGACCTGCTCGCGGTCGCCCAGCAGCTCCCGGAACCGTCCGATCTGCTCGACAGCGATGACGACGCCCCGATCATCCGCCTGATCAATGCGCTGCTGACCCAGGCCGTCAAGGACAACGCCTCCGACATCCACATCGAACCGTACGAGAACCGGCTCACGGTCCGGTTCCGGATCGACGGCGTGCTGCAGGAAGTCCTGCAGTCGCGCCGGGCGGTCGCGCCGCTGGTCGTCTCGAGGATCAAGGTCATGTCGAAGCTCGACATCGCCGAAAAACGCGTGCCGCAGGACGGCCGCATTTCGCTCAGGATCGCCGGCCGCGCCGTCGACGTCCGCGTCTCGACGATTCCGTCCGGACACGGCGAGCGCGTCGTGCTCAGGCTCCTCGACAAGCAGGCCGGAAGGCTCGATCTTGCGCAACTGGGCATGTCCGATGCCGACCGGCAGACGATGGACGAACTCATCCATCGGCCGAACGGCATATTGCTCGTCACGGGCCCCACGGGGTCGGGCAAGACCACGACGCTCTACGCCGCGCTCGAACGCATCAACGACCGGACCCGCAATATCCTGACCGTCGAGGATCCGGTCGAATATCACATCGACGGCATCGGTCAGACGCAGGTCAACACGAAGGTGGACATGACGTTCGCCCGCGGTCTGCGGGCGATCCTGAGACAGGATCCCGATGTCGTCATGGTGGGCGAGATCCGCGATCTCGAGACGGCCTCGATCGCGGTTCAGGCGAGTCTGACCGGACACCTCGTGCTGTCGACGCTGCACACGAACACGGCCGTCGGCGCCGTGACCCGCCTCAGGGACATGGGCGTCGAGCCGTTCCTGCTGTCGTCGAGCCTGATCGGCGTGCTTGCCCAGCGCCTCGTGCGCGTGCTCGATCCCGACCGGCGCGAGCCGTACCAGGCAAGCGAGCCCGAGTGCCGGGTGCTCGGCGTCGGTCCGGGCAGGCCGCCGACACTCTACCGGGCCGGTCCCGACCCGAACGCGTACAGCGGTCGCACCGGAATCTACGAACTCATCGCCGTCGACAGAAGGCTGCGCACGATGATCCACGACGGCGACAGCGAGCAGGCGCTCGAGCGTTACGCGCGCGACTGCGGGCCGAGCATCCGGCAGGACGGCATGCGGAAGGTGCTGGCCGGCGCGACGACGCTCGAGGAAGTTCTCCGGGTCACGCGCAGCGACTGATGGGCGCGTACCAGTATGTCGCAGTCGATGCCGGCGGCAAGGAGCGCAAGGGCGTTCTCGAAGGCGACACGCCGCGGCACGTGCGCCAGCTTCTCCGCGACCGGCAACTGGTGCCCGTCGAGGTCGCGGCCGTCGAGACGGCCGGTCGCAGCGCCAGGCGGCGGCAGGTGCGTCTCGGGCGCGGCAGCATCGGCTCGCTCGATCTCGCGCTCTTCACGCGGCAGCTCGCAACGCTCATCAGGGCCGGCCTGCCCCTCGACGAAGCGCTGCTTGCGGCGAGCGAGCAAACCGACAAGCCGCGCCTGAAGACCATCATTCTCGGCGCGCGCGCGAAGGTGATCGAGGGTCACACGCTGGCATCGGGCCTCGATGATTTTCCGCAAGCGTTTCCCGTCGTCTACCGGGCGACCGTCGCAGCCGGCGAACAGGCCGGGCAGCTCGGCGCGGTTCTCGAGCGCCTCGCCGATTACACGGAATCGCGGCACGGCCTGCGGCAGAAGATCAGCCACGCTCTCGTCTATCCGATCGTGCTGACGACGCTCGCGCTCGCGATCGTGACGTTCATGCTCGTTTACATCGTGCCCAAGGTCGTCGGCGTCTTTGCAACGACCGGCCAGGAACTGCCGATCCTCACGCGTGCGCTGATCGGGCTCTCGGGTTTCCTGCAAAGCTGGTGGTGGGCTCTGCTCGGGATATTCGCCGCGGCGGCGCTCGCGATCGGCCGCGTGTTGCGCGCCGAGAATGCGCGCCGGCGGCTGCACTGGTGGATTCTAAAGGCGCCGCTGCTCGGCCGGGTCACGCGCGGGCTCAACACGGCGCGGTTCACCCGAACGCTTTCGATCCTGACCTCGAGCGGAGTTCCGGTCGTCGAAGCGCTCGGGATCGGCGCGACGGTCGTGAGCAACCTGCCGATGCGCGACGCCGTGGAGGACGCCGGCGTGCGCGTGCGCGAAGGCGCGGCGATCGGCCGCTCACTGGCGCAATCGAAGCTGTTCCCGCCGATGAGCATGCGCCTGATCTCCAGCGGCGAGGCGAGCGGCGAACTCGACGACATGCTGGACCGGGCCGCCACCCATCAGGAAGACGAGATGGACAACCTGCTCGGGACGCTGCTCAACATCCTCGAACCCGCGCTCATCGTCGTCATGGGTCTCATCGTGCTCGCGATCGTGATGGCGATCCTGCTGCCGATCTTCCAGATCAATCAGCTCACGATCTGAGCGGGCGCCGGTATCAACGAAAGTCTCTCGAGCGGACCGTCAGATTCCCCAACAGGCGGCTTTGATCGTGGAGCCGATCGGCGATGACGTGCAGCACTTCTCCTTCCTTCTGGACGCGTCCCTCGACTCCGAGCAGCATCGCCCCGAGCAGGGTCCGCCGTTCGCGCCTGGCAACGTTCTCCCAGACGACGAGATTCACGTAACCCGTCTCGTCCTCGACGGTCACGAACGTCACCCCGGCCGCGTTCGCCGGCCGTTGCCGGATGATGACAAGACCCGCCGTGCACACTCGCGCGCCATGCTCGAGCTGCCGCACGGCCCGGGCCTGGAGCAGGCCCATGGCGTGCAGGCGTTCCCGCAACAGCGCAAGGGGATGGCGTCCGAGCGTGAGCCCCAGGCGGCGATAGTCCGCCATGATGTCTTCCCCTTCCGTGGGCGCCTTCAACATCGGAATGGCTTCGGGGATGCGCGCGCGTTCGAGCAAGGGCGGCGGTTTCTCGATCCCGGCGACGCTCCAGCGAGCCCGATGCCGGTTCTTCGCGAACGGTTTGAGCGCGCCGGCCGCGGCCAGGGCGCCGAGGTCCTTGGCATCGAGTCTTGCCCGCCGCGCCAGATCTTCCACGTCGGCGAACTCCCGCTCCGCGCGGGCCTCGACCAGCCGCTTGCCTCCCTGAGCGGTAAAGCCCTTGACGATGCGCAGACCCAGCCGTATCGCCGGCCCGCCGCGGCCGTCCCGTTCCAGGGACGAATCCCGGCAGCTCCGGGTGACGGCGACGGGCCTTACGTCCACACCCTGCTCACGGGCCGCGCGCACCTGTGGCGCCGGCGAATAGACGCCCATCGGCGGGCTGTTGAGCAGCGCACATAAAAAAACGGCCGGCTCATGGCACTTGAGCCACGCTGAAACGTAGGCCAGCAGCGCGAAGCTCGCGGCGTGCGACTCGGGAAACCCGTATTCGCCGAAACCCCTGATCTGATTGAATATCCGCTCGGCAAACTCGCGGTCATAACCACGCTCGAGCATGCCCTGGATCAACCGCTCCTGCATGGGTTCGAGATCGCCGCGGCGGCGCCAGGCGGCCATCGCGCGGCGCAGGCGGTCGGCCTCGCCCGGCGTGAAGCCGGCCGCCACGATCGCAAGCTGCATGACCTGCTCCTGGAAGATCGGCACCCCGAGAGTGCGTTCGAGCACCTTGCGCACACCCTCGCTCGGATAGCTCACGGGCTCCTCGCCATTTCGCCGCCGGAGATAGGGATGCACCATGTCGCCCTGGATGGGTCCCGGCCGAATGATCGCGACCTCAATGACGAGATCGTAGTAGCTGCGGGGCCTGAGCCTCGGCAGCATCGCCATCTGCGCGCGGGACTCGATCTGAAAGACGCCGACGGTATCGGCTCTCGAGATCATCCGGTACACCTCGGGGTCCTCGGCCGGGATGCTGTCCATCGAGAACTCGCGCCCATGGAACGCCCTGATGAGTTCGAAGCTCTTTCTGATGGCGCTCAGCATTCCGAGCCCGAGAACGTCAACCTTGAGAAGACCGAGTTCCTCCAGATCGTCCTTGTCCCATTGAATGACCGTGCGCTCGGGCATGGCGGCATTCTCGATCGGCGCCAGTTCGCACAACGGGCGTTCGGATATGACGAAGCCGCCGACGTGCTGGGACAGGTGCCGCGGGAAGCCGAGCAGGGATTCGACCAGGCTCAGCAGGCGGCGAACCCCGGGGCTCGCGGGGTCGAGCCCCGCTTCGGCCACGCGCCCGGCGTCGACTTCACCGCCGTCCCGCCAATGCAGCGATCTTGCGAGCACGTCGAGTTCACCCGGCTCGAAACCGAGCGCCTTGCCGACATCGCGGATCGCGCTCTTCGGCCGGTAGGTGATCACCGTCGCGGCCAAGGCCGCACGTTCGCGGGAATACTTGCCGTAGATGTATTGAATGACCTCCTCCCTTCGTTCGTGCTCGAAGTCGACGTCGATATCGGGAGGCTCGTTGCGTTCTTTGGAAATGAACCGTTCCACGAGCATTTCCATCCGCGCCGGATCGACCTCGGTGATCCCGAGGCAGAAGCAGACGGCGGAGTTCGCGGCCGAACCCCTGCCCTGACAGAGGATGCCTGCCTCGCGGGCAAACCGGACGATGTCGTGCACCGTGAGGAAATACGGCTCGTAGCGGAGTTCCCCGATCAGCGCGAGCTCGTGCTCCACGAGCCTCGTCACCTTGTCCGGCACGCCTTCCGGCCAGCGCTGCCGCGCGCCCTCCTCGGTCAGGACGCGCAGATGGCTCGTTGGAGTGCGTCCCCCGGGCACGAGCTCGCGGGGATATTCGTAACGCAGTTCATCGAGCGAGAACTCGATGCGCTCGAGTATCGAGAGCGTCTCGTGCAGGAGCTCCCGCGGATAGATTCGCCCGAGTTCGTCGAGCGGCCTGAGCACGCGCTCGGCGTTCGAATGCAGCGCAAAGCCCAGTCGCCTGACGGGCTTGCCGAGCCGAATGGCCGTCAGCGTATCCTGCAGCATGCGCCGCTCGCGGCTGTGCATGTGCACGTTGCCGCTCGCGACCAGAGGCAAACCGAGCTGCCTTGCGGTCTTGCGGCACTCATCGAGCGTTTGCCGGTGGCAGCCGTCGGACAGAAGCTCCACCGCGAGCCACAGGCGGCCGGCGAAACGCTCCGTGAGCCAGACCCCGTCCAGGCTGTCGCGGGATGCCTGGGCCAGCCAGAGCAGCAGGCACTGCGAGTCCTGCAGGTGACGGGCCAGATCTTCCCGGCCGATCCGGTACTCTCCCTTGGCGGCCGCCCTGCGCGCGAAAGCGATCAGCCGGCACAGCTCGCCGTAGGCCCTGCGGTTCGGCGCGAGAACGACCAGCTTCAGATGCTCTTCGGTCGTGAACTCGCTGCCGACGACGAACTTGAGCGGCAGGTCACGAGCGGCCGAATGGGCACGCACGATGCCGGCGACCGAACATTCGTCGGTCAGGGCGAGCCCCGCATAGCCAAGCCCTGCGGCCCGCTCGACGAGCTCCGGCGGATGAGACGCGCCGCGCAGGAACGTGAAGTTGCTCAGGCAATGCAGTTCCGCGTAAGACACGATCGGGGACGGGACGGCTTGAACCGTCAGCCGAAAAGGCCGTGCAGGAACCACTCCTGCGTGACGCGATCCCGGTAAACCCACAGCTTCTCGCCCCGTGAAGCGCAGGCCGCGTAATAGTCTCTTCTGACGTCCCCGCCATCCCACCAGCCGCTTTCGATACGCTCGGGTTCGGGCCCCATTTGCAGCGGCCCCCGGAACCGGAGCCGGGCAGCGCCCTGCGCGAGCGGCAACGGCGAAGGCAGTATCCACAGCGGCCGATCGGCGAGTTTGCGTGTTCCCGCAAGCGGGCTTGCGGGGCGCCGCCCTGTTCCTGCAGAGGATGTTTCGAGCAGCCGCCCGGTCAGTCTGCTCCATCCCGATTCGGGCCGGTGTTCGGCCGCGAGTTCGAAACCGTACACGCCCTCCACGCCGAAGCGTCCGCGCAGACGCTCGATCAGCCCGGCTTTCGAAACGGGCCGTCCGTCCGTCTGCCCGTTCTTTCCGAAGAGCGCCGGCGGCTTCAGATGCATCGGCTTCAGGGCGCCGGCCCGCAAACCGACCGCGATGACGGGCGCGGGCAGGACGATGCTTTCAAGACGTGCGGCCAATGGCTCAAGCAGCCTGCGCGCCTCATGAACCGGCTCCATCAGATCGAGACCGCTCACGGTCGGCGGGCGGTTCGCATGATGAAGAACGATCGCAAGCTCCTGCGCCTGGGCCTGGCGGCTGCGCAAGCGCTCAACGAGGCGCTCGACCATCTTGCCGAGCGCAGCGGCCAGCAGCTCGCGATCGTCGGTCTCGCTCATGAAATCGAATTTCGAGCTCAGGTTCCGGGGTTTCTCGAAGCCGACCCTGGGATCGGGCCGTTTTCCGAGCGCCCGGTCGAGTTCGCGCAAATAGCGTCGGCCGATCCGGCGCGCGAATCCATCCCGGGGCAGCCGCAGGCAATCGCCGATGCTGCGCACGCCCATCTCGTTCAATAGCGTCAGGATGTCCTCGGGCCAATGCGTCACCGACAGGGGAAGCGGGCCCAGGCTGCCGGCCAGGGCGCGGGTTTCAGGCACGTTCGCGCCTTGCCGGCGCACCAGCCACAACGCGCCGAGATACGTGGGCGCCGCGCACAGGTGGGAGGACAGGCGGCGGGCGGCGATTTCGGCCGTCAATCTCCGTTCGACGGCTGCAAGGCTTCCGAACAGCCTGAGGCTGCCCCGCACTTCGAGGAGCAGGGTTTCGGGCCGGTCAAGACAGACCAGCGGCGTGATTCGGCCGCACCAGGCCGCGAGCGATTCAAGCTCCTGCGGGGCCTGCGAATCCTCCAGATGTATGGCGATCCATAACTGCTCTTCCCGTCTCGCCGCGGTGTCCGGCGGAGCGGGCTTCTCCGGCTCCCGAGGGAGATGCGTTAACGGCTGGAGCATGAAGACTCACCGTCAGGCCGGTCTCTCGAATGCGACCGTCCCCGGCCGGCTGCCGCGGCACTTGATGATTTCGACGCGGACAAGGGCCGCCGCCGAATGAAGCTTCAGTCTCAGCGCGGCAGGGGAACTGCGCCGCAGTGCAGCGCCCGGACGAAACAGCACCGTCCAGCAGGCGTTTTCTTCCGCGCCGAGTTGCAGACGGCGCAAGGCCTTGTCACCGGCGGATTCAAGCCAGGCCAGTACGGCGGCGCAGGACCCCGAACGCAGCGCCTGCTCGACCGCCCACAGGATATTGTTTCCGGGAAGATTCTTTTCGAGCGCCTCGTTTCCGTCTGCCGGGGGATGCACCAACAGCAAGCGGCCCGGATCGATTCCGGAACGTTCGAGCGCCGGTGCGTAGGGAATGAACGGCGGATCTATCCAGACGATCCAGTGCCCGGCGTTGCCGGTCCCGCCGCTCAGAAAGGCCAGCGCGGGCATCAACAGGCTCAATTCGCCGATGCCGTAACGCTCGGGAACGATTTCCGTCAGGGCATCCCGGGGCCAGCCGCCGCCCGGAAGATACCGGTCGAGCTCGGCGAAACCCGTCGGCAGCGTCTGCCAGGCGGCTCGGTCGCACCGGCCCTTCCAGACCCGCGGATGCAGGCTCAGATCGTCCACGCTCATCGGCTCCGCATCGAATCGCGGACCACGCCGACGACGACCCCCTCTATCGTGAACTGCTGTTCCCTGAGGTCGATTTCGATCGGGTCGAACTCGGCGTTTGCGGGCATCAGCCAGACCCGATGGCCTTCCTGCCGATAACGCTTGACCGTGACCTCGTCCTCCAGGCGCGCCACGATGATCTGCCGGTTACGGATTTCGGACGTGCGATGCACCGCGACCAGGTCGCCGTCGAGGATGCCCGCATCCTTCATGCTCATGCCGTGTACCCGGAGCAGGAAATGCGGCGGCGCTTCGAAGAGATCGAGATCGATTCGATGGCGAGCCTCGATATGCTCCTCGGCCAGGATGGGTTCGCCGGCCGCTACCCGCCCGACGAGCGGCAAGCCCGGCATCGTCCGTAGCGAGCCTTCCCGAAATGCGTCCTTGAGCCTGATTCCGCGGGACGTGCCTCGCAGAAGCTCGATGGCGCCCTTGCGTTCGAGTGCCCGCAGGTGCTGCTCGGCAGCATTCACCGAGCGGAACTTCAGCGCTCCTGCGATCTCGGCGCGCGTCGGCGGTATGCCGTTATTGCGGATGGCTTCCTGGATCAGGAGGACGATTTCTCTCTGTCTCGGGGTCAGTTCGCGCATCGTAAAGACCTGTATCAATATACATACTGATAATATATACACATACGGTGAGGATCAAGAGAAACCGCAAGCGATGCGGGGGAGGTTTCAATTGCAGTGGGCTCTGATTTGGGAAATAATTGCTGCGGTTTGTGGCTCAAGTCTCAGGGGAAAAAAATCAATGACCAAAGAACTCCGTAACGCTCTGCGGACGGCAGCGTTTGTGTGCGCCATCGCCTTCGTGAGCGGCTGTGCGAACACCGACGTTCTTGAACAGGAATTGCGCACGGCGATCTCGGCTGCGCAAAGCGCGGCCGACGCGGCGCAGAGTGCTGCCAACGAGGCAAGGCAGCTTGCCACCGCGGCGCAAAGCACCGCAAACCAGGCCTTGCAAGCCGCCGAGGCTGCCCAGGCCAGCAGCGACGAAACCAATCAGCGGCTCGATCGCATGGCCGAGGAAGGCGTACTGAAGTAAGAAGCCCCGGACTGCACCCGGTTCCCGAAATCTACTGCGCTACTGTGGCGCTTGCGGTCGCAACCGGGTAACCCCTGAAAGCTGATCAGACTACTCGAAGCCGCCGATGGTTGTCGGCGGCTTTTCAGTGCGCGCGAGCCACCGCGCCGTCATCTCCGGGAACCGTCGCCGCAACGGACTCCGGAATACCGCGGGCCGCGTCCATCACGCGCTCGGCTGAACGCCAGTCCATCTGGACTCCGCGCTCCTCCGTGACGGCAATGAACGCGCGCGTCAGATCGGTCGCGCTCCACATTCCCGCGGTGTCCTCCTCGTCCAGAGGCGGGTGCGCTTCGAGGTACAAGCCGTTGTCGCGCCAGCCGAACTTGAACGGCTGGTTGACGAGCTGCACCGACAGCCCCGTCGGCACCGACTCGAACAACGCTTCGATATCCTCGGGGAACATGCGGATGCAGCCGTGGGTCACGCGCATCCCGACACCGGCCGGCATGTTCGTGCCGTGAATGAGGTAGCCCGGGAGACCGAGACGCAACGCGAACTTGCCGAGCGGGTTGTCTGGCCCGGGCGGCACGACGGCGGGCAGGAAGTCGTTTCGCGCCGCATGTTCGTCGCGGATCGACTGCGGCGGATACCAGGTCGGATCCGCGGCTTTGGCCACCACGCTCGTGCGGCCGAGCGGCGTACGCCAGTCCTGGCGCCCGATGCTGATGGGATGCGTAATGACCCGTTCGTCATCGGGAAAGTAGTAGAGCCTGAGTTCCGGAACGTTGATCACGATGCCGCGGCGCTCGGCCTGCGGCAGCACGAACTGCGTGGGCAGCACGATCTCGGTGCCCTCGCCCGGCAACCACGGATCGACATCCGGATTGGCATGGCGCAGTTCCTCGTAGCCGAGATTGTAGCGGCGCGCGAGCCTTACGAAAGTGTCTTCGTGGCGCGCCTCGATGACCCGAACCTCGCCGACGACATCGACATCCGCGGACAGGGCGTACTCCGCGGCCCCGGCCCCGGCAGCGCCGCCAAGCAGGCCCGCCAGCAGCAGGACGCTTCGAACGATCCGGTGCAAGGCCCGGCCGGTTCCCCGCCACACCTCGTATATTGTGCTCATCTTGTCCGTGTCCCACTCAACGGTACAAGGTCTAGTATCGCACGAGACTGGCTCCCCAGGTAAATCCGCCGCCGAATGCTTCGAGCAGCAACAGATCGCCGCGCTTGATTCGACCGTCCCGGATCGCCGTGTCGAGCGCCATCGGAACCGATGCCGCCGACGTGTTGCCGTGTTCGCGAATCGTCAGGACGACGCGTTCCATCGGCATCCGCAAGCGCTTCGCCATGGCTTGAATGATGCGGATATTCGCCTGGTGAGGAATGAGCCAGTCGATCTCGCCCTTGTCGAGGCCGTTTTTCTGAAGAACCTCGTCCACCATGGACCCGAGCGTCTTGACGGCGACCTTGAAGACTTCGTTGCCCTTCATGCGCAACGCAGCGCCCTCCCCGTCCCTGGGGGTCACTGAAACTCCTGTCGAAGCGTACAGGAGTTCGCGGTAGCGCCCGTCGGAACCGAGACTGGAATACAGGATGCCGGGGTCGTCGGACTGCTCGAGAATCACCGCGCCCGCCCCGTCCCCGAACAGCACGCAGGTTTCCCGATCGGTCCAGTCGATGATGCGCGACATGCACTCGGCGCCGACGACGAGTGCGCGTTTGGCCTGCCCCCCGCGCAGAAACTCGTTTGCAACCCCGAGCGCGTAGAGGAAACCGCTGCAGGCCGCTTCGAGGCTGAACGCCGGCGTGCCATGGATGCCGAGCCGCTCCTGAATGAGACAGCCGACATTGGGAAAGATCAGATCGGGCGTCGTCGTACCGACCAGGATGAAGTCGATTTCGCCCGGCTCGATACCGGCATCCTCGATCGCGGCGAGGGAAGCCCGATACGCCAGATCGCTCGTGAATTCATCGTCCGCGACCAGGTGCCTGCGCTCGATACCCGTTCGCGTGCGAATCCACTCGTCGGTCGTGTCGACCATCTCCTCGAGATCGAAGTTGGTCAGCACGCGTTCCGGCAGGTATTTGCCGGTGCCTGCTATGCGCGAATACATTCTCGTGACTGCTTTTCGACGAGCTCGCCGATCTTGACCGGAACGCCCTTGCGGGCCTCGACCATAGCCGTCTGAACGGCCGTCTCGAACGCGAGCTGGTCGGCTCCACCGTGACTCTTGAGCACGATCCCGTTCAGCCCGACGAGGCTCGCACCGTTATAGAGACGGGGATCGAGCCGCGCGCGCAGCGCATCGAGCGCGGAGTTGGCCGCGACGCCCTGAACCTTGCGCAGACTGTTGCGGCTGAATTCCTCCCGCAGGAACGAGCCGATCAATCCGGCCACGCCTTCCATCGTCTTGATCGCCACGTTGCCGACGAACCCGTCGCTGACGACGACGTCGACATCCGCCTGGAATATCCCGTCGCCCTCGACGAAACCCAGATAGTTGAGGTCGCTCCGAGCCAACAGGTGGCCGGCCTCGCGGATGACCTCGTTGCCCTTGATGTCCTCCTGACCGACGTTCAGCAGACCGACGCGCGGCCTTTCGATATCGAGCATGCCGGAAGCGATGACCGACCCCATGATCGCGAACTGAACGAGATGATCGGCCGTGCAACCCACATTCGCGCCGATGTCGAGCATGAAGGTCGGCGACCTGAGTCCCGGCACGCAGGAAATGATCGCGGGACGGTCGATGCCCGGCAGCGTCTTCAGAACGTATCGCGCGGTGGCCATGAGGGCGCCGGTGTTCCCGGAGCTCACGCAGGCATCGGCCTCCGTGGACTTGACGAGTTCGATCGCGCTGCGTAGCGACGAGTCCTTCTTGTGGCGCAACGCATCGCCGGGATGCTCGTCCATGCCGACCACTTCCGCCGCCGCCCGGAAGCCGAGCCGTTTGCCGTACTTGCCCCGGGTCTGCGCCTTGACCTCGTCGAGAACGTCGGCGAGACCGACGAGAATCAGGGTGACCGAGTCGTCCTTTTCGAGCGTCGCAAGAGCCGCGGGCACGACAACGGCCGGACCCCGGTCGCCGCCCATGGCGTCCAGGGCGATTGTGACCTTGCGACTCATCGAATCGGTTTTCGGTGGACTGCGAAGAGTGGCCCGGGCGCCGCTTGCCGCCCGCTGCGGGATGCCGCCGGCCTACTCTTCGTCCGATTCCAGAGGTACTTCGAAAACGCGCTTGCCCCGGTAGAACCCGTCCGCCGTGACGTGGTGGCGCTTGTGGGTCTCTCCGGTCGTCGCGTCGACGGCCAGCGTCGGACCCTTGAGCGCGTCGTGGGATCGACGCATGTCGCGCTTCGACCGCGTCTTGCGCCTTTGCTGAACTGCCATCGTTCGTATTCTCCTCAGTGACTCGTTGGTGGAGCGCAGTCAAGAGTCCAGGCTTCGCCCGTCGACTCGTCGCGCCGGCGCACGAGGCTGCCGCATTCGCTCGTATGAGCATGTTTCGGCATGAGCGGCAACGAGACGATCAACTCGTCTTCGATGAGCCGTGCAGGCATCAGCCGATCGCCTTCCAGCACGACCGGCTCATAATCTTCGGGCAAGCGCGAGGCCATCGATGCAGATTCCACCAATCCCAATTCGACCCGTGCCGCTACCGTGTGCAGCATCGGTTCCAGGCAACGCTGACAGAGCAATGCAAGCGTCGCTTCACATTCAAGATTCACTATCACCCAGGCTCCGTCGCGCTTACCGAAACGCAAGTTCACTGTCACACTGCCGTCGTGTGCATGTAGCATGTCGCGCAGCCGCGCAAGCCGCTTGAGTTCGATCCGGCCGCTCAGCACGGACTGCCGCTCTGCCAGCATGTCCAGCCACGACAGGCTGTACCAGTTGTGCAGCGATCCCGGCATGGGCGGCCTATGGTAAGTAGAAGGGGTATCAACGTCAAAACCGTCACGGCGGCCGTCGGGCGCCGATGCGACTCATGCGCGAACTGATCCTGGCGTCAACTTCCCGGTACAGAAAGCAGCTTCTCGAGCGGCTCGGGCTGCCCTTTGACGTCGTCGCGCCACGCGTCGAGGAGATCGCCTTACCGGGGGAAGCGCCGCATGAATTCGCCGCGCGTCTCGCGGCCGAAAAAGCGGGCTCGGTGGCCGCTCCGGAAGCGATCGTCATCGGTTCCGACCAGGTTCCCTCGGTCGACGGCAAGATCCTGCGCAAGCCCGGCTCGCACGATGCGGCACTGCGACAGTTGGCGGCCTGCCGGGGCCGCATGGTCGCGTTCGACACGGCCGTGGTCATCCTCGACAAGCGGGACGGCCGGCGCTGGCAGACGGCCGACCGCACGGACGTGCATTTCGCCGAACTCGCCCCGGACGCGCTCGATGCCTATCTGCGCCGCGAGCAGCCCTACGACTGCGCCGGCGGTTTCAAGGCCGAGGGTCTCGGCATAGCGCTGTTCAGCCGAATCCGGTCGGACGATCCCACCGCCCTGATCGGGCTGCCGTTGATCTGGGTCGCCCGCACGCTGCGGGAAGCAGGGCTCGATCCGCTGCGCACGGCCGGCGTTGACCTGAAGAACTCGCTTTGATCGTTGCGCCACGGCCCGAAATCGGGGACGCAGCAACGTGTCCGGCTTTGATATAGTCCGGTTCGAGTACTACGAGACTCGCAAGTTGTTCTCCGAGCCCTGGGCGAGTCGGCAGCGTTTGTGTGACAGAGACTTCCGAGAGGTAGGGATACCGTGGCAGATGACAAGCCGGCTCAGGCCGACTACGACCTTCGCACAAGAGCACTGGTCTCGGTGCTGACCAGAAAGGGCCTCGTCGACCCGGCAGCCATGGACGCTGTCGTCGAGTACCACGAGCGCCAGGTCGGGCCGCACATCGGCGCCGGCCTTGTCGCAAGAAGCTGGGTGGATCCGGACTATCGTCGTCGGCTGCTTGCAGACGCAAGAGCCGTCGCGCGCGAAGAAAACGTGACGGGATTTCAGTCCACGGATCTGGTCGCCGTGGCGAATACCCCATCCGTGCACAACCTGGTTGTCTGCACGCTGTGTTCCTGCTATCCATGGAGCGTACTCGGTCTTCCCCCGACGTGGTACAAGGATTCGGCGTACCGGGCGCGAGCGGTGATCGAACCCCGAAACGTATTGCGGGAGTTCGGGCTCGACCTCGACGACGAAGTCGAAGTCAGGGTCTGGGACAGTACGGCGGAGGTTCGCTATCTGGTTATCCCACAGCGCCCGCCGGGTACCGACGGCATGTCTGTCGAACAGTTGACGGCCCTGGTGACCCGGGACTCGATGATCGGCGCCGAGACGCTTGCGGTGAGCGGGCAGAAATGAACGGCGCACACGATCTCGGCGGCACGGACGGATTCACGCTGCCGCAGCGCGAGGCGGAGGGGCCGATCCTCAAGAAAGAATGGGAGCGACTGGTCTGGGGGTTGGTCTGGTCGTTGCGCGTGCCCGGGATATCCCGCG
This sequence comes from Gammaproteobacteria bacterium, assembly GCA_022826245.1. GTDB lineage: Bacteria > Pseudomonadota > Gammaproteobacteria > Steroidobacterales > Rariloculaceae > Rariloculus. The sequence goes on from JAJDVG010000008.1 coordinate 204,674, forward strand.
GCGGGCGTGCAGCGATGGAGCAGTCCATTCCGCCGGCGCTTTATCTCAGTCTGCCTTATTACGCGAGGTGGCTCTATCGTGCCGAACAGTCGGTGCTCGAGAGCGGTCTTGTTACCGTCGAGGAACTCGAGAATCCCGATGGCCCTCTCTCAGTGCCCGACATTCCCGACTTCGAACCGCCCGGGCCCGAAATTATCGTCGACGGTTTTCTCGCCAGCGACTTCTGCGCGGAGTTGGATGTCGACTTGCCGCCGCAATTTTCTGTTGGCGACGCGGTGATCGCCAGGAACGAGCATCCGGTCGGACACACCCGAGCACCGCGTTATGTTCGCGGGCGCCGCGGCACGATTCACCTCGATCACGGAGTGCATGAGTTTCAGGATCAGCTACCGCCAGGTGTCGAACGCAAGGCGCAGCATTTGTATTCGGTGATGTTTACCGGCCGGGAGCTGTGGGGCAGCCGGGGCGGCTCCAAAGACCGAGTCTATGTTGATCTCTGGGACGATCATCTCCAGGCGGTGGCGTAGATTGCCGAAGATGGGCGGTCGGGACAAGCTTGCACGACTGTCGCTGCTTTCCCGCGAAGCAGAAGATCCACCATTTGCTGAACCGTGGCAGGCGCAGGCCTTTGCCGTTGTCGTCGAACTCATCGAATCCGGTCGCCTCACACAGGAAGAGTGGTCGCAACGATTGTCCGCCGAACTTCGAGCTGCGGAAGGTCGAGGCGAATACGACACCGGCGAACGATATTACGTCCACTGGCTGGCGGCGCTTGAACGCCTCACGGTCGACAGAGAGATTACGGCATGGAACGAGTTGGCCGAGGAGCGAGAGGCAACTCGCATGCATGACCATCATCGGCGCGATGAGCAACTGAAATCCCCTTGACGGGGAATTGCTGTCTCCTTGTCATGGCATCATCGATGCTCACGTTCGCTTACAACGACGCGGCGGATTGCGTCATCGGCCCTCTCGGCCGCCCGAATTCGCCTGCCACAGGGCCATTGCAAGTACTGACGACTCTCCAGGACTCACAGACAAGAGGAGAAAAGTGTGATCACTGCTTTTAAACGTTACTCGTGTCAGTTCATCCTGCTTTTACTGTTTTCCGCCGGCGCTCAGGCTACAGAAGTTGAAGTCCTGTTCAGTCAGGAATTACAGGATATCCAGGGCAAGTCAGGCCAGATGCTAACGGTGACCTACGCACCGGGAGAGTCATCCGCGCAACATCGACATAACGCACATACCTTCGTCTATGTGCTTGAAGGGAGTGTCGTCATGCAGGTCCGCGGAGGCGAGGCGCAAACCCTGTCGGCAGGACAGACGTTCTACGAAAACCCGGATGACATCCATAGTGTCGCAAGAAACGCCAGCGATACCGAGCCCGCGAAGATACTTGTCTTCTTCGTCAAGGAAACGGATGCGCCGGTCACCGTACCGGTTGAGTAGGTCACGCAGCAAACAGCTTCACGATGCAAGCAGATTCGCCTCAGGCGACCCGGGTCGTACCGGCGATCATGCTGCTGATCGCCTGTGGTGCGCAGGCCCAGCCGACAGTCGACTTCATCCCGGCCAACGCGGCGCTTCATTACGCTGCGCGGGCGTATCGGTCGATCTGGGAGGAGGACGGCGAGCGCATCGTGGCCGCGCTCGAGGCCCGGACCTGTCTGCAGTTTCCGGAATCAAGCGTAACCGCCACGGTAGCCGATGCGGTCAGTCATTCCGGCGGGCCCGACCACCCGATGCGCCTTCGTGCGAGCTACATGCCCGACACGAAGCAATCCACGTTGGTCCACGAACTCGGCCACCGCCACCTATGGCAGCTTGTCGAGCGACTCGACGGAATAGATGGGCACATGACGCTGTATCTCGTCCTCGACCGCGTGTGGGCGGACGTTTGGGGCGAGGACTTTGCCGCCAGGCAGATCCGGACGGAAGCAAACTGGGGCACTGACTATGCGGCTGCCTGGGACTGGGCGCGCTCGCTCGATCCGCAGGAGCGCACGCGGCTTTGGAACCGGCTCCTGGCCATGAACGGGTTTCCGACCGGCTGCGATCGTTTGCGCCGGGAAACCGAGTGAGAGCGGTTCGGTCGTGAGGCCGCCGCCAAAGACCGCGGGCCGGGCGCCATGCAGGAGAGCGCGCGGGCGCCGACGCTAGTTTTCCGATCGCGTGAACGGAACGAAGAGCACCGGCAGGATGTCGGTGACCCGGGTGGCGCCGTCCGGCGCTTTATCGAGGACCTGCAGGGACTGCGAGCGATTCTGCTCGCCGATGGGCACGACCAGCTTGCCGCCCACCGCAAGCTGATCGATCAGCGGCTGGGGGATTCGTTCGGGCGCCGCCGTGACGAGAATCGCATCGAAAGGCGCAAACTCGGGCCACCCCTGATAGCCATCGCCCACCCGGACGGTCACGTTGTCGTATCCCAGGCGATCGAGCGTGCGGGCGGCCCGGAGCCCCAGGGGTTCGACGATCTCGACCGTATAGACGCGGTCCACGATCTCGGCCAGGACCGCCGCCTGATACCCGGACCCGGTCCCGATTTCCAGAACCACGGACTCAGGACCCACATTCGCCAGGTCCGTCATGAGAGCCACGATGTACGGCTGAGAGATCGTCTGCCCTTCCCCGATCGGAAGCGGGCGGTTGAGGTAGGCAAACTCCCGTACGGTCGCGGGAACGAACTCGTGGCGCGGGACCTTCGCCATGGCCGCCATCACGGCTTCGGCGAGCGCGGTTTTGCCCGTATCGGACTCGGTCTGGCGAACGACCCGATCGATCTCTTCGATGAGCGCGGCTCGCTGCTCCGTGAACGAATCCTGAGAACACGCCGGGGATGCGCCGAGCGACAGGAGAATCAGGGTCAGAACCGTTGCGCGAAGAGCGGACACCAGGTGTGGGCCTCGGATAGCTCCGTTGCCATTGTACCCGGCTGCAACGCGCCCACTGGCCAACCGCGCTCTGCCGTGAAAGAATCGAGAAATGAATGGAAGAAACATTTCGACTGCGCTCATTTTCGGGTCATGGCTCACGTTCGCGCCAGCGCACGCTCACCACTCCTGGTCGGGAATCTACAATACGGAGAAGCGCATCACGGTGGAGGGGGTGGTGACGGAGTTTCAGTTCCGCCGCCCGCATCTCGCGCTGCTGGTCGATGTTCGCAACGACGCCGGAGAAACCGAACAGTGGACCGTGGAGTGGGGCAGCCCGAGGCGGATGCGGGAAGCCGGCTACGATGAGACTGTGCTCAAACCCGGCGACGCGGTGATCGTCACCGGTCAGCCCGCCTGGACGCCGGGCAGGAAGTCGGTGCGGATGCGTACACTCACGCGACCGGCAGACGGCTTCACGCTGAGCGGGCGACGGCGCCGCTGATCGAAGCTGCCCCGCTGCCCGACTGTCAGCGCCTCGCCACAGACCGTGACTTTCGTTTGCGGCGCTTGCGTTCAAGTAATTCGAGCACACGGCCGAGTTCCGCGGGCAAGGGCACGCTGACGGAGAAATCAACATCGCTGTCCGGCCACTGGAATGCGATCGCGTGGGCATGCAGAAACATGCGGTCCAGACCCAGATGGTTCATGTATTCGTTGAAGCGTACGTCGCCATAACGCTCGTCGCCCGCGACGGGATGTTGCAGGTGTGCGGCGTGTGCGCGAATCTGATGGGTTCTGCCGGTCCCGATGCGAACCTCGACGAACGCAGCCGCAGTGCCGAACTGGTCGATGGGCCGGAACTGGCTCAGCGCCGGCTTGCCCTGAGCATCGACGCGGCTGCGGACCCCGCCGGGACGACGATCGGACCTGAGCGGTTCGTCGACTTCGATACTTCCGAACTGCCAGTTGCCTCGAACCAGCGCCAGGTACCGTTTCTCGACGCGCCCTTCGCGCAGCAACCCGTGCAACTGGCGCAGAGTGCTGCGTCGCTTCGCGACGAGCAGGCACCCCGATGTCGCCCGATCAAGTCGATGCACGAGCTCGAGCGTCTTGAGGCCCGGCCGGAGACTCCGCAATGCCTCGATACACCCCAGGTCCACGCCGCTGCCGCCGTGTACGGCGAGCCCGGCCGGCTTGTCGATGACGAGTACGCGTGAATCCTCATGGACGATGCGTTCGGCCAGTCGGTCGAGAACATTGTCGTCCAGGTGCGGTGTCGAGGCTGAACGCTGCCTTACGGGCGGAATCCTCACGCGGTCGCCGGCCTGCAGGCGGTAGCGCGGCGTCGCGCGTCCGGAGTTGACCCGAACCTGTCCCGAGCGGATGAGCCGGTAGACGTGACTGCGCGGCACGCCTTTCAGGCGGCCCAGCAGGAAATTGTCGAGGCGCTGGCCCGCCGTTTCGGCATCCACGTCCCGGTAGCGAGCGGCATGCCGGTTTCCCTTTTCCGCAAAATTCAATGGCTTACCGAATTAGCCTGTCCGAAGCTATGGTATAGTAGCCGCGCGGAAGGCGCCTGTGGCGTCCATTCCGCGCTGCAATTGCAGCCCATTAACGCTCCATTTGAGCGACCGCAGAATGCAAGTTTTTCTTGTCGGCGCCCCGGATCCGGGCCGTCGCGATACGAATCAGGCAATGGCTCTCCGGCGCGAAGAGTTTCTCAACTCGCACAATAAACGCGGATCGAGCGATTCAAATCTCAGGAAAGAACCATGACAGAGCGATGCACTGAGACAAACAGATGCATCGTTGCCTCACGTGTCGCCGTCGGCATGGCAGCGGATCCCGGGCCTGCAATACAAAGGCTGAGGATTTATGAAACGCATGCTAGTCAATGCAACTCAACAAGAAGAGTTGCGCATGGCCATGGTCGATGGCCAGAAACTTTACGACCTTAATATCGAGGTACCTTCCCGAGAGCAACGCAAAGCCAACATCTACAAAGGCCGAATAACGAGGGTCGAGCAAAGCCTCGAGGCCGCATTTGTCGATTACGGCGCCCAGCGTCACGGTTTTCTGCCGCTCAAGGAGATTTCCAGGGAATACTTCCTGAAGCAGCCCGAGGAGGGCGCGCGCCCGCAGATCCGCAGTGTGCTCAAGGAAGGCCAGGAGATTGTCGTCCAGGTCGAAAAGGAGGAACGCGGCAACAAGGGCGCCGCGCTGACCACCTTCATCAGCCTGGCGGGCCGATTCCTCGTTCTGATGCCGAACGACTCCCGGGCGAGCGGCGTCTCGCGCCGCATAACCGGCGAAGACCGCGACATCGTCCGTCAGTCCCTCGAGGAACTCGGTGCGCCCGAATCGATGGGCTGCATCGTCAGGACCGCCGGCGTCGGACGGGACGTCGAAGAACTGCGCTGGGACCTCGACTACCTGATCAATGTCTGGGAATCGATCAAGGCGGTCGTCGTCACGCGTCCCGCACCGTTCCTGATTTACCAGGAAGGCAACGCGATCGTTCGCGCGCTCAGGGACTACCTGGTCAGCGATATCGGCGAGATCCTCATCGACGATGCCGGCGTCCACAAGGAAGCGCTCGACTTCATGGAACACGTCCTGCCGAACCAGCTTCGCAAGCTCAAGTACTACGACGACCCGACGGTGCCGCTGTTCACGCGGTTCCAGATCGAAAGCCAGATCGAGTCCGCGTTCGCGCACAGCGTTTCGCTGCCTTCCGGCGGCAGTATCGTCATCGATCATACCGAGGCGCTGACCGCGATCGACATCAATTCCGCGCGCGCGACGAAGGGCGGCGACATCGAAGCGACGGCCTACAACACGAACCTCGAGGCCGCTCAGGAGATCGCCCGGCAACTGCGCATTCGCGACCTCGGCGGGCTCGTCGTCATCGACTTCATCGACATGGGGCCGCACCGCAACCAGCGTGATGTCGAGAAGAAGCTGCGCGAGGCCGTCCGCCAGGACCGTGCCAGAATCCAGATCGGCAAGATCTCGAAGTTCGGCCTGCTCGAGATGTCACGCCAACGGCTGCGCCCGTCGCTCGAAGAGTCGACGCAAGCCGTGTGCCCGCGCTGCAACGGCAATGGCGTGATCCGCGGCGTGGAGTCGCTTGCGCTGGCCATTCTGAGGCTCATCGGCGAAGAGGCGCGCAAGGAGCGCAGCGCGCGGGTGATCGTGCGACTGCCGGTCGAGGTGGCCAACTATCTGCTCAACGAAAAGCGCGACTGGGTGCAAACGATCGAGGAAAACAACCACGTCACGGTCATCCTCGCCGGCGATCCGGCGCTCGAGACGCCGACCTACAGCATTCGCCGCGTACGCGATGACGAAACGGCGCTGGCCGAGAACACGGGCCCGAGCTATGCGCTCACCGAACCCACGCAAGACCTGTCCGCGGCGTTCGAGAAACCGGCGCAGCAGCAGCCGCCCGAGCAAGCTGCCGTGTCGGGCGTCATGCCGAAGAAGCCGGCGCCGCAGCGCAAACCGCGCGCGACTCGCCGCAAACCGAAGACATCCATCTGGCGACGCATGTTCGGCTGGTTGACGCCGGCGCCACAGGACCGGCGCCAGCGTGGCCGGCAACGTGCGCGCCCGGACCGCAAGCGCGGTACGCAGCAAAAGCGCGATGCGAGCCGGGGACGCCGGTCCGGACAGGCTGAACGCCGCGGCCGGAGCCGCAGCACCGCCCGAAAGGGCCGCGGTCAGGCTGCCGCCGCCACGGATACCGCCGCCGGCAAGGCCGACAGGAAACCGGCCGCGAAAGCCGGAGCGAAGGCGCAGGATACCGGGGACGGCGCCGCGCGCGGTCGCCGCCAACGCGGCCGCAAAGCGTCGGGCGAAGCGCGTTCGCCGTCCGGCGATGCGCAAAAGCAGGACACGCCGCGCAAGAGACGCCGAAGCCGGAGATCCGCGAGGAAGCCCGCGGGCGATGCGAAAATGGAGCCGAAATCGAGCGAGCGCAAGGGCAACGGCAAGGACCTGTCGGCTACCGCGGAGCCCGCAGCCGAAGCGGTGATCGAGGCGCCCGCGGCCCCGACCGAACAGACGGCCGCAGCATTGACAGCGGACACGGCCCCGGCCGAAGCGACGCCTGCGGCATCGGAGGCGGACACGGCGCGAGCCAGGCCGACGCCTGCGCCATCGAAGGCCGACACACGCCCCGCCGAACCGGCGGCCAACGCGTCCGAATCGGACACGCCCGATCAAAAACCTGCAACGACGCCGGATACGGCCGAGCAGTCGGCACCCGAGCAGCGCGCGGAAACACGGCCGGAGCCTACCGGGCAGACGTCGGGGACGACTGATCCCGCCGCGACGGAGGCAGCCGCCGAAGAACCTGTCACAGTGGCGGAACCGCTATCCGCTGAGCCGGAACCGCTGCCGGCCGAGCCGGAACCGCCGTCGGCCGAGCCCGATCAGCCCGTTGCCGCCGAGCAGCCTTCGTCATCGGATGACGTGCCACCGGCTCAAGCGGAGAAACCCGCGACTGCAGAGGAATCCGCATCCGCGGAACAGCCTCCTGCCGGATCGGATGACAAACCGGCCGGACGGAAGCGGTCCGCCAAACCCGGGCGTGCACGCTCCAGGCGCGGCCGAAAACCGCGCGCCGAAGCGTCCGAAGCAGCCGAACCGGATACGGACGCGGACGCGCCATCCTCCCAGGCCGATGCTGGCCCGCTTGACACGTCGCCTGCCGCAGTCGAACCGGACAAGGCCGAGTCTCCGGAACCGGCCGACGCGGCGCGTGCAGTGGAAGCGCAATCTGTTGCCGAGTCGACCGATACTGCCGAACGGCCGGTTGCGGGCAAGTCGTCCGCACCTGCCGAGTCGTCGAAGCTCGCCGAACCTCCACTCGCTGCTGCGCCGGCGAGCGCCGACGACGACGATTCGAGGCCGCATCCAAAACCTGGGGCCGCGTTCAGATCGATCGGGGAGCCGTAAGCCGGCGAGCCTGGCCGCGGCGGCGACCGTCCACCGCCGACGTTGCCGGATTAAGTCCAGGAGCCTGCGCCGCAGGAATTCACGGCTGCAAATTCGCTGTCGCGACTTCCTACGGCGCAGGCTCCTGGCGGGTCCGTCCGCGCAGATAGTCGAGCAGACCGCTTGCGGCTTCCTCGACGAGATCGAGCACGTGTTCGAAGCCGTTGATCCCGCCGTAATAGGGATCGGGCACGGCCGTTCGATCGAGTTGCGGCGCGAACTCGAGAAACAGGCGGATTCGATCGTGGAATGCCGGTGGGCATCGATCGATCAGCGTGTCGCGGTTCAGTTCGTCCATCGCCAGCACGAGGTCGAAACGCGAAAAATCTTCCACGCGCACCAGCCGCGCCCGCTGACCGCCCAGATCGATGCCCCGGCGGCGCGCCGCGCGTTGCGCCCTGGGATCCGGCGGCTCACCGACGTGGTAGGCATGCGTACCCGCTGAATCGACTTCAATGCGCAGTTCCGGCGCACGCTCCTCGAGCACCTTCACAAACATGCCTTCGGCTGTCGGCGAGCGGCAGATGTTGCCCATGCAGACGAAGAGGACGCTATGTTCGAACTCGTGTTGCGGCATGTCTTGTGCGGGCGATCGAATCCGGCACCGTAGGTAGTTGTCCCCACCCTGTCAACGGGGCGCATCGCCGCGCGCCGCCACGATCTTGCGGACCGCGTCGAGATCCTCCTGCGTGTCGACGCCGCGCGGCGGCGCATCGTCGGCATCGGCGACCGCGATGCGAAACCCGAGATCGAGTGCGCGCAACTGTTCGAGCCGTTCCTCGCGCTCGATCGCACACGGCGGCGCGGCCGACAGCGCCTTGAGCCGGCCGGCGCGGTAGGCGTAGATGCCGATGTGGCGGCGCGCCGATTCAGCAGGCGGGCCAACCGGCCGGTGCGGAATTGCCTCACGGCTGAAATAAAGCGCGAAACCGTCCCGATCCGCGATGACCTTGACCGTGTTCGGGTCCCTGAACTCATCTTCAGTGCGTATCGGCGCGGTCAGCGTCGCCATGTCCGCAGCCGGGGTACCGGCGAGCAGTTCCGCCACCTGGCTCACGAGCTGCGGAGGCAGGAGCGGCTCGTCGCCCTGGACGTTGACGACGATCTGCCCGTCGTCCCAGCCGAGGCGCCCGGCGAGTTCCGCGATCCGATCGGTACCGCTCGCGTGATCGGCGTGCGTCATTTCCACCTGCGCGCCGTGCTCGCCGCACGCCGCAGCGATGCGTTCGTCATCGGTTGCAACGATCACGTCGCGAGCGCCGGAACGGCGCGCCTGCTCGTGGACCCAGGCAATCATCGGCCTGCCCGCGATATCCGCGAGCGCCTTGCCCGGCAAGCGGGTGGATCCATAGCGGGCCGGAATGACAACGATGTAGTCCGTCATTTCCGTTTGGCCTGCAGGTCGAGTCGTCGCATCAGGAGTCTCGTCAGCCGGTCGCCGTCATCGCCGTCGAACGCGAGATCGACGATCACGGCCCACACGTTTCCCGGCGCGAAACCGCGGCATTTTACAGCGTCCTTTTCGGTGATCAGCACGGGCGCCGCATCGTCGAAGCCGAGATCGCCCTCCCCAATCGTGGCGTGATCGGCCAACGGCCGCGGATCGACCGTGATGCCGGCGCTCTCGAGCAGCGCGAAAAAGCGCTCCGGATGACCGATCCCGGCGACCGCGTGCACGGCGCTGCCCGTGAAGTCGTCGAGATCGCGCGCTTCGCCATCGCCAAGGCGCACGACCCTGACCGGCGAGAGCCGAGCTCTGTAGGCATCCCCACATTCCCAGCCGCCCGAATTCACGACGATCGCATCGACCGTCTCGAGCCTCTGCGGATGTTCGCGCAGGGGACCCGCGGGCAGGCAAAGACCGTTGCCGAGCCCGCGATGTCCGTCCACGACGGCGATCTCGAAGCGCCTTGCGAGCCGGTAATGCTGAAGACCGTCGTCCGCCACGAGGACATCGACCTTGCAGCGCTCGAGCAGAAACTTCGCCGCCTCAACACGATCCGGACCGGCTGCGACAGGCGACCCCGTGCGTTGCGCGAGCAGCACGGGCTCATCGCCCACCTCGCCCGGATCGCTGTCGCCGGTGACCCATTGCGGCCAGTCGGCAGTCTTGCCGCCGTAGCCGCGCGTCACGATGCCGACGCTGAGCCCACGTTGCTCGAGGGTCTCGGCAAGCCAGACGACGCACGGCGTCTTGCCCGTGCCTCCGACGGTGAGGTTGCCCACGACCACGACGGGCACTCCGGGATCGACCGCGAGCAGCACGCCCCGCCGGTAGAGCGCCCGCCGCAGCGCCGCGGCGATCCGATAGAGCCACGCGAACGGCCATAACAACCAGCCGAGCGGATTGCCGCCGTACCAGATCGCGTTGAAGAACCTCGTCAAGTTGCGCCGCACCGAGCTAGTGTCCTGTCCCATGGATTCCCGCGCGTGTCCGTCGCGCTCAGAATCTATTCAAGTTATTGATCCAGCGCATTTTTCTGCCGAAGTACGCGTTTAGCTGATCGTGGCTGCCTGGCGGACAGGATACTAGGAGCCTGCGCCGTAGGAATTCACGGCTGCAGGTTCAATATTCTACTTGGCGCTCTCATCCGCCCCTTTGGGTGATCGATTTCGTCAAATATGGCTCGATATTTTCCTCAATCGATCGCCCAAAGGGACGGCGATATCGAATTTTCGCTGTCGCGACTTCCTACGGCGCAGGCTCCTAGTCGACGAACTGCATGCCGTGGAGCATCGAGTACCAGCCGCTGTGGCCGATGAGTTCCCGATGAGTGCCCTGCTCCACGATGCGTCCATCCTTCATGACGATGATCCGATCCGCATCCTCGACCGTCGACAGGCGATGCGCGATGACCAGCGTGGTCCGTCCCTGCATCAGGCGCTTGAGCGCGTCCTGCACGCGGCGCTCGGATTCGGTATCGAGCGCCGAGGTCGCCTCGTCGAGGATCAGCACGGGCGCATCCTTGAGCAGCGCGCGCGCGATCGCCACGCGCTGACGCTGCCCGCCCGACAGGAGCACGCCCCGCTCGCCGACGCGCGCATCGAGGCCGTCCGGCAGTTCCGCCGCGAACTCCGTGACATGTGCGGCTTCGGCGGCGCGCTCGATGTCGGCGCGCGAGCACTCGCGCAACGCGCCGTAGGCGATGTTTCCGGCGATGCTGTCATCGAAGAGTACGACGTCCTGGCTCACGAAGCTGATCTGGCGGCGCAGATCGGCGAGCCTGTACTCGCGGATATCGGTCCCGTCGAGCAGGATTCCGCCGCTGTCGACATCGTAGAAGCGCGGCAACAGGCCCACGAGCGTCGACTTGCCGCTGCCCGACCGGCCGACCACGGCGATCGTCGATCCGGACGGGGCTTCGAAGCCGATGTCGTCAAGGACGGATCCCTTGAGCTCGTCGTAACCGAATCCGACGCCGCGATACTCGACGTTGCCCTGCGCGCGCGCCAGCGGTGTGTCGCCCCGATCGGGCTCTCCCGGCTCGTCGAGCACCTCGAACAGGCTGTCGGCGGCGGCAATTCCCCGCTGCAGCGCGACATTGATGTTGACGAGGCGCTTGAGCGGCGCGAGCAGCATCGCGAGCGCGCCGATGTAGCCCATGAACGTGGCCGCCGTAAGTTCGATCGAGAGCCATCCCGAGAACACGAAAAAGACGATGACGGCGACCCCGAGGGCGACGATGTACTGGATCAGCGAATCGCCGAACGCCCGAACGGCCGCAACGCGCAGATGCAGGCGAAAGTTCTTCGCGTTGATCCTGACGAACTGCGCCTGCTCCTGCGTTTCGCCCGCGAAGATCTTCACGATGCGGTTGCCGCGCAGGGTCTGCTCGGTCTGCCGCGTTACGTCGCCCATCGACTCCTGGATCCGCGCGCTGTGCCGCCGGAACGCCCGGCTCATGACGCCGACGAGCAGCGCGATCACCGGGCCGACCACGGCGATCAGCAGCGTCAGGCGAAGGTTGAAGTAGATCATCATGCCGAGCATGCCGAACACGAGCAGGCTGTCGCGGACGACAACGGCCACGGCGTTGGAGACGGCTTCGGCGACCTGCTCCGTATTGAAGGTGAGTTTCGAGATCAACGCGCCGGTCGAACTGCGGTCGTGGTATTTGACGGGCAGGCGCAGATAACTGTCGAACAGCTCCTCGCGCAGGTCGCGAATGGCCGACCGGCCGACCCAGGTCAGACCGTAAACGGTCAGAAAATCCATCGCGCCGCGCAGGGCGAAAACGACCGCGATCAGCACCGGCAAGCGGAACGGACTGCCGCGGTTCAGTTCGTCCTGGACGAGCTGATCGATGATGTCCCTGAGGAACAGCGGCACCGTCAGCGAGATGCCGGCATAGATGACGATCGCCGCAACGGCCGGCACGATGACGTACCAGTAAGGCGCGACGTACGCGAGCAACCGGCGGTAGACCCGCACCACGTCGGGATTGGGCCGCAGGATCACCGCTCAATCCTCGGTCGAGGTTACCGTCGCGATGTTGATCTCGACGAAACCACTCTGGCCGGCGACATCCAGTGCCGTGACGACCGCCTGGTGCGACGCCTGCGCATCGGCCCGGACGAACACCGGCAGATCGCGATCGTCCCCTGCGAGCCGCTCGATCGCCGCCTGCAGCGTGCGCCGCTCGTTGTTGACGAGCGGCCGCCCGTTGACCGCGTAGGCGCCGGTTTGCGATATCGTGATCTCAAGGCCGTCGCTGGCGGCCAGAGGCGGCGCCTCGGCATTCGCCTCGGGCAGGCGCAGACTGATCTCGGCCTCGCGGACAAAACTCGTCGAGACCATGAAAAACACCACGAGCAGCAGCACGACGTCGATCAACGACGTCAGGTTGACTTCAGGCTCGTCTTTTGAGCGGCGCTGAAGGTTCATTGCTGACGGACAGTAGCTCCGAGCGCCTGCGTTCGAGCAGAGAATCGAGGAACCTGACCGTTTCCTTTTCCATCTGAACGACGAGGCCGTCCACACGGCCGCGCAGATAGCGATACCCGATCAATGAAGGAATCGCGACACAGAGGCCCGCGGCCGTGGTGATCAGGGCCTCCGAAATACCGCCGGCGAGCGCGCCCGGATTGCCGACGCCGCTTGCCGTGATCGCCGCGAAGACCTTGATCATGCCGATCACGGTGCCGAGCAGGCCGAGCAGCGGCGAGATCGCGGCGATCGTGCCGAGCGACGTGAGATAGCGTTCGAGTTCATGGACCGCGTGCCGGCCGCTGTCCTCGATCTTCTCCTTGACGATATCCCTGTCGGCGTAGCGATTGGCGAGCGCCGTCGCGAGAATCTGGCCGAGCGGCGAGCTCTCGTGGAGTTTCTTCAGATTGCCGGGATCGAGCTGGTCGCGGCGGGCCCATTCGTGCACCTGCCGGACCAGGTGCTTCGGCGAGACCTGTTCGGGCCGAAGCGTCCAGAGCCGTTCGAGTACGATCGCGGCAGCCACGATCGAGCAGGCAATGATCGGCAGCATCAACCAGCCGCCGGCTTGCACGATCTCCAGCATGAGATACCCGCAACTCCCGGAATATGGGCCGAACTATAGCGCGCCTTCAGGGGTTTCTCCAGAAACCGGCGGCGCTGTCGCGCGCCAGTAACGGCGCGTTGCGGCACGCTCGGTGACCATGCGAACGGGCCCCGCGCCGAGCCGGAATTCCACCGCGCCCGAATCTCCCGTGACGATCATTCGCGCGCCGATGGCTTCCCACCGCTGCCGGACTTCGGGCCTCGGAAAACCCCAGCGGTTGGCGTGGCCGGCCGAGACGATGGCCGTGCCGGCCCCAACCGCCGAAACGAAGCGCTCCGACGACGATGTCGCACTCCCGTGATGGGGCACGACCACGACATCGGCGCGCAGTCTCGCGTCGTCGGCGAGCAGCCGCTCGGCCCACGACTCGATATCGCCCGTGATGAGCAGCGAGGCGCTGTGCGTTGAGACCTTGAGCACGCAGGAACTCTCGTTGCCGAGCCGATCGAACTCGGGGGACGGATGGAGGATGTCGAAACGCACCTCGTTCCAGATCCAGTGCTCGCCAGCGACGCAAACGGCGCCGCGCAGGGCATCGACATCGGGCCCGTGCAGCACATCTGCTTCGGGGAAGGCCTCGAGCACGGCGCCGGCGCCGCCTGAGTGGTCGGCATCGGCGTGACCGACGATGAGCAGATCGAGTGAGGGACGGTCGCGGCGCATCACGCCGGGCACGACGATCTCGCGGCCGGCATCGAAACCGGACCGCGCCAATGGACCGGCATCGTAGAGCAGTCGCCGGTCGGCGGTCTCGACGAGGACCGCCAGACCATGCCCGACATCGAACACGAGCACGTCGGCTTCACCGGGCGCAGGCCGGCTGGACGCAGCGAACGCGAGCGGCGCGAGGCCCAGCCAGGCGAACCTGCGGCCCGGCAGAGGATGCCAGGCGAGCCCCATGAGGACGGCGAGCACCGCAAGCACGGCGCCGAATGGCGAGGGTTCCGGCAGCGTAACCGCGGCCCAGGGCCAGCGCGCGATGTGGTCGAGCACGATCCAAGCGCCATCGGCCAGCCAACCCGTGAGATTGACCAGCAGCGCCCCGACCTCACCGAAGGCGAGCGCCGCCGTACTCGCGAGCGTGAGCGGCACCATGACCAGACTGAAAAATGGGATCGCGATGAAGTTGACGAGCGGCGAGGCGAGCGAAATCTCGCCGAAGAAGAGGCTCGACAGCGGCACGAGGGCCAAGGTGATGTTCCACTGCACTCGCGAAAACAACTTGAGCTGCGCCGCATACCGTGCACCGGCGCCTTGCCCGGGCAGCGCGAGTTCACGGCGGCTGCCGAGAGCGAGCAGCGCCGCCACCGCACCGAAAGACAGCCAGAACGACGCGGTCAGTGTCGCGAGCGGATCCCGGACGAGGATCGCGATGAGTGCGGCGGCCAGACCGTTGAAGAGACCCACCGTGCGCCGGCTGACGAGCATCGCGAGCGCAACGGCGACCATGAGCACGGCCCGTTGGGTCGGCAGCCCGAATCCGGCGAGCGCCGCGTAAACGAACGCCGCGAGAGCGCTCGCCGCGGCCGCGGCTTCGAGGTCGCGGTTCGCAAGCGTGTACGGCATCCTGAGCCAGAGCAGGCGCACGAGCGCAAACGCGAACGCGGCAACCAGGCCGATGTGCATCCCCGAGATCGCGACGAGATGACTCGTCCCGGTGCGCCTCAACCACTCCCAGTGGCTGTCCTCGAATCCCTCGCGTTCACCGATCGCAAGCGCCGTGAGCAGGGCCGCGGCCCCGGGGCTCGGGCTTGCCGCCGCGATGCGGTTCGCAAGTTCGTGGCGGCGGATCAGCCACCGCTGCGCGAGGCTCCGCGGCCGTTCCATGGCGCCGCCCGAACGCACGTAGCCGCTGGCGCCGTAACCCTCGAGCATGAGCCAGCGTTCGTAGTCGAACGCACCGGGATTGGCGAGCCCGCGCGGCGGCCGCAGCCGCACCACGAGTGCGTAATCGCGTCCCGCGGTCAGATCCTCGGGTGGGTCGTACCAGGTCAGGCGCAGTCGACCGGGTAGCCGATCGTCGCCGCCGCGATCGACGCGGAAGGAAAACACCGCGCGGGCCTCGCTGACGCTCGGAAACGCATCGATCCAGCCGGCGACCTCGAAATCGCCTCCCCCGAGCGCTTCAGGCAGGCGATCGTCGAGCCGTGCGTCCGCATGGAAGGACGTCCAGAGAAATCCCGCGATCGCCCAGCCGGCGAGCTTCGCGACGGGGAACGCGAATGCGAGTGCCGGGGCAGGAACGCTGCGCTGTGACTTGCTCGTCGATCGCGCCGCGAGTGCTGGTATCGCGAATGCCAGCACGGCGGCGAGAACGAGGGGCAGCGTCACGATCGCGCCCGGCAGCACCGGCAGCGCCTGCACGCAAAGACTGCCGAGCAGCCACGCCACGGCAATCACGGGCAAGCCGCCTGGCAGACCGCCCGGCATGCGCCGCACGCGTGCGCCGACCGTCGGTTCGGTGCTGTCTACGCCGCTTGCAATTTGCCGTCCTTGAGCTGCAGGACGCGATCCATTCGCGCCGCTAGATCGGGGTCGTGAGTGACGACGACGAGACTCGTGCCGAGCGAGGCATTGAGTTCGAGCAGCACATCGAACACACGCATGCCCGTTGGCCTGTCGAGGTTGCCGGTCGGCTCATCCGCGAGCACGGCAGCCGGCCGGGTGACGAGCGCGCGGGCGACCGCCGTGCGCTGCCGCTCGCCGCCCGAGAGTTCCCCGGGACGATGGTCGGTTCGTTCCGCAAGCCCGACACGCCCCAGCAGTGCACGCGCCTCGCGTTCGGCATCGGCGGGCCGCTCGCCGCGAACGAGCAACGGCATCGCGACATTCTCCAGTGCTGAGAACTCCGGCAGCAGGTGGTGAAACTGATAGACGAAGCCGAGTGCGCGATTGCGCAGGCGGCCCCGACCGGCATGACTCAAGCGGTGCATCGATTCGCCGGCGACGACGACTTCGCCGGCCGTCGGTTCGTCGAGCCCGCCGAGCAACTGCAGCAATGTCGTCTTGCCCGACCCCGAAGCGCCGATGATCGCGATGCGGTCGCCGGCCCCGACCTCCAGATCGATACCGCGCAGGACCTCGACCACCCGGCCCGCTTCGCTGAACGTCTTCACGAGCCCGGTGGCGCTCAGCACCGGCCCCTCCGCGTGCCCCTTACTCACCGTGCTTCCCATGGCATCCGGTGTACGCTCGCCGATGACCTGGCCGCCCACAGGCGGGCGCCATCTGCGCGGCACTGCGCGTAACGTTACTCATGGCGCAAGGCTTCGGCCGGAGCCTGACGGGCGGCACTGAACGCGGGATACACCGTCGCTGCAACGGCAAGCAGCAGGGCAAGCAGCGCGATCTGTGCGACTTCGCCGCTGCGGGCCTGCGCCGGAAGATCGCTGATGAAATAGACCTCGCCGGACAGCAGGTCGAGGTTGAACCAGGCTTCGAACGCGGCGACCGCCGCTTCGAGTTGCGACACGACCAGCAGACCGAGACCGACGCCGAACAGCGTGCCGAGCAGCCCGATCAACGTGCCCTGGTTCGCGAATATCGTCAGGATCCCGAGCGGCGACGTTCCGTAGCTGCGCAGGATCGCGATGTCGCCGCGCTTGTCGCGGACCACCATCACGAGCGTCGAGACGATATTGAAGGCCGCGACGCCGATGACGAGGCTCAGGATCACGAACATGATGGTCTTCGTAAGCTGGATGGAGCGAAAGAAATTGACGTGCTGCCGCGTCCAGTCGGTCACGTAGAAGCCGCCGCCGAGATCGAGCGCGAGTTCGGTCGCGACCCGGCCGGCGGAATAGATGTCGCTGACGGCGAGCCTGACACCGCTCGCCCGCCCGTCGGTGGCGAAGAGCCTCGCGGCATCGTCCATGTTCACGAACGTCAGGCCGCGGTCGTACTCGTACATGCCCGCTTCGAATACTCCGGCCACCGTGAAGCTGCGCATGCGCGGAAAGATGCCGGCCGGCGTGACCCGGCCCTGCGCGAGCAGCAGCACGACGGTATCGCCGACGCCGATATCGAGATCGTCGGCCAGCATGCTGCCGATCAGCATGTTGAAGCTGCCGGCTTCAAGCGCCTCGACGCTGCCCTCGCGCAGGACATCGGCCAAGGCCGAGACCTCGGGTTCGAGCCGCGGCTCGACCCCCCTTACGCCCACCCCGGCCGTGGCCTCGCCCGCGACGATCACGCCCTGCCCTTCGACGAACGGGGCCGCGGCCACGACATCCTCGCGCGCGAGCGCCCGGTCGCGAACTGCCGGCCAGTCGTCGAGCGGCCCTTCGAGGCCCGTGATCGCCGCGTCCGAAACCATGCCGAGAATCCTCTGCTGCAACTCGTACTCGAAACCGTTCATCACCGAAAGCACGACGATTAATACCGCGACGGCGAGCCCGATGCCTACCATCGAAACGAGCGAAATGAACGAGATAAAGCCGTTTCGGCTGCGCGCGCGCAGATATCGGAACGCGATGGAGAGTTGATACGGCTGTCTCACGAGCTACTCGTAGCGCAGCGCCTGCGCCGGCGCGACGGCCGCGGCGCGGCGTGACGGATACACGGTGGCGAGCACCGCGACGAGCAAGGCGAGTATCGGGATCAGCACGACGTCGGCGGTGTGGATCTCCGCCGGTATCTCCGTCACGTAGTACACGTCGCCGGGCATGATCCTGAAATTGAAGGTCGTCTCGAGCCACGGGACGATCGTCTCCACATTGAGTGCGAGGCCGATACCGAGCAGCGTGCCGAGCACCGTCCCGGCCAGGCCGATGACCGAACCCTGCACGAAAAAGATGCGCGCGACGCGCTCGGGTTCGAGACCGCAGGTACGCAGGATCGCGATGTCCCGCTCCTTCTCCGTAACGACCATCATGAGCGACGCGACGATGTTGAAGGCCGCGACAGCGACGATGAACATGAGGATCACCGTCATCATCGTCTTCTCGATCCGGATCGCCCGGAAGTAGCTGCGATGCTCCTCGGTCCAGTTCGAATACCGGTACGCATCGCCGAGCGCCCCGCTGACGCGCTGCTGGAACACGCCCGCCGCCATCGGCTCGTCGAGCCGGACGGCCAGGCCTTCCGGCCGCTGCCCGAGACCCGCAAGCTCGCTCGCATCGTCGATGTGCACGAGCGCAAGATTCGCGTCGTGGTCCTGAATGCCCGCCTCGAACGTGCCGGCAACGACGAAGCCCGCAAGCTTCGGCGCGGGCCGCCCGTTCTCGAAATTCGGCACGAGGAGGTTGATGCGGCCGCCAACGTCGACGCCGAGGGCGGCCGCGAGAATCCGGCCGAGAACGATGCGCTGCGCGCCGCCCTGTAGCTGCTCGAGCGTTACCGGGTCGACGATTCGGGCGAAGTCCGAAACGGCGCCCTCTTCGTCCGGATGCACGCCGCGCACGAGGCTCGGCCGCAGGTTCGGACCCGCCGCGAGCATGCCCTCGATCTGCACGTAAGGCGCAACGCCGACAACGTCTTCGTCCGCTTCAAGCCGGCGCTTGAGATCCGGCCAGTCGGCAATGCCGGCGACAGGCTGAGCGACCGTTGCATGCGAACTCATGCTCAACAGCCGCGTGCGAAGTTCGGTCTCGAAACCGTTCATGACCGACAGGATGACGATCAGCGCGGCGACCCCGAGCGCGATCCCGAGCAGCGATGCCGTACTCATGAACGACACGATCCCGCGGCGCCGCCGAGAGCGCAGATAGCGCAGGCCGACGAAGCATTCGAGCGGCTGGAACATGGGTCGGGATTAAACCATACGCGACAGGCGGGGCGGGAACGGCAGCGCGGCGCGGCCCGGCCGCCGACAGGGAAGCGGCGGACTGGACCCGCATGGGATAATTCGCGACTTTCCGCCCATCTCAAACTCGCATGAACGACGCGAATCCATTGTTCGACCTCAAGCTGCCGGCGCCCGACCGGCCACGCCTCGCCTGGGGTCGGCTCTTCGGCGCCGCGGCGAGTCTGGCCGCGGCCGAAGCATTGACGCGCCACGACGGGCCGGTCTGCATCGTCGCCCGTTCGGCGAGCGCCGCCGAACAGCTCGAGCGGGAACTTGCGTTTTTCAGTGACGAGCATCGGCTCGAACGCTTCATCGATTACGAAACGCTGCCCTATGAATCCATCTCCGCGCCGCACGATCTGATCGCGGAGCGCCTCGGCGTGCTGCATCGGCTGGCGAGCGGCGAACCGGTCAAGCTAGTCGTGCACGCCGAAGCCCTGCTCAATCGGCTGCCGCCGCCGCAGTTTGTGCTGACCCGGTCTCTGCGCCTGAAGGTGGGTCAACAGGTCGATCGGCAAGCCCTCACGACGCGGCTTGCCGAACACGGCTACCTGCGCGTGGAGCAGGTGGCCGAGGCCGGGGAAATCGCACTGCGCGGCGCGGTGACCGACATCTTTCCGAGCGGCGCCGGGAAACCCGTGCGCGTCGAATTCTTCGACGACTTCATCGAGAGCCTGCGCACTTTCGATCCCGACAGCCAGCGTACCGTCGCCGCGACGGACTCGGTTCGCGTGCTGCCGGCGCGCGAGTTCCCGTTCGACGAGGACGGCATACGCGGCTTCCGGCACCGGTTCCGGGACCGATTTCCCGTCGCCCCGGGACGCTGTCCCGTTTATCGGGACATTTCCGACGCGCTGCTGCCGGCCGGCATCGAGTACTACCTGCCGCTGTTCTTCGACGCGACCGCCTCCCTGTTCGACTACCTGCCGGGCAACACGCTGCTCATCCGCATGGAGAGCGCGTTCGACGGTCTGGACGCAGGCTGGCAGCTCGTCGAGGAGCGCTTCTCGGAACTCGACGGCAATACGGAGCGCCCGATCCTCGCTCCGGACCAGGCTTTCTGGCCGCCGGATCACCTCAAACAGCACGCCGAGGCGCTGCTTGTGCTCGACCTCACCTCACGGCGCGGCGGCGCGGCCGGCATCGAGACGCTCGATGCGGACACAGCGCACGCAGCAGGCTCCGGCGTCGAGACGCTCGATGCCGGGACCGCGCACGTGGCCGGTTCGGGCGTCAACCGCGGCGTCGACAGCGGCACCGACCGCATCGCCCGCTGGCTCGACGGCGCCGACGAGGGCGAGCGCACGCTGTTGCTTGCGTCCTCGCCGGGCCGCCGGGAAATGCTGCGCGAACTCGTGGCGGGACGCGGTTACCGGCCCGAAACCGTGCCCGGCTGGCGGCATTTTCTGGGTTCCGACGCCCCGCTCTGCATCGCGGCCGGCGAACTCGAAGAGGGTCTGCGTCTGCCCGCCAGGGGCTTGCGCGTCGTCACGGCGCGGCAACTGCGCATGGAGCGGCCGCGCCAGCGCACGCGCCGCAGGCGTCCGGCCCGCGATCCCGAAGCGCTCATTCGCGAGCTTGCGGATCTCAGGGTCGGCGCTCCGGTCGTCCACGAGGACTACGGGATCGGCCGCTACCGGGGGCTCGCGACGCTCGATGTCGACGACGTTCCGACCGAGTTTCTCGTGCTCGAGTACGCGGACGAGGACAAGCTCTACGTCCCGGTGCACGATCTGCGCCTCGTGACGCGCTACAGCGGCGCGGCGCCCGAGGAGGCGCCGCTGCACCGGCTGGGCTCCGATCAATGGGCGCGGGCCAGGCGCAAGGCCGAACGGCAGGCACGCGACGTGGCGGCGGAACTGTTGAATCTCTACGCTCAGCGCGCCGCCAGGACCGGCGCCAGCCTGAACTGCGAGCAGGCGTCCTACGAGCGCTTCGCGGGCGAGTTCCCGTTCGAGGAAACCGACGACCAGGCGGCGGCCATCGACCAGGTCCTGGCGGACCTGGCGAGCGAGCGGCCGATGGACAGGGTCGTCTGCGGCGATGTCGGTTTCGGCAAGACCGAGGTCGCGCTGCGCGCGGCCTTCGTGGCCGCGTTCGCGGGCCATCAGGTCGCGATGCTCGTCCCGACGACGCTGCTCGCGCAGCAGCACTTCAGGACGTTTACGGACCGCTTCGTCGACTGGCCGGTCAACGTGGAACTGCTGTCGCGGTTCCGCAGCGCGAAGGAAGTGCGCGACGTCCTCGACCGGCTCAAGAGAGGCGCGGTCGATATCGTGATCGGCACGCACCGGCTCCTGCAGCCCGATCTTCACTTCAGCAAGCTCGGTCTCGTCATCGTCGACGAAGAGCACCGCTTCGGCGTCAAGCACAAGGAACGTCTCAAACGCCTGCGCGCCGAGGTCGACATGCTCACGCTGACCGCCACGCCCATTCCGCGAACCCTCAACATGACGCTCGGCGGCCTCCGCGACCTGACGATCATCGCCACGCCGCCCGCCGAACGGCTGTCCGTCAGAACGTTCGTCGGCGAGTGGACCAACCAGGGCATCCGCGAGGCCGTCCTGCGCGAACTCAGGCGCGGCGGCCAGGTGTTCTTCGTCCACAACCGCGTGGAGGACATCGAAACCCAGGCGACGAAGCTGCGCGCGCTGCTGCCGGAAACGGACATCCGCGTCGCGCATGGCCAGATGTCCGAACGCGCGCTCGAAAGCGTCATGCTCGATTTCTACCACCGGCGGTTCAGCGTGCTCGTCTGCAGCACGATCATCGAGAGCGGCATCGACATCCCGACCGCAAACACGATGATCGTCAACCGCGCCGACCGCCTGGGCCTCGCTCAACTGCATCAGTTGCGGGGCCGCGTCGGGCGCTCGCATCACCAGGCCTACGCCTATCTCATCGCACCGCCGCTGCGCGCGCTCACCGCCGATGCGGCGAAACGCCTCGAAGCGATCGCTTCGCTCGAGGATCTCGGCTCCGGGTTCATGGTCGCGACCCACGATCTGGAGATCCGCGGCGCCGGCGAACTGCTCGGCGAGGGCCAGAGCGGCGACATCCAGGCGATCGGCTTCACGCTCTACAACGAACTGCTGGCGCGCGCCGTGGCCAGCCTGCGCGACGGGCGCGAACCGGAACTCGAGGACCCTTTCATGCACGGCCCCGAGATCGAAACGGGTCTGTCGGCGCTCATCCCCGAGGACTACATGCCCGATGTGCACATGCGGCTCGTTCACTACAAGCGCATCGCAGGCGCCGATACCGGCGACGAACTCGACGAGCTCAAGGTCGAGCTCATCGACCGCTTCGGCCTGCTGCCGCAGCCGACCCACACGCTGTTTGCGATTGCCCGTCTCAAGCTGCTCGCCCAGCGGCTCGGCATCGTCAAGATCCAGGCGGGCAGCAACGGCGGCCTGCTCAGGTTCGGCGAGCGCGCGTCCGTGTCGCCTGTCGCGCTCGTCAATCTTGTCGAGGACGAGCCCGCGGTCTTTCGCCTCGACGGATCGTTCAAGCTGCGCTTCTCGATGGATCTTGGGGAGGACGAGGAACGTATCCGCTACATCGAGGAAATCCTCAGTCGTCTTGGGGCCGTCGACACCACGTCCGAGGCGGCCTGAGCGCGGCGCGAGACGCGCGATTGCCATGTTCGCGTCTGCCACGACGTAGACACGGGTCCGAAACAGCCTGAGCGCGATGCATCGCGCGCGATGGCCGCGTTCGCTCCGCCGCGACGTTGACACGGGCCCGAACGGTCGGACCGCGATGCCGTCGCTATAATCGAGCCATGATGCGGCACGCCATCATGTCCACCACCACTGCGCTGTTCGGGCTCGGTCTCGCCGGCCCTGCGGCGCCCCAGGGCGCGCCCGGCGGCGGCGAACCGGCTGGAAATGCGGGTCCCGAGCGCACGCGCTATCACGTGGAGGTGATCGTCTTCGCGAACGCGGCTCTCGATCCGGCCGAAGAGGCGTTCGAATACGAGGCCGAGCGGCGGCACATCGAGCTCCCCGTAGCGTTGCCGGCGCCGCCGCTTGCGCCCGTGCCGGAAGTCACATGGGCGTATCCGGAGGATGAAGACGACGAAAGCGAGCCCGTTCCGGGCATCGTGACGTTTCAGGGCAGGATCGTTGGCGTCGGCCGGCAATTGCCCGAACCACGGCAGGCGCCGTCCGACCGGCCCCGACTCGTGCTCGAAGGGATTCGCAGACCCATGCCCGAACTCAAGCCCGTGCCGAGGCTCGCGCTCGGTCCCGACGGGCTCGTCTCCGCCTCGCCCGAGATCGCCGTGGAAGCGCCGCCCGAGATGCTCGTAACGGTGGCGAGAACCTTCGCGATCCCGCCGCTGCTCGAGCTTCCGGAACCGCCGCCCGTCGAGCCTCCGGTCGTGCCGGTCGTGCCGCTCGTCGGCCCGATCGCCCCGGAGCCGCTCGTGGCCGAGCAGCCCGTCGACGATGCGCTTGTCGAGGATGAACCCGCCGAACCTGCCGCAACGGAAGCGGCGCCCCGCTACGCCGACGAACTCGATCGCGAATTCGCTTACATCGCGGACGGCGACTCGACCGCGCGAACGTTCCGTTACCGGGTATTGCGCAGCGACGAACTCAGGCTCGCCAACTCCTATGCGCGACTCGGGCGGCTCGCAGGCTACGAGCCGCTGCTGCACGCCGGCTGGTCCCAGGAAGGGCTCGGCGAATCCGAAGTGGCGCCGCTCCCGCTCTCGCTCCTCGGCGCGGCCAACCCGGCCGGGACGATTCAACTGCACCTGCAGCGATTCCTGCATCTCACGCTCGACCTCGACTACCGCCACGCGCCGCGCCGCCGTCCGGGCTCGCCGCCGCCGGGCGCCGTCCCGTCCGTCCCGTCATCCGGATCCGCAGTCCCGGTCGCGCCCGCAGCCCCCGGCGGGCTCCGCGAGATCGAACTTGCGCCGCGCTACTACATCGACGAAAACCGCCGCACGCGCAGCGGCGACCTGAACTATTTCGACCACCCGGCTTTCGGCGTGCTCGTGATCGTCACGCCGGCCCCGGAAGCGCCCGAGGCAACGGGCGAGGACTCGGAAGACGGCAGACCCGCCGCTTGACCGGCTCGCGGACGCCGGTCGCTTCAGGTCAAACCGCGTCGCGCAGAAGCTGCGGCAGGAGCGCCTCGAGCAGTTCCGCGACCCGAGCCATCCCGTCCGTCACGGACCGCTCGATCTCCGCGTGAATCGGCGCCGCGCCCGGCGAACGCCCGGCCGCGTGGTTGACGGCGACCGCCAGCAACGCGTAGTCGATGCCGAGTTCCCGGGCCAGCACCGCCTCGGGCATCGCCGTCATCCCGACCATCGTGCAGCCGTCGCGTTCCAAACGGTCGACCTCTGCCGCGGTTTCGAGCCGCGGCCCTTGTGTGACGCCGTAGACTCCGCGCCGGATCGAATGCCCGCAGGCTACGGCTGCACCGGCGATCGCGCCCCTCAGGATCGGATCGAACGGTTCGGTGAAGTCGACGTGACGCGTTTCCAGGTCGTCGCCTTCGCCAAAGCTCGACTCGCGGCCGGCGGTGTAGTCGATGAGTTGATCCGGGATGGCGAGCGTGCCGGGTTCGAAGCCCGCCTCAATGGCGCCGACAAGGTTGACGCCGATCAGGCGCCGTACACCGGCGTCATGGAGGGCCCGAACGTTGGCGCGGTAGTTGACCGCATGCGGCGGTATCGTCGAGTCCGTGCCGTGCCGCGCGATGCAGGCGAGACGGCGGTCCGCGATCTCGACGGTCAGCACGCGACTCGACGGCGTCCCGTACGGCGTCGCGACCGACTCGCTCGTGACGATGCGCGGCGCCAGCGCAGTCAGGCCGCTGCCGACGATCAGGCCAACGTCGCCGCTCATGAGGTTCGCACCGCGTAGAGCGCCGGCAAGCCGCGCCAGTATCCCTTGTAGTCCATTCCGCAGCCGAACAGAAAAGCGTCCTCCGTCGTGACGATGCCGACGAAGTCCGCCTGCAACCGGGAAGACTCTCCGCCGACATTCTTGTCGACGAGCACGGCGATCGACATGGAAGCGACACCGAGCCGTTCCAGCCTGGCGCCGAGGTCCTCGAGCGTCGCGCCATGATCGAGTATATCGTCGACAATGAGCACGGTTCGTCCGGCAAGCGCCGCGTCCGGTTCCACGAGCCACTCCACGGGACCGCCCGTCAGGCGATCGCCGTAGCGGCTCGCGTGGACATAGGCGAACTCGTACGGAAAGTCGAAGTGTCCGCACAACCTCACGGCAGTGAAGGCGCCGCCGTTCATGATGGCGAGGATGACCGGATTTGCCGTCGCGAACTGTGCTTCGATCCGCCTCGCCATCGCGGCGATCCTGCGCTCGACCTCCTGCGCCGACACGACCTGCCGGGCTTCGCGACGCACACGTGCGATTGCTTCGTCCAGTGCCATCGGCCTACTCCCCGAAATCGAAGCCTTGCGATGCTGAAAGTTCCGCAAGCGCGGCCCTGACCTTGCGCCACTCGGGCGAGGCCCTGAGTTCGTCCCACGACGGGGTATCGCCGCCGCGCAGCCGCATGAGGCGGAACTGGCCGGCCGGATTGACGTAACCGTCGAACTCCGCGAGCAGCGCCGGTATCTCCTCCGGCACGTTGCAGACGAGCACGAGGTCGCAGTCCGCATCGAGAGCCTAGCGCACGCGTTCGACGACCCCGCCCGCGGCCGCGGCGCCCGCCATCACCAAATAGTGGGAGATGACGGCGCCGGAGTAACCCATCTAGCCGCGTAGA
>JAJDVG010000057.1 GCA_022826245.1 Gammaproteobacteria bacterium
TGGCGCGTGATCGTGTCGTACACGTAGGTGAGCGTCTGATCACGCCGCTGGACACCGAAGGCGAACCCGGCCGGACCGCCGCCGAAGCTGCCGAAATGGCCCGTGATGTTGGCATCGAGTACGCCCAGCGTGGACTCGGCATCGCCGACGTAGTCGCCAACGATGAACTGGCGTAGTCCGGGATGGTTGTAGGTCGCATCACCCGGCCGCGCGGCGAACGCCGAACTGAACGGGTTGAAGTACCGGCACGGTCCGACGCCCGGCATGGCTCGCACGGCCGCCGTCCGACTGGTGTCGCAACCCGTGCCGCCGAAACCGAGTAGCGCTGCCTGGAAGTTCGCTGCCACGATGTCGCGCGGGTTGAGGACGGCGTCGTTTGCCCCGTGCACGTACGACAGGCTCCAGCCGCCACCGTTCGACCAATCCCCCTCGGCGCCGAACGCCGCGCGCACGGTGTGGTGCTGGTAGTAGTTGATCTCCGTAGGCTGGCCAACCCCATACGGACGGCCTTGAAAGAAAACGTCCTCGCCGAACACGTTGCCGGGATGCCGGGCCGGCACCAGCGGCGTATTGAGCACCGGAAAGCTCGGCGACACCTCGCGGCTGACGTCGTTGCGTGCGAATCCGAGTTCGGCCCAGAGTCGTGCCCCCTGGACCCAATCCCAGTCGAGTCGCGCATAGCCTTGCAGCCGGTCCTCGACGGGCACGGCCGTGATTTGCGGGCCGAAGTCGAAGCGGCAGATCGTGTTGCCGTCGGCAAGGTTCTGCAGCAGACCGCCGTTGGCCGTGCATCCCGGGTCGGCCACGGTAGCCCCCGACGAGGGCAGCGTGAAACTGCCCGGGTTGCCGAATCCGCTGGTCGCGGGACGCAGCCAATCCACCTCGCCGAGGACGAGGCCGCTGCGGTCCAGGTAGCTGGCCGCGAGCAGAACCGTACCGGTGTCGCCCACTGCCCCGCCGAAGGCGGCGTCGAGATTAACGTCGGCCTGGCTGCCGTTGCCGACGCGCGTGCGGTATTCGCCGCGCAGGTCGAAACCGTTCAGGTCGCGCCGGGTAATGAAGTTGACGACCCCGGCCACCGCGTCCGAGCCGTAAACGGCCGACGCGCCGTCTTTGAGGATTTCGACACGCTCGACGGCCAACATCGGAACGAGCGCCGCGAGGTCCACAAAGCTCGAACCGTCGTCGGTCTGCACGGCCGACGAAACCTGTCGCTTGCCGTTCAGCAGCACCAAGGTGGACGCCACGCCCAGCCCGCGCAGATTGACGTTCGCGGTGCCGACGGTGAAGTTCTGCGTCAGGTTGTCGGAGTTGTTCTCGGCACCGTTGTCCGTGGGCAGCAAGCCCACGAGATCCCGGATGTCCTTGGCGGCGTAGCGATCCAAGGTTTCGCCATCGTACTCCGCCAAGGGCGAGGCGAAGTCCGCCTGGCGACCAATGCGGCTGCCGGTCTTGGCGACGACCACGATCTCCTCGATGGTTGCCGTTGACGCCTGCACCTCCCCGCAAGTCCACGCCAAAAACAGACCAAGGGCCGCAAGCGGGCTCCGGCGCGCCCGTAAACCGCGCAGAGCGCTCATGTCCCTTCCTCCAAGTCGTCGATCTCCAGTTGCAGGGTGTCGGCGTCGCCGTAGTCGTTCACCGCGAGTCGGTAGACCGCCCTCACCTGCTTCGCCGCGATGGGCTCGCGATTGAACGCGATGGCATCGGCAACTCGCCTGTCCCGTCTCAGGACCAGCTTGAGATGCCGCTCTCCGACCACGCGTTGCGCCACGACTTCGAACTCGCCGTGGAACCGCGGCTCCTCGAAGTCCTTTCCCCAGGGGCCGTGGGCCGCGATCAACTGCGCATTGTCGAGAACCAAGTCACCGCCGCCGAGTTCGCCATCGACCACGACGATGCCTGCTAGGTCGCGCGGCGTGACCCGTTGGGCCACCGCGTCGTTGAACGCGTCTCTGAACCGCGGCAGGGCCGCACGCCGGAGGCTCAGGCCCGCCGCCATGGCATGGCCACCGAAGCCTTCGATCAGGTCGGGATATCGGGCCGCGCAGTCCGCGAGGGCGTCGCGAATGTGCAGGCCGGGAATGGACCGCGCCGACCCCTTCAGCACCAAGGGGGCGTTCGGGCCCGCGTCCGCGAACGCGATCGTGGGCTTGTGGTAACGCTCGCGCAGCCGTCCGGCGACGATGCCGACCACACCCTGGTGCCAGCCCGGCTCGTAGACGCAGATCGCGACTCCGTCTCCGGCATCGCCGGCCTCGACGGCCAACCGGGCATCCTCGTTCATGGCCAATTCGATCTCGCGGCGCTCGTCGTTAAGCTCGCTCAGCGTCCAGGCATGGCGACGCGCTTCCGCGGCATCCTCGGCAAGCAGGCAGCGGATGCCGATGGCCATGTCGCGCAGCCGGCCCGCCGCATTGAGCCGCGGCGCGATGGCAAACCCCAAATCGCTGGCGGTCAACCTTCCGCCCGCACGGCGCGACGCTTGGATCAGCGCGGCGATCCCCGGTCTTGTCTTGCCGGCGCGGATTCGTCGCAGACCTTGATGGACGAGGATCCGGTTGTTGCGATCCAGCGGAACGACGTCGGCCACCGTACCGATCGCCACTAGGTCCAGCCAATCCGCCAGCCTTGGTTCCGCAATACCAGAGCGCTCGAAGTGGCCCGCAACGCGCAGCTTGCTGCGGATGGCGCCAAGCACGTAGTAGGCGACGCCAACACCGGCCAAGTTCGGGCTGGGGAAGGACGAGCCGTCAAGATTCGGGTTCACCAAGGCGCACGCCTCCGGCAGCGTATCGCCGGGCAGGTGATGATCTGTTACAACGACGTCCACCCCCCGCGACTGGGCGAGCGACACGCCGTCGACGCTGGCCGTGCCGTTGTCCACGGTCACGATCACATCCGGCTTGCCCTGGAGCGCCACCTCGACGAACTCGGGTGTCAGGCCGTAGCCGAACTCAAACCGGTTGGGGACTAGGAAGTCCACCCTGTCCGCACGAGCACCAAAGGCTCGCAGCACCGAAACGCACAGGGCCGACGCCGTGGCGCCGTCGGCGTCGAAGTCGCCGGCGATGAGGATTCGTTCGCCGTCGACCACCGCCTTGGCGAGGCGTTCCGCCGCAGCGTCAATGCCCGGCAGCGTCGCGGGTGGATGCAGGTCCGCCAAGGTCAGATCGAGGTCGGCCGCGGTGCGGACCCCGCGCGCCGCCAATGCTTCGCGCAGGAAGACTGGTATGTCCTCCGGCAGGTCGGCCTCTTGCTTCGGCCTAGTTTCGATCAGCAACTTGGCTCAGCGCTTTCCCATGGGCATGCGCGTCACTCTGTCGGGAGTGGAGGCGCGAATCAAGCGTATGCTTGGGCGGATATGCGGGCTACTGCGGCCGCTCGTTCTAGGTTCGTCGGTGGGGGAGCTATGAAAATCACGGCAATTGACACCTTTGTGGTGGATGCTGGTTGGCGTCTGCGGCCGCTCGTTCCTACCATCCAGCGGAGGGATCATGAAAATCACGGCAATTGACACCTTCGTGGTGGATGCGGGCTGGCGGCCGTGGCAGTTCGTCGCGGTCCGCACCGATGCGGGGATCACGGGCTACGGCGAGTGTTCCGACGGTCGGATGCCGTACAGCGTGGTCGGCACGGCCCAGGAATTCGAAACCATCCTGAAGGGTAAGGATCCTCGTCCCGTTGAAGCGCGCTACTGGGACATGTATCGGATGGCACGCCAGAGCCCGGGCGGCATCGCCGCGAAAGCGATCGCCGGGGTCGAACTGGCGCTCTGGGACATCAAAGCGAAGGCGCTCGGCGTGCCGGTCTACGAACTGTTCGGCGGACCCATGCGCACTCGGCAGCGGGTGTACTGGTCGCACTGCGGATCTTCGCGCGCCGGCAACCACGAGATCATCGGCGTGCCGCCGCTCAAGACCTGGCAGGACATCACCGACCTCGGTCACGAGGTCGTCGAGCGCGGCTTCACAGCGCTGAAGACCAACATCATCTACCCAGGCGAGGTCGCGCGAACCTACCGCGGCGGCTTCGGCGGCGGCGAAGGGACGACCGACGGCACCGTCGACAACGCGATGCTCGACCACATCCGCACCCTGATCGGCACGTTCCGCGACGCCGTGGGCCCGCACGTCGACATCGCCCTCGACCTCAACTTCAACTTCCGCGTCGAGGCGGCCAAACGCATCTGCCGAGCGCTCGAGGACATGCGCATGATGTGGGTCGAAGTGGACATGTACGAGCCAAACGGACTGCGCGAGGTCCGCGAGTCGACCAACGTCACGATCTGCTCCGGCGAGAACCTGTTCACGGCCCGCGACTACCGACGCTACTTCGAGGCCCGGTCCATGGACGTGTGCATGGTGGACGTACCGTGGAACGGCTTCGCGAACTCCAAGCGCGTCGCCGAGATGGCCGAGACGTTCGAGATCAACTGCGCGCCGCACAACTACTACAGCCACCTGTCGACGCTGCATTCGCTGCACCTGTGCGCGGTCATCCCGAACGTCCGCATCTGCGAGATCGACATCGACGACGTCCCGTGGAAGGACGACCTGGTCACCGAACGCCTCGTGTTCGACAACGGCCGCGTATCGATCCCCGATCGGCCGGGGTGGGGCGCGGACCTCAACGAGGAGGTGGCACAAGAGCACGTGTGGGAACGCGGGCGACCGCCTGGTTATTCGGCGGGATCGGCCGGGAGGTAGCACGGACGGCGCGGCCCGGGCTCTTTATGAACGGCTGATCCGCGGGGTTTGACACCACTACCGCCGACCGAAACATCGCCCCTTCCAAATCTTGTTCAGGCGACACGACGGGTTGGCGGACAGAGTGTCAGTCGCCGCAGACATGTGCTGACAGACCCGCCCGCCGCACCTGAAAAGGGCGATGTTCTACTCAGCGTCGGCGGACCGACTCGCCCTTTGAATAAGGCAATGTTTGGATTCGAGTGGCAATGTGGATCTCGTGCAGTTTTCAGTTGCCATTGACAGGCGAGCCGCGCGATGCCGAACGTGGCCGGCGAGGGTACGGTCGGACGCCTTGAGGTCGAGGTGGCGTTGCCCACCCCTTGATGTGATGGTCCGCCCCGCTTCATTCGCACGGCCTCGGAGGCCAGAATGACGGGGTCTCATCAATCGACAACGGAGCGGACCATGGACAAGGTAGCACGGGTGGGGATCGACCTCGCGAAGAAGGTATTCCACGTGACGGCGGTGGACGCCGGGGGAGAGGTGGTGGAGCGCAAGCGGCTGCGGC
This sequence comes from Gammaproteobacteria bacterium, assembly GCA_022826245.1. Lineage (GTDB taxonomy): Bacteria > Pseudomonadota > Gammaproteobacteria > Steroidobacterales > Rariloculaceae > Rariloculus. The sequence continues at coordinate 5,260 of JAJDVG010000057.1, forward strand.
GCGCCGGTCTGCAGTCCTATCTGGCGTTGCTGCCGCTTACGTTGCACGGTGGCGATGGAGGCATGCGGCGGCGCGCATCACTGGGCGCGACTTGCCGCGCGCCTCGGCCACCGCCCGGTTCTGATGAGCGCGCAGTTCGTGGTGCCGTACGTGAAGTCGAACAAGAACGACGTCAACGACGCGGACGCGATCGTGGAGGCGTCGACGCGCCCGGGGATGCGCTTCGTGCCGGTGAAGTCGGCGCTGCAGGAGCACGTCCAGCAACTGCACCGTGCGCGGCAGATGGCGGTGCGCAACCGCACGGCGCAGGGCAACCAGGTCCACGGCTTCCTGCTCGAGTACGGCATCGAGTCGCCGCGCGGCAAGGCCGCCCTGCTGCGCCGGCTGGCGGAGGTGCTGGAGGACGCGGAGAACGAGTTGCCGGTCGGCGGCCGCGCGCTGCTGCGCGAACTGGGCGACGAGTTCCGGCGCCTGGACGAACGGGTGGCGACGTTCGACGCGCAGCTCGCGGGCATGGCCAGGCAGACGCCGGCGTGCCGGCGGCTGATGGAGATCCCGGGGATCGGGGTGCTGACCGCGACGGCGCTGGTGGCGGCCGTCGGGGACGCCGCGGAGTTCCGCAACGGCCGGGAGATGTCGGCATGGCTGGGGCTGGTGCCGCGGCAGCGGTCCACGGGTGGACGGCCGACGCTGCTCGGCATCAGCAAGCGCGGCGACCGCTACCTGCGCACGCTGCTGATCCACGGCGCGCGGGCCGCGCTGCGGGTGGCGTCGCGGCGCTCCGACAGGCGCAGCCGGTGGGCGGTCGCGACGAGGGATCGCCGCGGCGAGAACATCGCCGCGGTGGCGCTGGCGAACAAGAACGCGCGCACCGCGTGGGCCGTGCTCGCGCGGGGCGCCACCTTCGACCCTGCGCACGCCGGGAGGGCAGCGTGAGCGTGCCGGGGACGGCATTGGCGGCACCGTGTCAAGCCGCACGCGAAGCGAGGCTTCGCGCCGCGGCTTCTCCGCTTCGCTGCGACCCTTCGGGTGACACGGCACCGCCAATGCCGAGGAGGTTGTCGATGGCCGGAAGCGGGCTTCCGGCCATCACTGGCCCGGCAGGATAGCGGGCCGGGTCGCAGCGCTGCGGGATCGCCGAGGTTGCGCGGAGTGAGTCGAAGTGATGCGGAACAGGTCGGACCGACACGTCGCAAGCCTGACTGTGGTCTGGGTCTTCGAGACCGCCCCCTTGATGAGGTCGGCGTGTGCGGAATGCATCAGGGCCCGGGAGTTGCGACTCCCGAACAGAGGCCGGATATATGCCTGCAACTGACCCATCCGTCTCGCCACGACTGACCCGTTGCAATGCGGGGCGGACCATACATGACCACAGCGCCTCTTGGA
>JAJDVG010000052.1 GCA_022826245.1 Gammaproteobacteria bacterium
CGTCAACCCCCACGCCTACCTCAAGGCCACGCTCGAAGCCATCGCCAATGGCCATCCGGCCTCGGACATCGATCGACTGCTGCCCTGGGCCTTTACGCCAGCTTCAAGCTGAAGTCCACGTGGTGTAGCGACACCGCTTACCAAGGTCGTGCCGAAGATGAGCCTGATCGCGCCGCCCCGGGCCGGCGGACGCGTCTGCACCCGCACATTCATTCCACACGACTGCCACGCCGCGATCGGCGTGCTCGGCGCCGTGTCGGTCGCGACGGCCTGCATCCTGCCGGGGTCCGTTGCCAACGGTATCGCACGGGTGCCGGACGGCAGCGTCAGGCACGTGTCCGTCGAGCACCCGTCCGGCGAATTTTCGGTCACGCTCGAGGTGGGTGGCACGCGAGAGCGGCCGACCGTACTCAAGGCCGGCCTGCTGCGCACAGCGCGGCTCATCATGCGCGGCGTGGTCTTCGTACCGACAGGCGTCTGGGACGGCGGGGCGTAGCGGACATTCGCATCGAGGACCGCGACGATCGCGTGGGATTCGCACATGCGGGCGAGCGCGCGCGGGGACGCCGGGAAGGTTCCGCGATCAGTACCGTTTGCGCGCCGTGTGGTAGTACATGGGCGTGAATATGCCCAGACGCCCCGCCGCGACCAAGCTGTCGGCCGCCACGTTTAAGACTTCCGCTGTTGCGCGTGATCCCTTCGGTACCGCACGCACGGATTCCAGGACGCTCAGGGCCGCCGATGTAATCCTTCGGCCGAGTGCCGATCTTGGCAGACCGCCCAGGAACTGGCCGGAGCTTTGCAGAGGCCGATACCAGGGTGTCCGGGGATCGGCGTCCGCGGCGCGGTCGTGCGTCTCGATGCGTTCGAAGCCCGCTTCCCGCAGACCGTCAACGATGTCCGCGAACGAAGCGATTTGCGGAAGAGCGTTGCCGTATTCGATACGTTGTTTGAGTTCCCGGTGCTCCGGGTTGCCGCCGTCGTAGAGCGGGGTTACGCACCAGTCGTAGCCGGCGAAGACCGCCCCCGGCCGCAATACCCGGAATATCTCCGTATAAGCGGCCGTCTTGTCGGGTGCATGGGGGATAGCCTCGATGTGGTATGCCGCGTCGAAGCTCCCGTCTTCCGCCGGTATCGCCATGAAATCGCCATGCAAGACGCTGCACAGATCGTCGAGGCCCGCTTCCGCGTTGTACGCGGCGCATTTGCCGAGTTGGTATTCGCTGATGTTGAGTCCCACGATGGAGCAGCCGAACCGCTTCGCGATGGCGCGTTGGGGGCCACCCACGCCGCAGCCGACGTCCAGCACTGTCATGCCCGGCTTCAGGGTCATGGTTTCGCCGAGGAAGCGCTGATGAGCGGCGATTGCTTCCTCGAAGGACGTGCCGTCTTTCGCCGGCGCGAAGTGAAACGATCGGCCCCATGCGTATTCGTAGAAATCGGTAATCAGATCGTAGAAGGTCTCGACCATGGCGGCATATTCGTCCGCACCCCTTTCCTGGCTGCCGCGGTACCTCGACAGCGTATCCGCCGCGTCTTCCGCGCGGATCGCGCGGGAAATGGGGTTGTGGAACTCAGGCGCCACGGTCGCTCGTTCCGAACATGTTCGCGTCGCCGCCATCCGGGTAGAACTGCGCATACCATTTGCGCATTTCGTCCAGAGGCCCGTCATTCGCGGTCCGCAAGGGGCGTTGCCGGTAGATCTTGCGCTTCCAGATCTCCACATCCTGTCGCCACTGTGAAATCCAGTTACCGACCACGTAGGACACGAGCGGCCGCGGCGCATGTCGCGCGGCGAACCAGCGATAGGTCACCCGCTGCTTCAGCGCCTCAACGGGAGTGTGCGTCTGGAACATCGTTATCTCGCCGATTTTCGGGATATGGAAATCGAACTTCACGATACTTCCGGGACCAAGAAATGTTATCAGCGCCCGCGACTTCGTCTTTTCGTAGACCCGCCCAAGAATCTCGAGCGTCGCCTCGTCCAGGAAATAGGCGACGTGCCCGAGTTCGTCGTCGCGTGACCAGGAAGGCTCGTGCCGAATTGCGATCCAGGGCACTTCGATGTTGGTCCATGGTATGCGCATGGTGCCGTGCAGTTGCGAAAAGTGCCGAAAGTCGACGCTGTTCTCGGCGAATTCGATGATGTGCATGTCTACTTCGCCGGCATCGTACCGGCCGCGGCGGACGAACTGCCCACTGTCGATCTTCGGCTCGGGCGGCAGCCGATACGGCGCCCGCGCGTCCTGTCGCGCCGACCGGTAAACCATGACCATGCCGTAGTAATCGATGGCTTCCCAGTGTGGATGGACGACGGATCGGTCCCGGGCGTGGGGGAGATCGCGAATCCTGCCGTTCTTGTCCATCAACCAGCCGTGAAGCGGGCATTGCAGCCGGTCCCCCTCGACACGGCCGTGAGCCAGGTTCGCGCCCTGATGCGGGCAGAATGCGTCCACCGCCCCGATCCGGCGGGATGAACGACCGCGAAAGAGGGCGATCTGCTCCCCCGCCAATTGAACGTGGCGCACATCTCCCGGCCTGATTTCGCTGGATGCCGCTACCCGGTACCAACCGTCCGGAAAGGGCGGCGGGTAGGAGCGTTCTCGAAATCGTGTCAGCGTGCTGGCCATGCAACCGTCGGAACGTCAAAGGCCGTAGTCTACCAAGCCGGAGTCATGGCAGATGCCCGGTCGCGCCGATGCGGGACGCGCCCCCGATGCGCCGTTGCGAAACCGCGATCGGTCAAGCGCCCCGTCATGCCTGACTTCAAATATGCCTCGATGCCGCGCGCAGCCGACGATTGGCGCAGCCTACTTCGCGACGCTCACGACCTCCGGTTCCATGTAGCCCTTGAGGCCCAGGATCGAGTACTGGCGGCCGTAGCCCGATTCCTTGGCGCCGCCGAACGGCACATACGCCGACGTTGCGCGGTGCTGGTTGACCCAGGCCGTGCCGACCTCAAGTTGCGCCGCGATCTCCGCGCCCTTCTCCGTGTCGCTGGTCCAGACCGAGCCGCTGAGTCCGTAGCGCGTGTCGTTCGCGCGCCTCAGCGCGTCGTCGAGATCGGAGAACTTGAGGATCGGCACGATCGGGCCGAACTGCTCATCGCGCACGAGGCGGCTGTCCTCGGCAATGTCGGTCACGAGCGTCGGCGGGAAGAAGTAGCCGGGTTCGTCGGGGACCTCGCCGCCGCAGAGAATCCGGGCGCCGCTTTGCCGCGTTTCCTCGAGAACATTGACGACCTTGTCGAACTGCATCCGGTTCTGGATCGGGCCGAGCTGCGTGGCGGGGTCGAGGCCGTTGCCGACGACGGCGGCGTTGGCCTGCTCGACGAGTGCTTCGCAAAGTTCGTCGTAGACGCTCTCGTGCGCGTAGATGCGCTTGATGGCCATGCAGACCTGGCCGCTGTTCACGAACGATGCGAAAAAGACCCGTTTCGCGATCGCTTTCGGATCGACATCGTCGAGGATGATCGCCGGATCGTTGCCGCCGAGTTCGAGCGTGACGCGCTTGAGCGTGCCGGCCGCGCTTGCGAAGACCTTCTTGCCCGTCGCGACCGAGCCCGTGAACGAGATCTTGTCGATGTCGGCGTGCTCGGTCATCGACTGGCCGAGGTCATCGCCCCCGGCCAGCACGTTGACGACGCCGGCGGGAAAGATCTCGCCGAGCAGTTCGCCGAGCTTCAGCGTCGTCAGCGGCGTGTAGGGCGAGGGCTTGAGCACGATCGTGTTGCCCGTGTAGAGCGCCGAGACGAGCGGGCCTAGCGCGAGGTTCACCGGTGCGTTCCACGGCGTGATGATGCCGACGACGCCAAGCGGCCGATAGTGGAGTTCGATGTGCCGCTGCTCGTCGTCGATCAGCGTCTCGACGGGGATCTCGATGCCGACCATGCCTTCGGACTGCGCAGCGCCCCGGTCGATCTCGGCAACCGATTGGTTGAGCGGCTTGCCCTGCTCGCGGGTCAGCAGTTCCGCAAGCGGATCCTGGTGCTCGCGTAGCGCGGCCGCGAGTTCGCGGATCAGTCCGGCGCGGTGTTCGTAGCTCGTCCGCCGCCAGGACTCGAACGCGCGCCTGGCGCCCGCGACAGCTTCGTCGAGTTCCGCTTGACCGGCGGCCGGACAACGCGCGAACGGCTCCCCGTAGGCCGGGTTGATGACGTGGAGATGTTCGAGCGCCTGGCGGGCTTCGCCGTCGATCAGCAGCGAGAAGTCGGTCAGCAGCGAGAAGGATTCGGCTCTTTCAGCCATTTGGATGTGTCTCCGAAGAATTGCTGAATTAGAATACGCGCCTTTGCCAGCCTGATCGACCCGTCGTACACAGGTTCGTATGGGGAATGATGGACTGGCCAGGAAGCTTGTTGCTGTTTGGGAGAAGTGCATGAAGATCGTCATGGTGGGGCAGGGAGCCTTCGGGCAGAAGCATCTCGATGGGCTGAAGAACATCGACGGCGTCGAGGTCGTGAGCCTCGCCGGCGGGCGGCCGGAGTCGGTTGAAGCCGTCGCCAGGAAGTATGGGATCCCGCACTGGACTTCGAACCTCGACGAATCGCTCGAACAGCCCGGCGTGGATGCCGCGATCATCGCCTCGCCGACGCAGATGCACGCCGACCAGGCCGTTCAGGTCATGCAGGCCGGCAACCACGTCGAGATCGAAATCCCGATCGCCGATTCACTGGCCGACGCGCAACGCATTGACGCCGCGCAAAAGGAATCGGGCCTCATCGCCATGGCCGGCCACACGCGGCGCTTCAACCCGTCGCACCAGTGGGTTCACAACCGGATTCAGGCGGGCGAGCTCACGCTCCAGCATCTCGATGTCCAGACGTTCTTCTTCAGGCGCAAGAACATCAACCTCGAGGGCAAGCCGCGTAGCTGGACCGACCATCTGCTCTGGCATCACGCCTGCCACACGGTCGATCTCTTCCAGTACCAGACGGGCGAGACGGCATCCGCGGTCCAGTGCATCGAGGGGCCGCACCATCCCGAACTCGGTATCGCGATGGACATGAGCATCGGCATGAAGGTCCCGTCCGGCGCAATTTGCACGCTCACACTGTCGTTCAACAACGACGGTCCGCAAGGCACTTTCTTCCGCTACATCTGCGACAACGGCACCTACATCGCGCGTTACGACGATCTTTTCGACGGCAAGGACAACCCGATCGACCTGTCGGGCGTGGCCGTGTCGATGAACGGCATCGAACTGCAGGATCGCGAGTTCATCGCGGCGATTCGCGAAGGCCGCGAGCCGAACGGCGCTGTGGCGCAGGTTCTGCCGGCGATGGAGACGCTCGACCGGCTGGAGCAATGCCTTTGAGCGCCATCCCCGTTCGCATGGGCAACTGTTCAGACGGCCGGAAATCAGCCGCGGCGATCCGCGCGCCATCGCCGTTGGCACCGGTAGTCAACTCGGGAACGGGCTCCACGTTTCTGTCGGAGAAACGGCTTTGAGCGATATCCCGGTTTGCATGGCGCCTGACCCGGATACGAAGACGCCGAAGTTTCAACCGCCGCCGGGTGCCTGCGATGCCCACTGCCATATTTTCGGTCCCGGCGCCGTCTACCCGTACGCAGCGGATCGGAGCTATACGCCGCCGGACGCCCCGCTCGCGCGTTTCAAGGAACTGCAAACGACGCTCGGCCTGTCGCGCGCCGTGCTCGTCAACGCGAGCTGCCACGGCACGGACAACACCGTGATCCTCGACGCGATCGCGCAGAGCGGCGGCAGCTACCGCGGTGTGGCGAACGTCGGCGGGTCGATCAGCGACGCGGAACTCGCGCAACTGAATGACGGCGGCATCCGCGGCATCCGCTTCAATTTCGTCCAGCATCTCGGCGGCACGCCCGACATGGACGTCTTCCACGACCTCGTCGAGCGCATCGTGCCGCTCGGCTGGCACGTCGTGCTGCACTTCGATGCGGCGGACCTGCTTCAGTTCGGGGACATGCTGCGCAGCCTGCCCGTTCCCTTCATCATCGACCACATGGGTCGCGTACCGACGCGCGACGGCCTCGACCAGAAGCCGTTCGCGATCCTGCTCGACACGGCCCGCATGGACAACTGCTGGATCAAGATCTGCGGCGCGGAACGCATCTCGTCGGTCGGCCCGCCATTCACCGACGCCGTGCCGTTCGCCCAGGCCGTACTCGAGGTCGCACCCGACCGCACGCTATGGGGCACGGACTGGCCGCACCCGAACATCAAGCGCCACATGCCCAACGACGGCGATCTCGTCGACCTCATACCGCTCTTCGTGCCCGACGCCGAACTGCAACGCAGGGTCCTCGTCGACAACCCGCACCGGCTTTACGGCTTCAGCGACGCGAACGCATAAGCACGTAGACGGACACCACGAATTCGATAAGGTTACAGCGGCTCGGGTTGAGATACGCGGGTTCGCGCCTCCCCGCATCCCTGCGATAAGGCCGGCGAGCTAACCTCTGAAATATCGGGCTACGCCGCAGGTTCGAGCACAATCAGCCCCGACGCCGTATTCGATGCCGGGATGTGGTAGTGGCGGTAGATCTCGCTCACGTCGTCGCCGAGCGCCCCGCGCATGATGAGCCACATCACGAGTTCGATGCCTTCGGCGCCGGTCTCGCGCACGTACTCGAGGAACGGGATGGACTTGAGCCGCTCGGGGTCGCGGGTGAGGTCGTCGAGGAAGGCCGTATCCCATTTGCTGTTGATCAGCCCGGCGCGCTCGCCGTGAAGCTGGTGCGACATCCCGCCGGTCCCGTACACGACGATATCGAGATCCTCGTGATAGGCCTCGACGGCCTTCCTGATCGCGCGGCCGAGGTCGTAGCAGCGCTTGCCGGTCGGGGGTGGGTATTGAACGACGTTGACGGAGATCGGTACGACGCGGTGCGGCCACTGTTCGGGCGCCTCGCAGCGGCTGTCCTTGCCGCAGGTCAGCGAGAGCGGCACGGTCAGGCCGTGATCGACCGGCATCTCGTTGATCATCGTGATGTCGAACTCGTCGAGAATCAGGCTTTCGGACAGGTGCCAGGCGAGTTCCGCATGACCGTCGACGGTCGGGACGGGGCGCGGCCCCCAGCCTTCATCGGCCGGCGGGAAGTTTTCGGCCACGCCGATGCCGAACGTCGGGATGATCTCGAGCGAGAACGCCGTCGCGTGGTCGTTGTAGACGAGCACGATGACGTCGGGGTCCACACGCGCGAGCCACTCCTGGGCCGGTACGTAACCGTCGAAGAGCGGCTTCCAGTGGTCGGTCTGGGTCTTGCCGAGGTCGATGGCCGCACCGACGGCCGGCACATGGGAGGTCGCGAGTCCGCCGACGATCCTGGCCATCAGTTTTCCTCCGACTTGCTGCGATTGCCGTCGATCGACCGCCCGCCTGCCTTCATCATGTCGGCGTATTCCTCCTGGGTGACGCCGGACATGGCGCCGGCCATGTACTGAAAGGACCTGCCGAGCGTCGCCCCGAACTTCGACATGTAGTAGACGTTGCCGCCGAGCTTGATCATGCCGAGCCAGTCGCGCTCGAGGACGCCCTTGCGTTGCTCGGGCGTCATCGGGAAGCCGTCGAGATAGCCTTCCTCGTCAGCCAGGAACGCTTCGCGGTTCTCGGGCTTCATGAGCGAGAAGAAGAACATGTTGAGGTGATAGCCCTGCCGGGAACGGTGCCGGTCGAAGAGATACGTGCCCGGGATGTCGTCGAATTGGTCCTGATCGCTCATGAGCCGCTCACTGTCTCGAGATATCGACGCCGCGCGCGGGGGGCGTCCGAAGGACAGCGGATTCTACCGCAATGCCGCGGAGCTTTTCCGCATGGCCCGCCAGCCGGCCGCGGTGGCCCTGCGGCTCGACGCGACACGATACTCGCAAGCCGCAACTGATCTCACAGGCGGCCCTCGAACAGCACGCTTTTGATCAGCGCGTGGACCTGTTGGCCTTCGGCGAGCCCCAGGTCTTCGAGCGCGTCGCGCGTGATCCTGGCGCGCAGCGTCTGTGCGCCGACGCCAAGCAGGAGCTCGGCGTGAACCGTCGCGTCGAGGTCGATCCGCTTGATGGTCACAGGCAGCACGTTGCGGATGCTCAGATTTCGCGGCGGCTCGGTCGCGACGGCCACGTCGCGGGCGTGGACCCTGAGCCTCAGGACCTTGCCGGGAACTTCGTCCACGGCAGGAATCTGCAGCGTCCGCGTCTCGAACGCGAGGTGGGTCATGCCATACTCATGCCGCTCGACACGGGCTTCGATGACCGAGCCCGCTTCGAGGCGTCCGGTCGACGGCCAAAGATCGATCCGTTCAAGGATTTCGCCGACGCTCCCGCGGGCAGCGATGCGCCCGACGGAGAGCAGCAGCATCCGGTTCGACAACCGCGCGACCTCGTCGAGGTCGTGGGTCACGTACAGCGCCGGTATCGAGAACCTGCCGGGCAACGCCTCGATGTAGCTCACGATCTCGCGCTTGCGGGCCGTATCGAGCGAGGACAGCGGTTCGTCCATGAGCAGGACCCGCGGGCTCGTGAGCAGTGCGCGGCCGATCGCCACGCGCTGCTGCTCGCCTCCCGACAGTGAAGCCGGCCGTCGGGGCAGCAGGGATTCGAGATCGAGCGCGCTGATGACCTCGCTCATGCCGATGGAGGCGCGGGACCGGCCGTGACGGAGCGCGAACCGCAGGTTGCCTTCGACAGTCAGGTGGTTGAAGAGCCGCGTGTCCTGGAACACGTAGCCAACTGCCCGCTCGTGTGCCGGCACGAAACGCTTGTCGTCCTGCCAGACCTGCCCGTCGAAGACGACGCTGCCGCGCGCCGCAGGCTCGAGTCCGGCGATGATCCTGAGCAGTGTTGTCTTGCCCGAGCCGCTCGGCCCGAAAAGTGCCGTGATTTCGTCGAGCGCAACGCGCTCGCTGACCTCGAGCGAGAAGCCCGGCTTCTCGATGGCGACGTCGAGGACCAGTTCAGGCATGGCCCGTACCTATCGGGATTCGGCGATTGAGCACGTACACCGCAAGCAGCACGGCGAACGAAAACGCGAGCAGCCCCGCCGACAGGATATGCGCCTGCTCGTAGCTCACCGTCTCGACGTGTTCGAACACGGCGATCGAGACGACCTTCGTGCTGCCCGGGATGTTGCCGCCGACCATGAGCACGACGCCGAACTCCCCCATGGTGTGCGCGAAGCCGAGCACGATGGCCGAGATATAGCCGCGCAATGCGAGCGGCGAGGCGACTCGGGCGAAAGCCTGCATCGGGGACGCCCCGAGCGTCGCGGCGGCCTCGAGCGGTCGGCGGCCGACGGCTTCGAACGCGCTTTGCAGCGGCTGGACCGCGAACGGGAAGGAATAGATCACCGAGGCGATGACGAGCCCCGTGAACGAGAAGGTCAGCGTCGTGTCGGTCAACTGCACCCAGAACCGGCCGATCGCTCCTGCCGGCCCGAGTACTATCAGCAGATAGAAGCCGAGCACCGTCGGCGGCAGCACGAGCGGCAGCGCGACGACGGCCTCGATGACGGCGCGCGAACGTGCGCGCGTGAACGCAAGCCACCAGGCGAGCGGCGTGGCGATGACGAGCAGTACGAGGACCGTGACCGTGGCGAGCTGTACGCTGAGCCACACCGGACCGAGCTCGAGTCCCTCCATCAGCATGCTCCGGTCGCTTCAGGCCCCATGATATCCTCGCTGCGCCCGCTGCCGCGGCGTCGGTAGCGCGATGGTGGACCAATCGAAGGTTGAGGGACAAGTGACGCAGCGCATCGTGATCGCCATTACCGGCGCTTCGGGCTCGATCTACGGCGTACGCCTGCTCGAGGCGCTGCGCGAAGAGCCCGATGTGGAGTCGCACCTTGTCGTGTCCCGGCCGGGCTTGCTGAACGTGTCGGTCGAACTCGACATGGACCGCGCGCAACTGGAATCTCTGGCCGATGTCGTGTATTCGGATCGGGACATCGGCGCGAGCGTCGCGAGCGGCTCGTTCCGCACCGACGGCATGATCGTCGCGCCCTGCTCGATGAAGAGCCTGGCCGCGATCGCGACGGGCCTGACCGATACGCTCGTGACGCGGGCCGCCGACGTCGCGCTCAAGGAGCGGCGCCGCGTCGTGCTCATGGTCCGCGAGAGCCCGCTGCACCTGGTCCACCTGCGCAACATGACGACCGTGACCGAGCTCGGCGGCATTGTCTTTCCGCCGGTACCGGCGTTCTACGCGAATCTGGAAAACATCGACGCGATGGTCGATCAGACCGTCGGGCGCGTGCTCGATCTCTTCGGCATCGATACGCCGCCGCTCAGGCGCTGGCAGGGGATCAGGGCGCGCGAGCGCAGCGCCTGACGGCGAAGTCTTTGCCGTACGGTACGCAGATCGATAGCCGAACGCCGCCGTTCCCGGCCAACGACAAGGACGGCTCGGGCGCCGGTTGGCGTCAGCCCTGGATGCTGGGCCTGCCGATCATCGACAGGAATTCGTTGCGCGTTCGCGGGTCGGAGCGGAAGTGCCCGAGCAGTTGACTCGTGATCATCGCGACGCCGTGCTTGCGCACGCCGCGAGTCGTCATGCACTGATGCGTACCCTCGACGACGACGCCGACGCCCTTGGGCCTGAGCACGTCCTGGATGCAGTGGGCGATCTGCGCGGTCATCGCTTCCTGCACCTGCAGCCGTCGGGCGAAGGTCTCGACGACGCGGGCGAGCTTGCTGATGCCGACCACCTTGCGGTTGGGCAGATAGCCGATGTGGACCTTGCCGATAATCGGCGCGATGTGGTGCTCGCAATGGGACTCGAAGCGAATGTCACGCAGCACGATCATCTCGTCGTAGCCGTCGACCTCGCGGAACGTCCTTCTGAGAAATTCCACCGGGTCGTCGCGGTAACCGCCGAACCAGTCCTCGTACGCCTTGACGACGCGCTCGGGGGTCGATTTCAGTCCCTCTCTGTCGGGATCGTCGCCTATCCACTCAAGCAGCGTTCGGACCGCTTTCTCGGCGTCTTCTCTGGTCGGTCCGCTCACGGAGTTACCGGTTTGTCTGCAAAAACAGCGGGCGGGCAGTCTAAGCCCGGCGCTCGGCCTGCGCAACAGGGGCTTTTGCGGCCCGACCGGCGCCGTTGTATCTTCGCCGCGTGACCGAGACGACCATACCGGAGTGGCCCGCCCGCCCGGCTCTGTTTCTTGACCTCGACGGCACGCTGCTCGAGCTTGCCGAGGAACCCGACGCCGTCGAATTGCCGGAGCGGCTCAGGAAGTTGCTGCCGAGGCTGCCGGAAGCGACGGGCGGCGCCGTGGCCGTCGTCAGCGGCCGGCCGATACGGGAGATCGACCGGCTGCTGGCTCCGCATCGATTCGCGCTCGCCGGTGTACATGGCAATGAACGCCGCAGCAACGGTACGGTGGACACGCTGCCGATGGGCAGCCCGGCGAAGGATGCGCTGCCGAAGGACGCGCCGCCGCGGGATCACCTGCCGACAGCCGATTCCGGTGCACTTGATGGCGCACGCGGCGCGATGCACGCGTTTCAGGCAGCGAATCCCGGCATCCTCGTCGAGGACAAGCAGATCGGTGTGGCGCTGCACTATCGCAAGCGCAGCGATCTCGCCAGCGCGGTCGCTGAATTCGCCGCCACGCTTGAGGCTTCGCTGCCGCCCGGTTACGAACTGCTCAGGGGCAGCATGGTCGTGGAAATCAAGCCCGCGGGAATGAACAAGGGCGCGGCCGTGCGCGCGTTCATGCGCGAGGCGCCGTTCGCGGAGCGAACGCCCGTATTCGTCGGCGACGACGTTACGGACGAAACGGCCTTCGAGGCGGTCAATTCGCTCGGCGGCGTGGCGGTCAAGGTGCGTTCGGGCGCCTCCGCCGCGCCCTGGCGGCTGCCGAACGTCGATGCCGTGCTGGCATGGCTCGAAGCGCTCGTCGACCGCGAGGCGCGCGGCAGGCATGGCTGATCCGATGCATGGCCTCGCTGTCGAACGGCGATCTTCGCTGTTCCCCGTCGATCCCGACACGAGAGAACAGCATGGCTGATCTCGAACTCGGCCTGATCGGCAACTGCCAGATTGCGATCCTCGTCGACCGGCTCGGCAAGTTCGTCTGGGGCTCGTTCCCCAGGGTGGATGCCGATCCCTTCTTCTGCTCGCTGCTCAGCACCGAGGCCCCGGCGCCCGAAGCGGGTTTTTTCGACGTGGAGCTGCTCGATTTCGAGCGTTCCGAACAGTATTACATCGAGAACACCGCGATCCTGACGACGCGGCTCGAGGACAAGGCCGGCAACGCCGTCAGGATCACCGACTTCGCGCCGCGCTACGCGCAGTTCGGACGCAGCTTCCACCCGATCATGGTCGTGCGCCGGATCGAACCGGTCGCCGGCAGCCCGGCGATCCGGATCAGGCTCAGGCCGGCCGCCAGGTACGGCGGCACGACACCGGAGATCACGCACGGCAGCAATCACATCCGCTTCGTCAGCGGCGATTTCACGCTCCGCGCCACGACGAACGCCTCGCTCGCCACGGTGCTCGAGGAACGCGCGCTGGTGCTGGAGGCGCCGATCTCGTTGATCCTGGGCCCGGACGAGACCATCCCGGAAGGCCCCGAAAAGCTCGCGCGCGAGATGTTCGGCGAAACGAAAGCGTATTGGGAGGGCTGGACGCGGGCCCTGTCCATACCGTTCGAATGGCAGGAGGAAGTCATTCGCGCGGCGATCACACTGAAACTGTGCACGTACGAAGACACGGGCGCGGTGCTCGCCGCCGTCACGACATCGATCCCCGAAGCGCCGGACAGCAGCCGCAACTGGGACTATCGGTACTGCTGGCTCAGGGACAGTTTCTACGTCGTCCAGGCGCTCAATCGCCTGGGCGCCACCCGATCGATGCAGGAGTTCGTGCGGTACCTGTTCAATCTCGTCGCCGAGCACGGCGGTTCCGGCGAGCTTCAGCCCGTCTACGGAATCTCCGGCGAGGACAGGCTCGACGAGCGCGTGGTCGAGAGCCTGCCCGGCTATCGCGGCATGGGCCCCGTGCGTGTCGGCAACGATGCGTACCTGCAGGTACAGAACGACTCGTTCGGCGCGGTCGTGCTCGCCGCCACCCAGTGCTTCTTCGACAGCAGGCTCGTCGGTCAGGGTACCGAGCACCAGTTCGCGCTGCTCGAGGCGCTCGGCGCGCGCGCGGTCGAGCTGTATGACCAGCCCGATGCCGGGCTCTGGGAGTACCGCGGCCGCAGCGAGGTGCACACGTATTCCGCCGTCATGTGCTGGGCCGCCTGCGACCGGCTCGCACGCATCGCCACGCGGCTCCGCAACGCGGCACGCGCCGATCACTGGGACGCCACGGCCAAACGGCTGCGCGAGCGGATTCTCGCCGAGTCCTGGAGCGAGGAGCGCGCGAGCTTCGTCGCGAGCTTCGGCGGCACGGCGCTCGACGCGAGCCTGCTGACGCTTGCCGATGTCGGCTTCGTCGAAGCGACGGATCCACGTTTTCTCGGCACCATCGCGGCAATCGAAGCCGAACTCAGACAGGGGCCGTATCTCTTCCGTTATGCAGGCGAGGACGATTTCGGCCGGCCCGAGACCGCGTTCAACATCTGCACGTTCTGGTACATCAACGCCCTGGCGGCCGTCGGCCGCGAGACGGAAGCTCGCGAGCTTTTCCGTAACATGCTCGATCGGCGCACGGCGCTCGGCCTGCTGTCGGAGGATCTCGATCCGGAAACGGGCGAACTCTGGGGCAACTTCCCGCAGACCTACAGCATGGTCGGCATCATCATGGCCGCGATGCGGCTGAGCCGTTCCTGGGAGCAAGCCGTATGAGCAGATCTCGATTCCCAAGGCGCTTTCGGCGTCCGGCGGACCTCGCTCGTTCGCGGGAGCAGTCCGTATGAGCCGGCTCATCGCCGTATCGAATCGCGTTGCGGCGCCGACAGCCGGAAAGTCGGCCGGAGGGCTCGCGGTCGGCGTGCTCGCAGCGCTACGCGAGCGCGGCGGCATCTGGTTCGGCTGGAGCGGCAAGACGACGGCCCGCGATCCCGGCGACCCGAAGATCAAGCGGGCCGGCGAAATCGAGTTTGCGACGATTCGAATCAACAAGGACGATTTCGAACGCTACTACAACGGTTTCAGCAACGACACGCTGTGGCCGCTGTTGCACTACATGCTCGGCTTCTTCAGGTACAGCCGCGCCGAATACGAAGCCTACCGGCGCGTCAACGAACTGTTCGCGCGCAAGCTCGCGCCCCTGCTGCAAACCGGCGACCTGATCTGGGTGCACGATTTTCACCTGTTCCTGCTGGGCGCGGCGCTCAGGCGCATGAAGGTCGCCCAGCCGATCGGTTTCTTCCTGCACGTGCCGTTTCCGAGCTTCGACGTGTTGCGCACGCTGCCGGGATACGAAGGTCTGTTGAGTGCGCTGGCGTCGTATGACGTCGTCGGTTTTCAGACCGGGAGCGACCTTGCGGCGTTTCACGATTGCCTCAGACAGGCGGAAATCGGCGGCGAAGTGCACGGGGGAGGGCGGGTCACCGCGTTCGGCAGGACGTTCATTGCCGGCGCCTTCCCGATCGGCATCGATGTGGACGAGTGCCAGTCCGTGGCGGTCGGGAACTTCGATTCGGACGATATCCAGAGGCTCGCCTACAGCCTCAGGGCGCGCAAGCTCATCGTGGGCGTCGATCGGCTCGACTACAGCAAGGGGCTCGAACTCAGGTTCCGCGGTTTCGAGGCGTTGCTCGAACGCTATCCGGCAGCGCACGGCAACGTCGTGTACCTGCAGATCGCTCCGCCCACCCGTACCGGCGTGCGGACATACACGGAGATCCGCGAGGAACTCGAGCGCGCGGCCGGCAACATCAACGGCCGCTTCGCCGAGATCGACTGGGTGCCGATTCGCTATCTGAATCGCGGTTATCCGCGGGAGCAGCTCATGTCGATCCTGCGGTTGGCCGACGTCGGAGTCGTTACGCCGATTCGCGACGGCATGAACCTCGTCGCCAAGGAATTCGTGGCGAGCCAGAACCCCGACGATCCGGGTATGCCGGTGATCTCCACGATGGCCGGCGCCGCGAAGGAACTCGACGCGGCCGTGCTCGTCAATCCCTACGATCGGCAAGGCGTTGCGGATGGTCTGCAAAGCGCCATCGCGATGCCGGTCGAAGAGCGCCGCGAGCGCTACCGGACCATGATCGACGTGCTCAGGCGCAACGACATCCATGAATGGTGCCGACGGTTCGTCGAGTCGCTCCAGGACTCCGCGAGCGGGCGATGAGCGCCAACGGGCGTTGAGCGGAACTGCACGATGAGCCTGTTACGCACCGTTCGGCGCTTCTCGGAGTGGCGGGATCATCGCGAGGTCCTCGTGCTCGCGACGGTCTACGAAACGATGGGTTCGACCTACAGCAAGGCCGGCCATCGCAGCCTGATCGCGGCCAACGGCGACTACCAGGGGCTCGTGAGCGGGGGGTGTCTTGAAGGCGACCTCGGCGAGCGTGCGGACCGGATCCGCGAAACGCGAAAGCCCGCCGCCATCACCTACGATCTGCGCGACGAGGCGGACGATCTGTGGGGGCTCGGCGTCGGCTGCAACGGCCTGATCCGGGTTTTCCTGCAGCCGCTGATTCCCGAGCAGGACTACGAACCGTTCGCTGCCATCGCGCGCCGGCTCATGGGCGCGGAACCGGCCGCCGCTGCCACGGTCATCGAGGCGGGAGGGTCGGGGCTGCCGCTCGGCGGCACGCTGATCCGCACGTCCGGTTCCAGCGAAGCCATCGACCTCGATGCGGCGCAGGTCGGGCAGCTCGAGGCCGGCTGCGATGAAGCCTTGCGCTCCGGCCAGTCGCGCTACGTCGTCGACGACTCCGGCACAGGCATCCTGTATTCCGCACTCGTACCCGTGCCGCGGCTGCTCGTGCTCGGCGCCGGCCCCGACGCCGTGCCGCTCGTCCGGATGGCCGCGGAGCTCGGCTGGCTCGTGACGGTCGCCGATCACCGGCAGGCTTACATCGACAAGGGCGGATTCGAGGCTGCCGAGCGGGTCAGGACGATCGACCCTCCTGCGCTGGCCCGAGAGATCGAGCTTGAGACCTTCGATGCCGTGATCGTCATGAGCCATCACCTGAACACCGATCGAACCTATCTTGGCCAGCTTGCGACGGTCGCGACCGATTACGTCGGCGTGCTCGGTCCGCCGGCGCGCAAGGCGCGGTTGCTGGACGAACTCGGCGCCGTCGGTGAAGCGCTGCGACCGAGGCTCAAGGGTCCGGTCGGGCTCGACATCGGCGCCGATTCGCCGGAGTCGATCGCGTTGTCGATCCTCGCGGAGCTTCAGAGCCTGCGGTAGTGCTACTGACCCGTTCGGCAACGCGGGTAAGATAGGGCGCCATGGGATCGACACGGAGATGATCGAATGAGCATGAAACCTTTGAGAGTTGTCAGTTTCCTGGCTGTCGCACTGGTATCCGTCGCCGTTTCGGCCCAACCCCCGGGCAGACAGATCGAACTGAACATTGGCGAGATTCGCGACGGGCTGCACGTGGTCACGACGGGAGCCGGCGTCTCGCCGGTGTTCGTGTTCCTCGCGACCGACGAGGGGATTCTCCTGGTCGACCCGCCCAACCCGACGGTGGCAAACCTCCTGAAGCCGGCGCTCGACGAACGGTTCCCCGATCAGCCCGTGCGCTACGTCGTGGAGAGCCACTATCACTGGGACCACGTGGGCGGTACGCGTCAGTTCGCGGACACGGCGGAGTTCGTCGCACACGAAAACATGGCCGCGTTCCTGGCCGGGACGCTGAGCGAGGCGCCGCCGCCCGGCAATACGCGTGACACGGACGGCGACAACCGGCTCTCAAGGGAAGAGGCGCTGACCGGAACGCGCGCCAATTTCGACCGTTTCGATACGAACGAAGACGACTTTCTGACACCCGAGGAGATCAATGCCGACATTGAGCCGCCGACGATACTCTTCTCGGGCGACCATGAGATCGAGATCGGCGGCTATCGAGTGCAACTCCTGTGGGCGCGCAATCGCCACACGAACGATCTGATCGATGTCTACTTTCCCGACCACGGGGTGCTTTTCGCCGGCGACTACATATGGATCAACCGGATGTGCTGCAACTTCGCCTTCGACGAGCGTCCCATGTCGGTCTGGATCGAATCCCTGCGCGCCCTTGAAGAACTCGATTTCGACATCCTGATCAACAGCCACTTCGCCTCCGGCGGCAAGGACGACCTCGTGGCGTTTCGTGTCTGGCTCGAGACGCTCGAGGCTGCGGTCAGCGCGGGCATCGCCGACGGCTTGACCCTGGAGCAGATGCAGGAACAGCTCACGTTCGACGCGTACAGCGACTGGGCAGGTTACGAGCAGCAGTTGCCGACGATGATCGAGTCGGCTTATCTGAGCCTCACGCGATACTCGGCCGCGCCGTGATGGCCGGGCAGGGCGTCAGGGCTCCGGATTAGATTCGTCAGGCCTGCCGGTGGATCTGAAGCTCCTGCGTTGCTTCACCGTCGTAGCCGACGAATTGCACTTCGGCCGCGCAGCGCGACGCCTGAATATCCTGCCGTCGTCGCTGAGCCGCAATATCGGCTTGCTCGAAAAGGAACTCGGGCTCAAGTTGCTGTCACGTACGACTCGCGAGGTTACGCTGACACGGAGCGGGCAGTTGCTGCTGCGCGAGGCGCGGCCGCTGCTGGCTCAGGTTGAAGAAATCGAAAGCCGCGTTCGCGACTCGGCCTCCCGGGAAGAACGCGTATTTCGAATCGGCGCGATGGACAGTGCCGCGACCGGCCTGATTCCGCAGCTCGTGCACGATTTCAGGGAGCTGGAACCGGATCTGGAGCTGTCCCTGCTCGAGGACAAGAGCGCCAAGCTGCTGCCAAGGCTCCTCTCCGGCGCTCTCGACATTGCGATCGTGCGTCCGCCAATTTCGCCGCAGCCCGCCATCCACTTCGATCATTTGCTGGAAGAGCCCACGGTGGTGGCCCTGCCGGGCGGGCATCCTCTGACCAGGCACGAGCACCTGCGCATTACGGACCTTGAAGACGTGCCGCTGATCCTGCCGTCGCCGAGAACGAGACCGCACAGCTACAACCTGACCATGCAATTGTTCCTCGGCGCATCGTTGCAGCCTCGTATCGAGCAGCAGGCGGAAGAAAAGCAGACCATCATCAACATGGTAGGCGCTGAAATCGGCGCGGCCATCGTACCGTACTGGTACAGCCGCAATGCCGTGCAAGGCGTCGTGTATCGACCTCTCGTGGACGACACGGGCGGTTCCATCAGGGAACTGCCGCTGGCGGCCGCATGGGTCAAGGGATCGCACGATCACTACCGTGACGAACTCATGAAGCTGTTGAAGTCGAATCTGGAGCGGTATTCACACTGAGAGACCGCTTCGGTTCCTGTCCAGGAAAGAGAAACTGAACTATTCACGAGGGGGCTGGTTCATGAACATCGAGATACGCCGTAGCGGCATTTGCCGCTTCTCGGGCCCGTTGACGGCAAGGGGGAAAGTTCGAGCGATCGCACGCGGCACTTGCCTTCTGGTTCCGGCAGCGTTGCTGAACATCGCGCTCGGCTCCGCCGGTATGGCGCAATCCGACTCCGAACCCGGTTCGGACAATCCGCACTTCGTATCCGGTCTGACGGCCGCCGATCCGGATTTTCCGGGCCTTGCCAATCTATGCAGCATACCGTCGGGACAACGCGGGGGTCCGCAGGGGGCGCCCAATAACGCAGCACCGCAGAATCAGGAGCCGCGGCCGCTGCCGGACGGTCCGCCGGCGACCCGGGTCTTCGACAATCTCATTTTTCTCGGTCACGAACGCGTTTCGGCATGGGCGGTCGAGACGTCTGACGGACTGATTCTGATCGATGCGCTGAACAATCCCGAGGAGGCCGAAGCTTTCATCGAGAACGGTCTGGTTTCACTCGGACTCGACCCGGCCGACATCAGGATCATGCTGATCTCGCACGGGCATGGCGATCACTACGCCGGCGGCCGCTACCTTCAGGAGAAGTACGGGATGGAAGTGGTCATGTCCGCGGTCGACCGGGACATGCTTGCCTCGGGCGATACGGGATTCAACGTCGCAGGGTGGGCCGAGAACATTCCCGATGTGGGTCGCACCGTGCACGACGAGCGCGACACGATCGTGCTTGGCGATACGACGCTGGAACTGGTGGTCACTCCCGGTCACACGATGGGAACGATCACGACGATCATCACCGTCAGGGACGGCGACAACACGCATCTGGCTGCGCTTTGGGGCGGCACCGGCTTCAATTTCGAACCCAATACCTGGCAATTTCTCGCGTATGCGACCTCTGCGGAGCGCATGCGTGCCGAGGTGCTCGAACGCGGGATGGAGGTGTTTCTGTCCAACCACGTCCGGCGGGACCAGTCCGACCGGCGCATCGAACTGCTGCGGGAGCGGCAGCCGGGAGACGCGCATCCGTTCCTGTTGACGCCCGAGCGCTTGGCCCGGGGCTTTCAGGTATTCAGGGATTGCGCACTCGGTCGAGCGACGCTGCAGCTCTAGTTCAGGGAAACCGCACTCGGCTGCGTCAACCCGGTTGGCGCGCAATAGCCGTCCATGGCCGATTCCTTTCCGGGATCGGCCCAGGCGGTCTGGTTCACATCGAAAACGATCGGCTTGAGGTAGTCCACCGGATCGACGAGCCAATGCAGGCGCGGGCGTTCGGATGCCGGCACGCCCATCAGGTCCATCTGGTTGACGTAGCCCGCGTAGACCGACAGCGAGGAGCCTTCCCGCGCTCGTGTGCCGGTCGTGATGTGGTTCGGGACGTAGATCTTCGGTTGGATCGCGGCCTGGTACATGATCAGGTCGCGCAGACCGTTGTTGTCGAAGTTGCCGGTTGCGGCCGTGCCTAGCTGCACGTCAGTGGGCGCGAGGGCCTCAAGCAAATCGATGATTCGCTGGCCGTCCTCGGGCCTGCCTTCGTAATTGCGGCCGATTCCCTCTTTCAGGGCGCCCGCAGTGTTGTGGTAGACGAACGAGAAGTTGCTGCCGGTGCGCAGCAGGAAGCTGAAGAACAGGGAATCGGCGCCGCCTGGCGCGCCTCGGGTCGTGGTGGTGTCGAACTGCCGGTCGTCCGTGGGCTCGGGTTCCGCGTTCCGGGCATCCGGCCAGAGCGGAATGCCCCGCGGAAACAGGTAGTCGTCGCGCTCGTCGACGATGATCTCCACCGGCGTCGGCGGAAAGTCGCTGTCGGGTTCGACCGCGATCGAATGCAGGTGACGGAAGGCCGTAACACAGGCCAGCGGCTCGAGGAAAGTCAGGTTCAGCACTTCCGTTCCGGGTACCGAGCCCGCGGACGTCACGGGCACGCAGTCGAGCGTCGCATCGTCGGGAAACGCGCGATCGGGGTGCTCCTGGATGCGCGGGTCATTGGCCATGCGGTCGAAGTCGACCTCCATGGTGCCGCAGGTCTCTTCCGTCGCGTAGATGACGGCGTCCGTCATTGCCGAGATGTAGGCTGCATGGTCGGCGTGATCGTTGTGGCCGTGGCCGAGAAGAACGGCTTCGGCATCGAGGTTCACAAGGTCCGCAAGCACAAGCGGCGTTCGACCCCGCTCGACTTCGAGGCGCGTTACGTAGCTGTCGAGCAGGAACACGCGACCCTGAACCGAAACCGCAAACGACGATGCGGATAACCAGGAAAAGATTACCTTGTCGTCAGGCAACGCGCCGCTCGCGGGATCGACGAACTCGGCGCCGAATATCCACCGCCGGGCGGCCACCCGATCTTCGGCTTCGACAGCGTGGATCGACTGGCAGTGCAGCGCCGCCAGGACGACGAAAAGCGTAATGTGTTGTTTCTTCATGGCCTGCTGGATGTTGTGCGTCAGGTGCGTGGCGAGCGCGGGAAAGTGCGATCCGCGGACGATATCATGGCGCCGCGCGGACTGGCGGCGCCAACCGACTCCGATGCGCTCGCCGCCGACGTAGTCCGCGCCTCGCTTTCGGCTCAAGTCGCGTTGGCGAGGGCCTTATAGTTTGAAAGATTTGTACATTCTTCCTGATCGACTTCGTCAGCCGGATAAGATACTAACGTTAGGGGTGGCTGCCGAAAGCCCAAGCCATTCAAGGGGACCGAATCCCAAGCCTCATGACCCAATCGCTTGAAAAACGAGTGATTTCCAAGCTCACGCGCCGGATAGTGCCGTTCATCATGCTGCTCTATTTCATCGCGTACCTGGATCGGGTGAACATCGGGTTTGCCGCGCTCACGATGAACGACGACATTGGCCTGTCGGCATCCGCTTTCGGCTTCGCGGCGGGCGTTTTCTTCATCGGCTATTTCCTGTTCGAGGTTCCATCGAATCTCGTCCTGCATCGCGTCGGGGCCAGGGTCTGGATCGCCCGGATCATGTTGACCTGGGGAATCATCTCGGGCGCGATGGCCTTCGTACAGGGTCCGATCAGTCTCTACATTCTGCGTTTCCTGCTCGGTGCAGCCGAAGCGGGCTTCTTCCCCGGGATCATTCTCTATCTGAGCTACTGGTTTCCTGCCCGGCATCGCGCCGGTGTTACGGCGTTCTTCATGGCGGCAGTGCCGATCTCAATTGCCATCGGCTCGCCCATTTCCGGGGCGTTGCTGACCATGGACGGAGTGCTCGGCCTGCGCGGCTGGCAGTGGATGTTCCTGGTGGAAGCCGCTCCGGCCGTCCTGCTCGCCGGCGTCGTGTTGATGTACCTGACCGATCGGCCGGAGCGTGCGACGTGGCTCGACGACGAGGAGCGCGAGTGGCTCGTTGCGGAGATGAAGGCTGAAGAAACAAGCGTCACTCGGGAGCACGGCTCCCAATCCGCCCTGAAGGCGATGGCGAACCCCTGGGTGCTTGCGCTTGCACTGATCTATTTCGGCACATCGGCAGGGCTCTACACGGTCGGTGTCTGGTCGCCCCAGATCATCGCTCAGCACGGTACCGGGCCGTTTACCACCGGGCTCATCAACGCCGTGCCGCCGATATTTGCCGTGGTGGCCATGGTGCTGTGGTCGCGGCACTCCGACCGAACGGGCGAACGCAACTGGCATGTCGTGATCGCCTGCCTCTTTGCCGCCGCCGGTCTCGTTCTTGCGGCCTATACCTCCGGTTTGATGCTGGCTGTCGTTGCGCTGATCCTTGTCAGTGCCGGTGTCAGCTCCGCGAAGCCACCCTTGTGGAGCATCCCAACGCAGTTTCTTGCCGGAGCCGCCGCCGCGACCGGGATTGCAGCGATCAACTCGATCGGCAACCTGGGCGGGTTCGCGGGCCCGTTCATCATCGGATGGCTCAGGGACACGACCGGAGATTTTCGCGGCGGCTTGCTGGCCGTGGCGGTCACCCTCGGGTTTTCCGCGGCACTCGTACTCGTGCTTGCGGGTATCCGCAAGCGGCAAACGACCCTATCGCAGCAGCGCCGTAGCGCGAGCCAGGCTGCGGACGACTATCAACACGTGGAACAAGTATGAGCATTCGTGAGTACGCCATCGCGGCGATTCCGGCAGACGGCATCGGAATCGAAATGACGGAAGCGACCATCGAGGTGCTGAAGGTCCTTGAGCGACGCTTTCCCGACATCCGCCTGAACTTCGAAACGTTCGATTGGGGCTCGGACTACTACAAGAAACACGGTGAAATGATGCCGGCGGACGGCCTCAAGACCCTCGAGCCGTTCGACGCCATTCTCTTTGGTGCGGTGGGTACGCCGGATGTGCCGGACCACATCAGCTTATGGGGGCTGCGGCTTGAAATCTGCCAGGGCTTCGATCAGTACGCCAATGTGCGGCCGACGCGAGTGCTGCCGGGAATCGCCTCTCCCCTGCGTAATTGCGAGCCGGGGGATCTCGACTGGGTGATCGTGCGCGAAAACAGCGAGGGCGAATACTCCGGCATGGGTGGCAGAGCGCACCGCGGCCATCCCGAAGAGGTCGGTACGGAGGTGTCGATCTTCACTCGCACCGGCGTCAACCGGATCATGCGTTTTGCGTTTCACACGGCTCAGTCGCGCCCGCGAAAGCTGCTCACCGTCGTAACCAAGTCGAATGCCCAGCGCCACGGCATGGTCATGTGGGACGAGATTGCAGCCGAAGTCGCGAAGGAATTCCCCGATGTGACCTGGGACCGGATGCTCGTTGACGCGATGACGGCGCGAATGACCTTGAATCCGAAGAGCCTCGACACGATCGTGGCGACCAACCTGCATGCGGATATCCTTTCCGATCTCGCCGGGGCGCTGGCCGGTAGCCTGGGTGTCGCGCCGACCGCGAACATCGACCCCGAACGACGCTATCCCTCCATGTTCGAGCCCATTCACGGAACGGCGATCGACATCGCAGGCAAGGGCATCGCAAACCCGATCGCAAGTTTCTGGACCGCCGTGGAAATGCTTGATTTCCTCGGCGAACAAGCGGCTGCCGATGCATTGATGACTGCCATCGAACAGACGACCTGGGCCGGTATCCTTACGCCCGACGTCGGTGGCAAGGCGGGAACGGTCGACGTGACGAACGCCGTGGTCAGCGCGATCCTCGATTCGGACGTTCAGCGCAAATCGGTCGGGTAAGTTGGCGACGCGACGACGGGCGCTGCGCCCTGTGCAGACTCGCAGCGCCTGACGTCCCGCAAAGAACTGCGCGGTCGCCGACCGCGGCCCAAATCCGGCTACAGGTCGCCGTTGCGAATCCTGGCGGCTTGTGCCAGCGCACACTGCTCGAGCACGTCGAAAACTCCGGCGAGTTCTTCGCCCTGTACGAACGGGTGCGGATCGCCGGAACCGCGCCCGGACAGCATCCCGATCTTCTCGAGCGACCCGTCGCGCCGCGCATGGTTGCTGATGAAGACCTGCACGTTTTCCTCGATTGCGATCTGTTTCATTCGGTTCGCGGAGGCCGCGTAGGCTCTCATCTGCTCGTAGTTCGGCCCGAAGTTGAACCCGGTTCCGCCCCAGAGCATTGCCCGATAGGGCGTGCCGTTGTCGTAGACGGTGAAGACCGGCGAAATCGTGCCCGGCGTGTGCCCGGGCGTGACCCGAATGTCAAGCGTCGTGGTACCGCTCGTCAGTTGGTCGCCGTCGTTTACCGAGAGGTCCTTCGCCGGGGGTAGCCCGAATCGGGGATGCTCGGCCAGCCTGCTTGCGAGGTCCCAGTCGTCTTCGCTCATCACGATCCGTGGCGCAATGGCATCGCTGATGTAGTTGTGCCCTCCGAAGTGGTCGCCATGCGCATGCGTGATCAGCAGATACCGGATCCGGGCAGGATCGAGTCCCAGCGACACGATGCCGGCTTCAATGATCGACTGTGCTTCCTGGTCCGTGTTCATGGCGTCGATCAGGATGTAGCCGTCTTCGGTGCCGAGCAGCCACGACGAAACGCTCTGGCTCCCGACGAAGAAAAGGTTGTCGAAGACCTGTGCCGGCGGCGGGACACTGGCCGCCCCACCGCGCTGCCGGCCGCCTGCGTTGCCGCGGGCCTGCGCCCCTGGCTCGCGGACCGCCGGCGGATCCGTCACGAGCCTGTTGACGTTGCGGAACGTCATGTCGAGATCGCACAGACTCGCGTAGCCCGGGAAGTCGACCGCAGCCTGCAAGCCCCGTTCCGCATGCATCGCAGCGAGACCCTGAAGGTCATCCGCGGGATGCCCGTGACGCTCGTTGGCGCCCTGTGCCCGAACGGCCCCGGAGCCGAGAGCGAGCGCAGCGATCAGGGCGAATGTGCATCGTTCGATGCCAACCCCGGTATTCATGTCAGAGCCTTCATGTCGTCTCTTCCACATCAGCATGCGCGTTACTCTAACAATGCGATCGCCGGATTGCATTGTGCAAGAAATTTATATTACCTGGCTTGCTGCCGCGAGCTTGTTCACGGGTCATTTGGTGCGATACTTCGCATCCGAAGCGCCAACGGTACCGGCTTGACCGCCGGACGCAGAGAGACTTGACGAGAGCAGGAGTACCAACCATGACAACGGAACGTGCCGAACGCGACACGGTCGCCTTCGAAATTCGCGACGGCGTCGCCTGGGTGAAGTTCAATCGCCCGGAGAAGCGCAACTGCATGAGCCCGAAGCTCAACAGGCAGATGCTGCGCGTGATCGAAGATCTGGAGTTTCGCGACGACGTCGGCGTCCTGGTGTTGTCGGGCGAAGGCACGGCCTGGTCCGCCGGCATGGATCTCAAGGAGTACTTTCGCGAGTCCGAGGCCCAGGGGCTCAGGGGCGTGCGCCACTCGCAACGCGAAGCTTATGCCTGGTGGGAGCGGCTGCGCTGGTACCAGAAGGTCACGATCGCCATGGTCAACGGCTGGTGTTTCGGCGGCGGTTACGGGCCGTTGTTCGCGTGCGATCTCGCATTCTGTTCGGACGACGCGCAGTTTGGCTTGTCCGAAATCAACTGGGGAATACTGCCCGGTGGCGGCGCGACCAAGGTCGCGACGGAACTGATGCCGATGCGCAAGGCCATGTACCACGCCTTGCTTGGCGAGAACCTGGTCGGCCAGGACGCCGCCGCAGCAGGGCTCGTCAACGAGTCCGTGCCGGCTGACATGCTCGAGGCGCGCGTCCATGAAGTCGCGCAGAACCTGCTCAAGAAGAACCTCAGGGCTCTGAAGGCGACCAAGGATGCCGTCCGACGCGTTCGCGAGATGACGTATGACAATGCCGAGGACTACCTGATTCGGGGTCAGGAGGCGCTGAACTGGCATGACGGCTCCGAAGGCCGGCTCGAGGGGATGAAGCAGTTCCTCGATGAGAAGACCTACAAGCCGGGGCTAGGCGAGTATGACAAGTCCAAGGCTGCCGGCTGACGCCGGCCAGTGCCGGGCGCAGGCTCCTAGTACTCCGTCAATCAGATAATGCAGTATGTTAATGTATGTTCTCAATGAGTTGGAGCAACTTGTTGAGAGGTATGCCATGAAGAAACTGTATGTGGTGCGTCTGACGTTGCAGGAGCGGGAGCGGTTGCATGAC
>JAJDVG010000015.1 GCA_022826245.1 Gammaproteobacteria bacterium
ACCGTCGACCGGGAGGCCACCGCCTGGGCGACACGCCGAAACGCCAGCGGGGCCCCGGCCCAGTGGCGGTTCACCACCGAGGATGCTCGCATCAAACTGCACAGCTTGTATCCGTCAATATCAGAATGAAGACGTACTAGAAGGTTCGCGGTCGATACGGTACAAGCCCGGAAACGTACACGCCGCTAGTATAGGGTATCGGTTCGAGGCAGGCTCAGGCCGCGCACGGGCCTTTCGGGAGGGGCTGAATTCATGAATTCGAACATGGCGCAGGGCACCGCGCCTGCCGATCCCGCCATGCCGCCCGCGGCCAAAGTCAGCCACCGGCGCCGGACGATCGGAAGGATTCTCGGCCCGACGGTATTCGTGCTCATGCTGCTGCTGCCGCCGCCCGGAGACCTCGAACCCGCGGCGTGGCGGGTCGCGGCCGCCGCGATGCTGCTCGCGGTCTTCTGGCTCAGCGAGGCCTTGCCGGTCGCAGCGACCGCGCTGCTGCCGCTCGCGCTCTTCCCGCTACTCGACGTCGCGCCGATTCAGCAGGCGGCCGCGCCGTACGCGAACCCGCTGGTCTTCCTGTTTCTCGGCGGTTTCATCATCGGGCTTGCGATCCAGCGTTCGAACCTGCACCGCCGGATCGCGTTGACCGTGCTCAACCGCGTCGGTGCGCGCGAGGACCTGCAGATCGGTGGATTCATCGTGGCCACGGCGGCGCTCAGCATGTGGGTCAGCAACACGGCCACGGCCGTCATGATGCTGCCGGTCGCGCTCTCGATCATTCCGCGCGACGCCGACGGCAACATCGAACCCGCCAAGACGGGTTTCGCGACCGCGCTGCTGCTTTCCGTGGCCTATGCCGCGAACGTCGGCGGTGTCGCGACGCTGATCGGCACGCCGCCGAACGCGCTGCTCGCGGGGTTCATGCTCGAGACCTACGACGTCGAGATCGGCTTCGCCCAGTGGATGGTGATCGGCCTGCCGGTCTCCGGCATCATGCTCGTGTTGTGCTGGTTGTTGCTGACGCGCTGGCTCTACCGCGTCAACCGCAGCGAACTTCCCGGGGCGCGCGCCGCGATTGCCGATGCGCTCGAGGCCATGGGACCGCCATCCACCGCCGAGAAACGGGTCGGCCTGGTGTTCGCGCTGACGGCATTCCTGTGGATCTCCCGCCCCCTGCTCACGAACTGGTTCCCGGGGCTGCTGCTTTCGGATACCGGCATCGCGATCGCCTGCGCGTTGCTGCTGTTCATCATCCCGAGCGGGGCGGGCCGGGGCGAGTACCTCATGAGCTGGCAGTATGCGGAGCGCCTGCCCTGGGGCGTGCTGCTGCTTTTCGGCGGCGGCTTGAGTCTCGCCGCAGCCGTCTCCGATTCCGGGCTCGCCGCGGGCATCGGGGCGGCGCTTCAGGGCCTGGATGCCTGGCCGACGATCATGCTCGTGATCGTCGTTGCGACACTGATCGTGCTGCTCACGGAACTCACGAGCAACATCGCGACATCGGCGACCTTCCTGCCGATCGTGGCGGCGCTTGCCGTCAGTATCGGCGCGCATCCGCTGCTATTGTCGGTTCCGGCCATCGTCGCCGCGAGTTTCGCGTTCATGCTGCCCGTCGCGACGCCGCCGAACGCGATCGTCTTCAGCAGCGGGGCGATCTCGATCCCGCAAATGGTGCGCGCCGGCATCTGGCTCAATGTGCTTGGCGTGATCACCGTCGTCGCTGTCGTCTATGCGCTGCTCGGAGTCGTGTTCGCGGTCTGACGCATTGAGTGTCATCACCGGACGGGCCGTTTGCCGTTATGATTGTCAGCACAGCAGCGAAGGAGAATCGGATGCCACGAATCATGCTTCCGTTGGCCGGCGCGGCAGCCGTCTGTACGCTCCTGCTCGCGCTGCCCGCGCAGGCTCACCACGCGTTCGCGGCCGAGTTCGACGCCGACAACTGCAGGGACTTCACGGGTGTGCTCACGCGCCTGGACTGGCAGAACCCGCACGCGTACTTCTACCTCGATGTCGAGGACGAGCGCGGCAACGTCGAGGAATGGTCGTTTCAGACCTACGCGCTGATTACGCTCAAGCGCTCCGGGACGCCGCGGCAGGCTTTCATGGAGAACATCGGCGAGGAAATCTGGGTCCGGGGCTGCCTTGCGAGGACCGGCAGGGAACGTTATGCCGCGGCCGGCACCATGCGCCTTGCCGACGGCATACTGCGCCAGGTCGGCCAGATCCAGAACTGAGGTGGGCGCGGTGTCCGCGTCGAGGAAGAACGGTTGCGCGATCCAAATCCAGGCGAAGGCCGGACCTGTCGAACGGTGAGCGCGAAAGGACAGACGGTCGGCGAACGCGCGAACCGGTGCGCTTGCGGGGCGAAACCCGCGGCGGTCGAGCGAGCCGGGTGGAGGATCCGAAGATGAAGCCAACAGTCCCTGTCCACCTTGTCCTTGCCGCAATTCTCGTCGCGGTGCTTGCACCGCCGGCGCCGGCGGTCGCTCAGGATGGGCAGCTTGGCGAGGAAACCGAGTACGCGATCACCGTCATCCCGCCGGGCGGGCCCACTCCGAGGCTGGCCGACGGCAAGCCCGATTTCACGGGACTCTGGCTGCCGAACAGCGCGGGGCAGGGCGTCTCGGGGCGCTTCGGCGTCGATCCCGCGGCGCGGCGGCAGTTCGATCCCGAGCTCACGCCCGAGGAGCCGCCGTCATTTCAGCCGTGGGCCGCGGAGCGGATCGCGGCCATGACGCCGATCGAGCTCGAGTTGTCGAAGTCGTCGGTCAACTGCCTGCCGCGCGGCGTTCCCGCCATCTGGCTGCAGAACCCGTACGGGACGATGCTCGTCCACAAGCCGGGGCTGTTTGCGCAACTGTATGAGGTACTTAACAATTTTCGGGTCATCTACACCGACGGGCGGCCCGTTCCCGAGTATCCGGAGCCGCTTTTTCACGGCAACAGCACCGCCCGTTGGGACGGCGACACGCTCGTCGTCGAGTCGACGGACTTCGACGAACGCACCTACATCCTGCCGAACGGCTGGTTTCACAGCGACAGTCTGCGGGTGATCGAGCGCTACTCGCGTCCGTCGATGAACTGGCTCATCGTCGAGGTCACGGTCGACGACCCGGAGGTGCTCACGGAGCCATGGACATCGGCGCCGCGCCGCTGGACGCTGACGACGGACCCGATCAACGAGTTCTACTGCACGAACAACCGCGATCTCGAGGAGCTCGAGCGGCTCAGGGAACTCGAGGAGGCGTCCCGGACGGACAGCGCGCCTTAGCCTGACGTACTCGCAAGACTGCGGGCGCGTACTACCTGCACGCCGATCAACCGTAAACGCAAGGGTGGCGCGATTCCCCGCAACATCGCGCGGACGCGATCGTGGCGCGTCACCCGGTGGTCCGAGCCGCGACAGTATGGCGACGGCTATTTCACCCGTGTTCATGCTTGCGCATACGCTGCTCCCGGCCGTGGGTCGATCGGTGGTCCGCGTTTCGGTGGCGCGCAGTTTCGGTAAGAATAGGGCGCCATGACCGATACCTCCGAACGCCCGAAGGGCCGTTCGCTCGCGCCGCTGCGCGCGCTCGTGCCCTTCGTCAAACCCTATCGCGGGACGTTGCTGCTTGCCGTGGGCGCGCTTCTGCTCGCGGCCGCGGCGCAGCTCAGCCTGCCCGTGGCGCTGCGCTTTCTGATCGATCGCGGCCTGCTCGCCGAGGATGCGGCGACAATCGACCGTTACTTTCTCGCGCTCTTCGGCGTCGCGGTAGCGTTCGGACTGTTCGCGGCCTTGCGTTTCTATCTCGTCATGTGGCTCGGCGAGCGCGTGGTCGCGGACATCCGCGCGGCCGTCTATCGGCACGTGGTCAAGCTCGATGCGCCGTTCTTCGAGGTGACCAAGACCGGCGAGATCCTGTCCCGTCTGACCACGGACACGACGCTGATCCAGTCGATCACGGGCGCGGGCCTGTCGATCGTCATACGCTCGGCCGTGACGCTTGCCGGCGCCACGGTGATGCTGGCCGTGACGAGCCCGCGGCTTGCAGGCGTGATCCTGGTCCTCGTGCCGCTCGTGCTCGTGCCGATCATCGTGCTTGGCCGGCGCCTGCGCGTACTGTCGAGGGCGAGTCAGGACCGGATCGCCGATACGAGCGGGCTCGCCGGCGAATCGCTCAACGCGATCTCGATCGTGCAGGCGTTCACGCTCGAACGGCTGCTGAGCGAGCAGTACCGCGAGGCCGTCATGACGGCCTTTCGCGTGGCCGTGCGCAGAATCCGCGTACGGTCGCTGCTGACGGCGACTGCGATCCTGTTCATTTTCGGCGCCATCACCTTCGTGCTCTGGCTCGGCACGCAGTCGGTGCTCACGGGCGGCATGAGCGCAGGGCAGCTCGGGCAATTCCTGCTCTATGCGATCTTCGCGGCAGGTTCCGCGGCGGGCTTGAGCGAAATGTGGGGGGAAGTGCAGCGCGCGGCGGGCGCGATGGAGCGGCTCGTCGAACTGCTGCAGGCCAGTCCCGAGATCGTCGCCCCGCCGGAGCCGGTCGCCTTCCCCGCGGTCAGCGAGGGCAGCATCCGTTTCGAGTCGGTTACGTTCAGTTATCCCTCGCGGCCCGGCACGATGGCCATCGAGGGCTTCGATCTGTCGGTCGAAAGCGGTGAACGGCTCGCTGTCGTCGGCCCGTCGGGCGCGGGCAAGAGCACGCTGTTCGGATTGTTGCTGCGCTTCTACGATCCGCAATCGGGCATCATTCGGATCGACGGCGTCGACATCGCGCAGGCCGATCCGCGCGCCGTGCGGGCGCGGATCGGTCTCGTTCCCCAGGAAACCGTCATTTTCGGAACGTCGGTACGGGAGAACATCCGCTACGGCCGGCCGGACGCGAGCGACGACGAGATCGAGGCCGCCGCCCGCGCTGCCGCGGCCGACGATTTCATCCGGCAGTTGCCGTCAGGCTACGACACCTTCCTCGGCGAACGCGGCACGCGCCTGTCGGGCGGTCAGCGGCAACGCATCGCGATCGCCCGCGCCATCCTCAAGGACCCGCCGATCCTGCTGCTCGACGAGGCGACGAGTTCGCTCGACGCCGAGAACGAACGTCTAGTTCAGGAAGCGCTCGAACGTCTCGCGGAAGGGCGAACGACGATCGTCATCGCGCACAGGCTCGCGACCGTGCTCGAGGCGCGCCGAACCGTCGTCATGGACCACGGGCGCATCGTCGACATCGGGACGCACGACGAACTCGTGAAGCGCGATTCAGTCTACGCGCGGCTTGCGAGCCTGCAGTTCGGGGAGACAGGCAGCGGCGACAGGGAACTCGTGCTCGAGGCCACGGGCTGAACCAGCGGAGAGGCTCAAACCGCTTCGCCCCACGAACCCTGCGCGATAACCGCCTTCCTGTGCGGTCGGAAGTTCCCGTATCAGTCGTCGTCGAGGTCGGTAAAGTCGAAGTCGACGAAGTCGGTGCCGCCTTCTTCAGTCTCGAATACGTCGTTGTTCTGGTTCTCGAAACAGTGCCAGAAATGGATGCGCAGGCTTCCGTCGTCGTTCGACAGCTTTTGGTAATGCTGCCTGACGTACCAGGGCGCGGCGAGCGCCGGCGGGTCGTAGGCCCAGACATCGACGACGATGCTGTCTTCGTCGACTTTCTCCCAGATTTCGACGATTTCGATCTGGTCGCTGTAGTCGGGCTGACCACGCGTGTACTGGCCGGGTGAGAGTTGGTTCGTGTGGATGACGAGCTTGCCGCCGTCCCAGAACCCGATCGAGTCGCCGTCCCAGGTCGGGAAGCGGTCTACCTCCGGCAGATGGCTGCGGCCGTCGGTGTAGACGCGGCGCACTTCGTTCGCGACTTCGTTGAGCAGCCACGTCTGGTCGGGGGTGATCACGTGCTCGCGCAGGAACGGTTCGGTGAACCAGCGCGGCACGCCCGGTGGGTCGCAGCGGCCGAGCGGATCGTATTCGAAACCCTGGCTGACCATCTCGATCTTGCGGTCGAGCATCGCTTGGTAGTCGGGGGTCAGTTGCGCAGTGGGCGGTTCCGCGCGGCTCTGCAGCGGGTCGAACAGCGCGATGTGCTCGATCGGCCGCGACCAGACGCCGGACCAGTCAGGCAGCGCGTCCCACTCGAGACGGTCGCCGCCGCCGGCCCGCTCGTGCAGCGTTTCGTAAAGTGCGAAGGCCGTGTCGTGCGCGAGCCCGAGCTCGATGTTGGCCTGGCGCTCTTCTTCGCTCAGCATCGGAAGCTGCGCGCCGGCGCCGGAAACCATCAGATATGCCACGGCGCACAGCGTTGCCGCGCCGACAGATTTCCTGATCATGACTTGAGTGTCTCCCTTGATGAATTGATGTTGCGTTTGTCGCTATCGCCTGATTTTCGCAAGGATAGCAGGAGCGCCCGCAGGCCCATCAGACACTTCCGTTCATCGCGCGTAGCCGCCTGCCACTGAATGGATCGCTTGCCGGCGCGGCGGACGCTACTCGTAGCGTCCGAGCGTTGACCCGTCGGGAAGCCTTGCGCCGATGAAGAGCGCAGCCCGCCCGCCGTCGCGCATCGGAAAGCCGCGGATCGTGACCTCGTCGCCGGGCTCGAAGCTGTTCGGACGCCAGCCCGCGCGAAAGAGCCGGTTCGGGACACCGCCCTCGACGCTCCATTCCTCGGTATCGCCGGCTTCGTTCGCGATCTGGATCTGGATCCAGATGTGTGGGTTCGTCCACTGGAACTCGCGCACCGTGCCCGTGAGTTCGACCGTCCGCTCGCGGTCGAACATCGACGCTGCGTGGTGGGCCAGGGCGGGTCCGGATACAGAGGCGAGGATGATCGCCGCCGCGGCCGCGACGGCTGCGGTCAGGCTGGAAGCGGCAAAGTGCAATGGTGGTTTGCTGGCGTTCATGTCGGTGGCTCCTCACTGCTGATCGAGGACGTTGCCCTCGGCGTCGAGCGTCAACGTCCGTCCCGATGCGTCGACCGGGTTGCGGTTGTTCTCGGCGCAGGCGAACTCGAACATGCGCGTGCCGGGCTCGAGCCGGCGGTATTGCTTGACGACGTTCCAGGGCTCGACGAGCGCTTCGCTGTCCTCGATCGTGAAGCGCGCTTCGATGAGGTCGGGTTCGATGCTGCGCATGCGCGTCACGATCCGCGCCTGCTCGCTAAGCACGAGGCCCGTGCGGTCGAGGATCGTGTCGCCGTCGCCCTTGAGGCTGATCGTCTCGAACACGAGCGTGTCGTCGTCCCAGTAGCCGACCGACTCGCCGCTGAAGGTCGGCCAGCGGTCGTTCGGGCCCGGATGCTCGCGACCGTCGGTGGCGATGCGCATGATGTTCGGCCCGTCCTCGGTCAGGATCCAGAGCCCCTCGGGCCTGAGCACGAACTCGTAGGCGCCGGGCAGGTTCATCATGCGAGGGAAGCCCGTCGGCGTTCCGCAGGTCGTGATCGGGTCGGGAAACCGGCCCTGCCGCACGAGTTCCCGGTTCGTCGCGTACTTCGCTTCCCACTCGTCGTTGTAGGGCGGATACTCGCGCGTGCCGGGCGTATTGGAGCTGCCGCCGGGCGGTTCGACGGTTGCCTGGTCGAATACCGTATTGCTCGTCATCTGCCACACGCCGCTCCAGTCGGGCAGTTGGTCGTGGTCCGGCAGGGCAGTGCCCGAGGGTTGGCCGTGCGCGGCGACCGCCAGGGCCAGGAGCGCCGCAGCGGCCGCAAGCGAGGACAGGGATGCAATCCCGGGTTGGTTCATGTCGTGTGTTATTTGTGACGGCTGCCGGGAAAATATGCCACGAACGGCCGCGTCCTTGCACGTGGGGCGCCACCGGACCTTGTCCCCGTGCCGAAATCAGCCTTGGGACGTATACTTACCGGCGCTCGTCAGGGGGGACCCCGAAGCTGTGAAAAGCACGCTCAGCCACGTACTTGCGATCGTCTGCATCGCCGTTCCGCTGCATGCCGGCGCGCAGGTCAGCAATCCCTTCGAAGGCGACGCGCGTGCGATCCGCGCGGGAGAGAGGCTCTATGCCAATCGCTGCGCCGCATGCCACGGCGCCGACGGCAAGGGCGCGACCGGGCCGGATGTCACGATGCTCTGGCTCGAGGGCACCAACGACGAGGCCGTGTTCGACACGATCCGCGAGGGTGTCGACGGCGCCGTCATGCCGCCGAGTTTCGCGCCCGACGAGGAACTGTGGGCGATGGTCGCCTACCTCAGGGACATCAGCACGGTACCGCCGTTCGACGCCGGCGACGGCGATGCGGAAATCGGCCGGGAGATTTTCGCCGCGAACTGCGGGGAGTGTCATCGCGTGAACGGCGCTGGCGGCACATTGGGGCCCGATCTTTCGAACATCGCCGCGGTACGTTCCCGCGAGGCGCTCATCGGGTCGATACGCGATCCGAGCGCGGCGATGGCGCTTGGGTACCGCACGGTCACGCTCGTCGCGGCCAACGGCGAACGCATCGAAGGCGTCGTCAAGGGCGAGGATGCATTCTCGATCCAGGTCGTCGACACCGATGCGCGTTTGCAGGGCTATCTCAAGGCGAATCTGCGCAGGTTCGTCCACGAGGACGAGTCGCTCATGCCGCGTTTCGGCAGGCTGCGCCTGAGCGAGCGTGAGCTCGACGACCTGCTCGCCTTTCTGGCCACGCAGCGCGTGGATGCTTCCGCTGCCCATTGAGGAGTGCCGCCGATGTCGATGAGATCAGTTTTCGCGATTGCGGCCGGATTCGTGCTCACGGCGACGGCTCCGGGCGTACTGCTCGCGCAGAGCGAGCCCTCGGACGAAAGTGACGCGATACCTTTCGCGCGGAGCGCGCCTTCGGAAATCGTGCCGGGCGATCCGTCCGATCCCGGTGTGAGCTACGCGGACATCCTGCGCGGCTTCGACGATCAGTCGGGCTGGCTGACCTTCTCGGGAGACTACAGCGGCCGCCGCCACAGCCCGCTCACGCAGATCGACCGCGAGAACATCTACCGCCTGGCTCCGGCCTGGACGTTTCAGACCGGCACGCTGACACGCGGACGCGGCTTCGAAACCACGCCATTGCTCTACGACGGCGTGCTCTACGTGACGGGCTCGAACAATTTCGCCTGGGCGCTCGACGCGCGCACGGGCCGGCCGTTCTGGACCTATCAGCGCGACCTGCCCGACAACCTGACCTATGGCCGGAGCGCGCCGGTCAACCGCGGTTTCGGCATGTTGGGCAATCGCCTGTTCATGGTGACGCTCGATGCGCATCTGCTCGCATTCGACCGGCGCACGGGCGACGTGCTCTGGGATGTCGTGCTCGCGGACTACGAGATCGGCCATGCCGCGACGCTAGCGCCGCTCGTCATCGACGACAAGGTCATCGTCGGCATCTCGGGCGGGGAATACCCGACCCGCGGCTTCATCGACGCCTACGATCCGGCGACGGGCGATCTCATCTGGCGCTTCTACACGATTCCGGACTGGGGCGAGCCCGGCAGCGAGACCTGGCCGAACGAGGAAGCGGCGATGCAGGGCGGCGGCGCCACGTGGATGACCGGCAGCTACGATCCCGAACTCGATCTGCTCTATTGGGGTACGGGCAACCCGAACCCGGATTTTTACGGCGCCTCGCGCCTCGGCGACAACCTGTACACCGCCGCGATCGTCGCCCTCGAAGGCGCGACCGGCGAACTCAAGTGGCACTACCAGTTCACGCCGCACGACATCCACGACTGGGATTCCAATCACGTTCCCGTGCAGGCCCAACTCACGATCGACGGCGAGGAACGCAGGGTCGTCATGGTGGCCAACCGCAACGGCTTCTTCTACGTGCTCGACCGCACGGA
This sequence comes from Gammaproteobacteria bacterium, assembly GCA_022826245.1. Classification (GTDB taxonomy): domain Bacteria; phylum Pseudomonadota; class Gammaproteobacteria; order Steroidobacterales; family Rariloculaceae; genus Rariloculus. The sequence continues at coordinate 9,793 of JAJDVG010000015.1, forward strand.
CGGCGAACTGCTGTTGGCGGAACCCTACACCGACACGACCTGGGCTCGTGAAATCGGCGCCGACGGCCGTCCCATCGTGCTCAATAACGACGGCAGCGGCGGCTGCCTGCCCGACCAGTGGGGCGCCACGAACTTCATGCCCCCGACCTACGACCCGGCGCTCGGGCTCTTCTTCGTGAACGCGCGCGAGACCTGCTCGAGCTACGTGCCTTTCGAGCCCGAATACGTACGCGGCGAAGCGACGATGGGCGGAGTCGTGTGGACAGACCGCGATGCCGAATACGGTGCGCTTCGCGCGATCGATGTGATGACCGGCGAGCGCCGCTGGGAGTTCCGCTACCCGTCAGCGACGATGGCCGGCGTCATGAGCACGGCCGCGGGCCTGGTCTTCGCCGGCGACCACCAGGGCAACTTCACGGCGTTCGACGGCGCCACCGGCGAGAACCTGTGGTACTACCCCACGGGTTCGCGGATCTGGGGCGCGGCCGCCATGACCTACATGCTCGACGGCCGGCAGTACATCGTGATCCCGTCCGGGACGACGCTCGTCGCGTTCGCCTTGCCGAACTACGAATTCGCGAGCCCCGCCGGAGCGGTCATCGGCCGGTAGGCGGCTCGGCCCGCATTCACCTACCGACCGACGATACAGCCCCCGACATACATCTCCGGCCGCGAAGTAAACCCCGGCAGGATCGTCGGCGAATACTCGTGACGCGTGTGGATGGCCATGAATCGCCCGTCCTCGAGTTCCTGGGCGAGCACGGTCGTCAACCGCAGCGGCCCGGCGCCGAGCATCTGCATGAGGTGCAGGTAGCCCGACTGGTACCGCAGGACGATATACGACGAGCCGAACTGCCCCTCGGCCTCGGCCGTGCCTTCCTCGACGTCGATGTCGAAGAACGCGAGCTCGAACTCCGACGGGGTGACCTCCACGGTCGTCGCAGGATCGTCCCAGTCGCCCATGGCGAGCGTCGAGAACGTGCAGTCGAGCCGCGATGCGCCCTCGAGCCTGAGCATGAGCATGCGGGACTGCCCCTCCGCATCGTCGAGGGCGCCGACGATCAGCGTGCCGGCCAGAGCCAGGGGAAGCAGCAGGATGCGTCTGATGTTTGTTGTTTTCATGAGTCCGGTATTGTGCACGTTGATCGGCATTTGGCCAATCCACAGTGCCGCCCGGACGCGTCCGCGGCCGAAATTGACCGGGCTCATTAAGCCCATGATAATCCACGGTCGGAGGAGGCCCCCGTGTTTCGAATCGTATTGCTCATGGCCGCGTTCGCCGTGCTTGGCGCGGGATCGGTCAATGGTCAGGATGGCGACGATGCGCTGCGCCGGCAGCTCGAGCAGCTCTTTCCCGGCGCCGTGGACTTTTCGACGAAGGAGGGCGACCCGCCGCACTACAAGGCCTATGGGGCCGTGGGCTCCAGCGGCGAACCGGAGCTTCTGGGGCTCGCCTTCTGGACCACGGAACTCGATCCGCTCGAGCGCGGCTACGACGGGCCGATCAAGGTGCTCGTCGGCATGGATACCCGGGGCGTAATCACGCGCGTCTTCATAACCGAACACCGCGAACCGTACGGCTACTTCTCGATCGACCTGCCTTCGTTCGTCGCCCAGTTCGAGCACAAGAACATTCGTGACCGCTTCCGGGTCGGCGAGGACATCGACTCGATCTCGCGGGCGACCATCACCATCAGAAGCGCAAGCCGCGCCGTCAGGAACAGCTCGCGCCGCGCCGCCCGCGCCCACCTGGTTCCGCCGGAACAGTGATCGTCGACTGTCGTGCCGCCAGCCGCTTGCGCAGGGTCGCCGCCTTCGGCTGGACCGCTGTCCGTTTCGGCCGCGCCGCTACCCGCTTCACCCGGGCAGCCGCCGGCTTCGTCTGGACTGCCTTCCCTACGCTCGCCCTCGTGGCAGCCCCGGTCGGCGCCCTGCGTGCGCAGGGCGAAGCCGCGGACGACGGCTGGAACTTCGACGATTTCGAGGAGGTCGAACCGACGCTCTTCGAGTTGTTCGGCGATCAGGCGCTCGACATCGGCCTGTTCGCGGCGTTCGCGACGCTCGCGATGGTCAGCTTCCTGCGCAAGAGCATCCCGCTCAAATACGTGACGCTCGTGGTCTCGGTGGCCTACATGGGCTTCTACAAGAGCCAGCTCCTGTCGGTCGTCAACATTTTCAGTACGCTGACCGGCAATCTGCCCATTTTTTCCTACAACATGGCCTGGTACGCGTTTGCCGTGTTCACCGTGGTCACGCTCGTGCTCTGGGGCCGGGTCTACTGCGGCAGGGTCTGCGCTTTCGGCGCGCTGACCCAGCTCATCGATGCCGTCGTGCCGTCGAGATGGCAAATCGAAATCCCCGAGAAGCTCGAGCACCGGGCGGGCTACATCAAGTACGCGATCCTCTTCGCCGCGGTCGGCTACTATCTCGTCACGCGCGAGATCCAGTTCTACCGCTATATCGAGCCGTTCTGGATGTTCACGCTCGACGCGTCGACCCTGCTCTGGGTCATGCTCGGCGCCCTGCTCGTCGTGAGCGTCTTCGTGCGCAATTTCTACTGCCGCTTCCTGTGTCCGCTCGGCGCCGCGCTCGGGCTCGTGTCGACGTTGACGGTGTTCCGCATCAAGCGTTGGTCGGAGTGCAGCCAGTGCGCGCTCTGCGAGAAGACGTGCGAGTGGGGGGCCATTCGCGAACGCAAGATCATCATGGCCGAGTGCGTGCGCTGTGACGAGTGCGAGATTCTCTATGCCGACCAGCAGGCCTGTCCGCACTGGCTGCTCGAAGCCAAGCGCAAGGCGAGACTCAAGGCGCTGAGCGCCGAAGCGCAGGGATAGGCGCCGGGAAGCAGCCCGCCGCGCGCCGAGAGCCCGGTCCGGCCGTTTGCAGCCGGCCGCTCAGAACCTCAGCACCTTCGCGTAACGCACATGCGGCAGGCTGCGGATCTCGCTGATGATCTCGTGCGGCGGGAGCTCGTCGACGCCGACGATGGCAACGGCCTGCTTGCGCGCGCGCTTGCGGCCGAGGTGCAGGGTGCCGATATTGATGTCGGCCTCGCCGAGTATCGTTCCGAGCGCCCCGATGAATCCGGGCACATCCGCGTTGTAGGTGAAGAGCGTCACCGGCGCGAACTCGGCCTCGAGCGCAATGCCCCTGACCTCGACGATTTTCGGCGTGCCCGCGAGCACGGCGCCGGCGGGTCGGCGCCAGGCCTTGCCTGTGAGTACCCTGACCCGGATCAGGCTCTCGTAAATCGGCGAAGTCTCGGTCTTGGAGACGACCAGCGGGATGCCGCGTTCCTTGAGGATCGCCGGCGCCGAGACCATGTTGACGTCCTGCAATATCGACCTCAGCACCCCGGTAATGGCCGCCGCCTCGATCGGCTTGGTATTGAGCTCCGTCACCTGGCCTTCGAACTCGAGCTCGATGGCAGAGACGCCGTCATCGGCGGTCTGGCCCGCGAAGCTGCCGAGCTTCTCGGCGAGTTCGACGAAGGGCTGCAGGCGCGGCGCCTCCTCAGCGGAGATCGACGGCATGTTGAGGGCGTTCGTGATCGAGCCCGTGAGCAGGTAGTCGCTCATCTGCTCGGCGATCTGGCGGGCCACGTTTTCCTGTGCTTCGGCGGTCGATGAGCCCATGTGCGGCGTGGCGATGAAGTTCGGTGCATCGAACAGCACGTTGTCCGCCGCCGGTTCTTCGCTGAAGACGTCGCAGGCCGCCGCGGCGGCATGGCCGCTTTCGAGCAGCTCGCGCAACGCCGTCTCGTCCATGAGCCCGCCGCGCGCGACGTTGACGACGACGACGCCGGATTTGGTTTTGGCGAGATTCGCGGCCGAGAGGATATTGCGCGTCTGGTCGTTCAACGGCGCGTGCAGCGAAATCACGTCCGAACGCTTGAGCAGCGCGTCGAGCTCGACTTTCTCCACGCCGAGCGCCACGGCCCGCTCCGGCGTGATGAACGGGTCGTAGACGATGACCTTCATGTTGAGGCCGCGCGCCCGGTCGGCGACGATCGAGCCGATGGTGCCGCAGCCGATGAGGCCGAGCGTCTTGCCGTAAAGCTCCACGCCCAGGAAGCGGTTCTTTTCCCATTTGCCGGCCTGGGTCGAGACATCCGCGGCGGGAATCTGGCGCGCCGCTGCGAACATCATCGCGATCGTGTGTTCCGCCGTCGTAATCGAGTTCCCGAAAGGCGTGTTCATGATCACGATGCCCTTCTTCGTCGCCGCCGCGAGATCGATGTTGTCGATGCCGATGCCCGCGCGGCCGATCACCTTGAGATTCGCGGCCGCCTCGATGACGTCGGCGGAAACCGTCGTCGCCGAGCGGACCGCGAGCCCGTCGAAGCCGTCAATGATCTCGATCAGTTCGTCGTGTTCGAGCCCGGGCCTGAAATCGGCCTCGATGCCGCGCGCCTTGAAGAGCTCGATCGCCGTTGGGGAAAGTTTGTCGCTGATCAGGACTTTGGGCATGGTCAACCGGCGTTGCTTTGGCTCGATCGGCGCTTGCCGGAACCGAAGCGTCGTGCGCGAAAGATGTGGCGGGCTCGGCAGCGCATTTTATACTATCGGCTCAGGCTTCGAGCGTAGAGCGGCAGCGATGAACGGGGAGCTTTCGCATGACTGAACGAAAACGCCTGCTTGCCGTGCAAGCCGCGGCCGTGTTGGCCGTAGGGCTGACCGGCGGTGTTACGCACGGCCAGACTCCCGATCGGGCCGCCTGGCAGGGCGATCTCGCGGCGATCGACGCGGCCGACTGGAATTACGAGTTCGCCGCGCATCTGCTCGAACGCGCCGGGTTCGGCGGCACTCCGGCCGAGATCGAGGAACTTGCAAGGCTCACGCCGTCCGAAGCCGTTCGGCGGCTCGTTCATTTCGATGGCGTTGACGCCGCAGACCTCCCGCCGTTCGAGCATTCCGACATTCACGATCCCGGGCTCGAGCCGTTTCCGCCGAGCCGGCCGGCCGTGACTGCGCTTGCGAAGGAGACCGGCGAAGCGCTCGGCATCAAGGTCAAACCGAGCGGCAACCGGCGGCTGCAGCCTGTCGTCAACAAGTTCTTCTACTGGCTCCGGGCGAGCCTGCTCGAGACGCAGCGCGTCGCCTACTGGTGGGCGGGCCGCATGGTCGGCAGTCCGCGGCCGCTCGAGGAGAAGATGGCGCTGTTCTGGCACGGTCACTTCGCCGTCGGCGAGAACAAGGTGCGCGACTACCGCAAGCACCTGGGCCAGCTAGAACTCTACCAGCGCGACGGGCTCGGCAGCTTCCGCGATCTCATGGTCTCGATCGCTCGGGATCCCGGCATGCTGTCGTTCCTCGACGCGGGCGTGAACGTCAAGGGCGCTCCGAACGAGAACTTCGCGCGCGAGATCATGGAACTGTTCACGATGGGCGCCGGCAACTACAGCGAGCGCGACATCCGCGAAGCCGCGCGCGCCTTCACGGGCTGGAACTACGAAGACCTTCGGTTCGTCGTCAACGAAGCGCAGCACGACGACGGCGAGAAGACCTTCCTCGGCAAGACCGGCCGTTTCGACGGCGTCGAAGTGATCGACATCATCATGGAGCAGCCGGTCACGGCCGAGTTCATCGCCGGCAAGATCTATCGCTTTTTTGCCCGCCAGGAGCTCTCGCCGGAGCTTCAGGCTGAACTCGGCGCCGTGTTCCGCGACGGTGGCTACGAGGTTCGGCCCCTGCTCGAGACGATCTTCCTGTCGCGCGACTTCTACGCGCCGGAGACGGTCGGCGCGCAGATCAAGAGCCCCGTGCAGCTCGTGGTGTCGACCTACCGCAAGCTCGGGCTGGCCGGCGCGCCCGGAATTCCGGACTTCAACTCCGCCACGAGCGCGCTCGGCCAGCGCCTGTTCTTCCCGCCGACCGTCGCCGGCTGGGCTCACGGGCGAAGCTGGATCACGCCGGGCCTGCTGCTCGAGCGCGGCAACTTCGCGCGCGACGTGCTCTTTCCGGACATCAACTTCCGGGCGCCCGACCGGGTCAACGGCAGCGGAGAGATCCAGCGGGTCGCGCGCAACATCCGCGACGGGCTCGACATCACCTTGGCGACGATGCCCGATGCCGACACGGCCGTCATCGCCGAGTCGAACATGCTCGCGGACCGGGACGAGGACTTCAACACGCGCTATGGCAGCTTCCGCGGCTGGCAGATGGCGATCGACCGGGTCAAAGCGACTCCACGCGATACCGCGAACGTCGACCTGAGCCGGATCGTGATCGATGCGCAACTCAGCAACACGACCGAGGTCATCGACCATTTCATCCACCGCTTCATGCGCGTGGCGCCGGGCGACGATGTGCGCCTGATGCTCGTTGCGTTTCTCGACGAGCAACTCGGCACTTCGGATATCGCGACGGCCGAGACCTACATGGAAGACGCGCTGCGGCTCGTGCTGCACCTGCTCATGAGTCAGCCCGAGTATCAGCTGGCGTGAGCGCGACGAGATCAGAGAGGTAAACAGGCATGAAACGCGATCGTCTGAGCTTGACCGACCGCAGGACCGTTCTCAGGGCAGGCCTGTGCGGACTCGGCGTCGGCGCCGCCCTGCGCACACCGCCGCTTTTCGCGCAGGCGGCTTCGAGGCTCGCGGCCGAGGCCGCAGCCGACGGCAGGATTCTCGTCGTGCTCGAACTCTCCGGCGGCAACGACGGGCTCAACACGCTCGTGCCCTACGGCGACGACGCCTACTACCGGCACCGGCCGTCGATCGGTATCCCGAAGGAGGAACTGCTGCCCATCGACGATCACTTCGGCTTCAGCGGCGGCATGGTCGGGTTCGAAAGGCTGTTCAAGGACGGCAAACTCGCGGTCGTGCATGGCTGCGGCTACGACAATCCGTCGTTCTCGCACTTCACGTCGATGTCCTACTGGCACACGGCGGCGCCGAACAGCGGCGAACCGTATGGCTGGGTCGGCCGCACGGCCGACGCGATGGCTCCCGATGCGCCGCCGAATTTCCTCGTCAACATCGGCGCGCGGCAGTCGCTGGCCGTGCGCAGCGCCCGGCACGTCCCCGTCGTCTTCGACGACCCGAACAGGTTCTCGCGCGATGCGTTCTTCGAACAGCGCGAGGTGCTCGATTCCACGGCGCACACAGGGGCGATCGACAATCCGTCACGCCGCTTCCTGCATGCCATCGCGCGAAGCGCGAAGGATGCGTCGTCACTCGTGCGCGAAGCCTGGGCGAATTACCGCTCGCCCGTCGATTACGGCGTCACGGGTCTGGATCTGCCGAAAGTCGTGTCGCTCATCGAGGCGGGCATGCCGACCCGTCTCTACTACACGTCCTATCGCAACAACGCGTTCGACACCCATGTCTTTCAGGGCAACGTGCACCGCCGCCTGCTGACCTACACCTCAGACGCGGTTTCGGCGTTCCTCAGGGATCTCGAACGCATCGGCCGGGCCGACGACGTCATCGTGATGATCTTCTCGGAGTTTGGCCGGCGCGTTCCCGAGAACGTGAGCCTCGGCACGGACCACGGCACGGCGAACCTCATGTTCGTGGCCGGCAACGGCGTGCGCGGCGGGCACTACGGCGAGATTCCGAGCCTGACCGAGCTCGACGACGGCGACAACCTCGTCCACACGTCGGATTTCCGCCGGGTCTACGCGACCGTGGTCGGCGGCTGGCTCGGTTACGCCGGCACGGACGAGCTGCTCAAGGGCGACTTCAAACCGTTCGACATGTTTGTCTGAGCCATCCACTGAATCGGGCGTCCCGTTGCGCACCCGCGCCGGCCGGCTGCAAGCGACTTGTGGGATATTCGGTGGTACTGCCCGGAAAGCAACGGCTTACAGCGGCCGGCCCGCAGGCAGCCGTCAGCGACGAAACTGCCGGACAGCTCAGGGCACGAGCATCCGTATCCAGCCGTCCTGACGCGAGGTGACGAAAATCTCGCCGTCCCGGCTACGGCTCAGGTGCATGTCGGCCCGTGTCGACTCAACGCCATTCGCCTCATCGATCAGATCGCGGAACGAGACGTAGACGGGGTTGCCGTTCTCGTCGCGCACGAAGAGCTGCACTTCCTCGACCGGCGCGACCGTGCCCGGAACGCCGTCGTCGGCGGCCTTGAGCGCATCGAGATCGGCCGCGAAAACCCGTCCGCGCTGCAGGTCGCCGAACACGAACTTGCCGCGCAGCGCTTCGATCTCGCCGTGGTAGGCGAAACCGCCGCTGATCGCGCGTCCCTCGTTGTGGTCGTAGATCGCGACCGGGTAGGTGTATTCGTCTTCGGTGCTGCCGTCGAGCACGTCGGCGGGCAGCTCGTAGAGCTGGTTGAGCGCGCCGCCCGGACGGATCATGCCGTTCTCCCAGTAGCCTTCGCGGTCCATCCAGCCGTAGTTGCCGCCTTCGTGGACGATGTTGACCTCCTCGATGTGGTTCATGCCGATGTCGAGCGCGAACATCGTGCCGTCGGTCAGGTCCCAGGAGATGCGGTGGGCGTTGCGAAAGCCGTGGGCGTAGATTTCGCCGAGCGTGTCGGGATCGCCGTCGGCCTGAAAGTGGTTAATCTCCGGGATCGTGTAATCGCCGAGCCCCTTGATCCCGCCGGTTTCGGAGGGACTGCGCGGGTCGATGCGCAGGATCGCCGTGACGACGGAGTCCGTCCGCTGCGTCTGCGTGGGATTGTTGGCATTCGGCCCGCCGCCGTTGCTGAAGCCGAGATCGCTGCCGCTCGTGTAGATCAGGCCGTAGTCGGGATCGCCGGGTTCGGCGGTCGGATTGAAGCCGACGTAGCCGAACGGGTGCGACATGTTGGCGGTCACGAACGCGACGCGCAGCAGTTCGCGCCGCGTGCCGTCGAAGGCGCTCGCCGCCGGATCGTTCGTGCGCCACTCGGTGATGACATTGTGATGCGTGACGTCGCTATCGCCGTAGCCCGGCGGGATGAAGTCGGGCTCGCGCGGATTGGCGAAGGACCACTCGCCGTGCACGGTGTAGAAGAGTCCGTTGTCGGCGAACTCCGGATGAAAATCGAAGCCGATGAAGCCGCTTTCGAGCCGGTTGTAGACGGCGAGCGGAAACGCGGCGGAGAAATCCGCGTACAGGGTGAGTTCGCCGTCGTCGTGCAGCTCGTACAGGTAGCCGCGCTGGTCGTTGGCGAAGCGGCGACCGTCGGGCCGGTCGCGCACGAAGCTCACGCGCGCCCAGCCGGCGGGATTCACGTCCTGGCTCGCGTGAAGCTGTCCCAGCGTGCGCGGTAGCCGGACGACATCGCGGATTTCGACCTCGGTCCCCTTTTTTGCCACGGGGTCGGGCAGCGGGTCGGTAATCTGTGCGGGGGCGTAGTGCGCCGCGAGGAGCGCGAGCGGTGCGAACGGGACGAGCAGGGTGCTGATGCGCATAGTGAGCCTCTCCTGGGATTGCGATCCTGGTCCGGGGTTGTTTATACCAAATGTGTCTGGCGAGATTGGCGGTGCGCCGAATTGTCTCGCGTCGTCAGGCGTGCAGCGCGCCCAACTTGCTGCGCCGCGTTGATCTGTCGCGGGCTGTCAGGGCTGGGCAGTCGTCGCGTCGACATTGACCCTGGGCGAGCGGCCGACCTGCTCGTAACGCAGGCCGTCAGCCGCGCGGTCGAGCCGGCGAACGTAGAGCCATTCAGCCTCGTCGCGTCCGGGATGGCCGGTGGCGACGACCCGGTCGCCGGGCCTGAAGGTGTCTTCCCCGATGCCGATCCGCTCAAGCTCGAACCGGTTGTCGAGTTCGAGCCGCCACCTCTGCGGCTCGCCGGGCTCCGCACTTACCGTCAGGAACATGTAGGGATGCGGCCTGACGAAGTGAAACTCGTTGATGACGCCCTCGATCGTCGCTTCGCGCCGCGTGAAGTAGACGCCCGAGATCGAGTGGTGGGCGTCGGCGATGCCGGGCGCGAGCGTGGCGAGCCCGACGATGAACGCCGTGACGCCTGTGACGAATGCCGCAATGGCGGTGGCGAACGGACGGATCGAACGACGCATACGCCGAAGCCTCACTGACCGGATCGACACTCCCCAGTATACGCCTGCCCCGGGACCCGGTCAGCCGCCGGGAACCTGCGCTGCCGGAAGTTGCGATCGGCCGTTTTCGGCCAGGCGTTTCGCTCAATCAGCCGTCTTTGGCGAGGCGGTCTTCCGCCCAATCAGCCGTCTTCGGCGAGGCGGTCTTCCGCCCAACGCGGATTCGAGCCGTGAAGACCTGCGGCGCGGGCTGCTAGCGTTGGAACGAGCGGGCGAGGGCGTTGGCGCCGCGTGCGAGCAACCCAAGGTCCGAACCCACGGCAACGAAGCGGTAGCCCCAGTCGATATAACGTTCGGCGTCGTCGGGCGCCGTGGCGAGGATGCCGGACGGCGTGCCGGCGGCCGCGAGGCGTTCCGCGGCATCGCGGATCGCGGCTTGCACATCTTCGTGGTTCGGGTTGCCAATGTGGCCGAACGAGGCCGCGAGATCGGACGGGCCGATGAAGACGCCGTCGACGCCGTCGACGGCCGCGATTTCCTCAAGGCGGTGGAGCGCGGAACGCGTCTCGACCTGCACGAGCAGGCAGATTTCCTCATCGGCATGCTGCAGGTAGTCCTTGACGCGGCCGTAGCGTGCCGCGCGGACGGCGCCCGCCACACCGCGCACGCCGCGCGGCGGATAACGCACCGCGGCGACGGCCTGCTCGGCCTCGGCGGCGTCCTGCACGTACGGCACGAGCAGGCCGAGCGCGCCGATGTCGAGGACGCGCTTGATCAGCACGGCGTCGTTCCATGCAGGGCGAACGATTGGCGTGGCCGTGCCCCGGCTCATCGCCTGTAGCTGGGACAGCAGGCCCGGCGCCTCGTTCGGCGCATGCTCGGTGTCGAGCAGGATCCAGTCGAAACCGGCGTCGGCGATGACTTCCGCGGCGATGTTGCTGCACAGATTCGACCAGAGGCCGATCTGGCGTTCGCCGCGTCGAAGCGCGGCCTTGAATGCGTTTGTCGGCAGATCCACGCGCGGCCTCTCAGACAAAATGCACGGATACGCTGCCGAGCTCGCCGAAATCGGCGCGGATCGTGTCGTTGGGCTCGGCCCAGACGGGGCGGACGAACGATCCGGACAGCATCATGTGGCCGGGCTCGAGCACCGTGCCGAAGGGCGCGAGCTTGTTCGCAAGCCAGGCGATGCCCATGGCCGGGTTGCCGAGCACGCCTGCCGCGAGCCCCGTCTCCTCGATGTCGGCATTGCGGTAGAGGACGCCGCCGACTCGCGCGAGGTCGATGTCGAACGGCCGCACGGCCCGGCCGCCGAGCACGATACCGGCGGCGGCGCCGTTGTCGGCGATCGTGTCGCAGATCGTGCGCGGCTCGTCGACGCGCGCATCGATGATCTCGATGGACGGCACGACGTATTCGGTCGCGCGCAGTACTTCGATGAGACCGACGCCCGGACCTGCCAGCGCTTCGCCCAGGATGAACGTGAGTTCAAGCTCGACACGCGGCACGCAGTAGTCCGAATGGCGGACCTTGGCGCCGTCTTCGATGAGCATGTCGTCGAACAGGTAGCCGTAGTCGGGTTCGTCGATCTTCGATGCGCGCTGCATGGCCATCGAGGTCAGACCGATCTTGTGGCCGATGAGCTTCGCGCCCGATGCTTCACGCCGGCGCGCGACCTCGCTCGAGATCGCGTAGGCGTCCTCGATCGTGATGCCGGGCCAACTGGCCGACGGACGGAGCGCCTGGCGCTTGTCCGCGTTGGCGCCGATCAGCCTCTCGACCGCTTCCTCGCGTTCAGCATCGTTCATCGCCAAGATCACGTCTCCTGCTCTCCGGCCCCGACAGCCCGCGGCGAGCGCCCGATCGCGTTCAGGTACGGCGCGGGATTCTTTGGCGGGCTGCTGGCGGTGTGCGGCGGATTATATGAGCAAAGCGGCTTGGCCGGCGCGCTCGGCGCCGCATCGGCGCCGTCGGACAGGTTCCCGTCGGCCGAGGGCCTCGTGGAGACTTGAGACCGATCGATTCGGCCCCTATAAATGTAATTCTGTGGCAATTGCAGTTGCGCGACCGGCGCGCAATGGCATGCGAACAGAGCTCAGGGGAATGAAGGAGAGAATCATGACGAGAGACCTGGATCGGAAACCGGCACTGGGCGAGCGCGCGTTCGTCGGACGCGCCGGGCATCTGGCCCTGATCGCTTTCCTCGCGGTCTTCGGTACCGTTGCAGCGCAGAATCGGCCCGTACCGGACACCTACACGGCCACGACGACGGGCATGACGCCCGATGGGCAGGGCCTTCGATTCGTCGTGACCGAGTGGTCCGACGACGACGACCGATTCCTGGTCGTTGCGACGATACTCAGCGCGCCCGAGGCGTCCGACGAAGTTGTCGAATCCGGCGAACCCGCGGAAGCCGCCGAGGCCGATGAAGCGGACGAAACCGACGAGTCCGATGAGGCCGAAGTAGCCGATGTCCCGGACGAGCCCACCGCGAGCGAACTGCTGTCCGAATTGCCGTCAGTCGGGGCCGTCTGGCTAGACGGCAGCGGCGCCGGATACGCGATCAAGTACGCGCATCGCACGGCAACGGGCGAGGGTGGCGAGCTCGTTACGCTCGTCACCGACAGGGCCGTCGGTTCCTACAGCTTCAGGCCGTGGGAGCCGGAGACGACGACGGCGACGACAAGCATCGACTATTCGGTCATCGAGTTGCGGCTCGACAGCAGCGGCAACGGGGTCGGTACGATGTCGCTCGCCGCGGACGTGGCGCTGGATGAGGAGGCGGACACGGTGTCGCTCGTGATCGAGGACGGCACGCCGAACATCCTGACCGACGTCGCGCTGCAGCCGAAACCGTACTGGGCCACGGACGACGAATAGCCGGATCTTCGCGCAATCGTTCCAATAGCGCGGTCAGCCGTTCGGTGACCGCGTGCCAACCGTTGCGTTCGGCGAATTCCCGGCCGGCTGGGCGATCGACTTCAGCATGCGGACGCCGGCCGGGCCATGAGGGACACGGCCCGCATTGCGGGATCGAATCCGCTCAGCTTGCGGCGACGGCGGGCAGTTCCTCGTCCCTGTAATCCCGAATCGAGACCCGGGTCTTCAGATCCGCCTTGCAGAATGCATGCAGGAAACAGGTCTGCTCCGACATATCAAGCGCCTGGCGTGCGAAATCATCGTCTTCGCCCGTATCCAGATAGACGTGGGTCTCCACCGGATCGGCTTTGCCGGCCTCGCCCGTCCCGCCGGACGCGCCGCCGAGCGAGAAATGCGTGTCCTGAATGATCCGGTAGTTCTTGAGATCCTTTTTCGCGATCGAGGCATAGCGGCCCATCTGGGTCATGAAGCAGAAACCGATACCGGCGGAGATATAGCTTGCCGCATCAGGCGCGAGCCCCTTGCCGCCGTTCTCCGGCGCTTCGTCGGACAGGAAGTGGAAGATCGAGCCGTGCGGGTTGAACAGTTGCTGTTCGATCTGCTTGACGCCGTCCTCCCGGAGGGTGCAGATGGCGCGCACGTGAAGCAGTCGATTCTGCCAGTCGGTCAGGCTGTCGTTCGCGAGCGTGACGCTGTGTTCCGCCTTGGGCGTCATGCCGCCACGGCTGATGAGTTCCGACCATGCTCCCGCGGCGGGTCGCGCCGCGTCGAAGTGATCGCCGGGATCCGGTTGCGCGGGGCGCCCGATCGGCAATGCGCGGTCCGTTGAGATCTCACGGCCGTTGTGAACGAGGGTAAAGAGACTTTCCTTCGATCCGCGCATCAGACCGTTAAGGGGCGATGCCGCAGTGGCATCGAGCAGGAGCCCGTTGAGGTCTTCCCACGGGGCGTCGCTTGATATGTGTGCCGTCAGGTCGACGTTGCGCGCGCCTCCGACCATGGTGCCCCGCAGCGCGGAGCCCTTCATCGTGTAGTAATTGTCCTGGATCAGGCGGATATCGTCGATGGCCAGACCGCGTATCCCGGCGAGCGCGAGCGTCTCGTTCATGTACGAACTCACCATGCCCGTGGTCAGAAACGCGAGGGGGCAGGGCGCCTCGTCGAGCCCGGCCAGATACGCGCCTTCGTCGCTGGCGAGCCGCCATACGGCGCCGGTTTGCGCCGAAGCGACGAGCGCTTCCTTCTGCATGCCGCTCAGCGAACGAACGCAGAGCCGAACAGCTTCGCCCATGCGGATGTCCGGAGGAGAGAAGCCGATGTCGGCGGCGTCATCCACCCTGAAGAAGCGCGGTTTTCCGCTTTCGACCAGCAGATTGGCTTGGGAACTGGGCATTGTCTGAATCCTTGAGCAATGAGTTCGCGATAGGTATTGGTTCGAGCACAACGGTGGTGCCGCGAGTCGGCGTGCAGCGGCCCTGGGGCGGCGGCCCCCGGCGGACCGGGCCAACGAACACGACAGTATAGATGCTGTGCAACCGCCTCTGAATTTTACGCTTGTCAAGTCCGAAGGGACAATGGAAAATGCCGCCGACACCGCGTAAGGGGTCGCGCCAGGACGGGATTGGGCGGTGCGCACCGCGCCTCGGCAAGCCCGGACAACCGCGCGACCGATACGCATGTCTGGCAAAATAGCCTACCGATCCGGTATCGGCTTGTTGCGGTCATCAGGAGGTTCATGTTGTGAAAGTCGGCTATATCGGCCTGGGCATGCAAGGGAAGTACCTGGCCATCAATCTTGCGGATGCGGGTTACGACCTCATGGTCTTCGACCTCAACCCCGAGCCTCTTGAAGCACTGGCCGCCGCGGGGGCAAAGATCGCCAGGTCGAATGCGGAAGTCGCCGAACATGCCGATGTCGTCCTCACGTGCGTTCTCAACGATGCCCAGGTGGAAGCGGTCATCGCCGGTCCCGACGGCCTGTTGAGCACCGCCGCGCCCGGCACGATCATCGTCGTTCACAGCACGATCCAGCCGCAGACGATCGACAAACTCGCGGTAGTCGCCGCGGAGAGGGACGTCGAGCTCATGGACGTTCCGGTCAGCGGCAGCGAGAAGGGCGCGATCAACAAGACCATGTCGTACATGGTCGGCGGTTCGGCCGAGGCGCTCGAGAAATGCCGGCCGCTGTTCGAGGTCTCCGGCACGAAGATCCAGCACGTCGGCGAACTCGGGGCGGGCCTGCGCGCCAAGCTTGCCCACCAGATCATCATTACGGTAAACATGATGGCGGCGTACGAGGGCATGAAGGTCGGCGTCGAAGCAGGCGTCGATCCGAAGATCCTCGAGAAGGTCATCAACGAGGGGCTGGCGCAGAGCTGGATCGCCGACGAATGGTCCGACCTCTCGTTCGGGCCGCATTCACAGATGGTTTTCTACAAGGACCTGGACCTTGGTCTCAGACTGGCGCACGACCTGGGTATTTCCGTGCCGGGCGCGGGCCTGGCGCAGCAGATGCTGCACAAGATCGTGCCCTGAACAAAACCTGCGAGCGAAACTGACATGACAAGCACGAATCTGACTGCCCGAAGTCTGGTCGACATGGCCGAGGGCGAAATCAGCCGCGAAATCTTCGTCAACGCGGAAATCTACGAACAGGAAAAGGAGCGAATCTTCAGCCGCGCCTGGCTCTACATCGGACACGAGAGCCAGATCGAGAATCCCGGCGACTATTTCGTTTCGAAAATGGGCGAGGAATCGGTCATCCTGACCCGGGATTTCGCCGGAAAAATCCACGTCTTTCTGAACAGTTGCGCGCATCGCGGCATGCGGGTCTGCCGCTACGACGAAGGCAATACCAGCGCCTTCCGCTGTCCCTACCACGCCTGGACCTACAAGACCGACGGCACGCTCGTCGGCGTGCAGGACTACGACAACGCCTACCAGCCGCCGTTCGACAAGTCCGAATGGGGGCTCGTCGAAGTGCCGCAGATGGCCAACTACATGGGCACGATCTGGGCGACCTGGGACGAGGACGCGCCCCCGTTCGAGGAGTATCTAGGCGAGGCGACCGTCGCGTTCGATCACGGTTTTTGCGCATGGGACGGCAGCGACGCCGGCACGGAACTGCTCGGGAGCACGCAGAAGTGGCGCGTGCCGTGCAACTGGAAGTTCATTGCCGAGAATTTCTCGGGCGATTGGCTGCACGGCGTGAGCCACCGGTCCGTCGACCTGATCCGCCTCGGCCCGAGCGGCGAGGTCGGGCGCCGGGACGATTTCGGGCAACTGGTCGTGAACGGCTTTCCGGAGGGCCACGGCATCCTGTACAGCCTCTATCCGAACAAGCAGGAACGGACCGAATACGCGATGTCGCCGGAAACGTCGGAATATTTCCAGCACTGCTGGGAGCGGCGTCTGAAGAAACTCGGCGACAAGGCGGGGACCTGCCCGCTCGTCGGCACGATCTTTCCGAACATGTCCTTCCATGCGCAACAGCCGCGCACGCTGCTCGTGTCCCATCCGACGGGCACGAACGAAACGGAAATGTGGCGAACGTATTTCGTCGACAAGTCGGCGCCGGAAAGCGTCAAACAGTTCCTGCGCGAGTACTACATGCGCTATTCGGGCCCGGCCGGCATGACCGAGCAGGACGACATGGAGAACTGGAACTACGCGAGCGAGGCCAGCCGCGGCATGATCGCGCGGCGGCGTCCCTACCATTACAAGGCCGGGCTCGGCGTTGGCTCCCCCCACTCGGAGCTGCCCGGCGTCGTGACCGAACAGCCCATCACGAGCGAGCAGAACCCGCGGTTCTTCTACAAGCGCTGGGCGGACTACATGGATCTCGGTAGCTGGGACGAGTTGCGCGATGCGAAGTCGGTCAGGTTCTGGGAGCGCGCGTCATGACGCAAACCGCGCTGTCAGCGGAACGCCTGGCCTATCTCGACCTGCTGCGAGAGGTCGAGGACTTCTTCCACCACGAAGCCGATCTGCTCGACGAGCGCGAATACGACCAATGGCTCGACCTGCTCACGGACGACATCGTCTACTGGATGCCGATGCGCAAGAACGTCTCGTACAAGAATCGGGATCAGGACACCACCGCCGAAGACGACATAGCCTGGTTTCACGATGACAAGGAGACGCTGGTCAAGCGCGTCAGGCAGATCCAGACCGGCGTTCACTGGGCCGACGAGCCGATTTCGCGCATCTCGCACCTCATCACCAATATTCGACTCGCGGATTCCGTCACGTCGCTCGACGAGGGCGAGACGGTGGTGACGAAGTGCCGGTTTCTGGTCTATCGAAACCGCCTCGAAACGGAAACGGATTTCCTGATCGGGCGGCGCGAAGACACGCTGCAGCGGGTCCAGGGCGAACTCCGGGTCGCCCGGCGGAAAATCATCCTCGACCAGAGCGTGCTGCTGGCCAAGAACCTGACGATGTTCTTCTAGCCCCGATATTGCATCCATAGTGCAGCGGGGGCTCGCATATCCGGCCAGGGCGCGCTGGTACGCCGTAGCCGTCTTCTTTCTCGCCTACCTGATCTCGATCGTCGACCGACAGCTCCTGTCCCTGCTGCTGGTTCCGATTCAGGACGACCTTCAGGTCAGCGATACGCTGATGAGCACCCTGCACGGGTTCACGTTCGCGTTCTTTTATTCCGTGATGGGGCTGCCGATCGCACGAATGATCGATGCGGGCAATCGGCGCCTGATCATCAGTGTCGGCATTTTCGTGTGGAGTATCGCCACCGCCAGTTGCGGCCTGGCCACGGAATACTGGCACCTGCTCATCGCCAGAACACTGGTCGCGACGGGAGAGGCCGCGTTGCTGCCGGGCGCCTGTTCGATCATCGCGGATTACTTCGCGCCGGATGAGCGCGGCAAGGCGATGGGGATATTCAGCTCCGGCGGCACTTTCGGCAACTCGTTGTCCATGTTGGCCGGGGGTGTGCTCTTCGCCGCGTTTTCCGATTTTGATCTCGTGCTGCCGTTCGTCGGTCGCTTCGAGACCTGGCAACTCGTCTTTGTCGCAATTGGCCTGCCGGGAGTCCTTGTAGCCGCACTGGTCCTGACCGTGCGCTCGCCCGGGCGAGGTTCGTCGTCTGAAAGTGCGGGAGTGCCCCTGGCCGTTGTCATTCGGTATTTCAGGGACAACCGGTTCAGCTACACGCTTACGATTGCCGGAATCAGCTTCTACTTCGCGGGCATGCTTGCGTACCTCGCCTGGACCCCGACGCTGTTGATTCGCAACCATGGGATGGCGTTGGGGGAGGCCGGGGCGATCTATGGGCTGGTGCTGCTTTTTTTCGGGCCCACAGGAACGTTTCTGTGGGGTTGGCTGGCTGACTGGTTGCAAAGAAGCAGAGGCCGGACCGACAGCAAGGTCCTGTGCACGATTTTCGCGTGCGTGGGGATGATTGTTCCCGGAATCGTTTACCCGTTGATGGGCAACGTGACCTCCACGATCCTCTTCATGGCGGTGTTCGTGTTCTTTGCTTCCGCTCC
This sequence comes from Gammaproteobacteria bacterium, assembly GCA_022826245.1. Lineage (GTDB taxonomy): Bacteria > Pseudomonadota > Gammaproteobacteria > Steroidobacterales > Rariloculaceae > Rariloculus. The sequence goes on from JAJDVG010000015.1 coordinate 28,131, forward strand.
CCTGGGCACCGCGCCGGCCACGATCCAGGACATGACGCCGGGGCCAATGCGCGGACAGGCGACTGCGCTGTATACCGGTATATTGAATATCATCGGATTCGGCGTGGGGCCGCTGCTGGTCGCGCTGCTTACGGACAACCTGTTTGCGGATCCCGGGCTTCTCAGGTATTCAATGGTCATCGTGCTGATCGTCGCCCTTGTCATCGCTGTTGCCTGTCTCGGTGCGATCCTCCGGGCCTATCGGCAGACCGTCGCGGTCTGCGCGCGCTGGGAAACGGCGTAGAAGTGAACAGCAGCATCAAGCGTTCCGTTGCCGTCAGGGGCGAACCCGTAGTCGACCCGGCAGCTTGGTCCGCCGGCGACCTCGCCCGGAATGACGATTGGATCGTCCGCCTCGATGACCGCGACGTCGCGGGACTGCGCGAAATGGCCGCGAGTTTCCGACAACGGCATGGCGACGATGCGAACAGCCTGCTCGACAGCGACCGCAGCGACTTCGATCTCGGCAGCTTCAGCGGCAAGCTCGAGACGATTGCCCGCGCCCTGAAAGACGGGAAGGGTCTGGTTCTCGTGCGCGGGCTGCCGGTCGATGAACTCGAACCGATCGACGCCGCGATCATTTACTGGGCGATCGGTTTGTACCTGGGCATACCGGCGTCGAACAATCCCGACGGCGACATGATTGGGCACGTGACCGACCTCGGCAAGGACATGAGCCATCCGAAACATCGCGGTTACCAGACTCGTGAAACGATGGACTACCACAACGATCAGGCCAACGTCGTGGGCCTCCTGTGCATGCGCACCGCGAAGCAGGGCGGCGAGTCCAAGGTTGTCAGTTCGATTTCGGTCTACAACGAATTGATCCGCCGCCGCCCCGACCTGCTCGATACCCTGGTCGGAGACTTCTGCTGGAGCATGATGGGGGAAGTGGACGAAGACGAGTCGCCGTATTACACGAGCCCGATATTCAATTTCATCGACGGCTATCTGTGTACCTCGTTCGGGCCTGTGCACATGAGAAAGGGTCACGCGCTGCGTGAAGCTCCGGATATGACGCGCGAGCAGTCAGAGGCGATCCGGACGCTCGAGGAAATTTGCGAAGACCTGCACTATTCGATGGAACTCGAAGTGGGCGACATGCAGTTTCTCAACAACATGGTTGCGCTGCATACCCGCAACGGCTTCGAAGACTGGCCGGAGCCCGATCGGAAGCGGCGCCTGTGGCGGTTGTGGCTGACTGTACCCGGTATCCGCCCGCTGACCCCGTTCATGGAACACTGGCGCACCGGCCTGTTGCTCAAGGGCACGAAGCCGAGGATCAACCTCACGCCGGGTGACGGAAGCAGTTGATCGTTTCGGATCGCGGCAGCGTGTACGCGGTGGCGTTGGCGTATGAGGAGCAGTTCGCGGGGAGATCAGGGCGACGCTGCGATACCGAGGACCGCGTACCAGAGAAACTGCACGAGCGGCAGCAGCGAATCCTCCAGGATGCGTTCGTCGTCGCCGTGCGCGCCGCCGCCTGAAGCCATGTCCTGCTCGTCGCGGATCGGTCCGAACCCGTAGCAGGGTATGCCCTGCGCCCTGACCTGGGCCATGTCAGTGGCTCCGGTCAGCATGGTCGGCAGCGTGACTGCTTGTGGAAACATCCGCTGATTGACCGCCTCGATGACTTCGAACATCTCGTTGTCGATGGGGGAGGGCGTGCCCGGCGGCCGGTAGATCGGGCGCCGCACGAGTTCCACGTTGGGGTCGTTGATCACGGCCGCCATGTCGGCGTAGAACGCCTCGGGATCCTGGTCGGGCAACGCGCGCACGTCGAGCATCGCCGTGGCGTCCGACGGGATGACGTTCCTGCGGAAACCGCCGCTCAGGATGGTCGGCGACACGCCGGTTCGCAGCAGAGCGTTGTGTTGGGGTTCGTGCTCGGCGAGCCAGCGCTGGCTCGCGGCGCTCCGGTCCGGATCGAAGAGCCCGAGGTAGTGTGCCGCGTTCTCTTCGGGGCTGATCGAGGCGAGCCGCTCGAAATAGGTTCGGGTCGTGTCGTTGAGTCGCATCGGCGGTTGCCAGTCCGACAGCTTCGCGACGGCTGTAGCGAGTGCCGCAAGCGCGTTGTCCACGCGCGGTACGGAACCGTGGCCGGCCGTGCCGCGCGCGAGGAGTTCGACGCGCATCGGGAACTTCTCCGTGGTTGCGATCGAGACGTAGCGGACATCACCGTCGCGGGCCACCGTGGTGCCGCCTTCGGCCAGGCAGTACTCGGCCTCGATCTCGTCCCAGTGCTCGTCGATCATGTAATCGATGCCGAATTCGGGCGTGCCTTCCTCGCCGGCTTCCGCCAGATAGATGATGTCCCGGTCGAGCGCGACGTTCGCGCGCTTGAGCATGGTCAGCAGCATCAGGCCCGCGGTCACGTTGTCCTTGTCATCCAGCGTGCCCCTGCCGTAGATGTAGCCGTCGCGCCGCACCGCGTCGAAAGGCTCCACGGACCAGTTCTCGCGCTGCACGCCGACGACGTCGGTGTGAGCCATGACGAGAACCGGCTGTTTCGAACCGTTGCCGGGCAAGCGCGCCACGAAGTTGTCCCGACCGGGCTCCATGGCGTACAGGCGGCCGTCGATGCCCTCGGCCGCCAGGGCGTCGCGCAGATAGTTGGCGACTTCGGTCTCGTTGCCTGGCGGGTTGGTGGTATCGATACGCAGCAGGGCGGTAAAGTGGCCCAGAGCCTCTTCCTCAACCCGGTCCCAGTCGACCGGGTAGCGGTCCTGGCTCAGGGCTGCGAACGGCAAACCCGCCAACAGAAGGACAAGCAATCTGGCCATGAACTCTCCTACGCGTGCGCTACGCCGATCGAACCGGTGCCCTATCGTATCCGGCCTGACGGGATATCTCACCACTACCGCGCCCGCCAAACGGAGTCGTGGGTCGCTTGCACAATTCCTTGAGCAGTCGCAGTATCCTTGTTGAAGCGCGTTGCATCGTTGGTGCAACGGCATGAAAACTACCAACACGTTCATCGAGAGCGTTGAGCGTGTCACATGACAAACCGGAGTCCGGGCAACAGTCGGACTGCAATGGAGGAAAGATTTTCATGAAGTGCAACCATTTGACAGCGCTGTTTGCAATTGCGCTCTGTGCCGGATTTCAGGCCCGGGCGCATCATTCGTTTGCCGCCGTCTATGACCAGTCGGACCCGATCTCTATCGAAGGCGTAATCGTCGAGGTGCGGCTGACCAACCCGCATTCGTGGTTCTTCGTCGATGTGGAGGATGAAGACGGCACGGTGGAGCGATGGGCAATCGAGGCCGGCACGCCCAGCGGCATGATTCGCGGCGGGTATTCGCCGGACGTGATCAAGGAAGGCGACACCGTGACCATCAACGGTTTTCGGGCATGGGACGCCTCCAGGCCCGCAGGAATGCTGTCGGAACTAATTACGGCGGACGGGACGGTGTACGGCATGTTCGGTCCCAGGGAAGGTCCGGGCGCCAGGTAGGGTGGTGGAACGGATAGCGCACACAGGGGGTACACATTGATGAAGCGTGATTCATTGCGGACGAGGCTGATGACCTGGCCTGTGCCCGCTGCACTGTGCCTGGCGCTGGTGCTGGCCAATCCGGCCGGGGCGCAGGATGCGGCAGACGACGTTCCGCGCATGGCGGATGGTCGCCCGGACCTGTCGGGGGTCTGGTGGGGTGGCGGCGACGTCGGCAGCCCGGCGTTTGCGCAACGGCTGCGCCAGGGTCGGGGTGGTGAACCGCCGCCGACCTTTACCGACCTCTATCAGCCGTGGGCGGCGGAGCGGGCGTCGCAGATGAGCGACGAGAATGACCCGGCACTGGACTGCATTCCCACGGCGTTCGCCACACTCAACGTGCGGCTCTGGGACGCCGGTGCGGTGGGACAGATCATTGCAACGCCCGAAATGGTGGTGTTGCTTTCAGAGACGTACCACGGCTATCAACTGGTTCCTACCGACGGGCGACCCCACCGGAACTACGTGCCGCCGTCATATCGCGGCGATGCGGTGGGCCACTGGGAAGGTGACGTGTTCGTGGTGGAGGTGAAGAACTTCACGGATCGGACGTGGATCACGGCGCAGGGTCGGGTGTCCTTTCATTCGGATGCCTTGAGGGTCGTGGAGCGCTACCGGCGTGTGGATGCCGACACGCTTGTCGTCGATGCGGTCGTGGAGGATCCGAATGTCTTGACCGAGCCGTGGACGGTCCCGACACAGACCCTGCAACTGGCGCCGTTCGACCAGCTCCTGCCGCTGAATTGTATGGGTGCGGAGAGCAAGGAACTGATGGAGGCAGCCGCACCTATCCGCTCCCGGTAGGCTGTAGCCCGATTCGCCTCCGGCGAGGGTTTACAGGCTCGTCTCGAACAGGGCGAGCATCCGGTTCCACGCGCGTTCGGCCTGTTTGGGATGATGGACGGGTGAATCGGGCGTCGTCCACGAGTGCTGTGCGCCCTCGTAGACCTCGATTTCCGCGTGCAGGCCGGCGTCGTCGAACGCCTCGCGCAGCACGACCTTGGCTTCCGGATCGTTCTCGTCGTCATCCTCGGCGATAGCGATCAGGAACCCGGCGTCCATTTGCGGGACCAGCAGGTGCGGGCTCGTCGGCTGGTCGGTCACGAGCCGGACACCGTGAAACGAGGAACCGGCGCCGACGCGCTCCGGAAATCGCGCTGCGGTGCGGAATGTCGCAGGTCCGCCCAGGCAGAAGCCGAGCGTGCCCATCTGCCGGTCTGTATCCACGACGTCTTGTGTGTCGAGAAACTCGACCATCGTTTCCGCGTCGGTGAGTTCGGTCTCTGGCGACAAGTCCGCCAGCAGCGGCCGCAGGATCTCCATCACGTTGCCTTGTCGCGGGTCCGTGCCGTCGGGCAGTACCGGTCCGCGGTGACCGCGATAGTACGGGTTCACGACGAGTACGGAGTACGCGGACTCCGCGAGGCGCAATGCGAGCTGCCGGTAGGTGTTGCGGATGCCCCGAGCATCGGGCCAGATCACGACCGCCGGATGCGCGCCCGTGAGCGGGTGCGCGAAATAGCAGTCGGCGGTGCCATCGGGCGTCGGCACGTCGATCTCCGCCACGGTCGCGTCGACGGCGTTGGCCGCGCGCGGCAGCACCATCGCAATACTCGCCCCGACCGACAGCGCGGTGAATTCGCGGCGCGTCAGGGCGTTGGCGTCTCGTGGATCGTTCGAGAAGGTGGTTTCATCGCACATCGGGTCGTGCCTCCCGGGTCATGGTCCCAAACGGTCATCGATTGCGCTGACCTGAAACCGTGAACGACAACTCATCAAGAATGGCCGATATTCAGCCATAACATCCTGATTGTATAGATTATTTCTATTGCGTGACCCAAAGTCCAGGACTGTACTGTCGGCTGTCTGTTCGCCATAGTCGGCGCTCAGTCATCCGCGAGACTGAACACGTAGAGCCCCTCCCGACCCGGTCCGTCGCTGCCGCCGCGCGCCGCGGTGACGGCGATGTACTGCCTGCCGTCGTTGCCGGCGTAGCTGATCGGGATGGCCGTGACGTTGTGCGGGACGCGATACGACCACACTTCCTCGCCCGTGCGCGAGTCGAACGCACGGAAGCGCTCGTCGCCCGTCGCGCCGATGAAGACGAGCCCGCCGGCCGTGACGATCGGGCCGCCGTAGCCCGGCGAACCGACGTCCTGCTTGCCTGCGGGCATCGCCTCGTTGACGCCGAGCGGCACGGACCAGACGATTTCGCCGGCGTTGGCGTCGATCGCGAGCAGACTCGCCCAGGGCGGTGCGTGGCAGGGGATCGCCCGTTCCGATTCGTCATCGAGCGGTACCGCGAAACGGGGGCCATTGCCGCGTACGTACGGGACCTGGCTATACGCGGTCTCCTCGCTGTAGCGCGGATTCGGAACCGTCCAGCCGACGCTGGCCTCGTCCTTCGAGTTGACGAAGATGTAGTTCATCTCGGGATCGACCGCGACGCCGCCCCAGTTGACCCCGCCCGTCAGGCTCGGGAACACGAGCGACGGCGGCGTGTCCTCCGTCTGGAGGTTGAACGGCGTGTACGGCCCTGCGGTGTAGTAGCCGACTTCGTCCCAGAGCGCGCGGCAGGCCTCGGCGTGCGCGGCGCTCGTGTGTTCGGCTGTCACGATGTCGGTGTCGGGATCGAAATCGACGCGCGAGACCGCGGCCGGCTTGACCGGGATCGGTTGCGTCGGCGCGTACCACTCGCCCGGCACGTCGCCCGCGGGCACCGGCATGTCCTCGACGCCGAAAACGGGCTCGCCCGTGAGCCTGTTCAGGATGAACATCCAGCCGGACTTGCCGGTCTGGGCCAGCGCCGGGATCGTCTCACCGTCGATGTCGACGTCGAACAGCGCCGGCGCGGGCGGCAGGTTGTAGTCCCAGATGCCGTGACGGATGTTCTGGAAGTACCAGCGCAGCGTACCCGTCGCGATGTCGACGGCGACGACGGAGTTGGATGGTTCGTTGTTGCCGGGCCGGTCGCCGCCGTAGTAGTTGGCGCCGGGCGAACTCAGCGGCATGTAGACGAGGCCGGCGTCCGCATCGGCGGTCAGGGCGAAAGCCCAGGCGTTGTTCCCGGTTCGGTCGCGCCAGCTCTCGTTGCCCCAGGTCTCGTGGCCGGGTTCACCGGGCCGCGGAATCGTGACGAACTCCCAGATTTTCCGGCCCGTGACCGCATCGAACGCGCGCGAGTTGCCGGGTTGGCCGCGCGGTTCGGTGAGCTGCGGCCCGATGTGCCGCTCACCGGGGCCGAAGAAGTTGGCGCCGATGACAATCGTGTCGCCGACGATCGTCGGGGCGCCCGCGTACGGCACCTCGAGCGCGATCTCCCCGTTCTCGCCGAACTCTTCCGCTCGTGTACCGTCGGCGGCATCGAGCGCGATGAGTTTGCGCAACGATGTGAAGAAGATCCGCGGTGGATGCTCGCTCGTTCCGGCCCAGTAGCTCACGCCCCGAAATGACGCGAGGCCCTCGTCGAGCTCGTGAACCCACAGTTCCTGCCCGGTCTCCGGGCGCAGCGCCACGATCCGGTCGCCGGACGGCATGTACATGACGCCGTCGACGACGATCGGCGTGATCTGCTGGTAGAGCTCGAATGAACTCGGCCCGGAGATCCGCTCGCGGTCCGGCCGGTTGAACATGTAGGTCCACGTGAGTTCGAGCCGGTCAACGTTGGCCGGCGTGATCCCGGTCAACGGCGAGAAGCGCGTGCCCGCGAGGTCGCGGTGATACATGGGCCAGTCGGCGGCCGGGCTTCGCACGTCGGCCGGCGTAGTGACACCGGGGTCAATATCACTACCGGCGGGGGTGCTGCTTGCATCCTGCGCGAAGGCGACGGCTGGTCCGATTGAGATCGGGAACGCTACGGTCAGCACCGCGAGCAGTGAGAACCGCCGGCCACGACGCAGGGTACGGAATCGGGATATTGCAACGACTATCCCGGGTGCAAGGCTGGTGTTCTTCGTGCGCGTCATGGTGATGGCGGTAACAGATTCGTACGCGTACGCTGTGCCGAGAACGCACTATATACTAAGCCTCCGGCGGATCTGACCACACAGTCGATCTGCCGGGTCTTCGAGCGAACGGGTGGGTAGATGCGATTTCGATTCAGCGAAGCGATCGTCGCGCTGACCGCCGTGCTGGCGGCGGTCGCTGCGGCAAATGCTCAGGAAGCCGCTCGTCCCGAGCGGATCGACGGTCGGCCCAACCTGAACGGAATCTGGAAGGCGCTCAACACGGCCAACTGGAACCTCGAAGCCCATTCAGCCGAAGCGCTCGATGAGTTCTGGCAACTCGGCGCCATCGGCGCGATTCCGGCGGGGCAAGGCGTCATCCAGGGCGGCGGCCCGATCCCGTATCTGCCGGACGCGCTCGCCGAACGCGACCGCAACCGCGCCAACTGGCCCGCGGAAGACCCCGAAGCGAAGTGCTACATGCTCGGCATCCCGCGCTACACCTACCACGAGATTCCGTTCCAGATTTTTCAGGGCAACGGCGACATCCTCATGTCGTATCCGTTCGCGGCCGGCAATCGCATCATCCGCATGAACGACGATACCGAGCTGCCGCTCGATTCATGGATGGGCAAGTCGAGCGGACAGTGGGACGGCGACGTGTTCCTCGTGCGCACGACGAACCAGAACGGCATGGGCTGGCTCGACCGGGCGGGCAACCATTTCAGCAACCAGCTCGTCGTCACCGAGCGTTTCGAATTGCAGGGGCCGGATCACATCCGATATCAGGCGACGCTCGAGGATCCGCTGACTTTTTCGCAGCCCTGGACGATCGAGATGCCGCTGTACCGGCTCATCGACGACAACGCCCAGTTGCTCGAGCACAAGTGCGTGCCGTTCGCCGACATGCTGCTTTATTCGGACCTCATCCTGGAGGAGGAGTGAGGTCGTTGCGATATCCGGAGACGTCTGACGAGGCGTTTCGATAGCGACAGTTCGGGAGTCATGGCCATGATCTCAAGCAAGATTGCGGGTGTCGCCACGGCAACAGCCGTCGCGCTGCTGGCGGTTTCCCTGCCCGTGTCCGCTCATCATTCCTTCGCCGCGGAGTTCTCCCGCGACCGCCCGGTAACGCTCGAAGGTGAGGTCCTGATGATGGAATGGGTGAATCCCCACTCCTGGCTGCACATCAACGTGACGAAGGAAGACGGCACCGTCGAGACCTGGAAGATCGAGGGCGGATCGCCGTCGGTCCTCATGCGCCAGGGCTGGGACCGCGACTCGCTGCCGCCCGGCACCCGGGTCCGCGTCGAGGGTTTCGGCGCCAAGGACGGCTCGTTCCGCGCCCAGTCGCGCGGGATCGTGTTCCCGGACGGGCGAGTGCTGAGCCTGGGCGGGACGCGCGCTCCGGACGACGACTAATCTCTACATCGCAACGATCGGGAGGCGAAGCTCCTGTAATTCGGGAAGCTCCTCTAATTCGGAGTGGGGGGCCGATCCCTACCTGAAATTCGCCGTAACCGTCAGAATCCGGTCGCCGATGTAATAGGTCACATGCTTGGCAGGGCTGCCGGCGTGGATATTGGACCATTCCGGATCGCTGCTGCCGACGCCGACCGCGGCCCCGTCCGCGGAATCTGCGTCCGCAGAGATTCTCCGCGGATTTGTCGCCAGCGCGCCGACGCTGATCAGGTCGCCCGCTTGCAGCGATTGGCCACGGCCCTGGAGAAAGTCCGCGGCCATCAATGCCGTGACCAACAGGTGAAGTTCGTCACTCTGCTGGTCCTTGAACGACTGTTCCGTGCCCGTGTTGTCCGTACCCACGACGCGCATGGTCCGGAGATTCTCCACGATGTTCGGGTCGTCGGCCGTATCCAGGCAGTCTCCGACGACGCCGTAGCGGCCGCCCGCGCTGGTCGCCTGCATGAAATGCGCACTGAGGCCGACGCCCGGCGCCACCTGCTCCGGATTGTTCAGGAAAACCGGCAGTTCGATGAAGGCGCACACGGCTTCGATGTGTTGCGCCGCTTCCTCGATGGTCGTCGCCTCGTTGATGCGCTCGCTGCCGACCCGCAACAGAAAGTCGGGCTCCAGGTTCAGCGCCTGTCCGCCCACCGGCACTTCGCCGTTGTCCTCGATCAGCGCGCCCTCGCCGTGCAGGACGCCGAACAGCGGACCGCTCAGGCCAAACAGCGGTTGCACGCTCGGCAGATGGATGCCGATCTTGTAGGCCGCTACCGGATGACCGCGCCGTTGCAGTTCCTCGTCGTACTGCCTCCCGTACTCCCGGGCGGTCTCGAGATCCATAGCGTTCAGCAGCTCGATGTAGCAGAGCGATTCCTCCACCACTCCGTTGTTTTCCCAGGCATCGGCGGCGTCCTGGACCCAGTTTTCGATGTCGCAGTCGGCGAGTGCGATGCCGCCGAACAGCAGGCAAAATGGTATAGAGCTGATTCGGAACATTGATCTCGTTTTCATTGGCAGGTTCACCTTTGTTGGTACTCGCCCGGGTACGTTGGTCAATCGGACATCCGGCCGGAATCGTCTACTGGCACGACACCCCGGCAGGTTGAAAATGTCTATTACTGCGCGTTCTCCCCCGCCTGCTGCGCGCGCTCGAAACGCGATGTCTCGATGTAGTTGCGCACGGCCGTATTGCCCTCGTGACAGGAGTATTCGTACGCCACGTAGTCGTTGTCGAGGAACATCGGGTAGCGGATGGTGAAGGAGCCCGTCGCGAGAACTTCCGGATCCTCGACGACGAGTTCGTAGTCGATCTGCTCGTCGCTGACCCGCGTGAAGCGTTCAACCGTGCGCATGTTGGGCGTTGACGGCTGCAAGGGTCCCGGGCTGCCGGGCACGCCGCGGCTGGTCTTGCCGACGCGACCGTTGTAGTTCGTCGTCTCGACGACGAGCGTGTTGCCGTCCCAGCGTCCCCGCGGCTCGCCAAGCCACTGCCGGATGGCCGGGTCGAGCGGCTCCCGGCCATCCGTCGGGATGATCCGCGCCTCGTGGGCCATTTCGATCAGCAGGACGACGAAGCCGGGTGACTGGACGATCTCGATACCGTTGTTGTAGTTGCGCGGCAGCATCGAGACGGGCATTCCGCGCGTGATGCAGCGATCCCAGGCGCTGAAGTCGGCAATGCCGTCGAAGACGGTCTGGCCCGGGCGGTAGCTGCTGCGCATGTTCGCCTGCAGTTGCTCGCCGTATTCGGTCAACGGCGGGAATTGCCCGTCCGGAGGATCGACGATCAGGGATGTCTGACGCAGCGCGCGTCCGGCCGCGTCGGCCACCGGAATCGTGCCCGAAAGAAAGCGCTCATCGCGCGCCCGGACGCTTTCCTGCTCGGCCGCGAACTCCTCGTCGGTCATGAAGAGACGGTCGCCGAAGTCGGGATTGCGCTGCAGTCCGACGCCGATCAGGTGATTGAGCGGCCACATGCCCTGCAGGTCAGGCTCGCCCCATGGCGTCATCGGGGGCTCCCAGTCGGCGTCCTGGGCATGCGCCGTCAGGTTGACGCCGGCGGTCAACGCGACGCCGATGACGGATGCGCCGATGAGTGCGCCTGTGGCTCGCATTGCTTTGCTCATCCCCGAATTCCCATGCGATCGATGTCGTCGAACGATGCCTCGCGCCCGGCCTGCGCCGATGGGCTGGCTGCGGCGCCAGCCCAAAATAGTACACCGTGCCGACCCCGGGAGCGCAGGTGAACGCCCCATACTGTCAACGCAAGGCGGGAAATCCCTCGTCCCGGAAGCGGAAACGTCCCTCCCGCTCCTGTTCGCCTCGCCGGTCGCGGCTCCCGGGGGAGCTTGCAGGCGACAGGCGCATCGTGGTCGGCATGGCCGCGATGCGTTAGAGTATGCGCGTCCATGCCCACCCTTGATCACTACGCCCCGAATCGACCCGGAAGCTCATCAGCCGAGGGTCACGGCGCACTCGTCACCACCAAGCCAACTTTTATCACTTTTTCGGGTAAGTCGCGGCGTGCGGTACCGGCCGCGGCGGTGGTTGTGGCTATCGTTTTCGCGACCGTGCCGGCGGATTTCGCGGGTGCTCAAGAGCAGGGTCTTTACATCGGCATATCGGGCCTCGTCACGCAGCTTGGCGCATCGATCGACAAGACCGTGGACACGCGGGCGCCGGATACGCTCGTGCCGGAACCGCGCCGCGGGCAGCTTCTTCAGGAAAAGGACAGCGACGACGCCACCGCCTACGGCACGGGCTACCTGATCGGTTACCGCTACCTGGTCCCGAGTTCGAGGCTGTTTCTCGATTTCGAGGTCGAAGCGGCGTACGACAGCGAAGCGGCCCAAGGCCAGTTCTCGGGGATCGGCGAGTCTTTGGGCCGCAATCAGCTTGGGGAATTCTGGCCCGACCGCTGGGAATACGACGCCGACAGGAACTACGCCGTTACTGTCAGGCTCGGCTTCACGACCGGGCTGTTTCGGGCCGGCAACACGAGTTTCTACGTGCTCGGCGGGCTACGCCGCATCGACGGTACGTTCACGACCCGCTTCAACGGTTGCCTGGATCCGATGCCCTGCTCAACGGCCGCGAATACGCCGAACTTTGTCACGGGGGCGTCCAGCCGGGCAGTCGAACTTCAGGGCATGACGCTCGGCATCGGTGTGGAACGGCGGATTATCGAGCGCATGCCGCTGCGGCTCGAATTGCGTCGCACCGACTACGACGATGAAAACTGGGTGGAACCCTTTACCGATGTCGGCGTGACCGTACCGACCGTCGTCGGCGCCGACCAGACGGGGTTGTCGCTGAGCCTTTCCTGGACGTTCTGAGGGGACTGCAGCGGCGCATCTTGACCACCGTCTCCGCCGTGCCATCATTAGCCTTTCGCTCACCACTGGATCGGAGAGACCATGGCCAAGTATCTGTATCGAACGAGTTACACCCAGGACGGCGTTGCGGGTCTGATCAGGGAAGGGGGGACCGGGCGTCGCGACGCGCTTCGGCAGACCGTTGAGGGGCTGGGCGGCACGCTCGATGGGTTCTACTACGCGTTCGGGGACGACGACTTGCTGCTGATCGCGGATCTTCCCGACGAGGAGGCGGCCGCGGCGCTCTCGCTGTTCGTCAGTGCTGCCGGCGCGCTGACCGTCTCGTGCACGGTGTTGATGGCGCCTGAGACGATCGACGCCGCAGTCAGCAAGACCGTGGCGTACCGCAAGCCGGGCGACTGATCCGGCCAAACCCTCTCTTCGGCGAAAGCGCCCGTCGACTTCGCGGCCTCGAGTTGCCGCGGGGTTCCGGGCGCGCGCCCGCGGCTCCGGCCGCCGCCTGCGCCTTGCCCCGGAGGAGGGACTGGTTACGGGCGCATGCCGCAGCTCCCGGCCCTCAATCCCCGTAGGTCAGCCCACGCAGCTTCCGCGCGACGTCTTCGAGCAGCGGCGCATCGTCCTCGGAGATTCCCCGCACCGACAGGGTGATTTCCGGGGAGATTTCAACGCGCGACCAGACGTCCACGGCACCCGGATCGCGGTTGCTCCCGCTTCTCGCCAGAGCCTGCAGTTCAGCGAGAGCGTCCGCCAGATCGTCGTGCTCGATTGCCGCCTCATCCGCACCGCTCGATCGCACACTGCCGACGCTCATGTCCGCGTAGGTTCGCGGAGCCTCCGAGGCTTCCATTGCGGACCAGGCAGCATCCCTTCGCCTTCGCCGTTCAAACACCGGCGACCGGTCGTAGTGGAAGCGTGTCTCGCCGATCGCCGTGTCGATCGGCCGATGCCCTTGTGCGGCGGCAGCGATTACATCGGGTGACACACGCTCGAAAAGCGAGCGCAGATCGCTCAGCGATATCGCGCTGATTTCTCCTGCCTCTTCCGCTTCGCGAACGCGCCGGATGAACAGCAGCCGGTCCATGACGAGCTGCGGATAGCGGCTTCGCGGACCGCGCCTGCCCACCCTCGGCAGGAGGTCTTCCTGGACGTAGTAGGCGATCGTCCTGCGGTCGAAGCCGGTTGCCTGTTCGAGCTCTTCGGCGGTGAAGCTGCGCATCGAATCCTGCCGTAGTGTCGTCTAATGGGAAAAACTGTCGAAACTGTTGACTTTACGATCCGCGGCCGTAAACTGTCGTCAACTGCCAATTACTGACAATATATACGGAGAACGTTCATGCATCCAGTCCAATCGGTATTGGCCCAACTCAAGATCGGGTCCCCGCAATCATACAGGGGGCTGACGGTCTTTCCCCTCACGTCCCCGGCCAAGGGTTCCATTGACTACCTGCTCCTCAGCGACGCCCTGGCTGCCGGGCTCGTCTCTGTGCGCGAATCGTCCTTTCACGGCAGCGTTCCCGATCTCGTGGTCGAGAATCGCGCGGACCGGCCGGTCCTGATCGTCGACGGCGAGGAGCTGGTCGGCGCCAAGCAGAACCGCGTCGCCAATCTCACGCTGCTCGTTGCGGCGAACAAGCGCACGACGATCCCGGTCTCCTGCGTCGAAGCGGGGCGCTGGTCGTACCAGAGCGATGAATTCGCGGTAGCCGAGCGCGTTCAGTTCGCGCGCGGACGTAGGGAGAAACTCGCGAGCGTGTACTCGTCGATGCGTGCTTCAGGTTCGCGTCGTTCCGATCAGGGCGCCGTCTGGGCTTCGATCGACGAGAAGGCCGATGCGATGGCTGCGCGCTCGCCCACGAGTGCGATGAGTTCCATTTTCGAAACGCACGCAACGTCGCTTGACGAGTTCGTGAAGCGTTTTGCGGCGTCGTCCGGCCAGATGGGCGGCGTCTTCGCCGTGGCCGGTGAGATCTGCGGCGTGGATCTGTTCGACAAGCCCGAAACATTCGCCGCCCTGTTGCCGAAACTCGTTCGAAGCTACGGCATCGACGCTCTCGAGTACGGGTTGGATACGGATACCGCGCCGCGCAAGCAGGCGGTGAGCGAGTTCCTCGGGAACCTCAGCAAGGGCAATCTCGCGGAGCACGCTGCGGTCGGGCTCGGAACCGATTTCCGCATCGAGGCATGCGGCGTCGTCGCGGGCGGTCTCATGGTCGAGTCGGACATGATCCACCTGGCCGCGTTCGCCGAGGAGCGCGTGAGTGTGGCGGATACCGGCACGCGGCAACGCTTTGCCGGCTATCGGCAGCGGAGGAGTTCTGCAGCGCGGCGGGCCTGAACGAAGTGCGTCGGCGGGCGGCGCGTCAGGGTTGGCTCATGCGACTCGCGATCATCCGGAAAGGGCGTGGACGCACCCAGTACCAACTGCCGACCACCGCGGCCGCAAAAAGCGTGTAGGCAACCGCAAAGGCCCATGGCGGCGCCCGGTAGTAGAGGATCTGCTCGATCCAGTGCGCCAGGAAGAGTCCCGTATACACGGCGTCGCCGGCACGGGCTCTGAGCGCCATCTCGAGCGTCGTCAACGGGCAGATCACGCCGAACCAGGACTGGACCATCACGACGCCGATGGACAAAAGGTGGGCCAGCCGAAACCAGGGATTCAGAACCCACGCCCAACGCAGGGCCTTGCCGACGAGGATCAGTACGAGGCCGAATACCACGAAAGCAGTGAAGAGCGCATGCAGCATCAGCACCGCGTCAGCGGCGAGGAGGTAGGGCAGGGTTGATTCCGGCTGTGTCATTCACTACTCGATGAAGGGAAATCCGCAACCAAGCTAACAGGAGAGGTTGGTCGTGCTCCAGACGTCCGAGTCTACGACAACGTGCGTGCGTCCATTGGCTCGCGGTTTAATTCAAACGCTCGCTTCTTGAAGTTTGTCCAAAAAAATACTATTTTTTCAGACAAAGGAGCGTCACCCTATGTCCACTGCACAAGCTGTTCTCTCCGGCGTACGGAAGCTGCCGAAAGGAATGCCTTTCACGAGCGCGCGCTTTCTGAAGCACGGCTCGCACGGCGCCGTCGACAGGACGCTTTCACGCCTCGTCGGCCGGGGAGAGATTCAGCGTCTCGCTCGCGGCGTATTCGTCCGTCCAAGGACAAACCGGTTCGTGGGAACGGTACTTCCCGAGGTTCGCGAGGTAGTCGAGGCCATCGCGCGCAGCCGTGGCGAGACGGTTCAGATACACGGCGCCGAAGCTGCCAGGCGGTTCAAGCTCAGCACCCAGGTACCGACAGCGCCCGTGTTCCATACCAGCGCATCGAGCCGAACGATCCGCGTCGGCAGTGTCACCGTCAGAATGGTCCACACGTCGAACCGCCGCCGGCTTCAATTCGCCGGTGAGGCGGCGGGCGCCGCTCTCTCCGCTCTCTGGTATCTCGGCAAGAACAACGTGACGCCCACAGCCGTGGAAACGATCAGGGCGGCCCTCGGACCTTCGGAGTTCCGGAAGTTGCGTTCCGCCGACATGCCGGCATGGATGGCGAAGGCGCTCGACGTTGCTGTCCGGAACACGACCGATGAGTGAGTCATTCCTGTCCCTTGACTAAGCGACGAGCCCGCCTTCGGGCCTCAGGGTCTTGTCAATAGGCAGCTACCGCCCCGTCGCCGCGTGTCCCGCCCTGACGATGTCGTCCGTCTCGTCGTTCATCTGCATCAGGATGCCTCGGTAGCCCTGCTCGATGCGCTGGTCGAGAGCTTCCAGCGTGAAGGCCAGCATCATGCTCGGCATGTGGACGCGGTCGGCGTGGTCCTTGACCACGAGGCAACCTTCCTCCGCGGCTTCCGCGCTGCCGATGTCGGCGCCCAGGCTGCCGATTCCGCATGACAACAGGCTGTAGCCGCCAACGTCGGCGATCTGCGTGGCAAGCGCGAGCGCTTCGCCGTCCTCGATCATGAGCATCGAGACGATGGAACCCTCCGGGTTGTCGGGGCTCCAGACGCTCGCACCGATGTCCGCGAAGAAACCGACCACCGCGGCGGCCATTTCCGGGGACATGATGTGCGGGAAGATTATGCCGTCGGCGCCGCGTGCGAGCACCTCTCCGACTCGCTGTTCGGTGAGTTCCAGACCGGCGTCGTCGATCGTCGGCAGCCGCACGAGGAGCGTCGGCTGGTCGGCGGGGTCTACCGTCGCGAGTCCCTCCTCGAGGATGTCCACGGCCGTGACGTCGTAGTTGGCCTCAAGGTCCAGGAACAGGTAGTCGAGCAGCTCGTTCTGAGCCAGTTCGGCGGCCCCTTCGACCGTGAAAACGCCGTCCTGGTTCGGTACGAAGACGCCGTACGCAAACTCGCCTTCGGTCCAGATGTCGATGACCCTCGATGCGTCACCGGCGAACGTCGCGTCGCCGCCGGCGTCGTGCCCCGCAGCCGGCGCCTCGGCTCGCCAGACCTGGTCGCCGGCCGTGATGTAGAGGGTTTCGCGGTCGGCGTCGCCGAAGGCCACGTTCGCGACTGCACCTTCGACCGGGACCGGGATGGTGCGAATGACTTCCCCGTCCGGCGAGAACACGACGATCCCGCGCGTAGCCCCTTCGGCCGAATCGCCGCTGTCCGAACCTGGGATACCCGCCGCGACGTAGATGTTGCCGTCCACATCCACTTTCATGCCGTCCGGACCGCTGTCGAGATCCCACTGGTAGAGCATCGTTTGACTGTCCGCGTCGATTCCCCCGTCGGCACCGAGGTCGAAACGCCAGAGAATCTCGATCTGGCCCTCGCCGTCGGCTTCGGGGCCGATGTCGGCGACGTAGAGGTATGCGTTGTCAGGCGACACGGCGATACCGTTCGGATAGCTCACGAGGTGATCGGACAGCATCACGATTTCGCCGGGCGCGTCGATGCGGTAGACGCCGTCGATGACTTCTCCGTTGTCGTCGCGAAGTTCCTTGGATTCGCGATTCCTGTAGGCGGGATCTGTGAAGTAGATGCGTCCGGCGCTGTCGATCGTGAGGTCGTTCGGGCTGTTCAACGGCTGACCGCCGTAATTGTTCGCAAGCACCGTGACGCTGCCGTCGGCTTCGTAGCGAACGACGCGCCGCCCGACATCCTCCGCGGCGACCAGTCGCCCTTCAAGATCGAGGAGCAGCCCGTTGGCCTCGCCGGTCGGTGTCAGCCAAGTCGACACCGTGTCATTCGGCGCAAGCTGCAGGATGCGGTTGCCCGGAATGTCCGTGAAGAGCAGCCCTTCCTCCGGATGCCAGATCGGGCCCTCAAGGAAGACCCGCGGGCCTGAGGGAGAAATCTCCGCGATGAACGTGGCGTCTTGCGCGTTGGCGGCGCCGCAAGCGGCGAAGCAGCCGGCGATCAGAGCCGGTAGAGGCTTCGTTACGTCGTTGAGCGCTCGTTCTCGGTGCTGATGGTTCATCGCTGTTCTCGCTTGTTGCCTGGCGATTGGTCCGGACGCATCCACCAGCAGCGACGCTGACTGCGACACAATAACCTATGTTTCGCTCGACACAATTCCCTATGATTGCCACGACGCATCGCGCCAACACTCGTTGGCGCTGCACGTCGGCAACTGGCGTTGACGGCGATATCGAGCCGTTCGCCGAATTCCTCGCCGGCTACCCCGGCCGCACCCACCCGTAGCGTTCCTGGTCGCGAGGCAGCGCGAGGTTCGCGTAGTTTTCCTTGATCCTCGACATGTTGTCGGCGACGTAGCCCGGGAACTCGAAGATCGTCTTGAATTCGTCGGACATGCGGTCTTCGTAGTCCGCCGGCACCGCCCTGAATCGCTCCGACAGATCGCCGGATTCGACGCCTTCTATCCCGTACAGCCGCGCGGAGTTCAGGCCCAGGATCTTGCGCTTGTCCTCCTCGGTGATCTCCGGGTAGCCCCAGCGCTCGCGCATGTCTTCGGGGATCTGGAAGCGCCACAGCGCGTCGATCTGCCATTGCGGGGTGCCGTACCAGACCGAATCGGAGCCGAAGACGATGCGGTCCGGACCCATGAACATCATCAACTGGCCCATGAGGTGCGCAGCGACCGTCGGGAAGGTCACGATCGTCGACGCCCACGTGGTGCCGATCTCCGCATAGACGTTGCTGAACGGCGCGACCAGCGTCGCGTATTCCGTCGTCCAGCTTATGTCGGGCACGCCCTCGCGAAGCCGCCCGGACTCGATCTCGTCGAGGGCAGGGCGCATGAACATCCCCGGCTGGATGGCCGCGTGGTAGGTGATGAAGTTGAGATCCGGCCAGTCCGCGGCGGCCTTCGGCATGTCGCCGGGATGGCCGCGTTCGGGGTCGGGAGGCCCGGGGGCCAGGCCCTTGTGGACGCAGATGCAGTTGAAGCCGGGTTTGGTCTCCCTGAGCCGCTCGTAGTTCCGCAGGATCAGTTCGAACGTCGGATAGGCCACATCCTCGTCGTCATGGCGCCACTGGCGCATGAGGCTCTCGGGGTCGTTGTCGACCTTGGCGGCGTTGGAGATGTTGTAGCCCTTCCAGGAGTCGGGCTGGTGTTCGTCGATCTGCTGCTGAATCCAGTCGAGGTTGCCGCGGCCGACGTAGAGCAGCCCGTGCGCGAGCATGCGCGTTGAGCCCGATATCTCATTGACGAAGTTGCGCGCCGCCGCCGTCTGCCCGGCCGTGAGCAGCTCGACTTCCGCCGCCTCGCGTGCGTTTCGCGGCGGGCGCGTGTTCTGACCGTCGTCGACCACCATTGCGGTGACGTTGCTCAGCAGCCCGATGGTCACCTGCGAATCGAGGTAGATGTCCTTGATGAACTGGACGATCTGGAAGGTCTCGGCCGTATTCGGCAGGCCGACGAGCTCGGGATTCCACACGCCCCAGGCTTCGCCACGTTCGTCGGTAAGGCCCTGAGGGTTAAAGGGGTTTTGCGATATTCCGGAGTCCGTGGACGTCGAGCCTTGCGCGATCGCCCTGAGATCGCCGCCGAGATTCCCCATGCTGCCCCGGACGACGTGGAGCTGGTCGTCGAAGACGAACATGTCCCTCGGCGGGGATGCTTCCTGCGCCGCGGCCGGTTCGAATATCTCGATGGGATCGACGTTGAAGAAGCGCCCGTAGGTCTCGTTCATGGCCACGAACGCGGCGGCCATCCCGCCGCTGCTCGCGAGGAACTTCCGGCGGCTGACGCCGAGCTTCTTGCTCGCATCGTCGGCGAGTTCGTTGATGCGCGCTTCGACGCGGCGCTGGTCGTCTGACTGCGGCGGCGGCATGTACTCGCCGTTGGAGACGACGCGGGTGGGGATCGGGGAGCGGGCCTGGTCGGGGCCGTCGGCCCGGCGGAGTTGGCTGGCCTGGTCGTCGTCGAGGAGACCGTGGTCGTCAAGCCAGGTTTTGCCGGCTTCGTTCCAGTTGGAGGGGGGCATGGGGGCCTCTTTTTCTTGAAATCACATTCCACGACAGAATAACCTATTTTTCGCTCGACACAATACCCTATAAGTGATACAACAGAATAGCCTAGGATTCGCACGGCGCAATACCCTACGATAGGCACGCGAAAACCCCTAAAGAAAGCAAGGATCATGGCAGCTCCATCGGAAAAACTCGCAGACTCTCTCCAGGTTCTGAAGGCCCTCCAGGACGAAGGCGTTGTCGCGGTCCGCTCGGCCAACCTTGGCCGCACCCACCGCGAACGCCTTGTCCGCAACGGTTTCCTGCACGAGGTGATGAAGGGCTGGTATATCCCGGCCCGTCCCGATCAGAGAGCTGTGGAGAGCACGGCCTGGTACAGCTCCTATTGGGATTTCTGCGCCGCCTATCTTGAGCACCGCTTCAGTGACCAGTGGTGCCTGTCGCCCGACCACTCGCTCGCGCTGCATGTCGGCAACCGAACTGTGCCGCGGCAGCTCCTCGTCCACACGCCGCAGGGCGGTAACAAGCCAACAAGACTGCCGCACGGCACCTCGCTGTTCGATGTCCGCTACGCCTTGCCCGACAAGAAGACCATCGTGGTGATGGACGGCCTGCGGCTGTTTTCCCTGCCTGCGGCGCTCGTCACCTGCGGCGCAGGATTCTTTGAGCAGAGAGCGACCGACGCGAGAGCGGCCCTCGCGACGATCCGTGATGCCTCCGATGTGCTCGCCGTGCTGCTGGAGGGCGGGCACAGCACGGTGGCAGGCCGGCTCGCCGGCGCGTTCCGCAACATTGGGCGCGAGAAGATCGCCGATGAGATCGTCAGGACGATGAAACGCGCCGGATTCGACGTTCGTGAGAAGGACCCGTTCGCGCAAAAGCCCGCGCTGAGCCTACCGCCGCGCGAGCCCTCGCCCTATGTGGGCCGCCTGCGGATCATGTGGAAAGCGATGTGCGAACCGGTCATCGAGGCGTTTCCGTCAGCACCGGGCCTTCCCGCCGATACCGCTGCCTACTTGAAGCGCGTCGAGGAAGTCTATGTGACAGACGCTTATCACTCGCTGTCGATCGAAGGCTACCGCGTCAGCGCGGAGCTGATCGAACGTGTGCGCTCCGGAGACTGGAATCCCGACGAGGATGAAGGCGACGGCGAAGACCGCAACGCACTTGCGGCGCGCGGCTATTACGACGCGTTTCGAATCGTCAGCCGAAGCGTCGAAAAGGTTCTGAAAGGCGGGAATGCCGGCGTCGTGGCCGGGGACGGGCATGGCGACTGGTATCGCGCTTTGTGGGGGCCGGGCGTCGAGGCCGGCATTATCACGGCGACCGATCTCGCCGGATACCGCAATAGCCCGGTCCATATCCGCCGCTCGATGCACACACCGCCTCCCAGTGAAGCGGTGCGCGACATGATGCCGCTGCTCTTCGAACTGCTCGCCGAAGAGCCCGAGCCCGCTGTCAGGATCGTGCTGGGACATTTCGTGTTTGTTTACATTCACCCATACAGGGACGGCAACGGGCGCCTGGGCCGCTTCTTGATGAACGTGATGCTGGCATCGGGCGGTTACCCGTGGACCGTGATCCCAGTCGAGTGCCGTAACGATTACATGGCTACGCTCGAAGCCGCCAGCGTTGAAGGCGATATCGAGCCATTCGCCGAGTTTCTCGCCGGGCTGGTCAAGGAAAATGTCGACGGGAAGGCAGGGCCGACGGTTCCGCGCCGGGAGTGAATCCCGACAGGAAAAACACCAACGAGGGGAACCCGCTGCGCTCCGGTGAAGCCCCGCTCAAGCAGCTCTCCGAGCTTCCCACTCCGGTCAGTAGCTGGCACATCGAAACCGGCCACGACTCCACTGACGACCCTGCCGTCTGGGTGTGGGCGATGTTGCAGGACGAAGATGTCGAATTCTCCAAACGATTAAGATTTCGCTCGATTACTCGCGGTCTCGTCCAGGAGAAAACCGACGGTTCCATACTCGTCTACGTTCGTTTCCGCGGCGCTTCTGAGGTGGCACAGCAAACATGACCCTTCACATGGAGTAGTTGAAACAAGCCCGTTTCCTCGCACGTAAGGAGCCCAAGAAACCTACCCAGGTCAGCCTTCGCCGCTCGGTGCGGTAAATCTCGAAGCTGTCGTCGAGTCCCCTCACCTCGGGGGAGATAGTGGGCCGCTTTTACCGCTACCTTGAGGAGTTTGGTACATTGCGCCCGCAGACCGGTGGGGCTGAAGTTCGCCCCATCGCTCCGGCAGGAATCCGGAAAGGAGTATCGACATGACAACCGACGCGCTCCATTTGAAGCGAATCGAAGCGATGGTCGAGCCGATACAGAAGAAGTGCGGGTCCCTGGTCGAACTGGCTGAGTCACCCGGCAGATCGGTCCAACTGATGGGGCTGCTGCTGTATCTCGCGTTCATGACCAAACGCGCGTCGACACACGCCGAGGATGTCATCGTCGACTTGGGCAAACTCGACACAATGGCGCAGTGGGGGTTGGATCTGGCGCGTAAGCACGCGTCGACGCTAGATCTGTCGTCCTCCATGTCGTGCGTATGCGCATCGAGTTGCCGGTCCGTTCTAGAGACCAGAACACACCGCCAGTTCGCATCGGCGTTTCTCCTGCGGATGCTCTCGGAAGACCTAGAGCGCTTGGCGATACGCCTCGAGGACCTTGCCGAGACGCTCGCATTGTCCGTCAGCAAGCCGTTTGCGGACTTCGTCCAGAAGGAACTCGATGCGCATGCGTGAAATCGCCCGCGCGGGTTCGTTCGAGCGGGATCTGAAGAAGCTGGCCAATTCAAGTGTTCCGACCTGCTAAGCCGCAAGGTCTTTCGGCATTATGGCTTGAAACCGAGGTCACCCAGGAGGATATTCCGACGCCCGCCCGCGGTGCCCTCACGACGGTGATCAAGCCAATGTCCCATGCTGAAGGGGCTGGACTAAGTAACCTGGCCCATGACTGGATAATGCAGTACGTCGTGGATACCGAGAGCTTGACCGCTCATGAAAAGTGCATGGCTGCCTGATCGAATCCACTTTCGCCACGATCCGCTTTCGGACTTGGAAAGCCGGAAATTTGGGCGCGAAGACTGGCCATTGGCTCTTGGACGAAGGCCAGCGAGGACGTAAGAGGGTCAAGTTCAGGTGAGGGATGAGCCAAGAAGGCACAAAACGCCATATTTTGCGATTCAGTGATCAGTTCGCTACACTATCTTGTGTTTTTCGAGCAGCATTAGGCTCCACGAACGTCTGAGTGAGACCTCGTCTAGGACAGATCGCAACCGTACTTGGCGTCGAGCGGCGAAGGCCTTCGTCTGTCGCGAGTACTCATAACAGCGTGCTGTTTCGGGCGTTGGCGCGATTGCCCGAGTATGAAGACTATGTGCCGGTGTATTTCAAGGTCTTTGATCCGAAGTTCCAGCGAAAGGCGTTCTTCAACGAGATTCTGGGGCATCGTGCTGCACAACTAGTCGGATTGCCGACGCCAGCCGACGTCAAAGTATGTGCTTGTCGACGTGATCTGGTACCTAGCCCAAGCCGCGCACTCGATGTTAGATCGGCTGACGACTCTCCTTATCTGGCGGGCTTGGCTTCGGTGGACGCAAACCCAAGAGGCTTAATCCAGATTGTTGGACAAGGATTTAGCCCAAGACTTCGCGCTGAACTACAGGCGTGGCCGCACCTCGCAGAGGTCGCTGTTCTCGACGAACTGCTGCTTAACGTGGATCGCAACTACAAAAACCTGCATCGGGTAGCTGCGGGGGATTTTGTTCTGATTGATCATGAGAAGATCTTAGGCGGAGTGGAATGGCAACTCAAAACGTTTCGGGAACAGATAACGGCCACATCGTCTGCCAACCATATTGCGGGGTTTATTGCTGAGGACACATCCGCGGAGACACAGAACTATATGATGCAAGTTGGAATTAACTACGCCCGACGTTTGGAGTTCAACGAGCAGTCACTAGGAATCGAGTGCGCGCAACTAGATTCACTGTGTCACCTGAAACCAGGTACGACGTCCGAAATCATTGATCTTCTCGATACGCGGAGATCTAAGCTACCAGAACTGCTTTTTCACCACCTCAAAATGGCGCAGCTATTTCAATGAACGAGTTAGACATTTTCGTGGCTGAAGCCGCACAGGAACACAGCAACCTCACGGAAGATATCCGTTGGCGTCTCGTCTATTTCAAACCGAATGCGTATTCGAATGAAGCGATCTCGGTTGGTGTGATAGTCAGTTGGAAAGGGAAGGTTTTTGTTGACCATGTTTGCTCAGTAGATGCCATAGAGGCATTTACGAGCGTTTTTGGAGCCGGTGCGCGAGACCAACTCATCTTCGGAATAGAGGTTCTCAAACAGTGGGTCACTGATTCCCGGTTCGACTTTGCTTCTTGTAGTTCACCAACGAACGTCTTGGCACTTGGTCGAGCCACAACAGGAGTGTGTGACGATGTATCGAGATTTTCACGCGATCTCCTTAGGTTGTCGTCGAGTCTGTTTAAACGATATGAAGTGGTCAATAGTCGTTTTCAATCAGTCGGACAGAACGACATCATTATTTCTCTCAGGCGACGAATTGTTGCGCTAGATCCATTTCGCGGAAAAGAGTTGATAAAGCCTATGACGGTGAATATTTCAGAGGGAAGTTCCTTCAAAGTGCCACTCTACGGATCTAGGACAATTGGTGCGCCAGTGTCGTTAATGACAAATCGTGTAGGCCAAGCCATGAAGAGCGCGGAAGCATATATGCTGCAACTTAGCCATGCCAAGAATGTGCTTAGCCGTTCTCCTCACGTGTATGTATACACACCGCCACTGTCAGAGGATGCAAACAGTTTCTCGGGTCGTGTAATGGCTGGCCTAGATGAATTGGAGGTCTTAGGGAAAACCAGCGGGGTAACTGTCTCTTGGTCTGACAACATGGATGAGCTGGCGACCGTCGTGTTGAAAAATGAAGAGCGTGAGCCAGAAGAACGGCTATCATTGCAGATGTCAGCATAGCGTCTGGCGTACAGAGTCTGTCAGGCCACGATGGCTTGGACTGGTCGATTCAACGGCGCAGTGGAAGTCGATGAGACACACATGAGTGGCAGGTGGCAAGCGCAAGGACGTGCACTATGGGAAGCATAATTTGCGGATAGTGCGTGGTCCGGCCGACAAGGTTCCAACGGTGAGCGTTGACGATCTCGACAGGGACCAATTCGCGGCTGCAGTTGTGCGGAACGCCGACAGCAGCTCACCCCAGGGGTGCATCCGGGAGAATGCCAAAGAAGGTGTGACCGTCTACACGGATGAGGCTAGAATCGACGGCCCGCTCAAGCATCAGTACAATCATCAGGCCGTAAAGCATTCAGTTGGCGAGCACGACCGGGATCAAGCTTACACCAACGGTATCGAATCGTTCCCGGGATGTTGAAGATAACCCATGATGGCACGTTCCCCAAATTTGGTGAGATGCATCTGGTCGGGTACGTTGCGGAGTTCGAGGACAAGCATAACGTTCGCAAGCACGATACGCTCAGTCAGATGAGTCTGCTGGCCCGAGGTATGGTCGATCAAAAGCTCGAGTATCGGGATTCGATCGCCAAAGATCGCCGAGTAGGATGATAACGAATCTTCAGGTGGTAGGTTTAATCTATGACGCTGCGGGTATCGCGATTTTCGGTGTGCCTGCGGCTTTTAGGATGGTGAACGAAATTACCGCACAGTCAGGAACCTATTGGGGAGGCAATCCTGCTTTAGCACAAGCGTTGGCGCTAGCTCGCATCGATACTACTGCGGGATCAGTATTACTACTGCTAGGGTTCCTCTTCCAGGTCACCGCATTGCAGAAGTATGCAGTACCCGAGCTTGCGATAGATTTGAGTATCATCGCACTTGTGGTATTCGTGTTTCTGTATTGGTGCGGTTTAAGGTCGCTGTTTTCTAAATCGCTGGCGAAGAAGGTAGAAGAGAGACGTGCGCAGCAGCAAGCGGATTAGATTTTGAAGAGAATGAGTGTTGCAGCTAAGACGGAAAAATTGTCAAACTCGACCATCAACCTTTCAAGAACGAACTGGGATAGGATATGGCGGTCGATTTGACGTTTGGGGAGCTGATTAGCACCGTGTTGCAAAACACGACAATCAAGCGGCAAAGGGCGAGGCCGGTAACAATCTAGGCTCGATACGGCTGCTCGGACCGTAGCATCCAGGATGCTGCCTAATCTAGAAGACTCCTTGGCTAGGGATCTGGGCCGTTTTCGATGAGCGAAGCGCTGACCAATTCGAGTCTCCGCACCGCTTGACGGAATCCGATTTCAGCACCTCCATCCACGATCGCCCTATCAACAGCGGCCACTACGCGATTTGCGATTTGGGACTTGCCATCACCCCTATACCAGTCCAGTAGAGGTGAGCGTACCGTTTCCGTTGACGACATCGTGGAAATGTTGTCCTCCAAAGCGGCCAGGATGATCACGGCTTCGAACT
The DNA here is from genome assembly GCA_022826245.1 of Gammaproteobacteria bacterium. Taxonomy (GTDB): domain Bacteria; phylum Pseudomonadota; class Gammaproteobacteria; order Steroidobacterales; family Rariloculaceae; genus Rariloculus. Next base: position 54,263 of record JAJDVG010000015.1, read on the forward strand.
GGATACTGCAATCTTCCTGTCGGCGAGGTGCCCGAGTAGGATGATCGAAGAAAGCATCGACCACCTCCCGATCCGAAGCTTCGCCAGTAACAAAACGATTATAGAGACTTCGATCGAACGTTCGAAGAATCAACGCGACGGTGGTGGTCACTCCATAATCTTCGTGATCACCTCTCAATGACGCGTACAACAGTCCCAATCGGTGAATCGCCTGACTAACCGTTCGAAGACTGACATCAGAGGCGTTAAAGAACATCGACAACATCTCGTGCATGGTCTCGCCCGCCCTTTCCCTCTTTAGTTCCTTTTGAAAATAGGTTTCGGCGAAATAGGACTTGGTTGCCGGAGTGCAATCGAAGTAGTCATCGATCCCTGTCGCTTGGAGCTGTGCTTGGATGAACGCATCTCGGCTAGGCTCGGGCAGTTGGCAGTCTACGTCGAAAAAGCGGCGAAGATATCCCTCAGCATCAAAGCCGTTGCCATACAGGGCTCTAACTGCATGGGCAAGTTGCTCACAATTTACAGCTAGTACGAATACGATGTGATCTACAGCAAACAGGTGCTTGGCGACCTCAAGTAGTTCGACAGCGTAGGATGGACGACACCGGTCCAACTCGTCGATGGCCACTATGAGAGGAAGGTTTCCGTTTGCCTTGCGCAACGAGCCGGCCGCCTCCTGCAAAACGCTTCGGAACGCCTTGACCGACTTGCACGCCTCCGTGTATCGGGAAAGTCTTTGCTCAGCGAACGACTCCGCCATGTGAGTAAGCGCTGTGCGGACCCCACCTTCCTGTCAGGGGGCCCATGAGGTTGTATGACTCCTTTTGTGTAAGGAGTTGTTCGATGAGGGATCATGATGTGGATGCCCGGGGCAAAGGCCCTGGCCGGGCGGTTGCAGCCAACGG
>JAJDVG010000006.1:5000-92449 GCA_022826245.1 Gammaproteobacteria bacterium
TCGATCTCCGTGAGCGAGCGGAAGCTCAACAACTCCAGGTAGCGCCACATGAGGTCGTCGGAGATGCTCATGAGCTTGCCGAACATTTCGTCCGGCGGCTCGGTAATGCCAACGTAATTGCCGAGCGACTTCGACATCTTGTTGACGCCGTCGGTGCCCTCGAGCAGGGGCACGGTCAGCACGATCTGCTTCGGCTGGCCGAACGCCTGCTGGATCTGCCGGCCGACCAGGAGGTTGAACGTCTGATCCGTTCCGCCCAGTTCGACATCGGCCTTGAGCGCCACGGAGTCGTAGCCCTGCACGATCGGATACAGGAGCTCGTGAATCGCGATCGACCGCCCGCCCTGGTAGCGCTTCCTGAAATCGTCGCGCTCGAGCATGCGCGCCACCGTGTGGTTCGCGGCCAGTCTGACCAAGCCTGCGGCATCCATGGGCGCCATCCACTTCGAATTGAACTCGAGTCGGGTCCGGTCGGGATCGAGGACCTTGAAGACCTGCCGTTCGTAGGTCTTCGCGTTGGCTTCGATTTCTTCTCGCGTCAGCGCTGGCCGCGTCGCGCTGCGTCCCGAAGGATCGCCGATCATCCCGGTGAAGTCGCCGATCAGAAACACGACGTCGTGGCCGAACTGCTGGAACTGCCGCATCTTGTTCAGCAGCACGGTGTGCCCGAGATGCAGGTCCGGAGCCGTGGGGTCGAACCCGGCCTTGACCGTCAGCGGCCGCCGTTGCGCGAGCCTGTCTCCGAGCTCGGACTCGAGCACGATATCTTCGGCGCCGCGAATGAGCTCTGCAATCTGTTCTGCTACCGATACCACGACATGTTTCCGGACGTCCGGCACACAAACGCGCCAGGGCGGGGGCGAAGCATAGAACAACGCGGCAGGAGGGTCGATTGTCGCAGATGCGGGGCGAAGCATCGCTGCAAACGGACGCTCGGAGTCGCCCCGAGCGTCGCGTGCGGGCTGCAGTTCAGTTTGCGGGGCGGCTTGCTTGCAGGTAGATTACGCTCGGCTTCGCCGCAAGGCACGCTATGAAACCGAACACTGGCGGTATCCGCCACGATTTTCACGACCCCTGGCTCAAGGCTCGCTTGCAGCCACGCCGCCGGCGCTGGTCGTGGGTTGCCATCGGAATCGCGCCCCTGCTCGCGGTCGTCGCGCTGCTGTTCGTCAGCGAGACCAATCTGTCGAAACTGCCCGCAGCGGACAGTCTGGCGCCCGAAGCGGCGATCCCGCAGGTCGCCCTCGCAGCGACCACGGCAGAAAGCGCCGCACCGTCCTTTGTCGGTCCCGAGCAGCATCCGGAGCTTGTTGGCGGGCTCGGTGACGCTGCAATCGTCGATCTTCTCGTCGGGCGCGGCGATACCCTGGAGCTCCTGTTTCGCCGCAACGGCCTGAAGCTCGCCGACCTCGCCGAGATGACCGTACTGCCCGACGCGGCCGAGCATCTGCGCGTGCTCATGCCCGGCAACGAGATTCAGGTCGCGCACCGCGACGGCGCGGTCGTGTCGCTGATCCGTGAAATCGACGAGATCCTGCTGCTCGAGATCCGGCGCGGCGAAGGCGGCTTCGAGGCGGTCACGACTGCACGCGACTTCGACGTCCGCACAGTCGAGGCCCACGGCGAGATCCGCACGTCACTGTTCGAAGCGGCCGTCGACGCCGGAGTTTCCGACGCCCTGACGATGGAAATGGCCGGAATTTTCCAGTGGGACATCGACTTCATACAGGACGTTCGCAGTGGCGACACGTTCACCGTGATCCATGAGGAATTGTGGCGCGAGGGCGAGAAGCTGCGCAACGGCAACATCCTGGCGGCGGAGTTCGTCAACCGCGGAACGCGATTTCGCGCTGCGCGCTACACCGATGCCGCCGGAACCACCGGCTACTACACGCCCGAGGGCCTGAGCGTGCGCAAGGCGTTCATGCGCGCGCCGGTCGAGTTCACGCGCATCAGTTCGAACTTCAACCCGAACCGCAGGCATCCCGTTCTCAACACGATCCGCGCTCACCGAGGTGTCGACTACGCGGCGCCGACGGGAACGCCCGTCATGGCGGCAGGTGACGGCACGGTCGAGTTCCGGGGCAGGGACGGCGGCTACGGCAACGTCGTCGTGCTCAGGCACGGCGGCAACGTCACGACACTCTACGCGCACTTGGCGCGTTTCGGCACGGCGCGCGTCGGCAGTCGCGTCCGGCAGGGCGACATCATCGGCCATGTCGGCAGTACAGGGCTCGCAACGGGGCCGCACCTGCACTACGAGTACAGGATCGCAGGCGTGCACAGGAATCCGCGTACGGTGCCGCTGCCGCCCGCCGATCCGATCCCGGCAGACTACAGGCAGGACTTCGAGGCGACGGCGGCTGCACTGTGGCGCCGGCTCGATGTCAACGCGCAGACCGGGCTCGCCAGCGCCGCGGATTGACCACGCCGTTCCGATAACGGGTACGCTTGCCCAATGAGCGAGCTGTACGTCGGCCTGATTTCCGGTACCAGCATCGACGGTGTCGACGCCGTGCTCGTCACGTTCGGCGACCGCGATTGCAGACTCCTGCATTCGCGCACGACGCCGTATCCGCCGAAGCTCCGTGAACGCGTGCGTGCGCTGATCGACAACCCGACGACGACGGTCGCCGAAGTCGGTGCGGTCGACGTTGCGCTCGGGAGATTCTTCGCCCGCTGCGCCATCGAACTCATCGACCAAGCCGATGTCGCCAGGGCGGACGTCAGGGCGATCGGGCACCACGGCCAGACGGTCTACCATGAGCCGAACGGCCCGGAACCATTCACGCTGCAACTCGGCGATCCGAACAGCCTGGCCGCCCGGACGGCTATCGCGACGATCGCCGATTTTCGCCGTCTGGACATGGCCTGCGGCGGACAGGGCGCACCGCTCGTGCCCGCGTTCCACGAGTGGCTGTTCGGCGCCGACGACGAGCTGCGCGTCGTGGTCAACATCGGCGGAATCGCCAACGTGACCGTGCTGGCGCCGGGCCGGCCGACGACCGGATTCGATACCGGGCCGGGCAATACGCTGCTCGACGGCTGGATCAGGCACTGCAGGCAGCGCGACCGGGACGAGGACGGCTGTTGGGCCGCCTCGGGCACCGTCAACGAAGCCTTGCTGGATCGCTTCCGAACGGAACCGTATTTCTCCCTCGCCCCGCCGAAGTCGACCGGCCGCGAGCTGTTCAACCTCGGCTGGATCGAGCGGCGTCTCGGCGATCCGGCTGACGTGCCGGACGACGCCGACGTCCAGGCTACGCTGGCCGAGTTGACCGCGGCAACGATTGCCGGCGCGCTGGACTCGATGCAGCCGCAGCGCCTGATCGTGTGCGGCGGCGGCGCCTACAACCGCGACCTGATCGCCCGTCTCGGCAAGCATGCGCAGTGCCCGGTCGAGTCGACCGACGCGTACGGGATCGCACCGGACTGGGTCGAAGCCGCGGCGTTCGCCTGGCTCGCGCGAGCGCGCCTCGCCGGGAGCCCCGGTAACGTGCCCACCGCAACCGGCGCCGACCGGGCTCTCGTCCTTGGCGGGGTTTGGCGAGGGGCGTAACCGCGACTCGAATCGTATACTGTTCCTTTCGTCCTGAACGTGCTGCGCGGCCGCCCGTCGATCGTGGATACCCCGAATCTCAAGTCGCCTGATTTCTACATCAATCGCGAGCATTCCCAGCTCGAGTTCAACAAGCGCGTGCTCCACCAGGCCAAGGACACGACGGTCCCGCTGCTCGAGCGGCTCAAGTTCCTGTGCATCACGTCGACGAATCAGGACGAGTTCTTCGAGATTCGCGTCGCGGGTCTCAAGCAGCGTGTCGAAGTCAGTTCGGCGCCGCGAGGCCCCGAACAGTTGAGCCCGGGGGAGGTATTGCGAACGATCCACCAGGTCACTGCCGAAATCGTCACGGAACAGTATCGCCTGTTGAACGATGTGTTGATGCCCGAGCTGGACGAGGAGGGCATTCGTTTCGTACGGCGCGACGACTGGACAACGGAGCAGCGCCTGTGGCTCGAGCAGCATTTCAAGGACGAGATCGTCCCGGTACTGAGCCCGACGACTCTCGATCCGACTCGGCCCTTTCCCCGCATTCTGAACAAGAGCCTCAACTTCATCGTCAGCCTCGACGGCCGTGACGCGTTCGGACGGCAATGCCGCCGCGCGATCGTCCAGGCGCCGCGTTCGCTGCCCCGATTGATCCAGCTCCCGCACGAACTGACCGGAACGGGCGGGACGGACTTCGTGTTCCTGTCCTCGGTCATTCACGCCTTCGTCGATCAACTCTTCGCCGGCATCAGGATCACCGGCTGCTTCCAGTTCCGCGTCACGCGCAACAGTGAACTCTACGTCGACGACGAGGATGTCGACGATCTCATTCGAGCGCTTGAAGGCGAGCTCTTCGAGAGCCGCTACGGCGACGAAGTGAGGCTCGAACTCGCGCACAACTGCCCGGACGAGCTGGCCGAGTATCTGCTCGAACACTTCCACCTCACCCACGAGGATCTTTACCGGGTTCCGGGGCCGGTCAACCTCAATCGGCTGCTCGCGGTCTGCGACCTCGTCGACCGCAAGGACCTCAAGTACCCACCGTTCACGCCAGGCCTGCCGAAGACGCTCGTGAACCTGAGCCCCTTCGAGGCGGCGCGGAAAGGCGACATCCTGCTGCACCATCCGTACGAATCCTTCGCCCCGGTCATGGATTTCGTGCACCGGGCAGCCAACGACCCCGACGTCGTGGCGATCAAGCAGACGCTGTATCGAACGACACCCGACTCGCCGATCGTCGCAAGCCTCGTTTCGGCCGCCCGGGCGGGCAAGGAAGTCACCGTGCTTATAGAGCTTCGCGCGCGATTCGACGAGGCGGCGAACATCGAGCTCGCGACCAAGCTCCAGGAGGCCGGCGCGCACGTCGTCTACGGCGTCGTCGGCTACAAGACGCACTGCAAGATGATTCTCGTCGTTCGCAGGGAGTCGGGGCGGCTCCGGCGCTACGTGCATCTCGGCACCGGCAACTACCACCCGCAGACGGCGCGCATCTATACGGACTACGGCCTGTTGTCATCCAATCCGGAGTTCGGTGAGGACGTGCACCAGGTCTTCATGCAGCTCACGAGCCTGACGAAGGCGTCCGAGCTCAAGCTGCTGACCCAGTCGCCGTTCGCCCTGCAGACGAAACTGCTCGAGCTGATCGGCCGGGAGACGGAGATGGCCATGGCCGGAGGCAGCGGCCGCATCGTTGCGAAAATCAATGCGCTCGTCGAGCCGGGCGTCATCCGGGCGCTCTACAAGGCTTCGATGGCCGGCGTAGGCGTTGATCTGATCGTGCGCGGCGTTTGCTGCCTCAGAGCCGGAATACCCGGCATATCCGACAACATCCGTGTCGTTTCGATCGTCGGCCGCTTTCTCGAGCACACGCGCTGCTATTACTTCGCGAACGGCGGCAAGCCGGAAGTCTATTGCGCGAGTGCCGACTGGATGGACCGGAACCTCTTCCGCCGCATCGAGGTCGCCTTCCCGATCCTCGACGGGGAACTCAAGGCGCGGCTCATCGGCGATCTGGAAACCTGCCTGGCCGACAACTGCCAGGCCTGGGAACTCGAAGCCGACGGCAGCTACACTCGTATCGAGCGTTCGCAGGACGAGGAAGCAGTGTCCGCGCAAATGCGCATGCTCGCTCAGCTCGCCGAGGCCTCCTGAACGGCCGCCAGCGTCCCGAGACTCAGTTCGAACCCGCGGGTCTCAAGCCAGGCCTGTTCCTGGCCGAGATCGGCCTGGGTCAGCGCGTTCTCGGCATACCACGTGCGCGGCAGCAGCACCTTCAAGCCATCGGGCTCGCAGACCAGTCCGAGGTCGGGCAGCCTGACGGAGCTGCGCGTGCGGTTGAGCAGGACCGCGAGTCTTAGCAGCACGATGAGTCTGAACAGCGGTACGCGCCAGCTTTCCGGCAACGCGTCGAGCGACATGCCGTCCAGTTTGCGGCGATGGCAGGCAACGAGCTTCGCGACGAGCCGCTGTTCGAGGTGGGCGAACCCCGCCATGTCGGCGTTCGCGAGCAGGTAGCCGCCATGGTCGTGGTAGCGGGCGTGGGCGATATCGAGTCCGACCTCGTGCAGCCGCGCCGCCCAGCGCAGCAGCGGGCGCGACTGCGCGCCGTCGAGCTGCCACTGCCGCTCGACCTTGTCGAGCAACGCCAGCGCCGTCGTCTCCACGCGGCGGGCCTGCTCTTCGTCGACGTGGTAACGCTGCTGCATCGCCTGTACGGAAAGCTCGCGCGGGTCGTGGTGATGCATCCGGCCGAACATGTCGTACAGCAGGCCCTCGCGCAGCGAGCCGTCGGTCACTTCCATGCGGTCGATCGACAGGCTGTTCATGATCTCGGCCAGGATCGCGATGCCGCCCGGAAAGACCGGCGTGCGATCCGCCGACAGGCCCGGCAGATCGAGATTCTCGATGCGCCGCGCCGCGATCATCTCGTCGATGAGCGTCTCGACCGAACCGAGCGTCACGCCGCGCTCCACGAGCCCCATCTGCTGTGCGATCTCGGCGGCCGCTCTGATCGTGCCGGAAGAGCCGATCGCCCGGCTCCAGCCGAGGCGCCGAAACGTCGTGCAGATCGGGCGCAGTTCGAGCTGGGCCGCGAGTCGCGCACGATCGAACCGTTTTCTGCTGAGTTTGCCGTTGCTGAAGAACCTGTTGCTCAGACGAACGCAACCGAGCGACAGACTCCCCATCCTCCGCGGCTCGCGACCCTCGCCGATGATGAGTTCCGTGCTGCCCCCGCCGATGTCGACGACTAGGTTCGTGGCGGCTTCGCTGCCGATGTGGTAGGCGACGCCGAGATAGATCAGGCGCGCCTCTTCCATGCCGGAAACGACCTCGACGGGGTGACCCAGCACGGATTCGGCGGCTGCAAGGAAGCTGTAGGCATTGCGGGCCTTGCGCAGCGTGTTCGTACCGACGACACGCACGTTGCTCGCGTGCATGTCGCGCAGCCGCTGCCCGAAGCGCCGCAAGCAGCCCAGCGCCCTGTCCTGTGACGGGTTGTCGAGATAGCCATCGCTGTTGAGCCCCGACGCGAAGCGGACCATTTCGCGCAGGCGGTCGAGAATGACGAACTGGCCGTGGTGCAGCCGGGCTACGACCATGTGGAAACTGTTCGAACCGAGATCGACGGCCGCCATGATTTCGGCGGGCCTGTCCGAGGGCGTTTTGACCGTCGGGAACAATTGTCGTTGCAGGCGATCCGGGTCAGACGGAGAACGAGGAACCGCAACCGCAGGTCGTGGTCGCGTTCGGATTGCGGATGATGAACTGGGCGCCGGAAAGATCTTCCCGATAATCGATCTCCGCACCCGTCAGGTACTGAACGCTCAACGGATCGATCAGCAGCGTCACGCCGCCGTTCTCGATCTCGGTGTCGCCATCCTGGATCTGCTCGTCGAACGTGAAGCCGTACTGGAACCCCGAGCATCCGCCGCCCTGGATGTAGACGCGGAGCTTGAGCTCGGGATTGCCTTCCTGATCGATGAGTTCGCCGACCTTGTGCGCAGCCGCATCCGTGAAGTTAAGCGCCTGCTCGTGGTCTGCCCAACGCGGTTCGTTCATGCGGCTACTCTCCGACTACGTTGATCTTGGATACACGCGGGGTCTGCTGCCGCGCGTCCGTCGGCGGTTCGACCTCGTCAGTTGTGGCCCTGCTCGAGTCCGGATCGTCCCGTGCGGCCTGCGTCACGGCTTTCGCGCTCGTGCGAACGAGCTTGCCGTTGACCTCGGCGCCGACCTCGATTCCGATCAACTTGTACCTGACGTTGCCGTCGACCCGCGCCTTGGCGCCGAGTTCCAGTCTTTCCAATGCGTACACGTCGCCCTTGACCTTGCCGTTCAGCAGCACATGCGGGGCGGTAACCACGCCCTGCACGCTGCCCCGCTCGCTGATGCTCAACACCGAACTCTTGTTGCCGACGGCCTTGATGTCGCCGTTGACATTGCCATCGATGTGCAAGCCGCCGCTGAACTCGATGTTGCCGGTGACCTTCGTACCGGCGCCGACGAGCGTGCCGATCGACGATGATGGGCGCTTGTTCCTACCGAGCATATGCCGAACTCCGCTATTGGCTGCCGACGACCGACCACTGAAAACGCTGTGTCACGGGATCGCCTGGAGGACTCGTCGGCCGGATCGATACTTCCACGATGTCAGGTTCGAATCCCGCTGGCAAGACCATCTGCCGCTCGAAATTCTGGAAGTATCGAAACTCATATGCAAGGACCTCCGTCGCGCCGTCGGCGGCAAGTTGTCGGAGACCGAATTCCGCGGGCTCGCCGCCGATGGCGCCGGTCATCGTGACCTCGGCCGTGCCCCTGACCTGATCGGTGTGGATGATCGCCTGGACCAGCATCAGTCTCAGCACGTGACGGCCTTCCGGACCGATCGGTCGAACCTCGAGATTCTGGATGCGCAAGCCCGCCACGCCGTCCTCGGGCGATACGATCCCCCGGTAGAACGCAAGCTCCTCCTCGCTGGCCTGCAGTTGTGCCTGCAGCGAGCCGAGGTCCCCTTCGACCTGAGCGTAGGTCGCCCGGTCGATCTCGCGCGACGTTTCCAGAATGGCGATCTGGCGCCTGAGTTCCTCGATGGTGTAATCGAGTTCCGCCGCCTGCCGCTCGAAGTCGGCAACCTGACGCCGATGATCGAGAATCGAGTAACCGGACTGATACCGTCCGAGTTCGTAGCTCAAATAGATGGCCGCGCCGATCAACAGGACCGCGACGCCGCGGATCAGCATCCCGACGCCGGTCTTTCGATCCGGATTCATCGGTCCATCAGCCTCCCGGATTTGGCTGCCGTAATTCCCACGAACACGCGTTCAGCAACCCGGCTCAAGGGTCAGGTTCCGCGCCGCCCGGCGTTCTGGCCCTGAGCGGCCGCTTGCTTGCCGGGAAACGCGAGCGGCCAGAGTTCGGTAAGCGCTTTCTGGTAGACGCGCCGCTTGAAGTAGATCACCTCCCTGACGGGCTGCCAGTAGTCCACCCACCGGCAGCGGTCGAATTCGGGCTGTTCGCCCCGGTCGAAACGCAGCGCTTCCGGGTTGCTGAGCAGGTGGAGCAGGAACCAGCGCTGCTTCTGGCCGACGCACAGCGGGCTGCTGTCGCGGCGGATGTAGCGCCCGGGCAGGCGGTAACGCAGCCAGTCGCGCGTGGCGCCCACGACATCGACATCGTCAGGTTCAAGGCCGACTTCTTCCCTGAGTTCCCGGTACATGGCGTCCTCGATGGGCTCGTCCCGGCCCACACCGCCCTGCGGGAACTGCCAGCCGCTCTGCCCGCGTCGCCCGGCGATCAGTACCTGCCCGCGACCGTCGGTGATGATCATCCCGACATTGGCGCGATACCCGTGTTCGTCGATGAAGTCCATATCGCGGTGAATGACGCTTCGGCCGTGCGGCTTGCCGATCTGCACCCGCCGATCATAAGCGATTTGCGACCGTCGCGCGGATGCCAGCCGAATGCGGCCCTTGCCCGCGGTCGAGTCAATCGCGGCTTTGCAGGTAGCGGCGCCCGGCCTCCATCAACTCGGCGAAACCGGCGGAATCGCGCTGCTCGACCAGTCGCCGGATACGTTCCGTTGCCTCGCCGAGGGCCTCGAGCGCGGCGCCGCCGTAGTCGTTCAGCGCCTGGATCTCGAAGTACAGATGCGGATTATCGCTCGCGACGAGGCTTGCGACCTTGAGCTGCTCGTCGAACGTCGTGCTCGACAGCGTCCTGAGCCGTGGAACGAGTTCGCCGCTCTCCGCGAGCGCCGTGAAGAACGCCAGGTTCAGGGCATGCGACAGGCCGAGCACGTAGGCGATGAGGCGGTCGTGCTCGTCGAGCGTCATGTCGATGAGCTCGGCCATCGTGGACGCGAACAGTGCGCGCGCTTCGGCGGTCGCTTCAGGGACGCCGGCATCGACGAACACCACATGGCGCCCGGAGAGCAACCGGATCTCCGGGCCGAACATCGGATGGATGGAGGCGACCCGGCAGCCGGCGTCGACGAGCCGTGCAAGGCCTTCCCTGAGCGGCGTCTTCAACGAGCCGATGTCGACGACGAGCCCCGGCGGGCGCCGTTCGGCGAGCGTGCCAAGCACTTCGGCCGCCGTCCTGATCGGCGTCGCGACGACGATGAGCTCGTGGTCGAGTTCAACGCTCCGCCAGTCGCCGATGTTGCGCGGACCCGCGCCGGCTTCGGCAGGGTCCGCAATCTCTACGTCGTAACCCTGCGAACCCAGGAACGCCGCAAACCAGCGGCCCATCTTGCCCGCGCCGCCGATGATGAGCGCGCGTTTGCCCGCGCCGCTGGTCTGGGAGGCGACACGCGTGCGTTCCTGCTGGGTGAGCGACGAGCGGATGAGCGCGGTCATGATGTTCTCGGCGAGCTCCGGTTCGACGCCGAGCTCGACCGCGTGGTCGCGCGCACCTTTCAAGACTTCGCGCTCGCGCTCATAATCGCGCGTCGGTACGGCCGTCTCCATCTTGTGCGCGCCGACTTCGGCAACCATGCGCTGGCGGTCCGCGACGAGCGCGATGAGTTGGCGGTCTATGCTTGTCAGGCGCCGGCGTAGCTGGTCGAGTGTCATGCGCGGTCTCCGTGGAAGCGGTTTGTACTCGCCCTGCCTCGCCAGTGCAAGGCGGGCGCGTCAGGAGTCGGGTACCTTACGCTTGCGGCCGGGCAGGGCGACACGGCGAAGGAGTCATGAAGATGCAACTGGAATTGATCGGCGAAGCGCGCTGCTTCGAGGGAAGGCAGCAGACCTGGAAGCATCGTTCCGAAGTCTGCGACTGCGACATGCGGTTCGCGGTGTTTCTGCCGCCCGCGGCCGAGACCGGCCCGGTCCCGGCCCTGTACTGGCTCTCGGGGCTGACCTGCACGGAGGAGAACTTCAGCGTCAAGTCGGGCGCGCAGAGGCACGCCGCGGAGCTCGGACTCGCGCTGATCATTCCGGATACGAGCCCGCGCGGCGTCGCCATCGACGGCGAAGACGAATTCATGAATGTCGGCACCGGTGCGGGTTTCTACGTCAACGCCACGCAAGCGCCGTGGGCTGCGCACTACCGCATGTACGACTACGTGGCGCGCGAACTCGTCGCCGCCGTGAACGCGAATCTTCCCGTTGACCCGCAGCGCAAATCGATCAGCGGCCATTCGATGGGCGGTCACGGCGCGCTGACCGTCGGCCTGCGCAACGCCGGGGAGTACCGGTCGATCTCGGCCTTTTCGCCGATCGCCTCGGCCAGCCGGTCGGATTGGGGCAGACAGGCGCTAGCCGCGTACCTCGGTCCGGACGAATCTGCGTGGGCCGACTACGATGCCTGCGCGGTCATTCGGTCGGCGCCGAGCCGCCATGAGCTGCTTGTCGACCAGGGCGGCGCCGACCCGTTTCTCGATGAGCTGCGTCCGGACGATCTGAAACAGGCTTGCGAGAGCGCCGGACAGAAACTGAACTTCCGCGAACGCCCCGGTTACGATCACGGCTACTTTTTTGTCGGGACGTTCATCGGCGAACACCTGCGCTTCCACGCGAAGGCGCTGGCCTGACCGCGCGGGCGCCGATGCCATGAGGACGCTGCCGCGGCCGCTGCCCAAAGATCCTCTGCCGTTGCTCGAGCAGTGGCTCGCCGCGGTAGCCGCGAGCGGCCAGTTGCGCAACCCGAACACCATGGCGCTGGCGACTGCCGACGCGCAGGGCCGACCGGCCGTGCGCATGGTGTTGCTCAAGCACCTGTCGGTCGCTGCGGGGTTCGCCGTGTTCTATACCCACTACGGCTCGCGCAAGGGCCGCGAACTCGATGCCAACGCGCGCGCGGCCGGCGCGCTCTATTGGGAAGAACTCGGCGTCCAGGTACGGCTCGAAGGGCCCGTGGTCCGTTCGCCCGAGGCTGAAAGCGACGCTTACTTCGCAACGCGTCCCCGGGGAAGTCGGATCAACGCGCTCGTGAGCCAGCAAAGTTCGCCGCTTGAGGACTTCGATGCGTTCCTGCGCACGATGCGCGAGACAGTGGAAGAACTCGGCGCCGAGCCCACTGAGGCGAGCCCGGAAGCCGGCGGCCCCGCGATCGGGCGACCGGCGTACTGGGGCGGCTACCGGCTCTGGCTCGAAGGTGTGGAACTCTGGCTCGAAGGGATCGACCGCTGTCACGAGCGGGTCCGCTACGAGCGCACGCTGACGCGCGACGATGCCTGGACGTTCTGCGGCGGGGCCTGGCGCAGTCAACGGCTGCAACCCTGATTCAGTGAGAAGAACACAACGTGCCACGGTGCCGACGATGAGTCGCGCGTCCCGGTCCGGGAGACTGGCCGTACGCGTTGCGGCGATGCGGCTCGCTGTAGCGGCGGCGCTCGCCTGCGCGTTGCCGCTTGCGGCCGCCGAGGCGCAGACGCGCGTCGCCGAAATCCGCGAGGGGACCAATATGGCGATTGCCCTCTCGCCGGACGGCGCGACGCTCGTCACGGATCTGCTCGGCGGGCTCTGGAGCATGCCGGTCAGCGGCGGCGCCGCCACGCCGCTGATACCGGTGCGCGAAGGAGTACACCATCCGCGTTTCGATCCCGGCGGCGGAACGATCGTCTACCAGAAGCTCGCCGACGGACAGTGGGACCTTTGGTCGTTCGATGTCGCCTCGGGCCGTCAGACGCAGTTGACGGACACGCGCTACGACGAACGCGAACCGGCCTTCAGCGCCGACGGCCGGGCGGTCGTCTTCGCAGCCAACCCGGACGGTCGATTCAGCCTCTGGTCGTTGACGCTCGCGACGGGTGAACTCGCCCGGTTGACCGACGAACCGGGCGACAACAGTTTTCCGGTCGTCTCCGATACCGGCGAACTCGTCTATGTCAATCGCCGCGGCGGCCAGTGGACATTGCGGCTGTTCCGCCCGGGAGGGCGAGGCGCGGAACTCGTTCGCGGCGGCAACGCGCTGAGCGCGCCGAGCTGGCGGCCCGGAGGAAGCGTGTTCGTCTACAACGAGCGCGACCGCCGCGGCAGGAGCGCGCTGAAGCTCATGGTGATCGCCGAGGAGTTCGTCATCAAGACGCTGGTCCAGGGCGAGGACATCTTCGCGACCCGGGCCGTGTGGATCTCGCCGGCCGAGTACGCTTATACGGCCGACGGACGGATCTGGCGCCGCGGTATCGCCCGGATCGCGCGCGATCCGGTGCATCTCTTCGCCGGGGTCGCCGTCGACATCGCTCCGCGCGCACTTGTCGTCGACAGGCTCGACAGGCCCGGGCCGCACGCCGCCGCGGGGCTTGCAGGCGTTGCCGCCGGGGCGCAGGGTCGGCGCCGGGCGTTCACGGCGCTCGGCGATCTGTGGCTCGCGGAGCGGCGCAACCTGCGGCGGCTGACCGACGATCCCTGGGTCGAGACCGATCCGGATTTCACACCTGACGGCGGCACGCTCGTGTTCGCAAGCGACCGCGGCGGAACGATGGCGCTTTGGCGCCTGGAGCTGGCGACCGGCGCCGCCTCGCAACTGACGCGCGAGCCGGGCAAGGCTTTCTTGCCCTCGATCGATCCGACGGGCCGCTACGTCGCGTACCTGCACACCGACGGCTTCGGATCGTGGGCGCCGAGCACGCTCAGGATCGCGGCTCTCGATGCGGACGGTGAGACGAGGACGATCGCCGCTGGGCTGCGCGATGTTGCCGAACTCGACTGGACCTACAGCGACGGCGCCTGGCGGATCGACGCCAGCATGCGACCGCGCGGACCGGGCGAACGGCGTCTGACATCGAGTTTCGATACGGGTGTAAGCGGCGGCACGGCGCGCGAACGCCGGCAGCGCCGCGAGCCTGCGCCCGCCGATCTGCCGCGACTTGCGGGCGGTCTGCCCGAATGGTCGCCGAGCGCGCCGGACGCTCCGTACGTCGTGCAGGCGGGGCGCGTGTTCGACGGCATCCGCAACGAGTATCGCTACAACGTCGATGTGCACGTTGCCGGTCAAAGGATCACGGCGGTCGTCACGCGGGGAATGGAGCCGCTCCCCGCCAGAGTCATCGACGCGCGCGACCATACCGTCATTCCCGGGCTCATCGACGTCCATGTCCACCAGTCCTCGCTGAGCGGCGAACGCCTCGGCCGCATCTGGCTCGCGCACGGCGTGACGACCGTCCGTGAGCTGACCGGCGATGTCGCGGCGGCGCTCGAGCGCGCCGAATCGTGGGCCAGCGGGCGCCGCCTCGGGCCGCGCCTGATCGTTTCCCCCGAACTCGATGCGCCGGCTGGCGAAGCGGTCGCGGCGGCGCCATCACCGATCGTCGTCAGGTCGTACTCAGGCCTCGCCGACGGCGTCGCCCACGGCCTCGGCCGATTGCGGCAACAGCTCGGTACCGCCGCACCGCCCGCGCGTCCCGCGATTGCCGTGCTCGAGTCGATCGCGCGTCCCCGCGTCGCACGCTCAGCCCACGGGCTGACCCTGTCGCCACTGAATCGCAGCTATCAGGATTCATTCGGCACCGTGCTCGCGTCAGGCACCTTCGTCAGTTCTTCCCTGGCTGCGCTTGCCGGCAGCAGCTTATCGAGTGGCGCGACGTCCCGCGGTGTGCTCGAGCGGCTCTACAGCAGTGCGGAACTGCGTCGCTGGACAAACATGTCCGAAGCCGTCGGGCCTGCGGCGCTGCGTGCGATGCAGAACACCGTAGCCCGGCTCGTGCGCAACGGCGGCCGCGTACCGATCGGCAGCGACGCGCCGGTCGTGCCGTACGGCCACGGAGTGCACATGGAACTGGAGATGCTCGTCGACGCCGGAATCGCGCCGGCTCAGGCGCTCAGGCTCGCCACGGCGCAGGGCGCTCAGGCGCTCGGCCTCGACCTCCAACTCGGGACACTCGAGCAGGGCAAGCTCGCCGACTTCCTCGTCATCGACGGCAACCCGCTCGAGCGGATCGCCGACACGCGATCGTTGGTGGCGGTCGTCAAGGGCGGTGTGTGGCATGCGCACGGAGAATTGCTCGAACGACCCTAACCTGCAGGATCGGAAGCCTGCGCAGCCTTTAAAATCAATAAGATATATCAATCATGAGAGAGACAATATTATAAATGTCTCGTAAGCATCATGGCCGGAAAATCGTTCCTGCAGTCGGCCGCGAATCGGTGCAGACTTCGAGGTATAGCTTATAAACATTTGAATTTAAATAAATTATCTGATAATTCCGGGACTGTTTCACGATTCGCCTGGCCCCGAAACTCACGCCTTGCAACGCGCGCCGGCAAAAAACGTGCGCATTGGTGCAAGGTTCTGGTAGATTTGGGGATGAGCACAAGAACAAGAGAGAACAAGAAGCAGAAAGGAAACCGGCTGCACCAACAAAAAGACAATCGCTCGTTGCGCGAAAGCGGGGCGAGTCGCAGCCAGGCCGCATACTTGAAACCGTAAACTCCAATAAAAACAAGTGAAGTGCCTGACCCGGCGTTCCCACCGCCGGGTTTTCTTTGTACGCCCGGAATTCGCGCGTCAGTCCACGCCGCCGGCCAGCAGCCGTTCGAGGCGCGACCAGTCGAACGAGGGGCCCGGATCGGTCTTGCGGCCCGGCGCGATGTCGCAGTGCCCGACGATTTCGGCAGCGCCCAGACTCGGCCACGTTCGCCTGAGCGCGCCGATGAGTTCGGCGAGCGCGCGGTACTGGGCGCGGGCGTAGGGGATGTCATCGGCGCCTTCAAGCTCGATGCCCACGGAGAAGTCGTTGCACCATTCACGCCCGCGATGGACCGACTCGCCCGCATGCCAGGCCCGATCGGTAAACGCCACATACTGCGTCAGCTCGCCGCCGCGCGAAATGAGTACATGAGCCGACACGCGCAGATCGCACACGGTCGCGAAATAGGGATGCCGGTCCGCCGGCAGCTCGTTCGCGAACAGCCTGTCGATCCAGGGCCCGCCGAACTCGCCCGGCGGCAGGCTGATGCCGTGCACGACGATGAGCTCGAGTTCGCAGCCCGGCGGCCGGGCGTCGCAGTTCGGCGACGGGACCCGGTCGACGCCGTCAATCCAGCCGCTGTCGCGATCGATGATCAAGCGCCCGGCTCAAGCTGATAAACTGCGGCCCGTCCACAGCGATGGGGCGAAACGCCTGGCCGAATACGTCCGATAGCCGGAGGACCGCCTTGCCGAAGACGTCCGATGGGGCGAAACGCCTGGTCGAAGACGGCCGATGTCGGCGAGGCGATCCCACCCACATGGCCGCGAGCGGCGCCTGGAATGCTCATGCGCAACTGCACCCACAACGTCTCACGCCTGTTCATCGACGGGGACCTTAGCAGAAACGTCGTCGATATCGGCAACCGCGAAGCACACTATCTCGGCCACGTCCTGCGCCTGAAGCGGGGCGATCGCGTGGTCGTCTTCAATGGTCGCGGCGAGGAGCGCCTCGCGGCCATCACGAGCCTCGCGCGGCGGCGCCCGGAACTTGCGATCGTGGCGGATCTCGAGCCGCTGGCCGAGCCGAGGCTCGACCTGATCCTGGTGCAGGCGCTCGTCAAATCCGAGGCGATGGACGCCATCGTCCAGAAATCGGCCGAACTCGGCGTGCGCAGGCTGTACGCGGTCAAGACCGACTTCAGCGTCATAAAACTCGACGACGAGCGCACCGCGCGGCGCATTGCGCACTGGAACAAGGTCGCGCGCAGCGCCTGCGAGCAGTCCGGCCGCCACCGCCCGACCGAGATCGGCGTCGCCCCTTCGCTCACGCAATGCCTCGACGATCTGCCGCCGCGCGGCATCCGGGTCGTCTGTCAGCCGGGCTCGACAACCGAGTTCGCGGCACTCGAGCGCGGGACCGGGAGCGTGAGCGTGCTCGTCGGTCCCGAAGGCGGTTTCAGCGCAAGCGATCTCGACACGATCGACGCCGCCGGTTTCGCGCGTGTCGGTCTCGGGCCACGCGTGCTGCGCGCCGATACGGCCGCCATTGCCGCCTGTACGCTCGCACAGAGCATCTGGGGAGACTTCAATTGAACCGCGTACGCTGCCGGCTTGGCGTCGTCATGGATCCGATCGAGTCGATCCAGCCCAAAAAGGACTCCACGCTCGCGATGCTGCTTGCCGCACAGCGGCTCGACTGGGAGGTCGTGTACTTCCTGCAGCGCGACCTGTCGGTGCGCGACGGCGTGGCTCGAGGCGACGGGCGCTACCTGACCGTTACCGACGACCCGGAGGGATGGTTCGACATCGGCGGACAGTGGAGCGGCGAACTCGGCGAACTCGATGTCGTCCTCATGCGCAAGGATCCGCCTTTCGACATGGAGTACATCTACACGACCTACATCCTGCAGCTCGCCGAACAGCGCGGCGCGCTGGTCGTCAATACGCCATCGAGCCTGCGCGAGATCAACGAGAAGGCCTGCACGACCTGGTTCCCGCATTGCGCGCCGCCGAGCCTGATCGCCCGGTCCGCAGAGGAGCTGCGCGGTTTCGTGCGCGAACACGAAAAAGTCGTGCTCAAGCCGCTCGACGGCATGGGCGGGCGTTCGATCTTTGTCGTCGCCGAGAACGACATCAACGTGAACGTGATCATCGAGACGCTGACCGACTATTCGACGCGGTTCATCCTTGCCCAGCGGCATGTCCCGGAGATCGTGCACGGCGACAAGCGCATCCTGCTGATCGACGGCGTGCCGATCGATTACGCGCTGGCCCGGATTCCCGCGCCCGGCGAGAGCCGGGGCAACCTCGTCGTGGGCGCGATCGCCGAAGGCAGGGAACTCACGCAACGCGACCGCTGGATCTGCGACCAGATCGGGCCGACGCTGGTCGAGCATGGTGTCACGTTCGCGGGCATCGACGTGATCGGCGACTATCTGACCGAGATCAACGTCACGAGCCCGACGGGGATTCGCGAGCTCGACCGCGAGTACGGCATCGACATCGGCGGCGAGCTCATGTCGGCGATCCAGGGCAAGCTCCAACCCTGACAGCCCGTGGCGCTACGCACGCTTGTCGCCGCGTCCGTTGCGCTGCTTGCCGCCTGCGCGGCGGACGAAGATCGCGTCGTCGAGCAACGGTTGCTCGCGATGGGCACGCAGGTCGATATCACGCTCGCCGCGGCCGACCCCGATGCCGCGCGCGACGCGCTTGCCGAAATCGAAACCATGTTGTCGGGCTACGAGCGCGACTATTACGCGTGGGGCGACGGCGAACTCGCACGGCTCAACGCCGGTCTTCAAGAGGGGCGTCCGGTCGAGGTCAGCGCCGAACTTGCCGAGCTGCTCGAAGCGGCACGGCGCCTGTCGGAGCAAAGCGGCGGCGTATTCGATCCCGGTGTCGGTGCGCTCGTGGAGCTTTGGGGATTTCACGCCGATACGGGCGCCGAGCGGCAACCGCCGGATCCCGCCGCGATCGATGCCTGGCTCGCTGTCCGACCGGGCATCGCGGATCTCACGATCGGCGGTTCGCTCGTCGGTACGGACGCCGACGGCTTGCTGATCGATCTCGGCGGCATCGCGAAGGGCGACGCCGTGGACCGCATGATCCGGATTCTGAGGCGCAACGGTATCGACGATGCCATCGTCAACGCCGGCGGCGACCTGCGCGCGATCGGCAGTCGGGACGGGCGTGCCTGGCGAATCGGCATCCAGTCGCCGCGCGCCGCCGCCATCCTGGGCGCGGTCGAACTCGGCGACGGCGAAGCCGCGTTCACGTCGGGAGACTATGAGCGCTACTTCGACCACGAGGGAGAGCGCCTGCACCACATCCTCGATCCGACGACCGGCTATCCGGCCACACACACGCGGGCGATTAGCGTCATCGCCGCGGACGGCGTCACGGCCGACGCGGCGGCGACGGCGCTGTTCGTCGCGGGTCCCGGGCGATGGCCGGATGTCGCCCGAGCCATGGGCGTGCGCCACGTTCTGCGCGTGGACGCGTCCGGCCGCATCGAGGCAACGCGGCAGATGCGCGATCGGCTCGAACTTGGCGACTCGCCCGGCGCCGATATAATTGTCGTCGGTTCCGAGGGCTGAATATGAGCTTGTCAGGGCCGAAGTCCGCTCAGGCAACGACGAGCGTCTCCGACCGTCTCGGTTCGACGCTCTTTCTCGCGGCGCTTGCCCATGGGGTCGTGATCCTGGGCGTCACGTTCGCGGGCGATTCCCCGCCCGACAGCGAGCCCTTGCCGTCGCTGCGCGTGACACTGCTCAACGACAACCGCGAAACCGAACGCGAGCCTGAAGATGCCGAGTTTCTCGCCGAACGCAGCCGGCGCGGCGCCGGCCCCGAGGAGGAGGGGCTGCGGATCACGACGACGCTGTCCTCGGACGATCCGGAAATGCGATTCGGCGAGCCGCTGGTCACGGATCTGAGCGACGCCGCGCCGGATGCCGCGAGCGAACAGCCCGAGCAGCTCCTGGCCCGCAGCCGGTCCGACGCCGCGACTCGCGCGCCACCGGAGCTGGACGGCGATTCGGCCAGCACGCCGACGCAGGCGGCAGCGCAGATCCTGCCGACGGACCGCCGCACCCTGGCCGCCGAGATCGACGTCGAGGCGCGCGTTCCGCGCAGCGCCGACGACGAGGGGGCTGCAAGCCCGGCGACGCGAGAGTCGGCCCTCGCGGCCTATCTCGTCGACTGGAGGCGGCGTGTCGAACGTATCGGCACGGGCAATTTCCCGCGACGATTGCTGGCACAGGGCCGCGAACTCGGCAATCCCACGCTCGAAGTCACGCTCGCGGCCGACGGGCAGCTCGAGCAGGTCGTCGTCAGGCGTTCCTCCGGCGACGCGCAGCTCGATCAGGCGGCGCTGGCGATCCTGCGCCGCGCCGCGCCGTTCGAACCGTTGCCGGCCAGCATCCGCGCCGAATACGACGTGCTGAGATTCGCCTACGATTGGGAGTTCTCGCCTAGCCGTGAGCCCGCGACCGAAGGGTTGCCGCTGCCGCAATGACGGCGGTGGTCGGTGGCCGATCCGGCGCGGCAAGGCCGACGCTGAGACTCGCGGTACGATAGAATGGCGCCGGGTTCATAGGAACCCGCCGACGCACCGAGACGAAATGCGGTCATTGCAGGACCATTTCCTGATCGCCATGCCGGCGATGGGAGACCCCAATTTCAACGAGACCGTGACGTACCTCTGCAAGCACGATGACGAGGGCGCGCTCGGCATCGTGATCAACCGGCAGACGGACATGGCGCTCGGCGACATCTTCGCGCAACTCTCGCTCGACATGCCGGACCCGGAGCAGGCGCAGCAGCGCGTACTCTCCGGCGGCCCGGTGCAGCCCGACCGCGGCTTTGTCCTGCATCAGGGCGCGGACGGTTTCGAGTCGACGTTCAATCCGGAAGCGCCGGTCAAGGTCACGGTTTCGCTCGACATACTCTCTGCCATGGCGCGCGGCGAGGGACCTGCACCGGCCGTCGTGGCACTGGGTTACGCGGGTTGGGGCGCGGGTCAACTGGAATCGGAACTGGCCGCAAATGCCTGGCTCAGTACGCCGGCCGATGCGACGATCATCTTCAATACGCCGATCGAACAACGCTGGAGCGCGGCGGCGGGTCTGCTCGGCATCGACATTCACCAGATCGCGAACTATGCCGGACGTGCCTGATGGGGGCGCGTGCGGTATCGGGCACGGGCGACGGCCAGGTGCTGCTCGCGTTTGACTATGGCATACGCCGAATCGGCGTCGCATCCGGCAATCTGCTGACCCGCACGGCCTCGCCGCTCACGACGCTCGGCGTGGGCCGCGAGCTGCCGTGGCCCGAAATCGACAGCCTGATCGAGGAGTGGCGACCCGGCCGGCTCGTCGTCGGCATGCCGCCGCACGACGGCGCGGCGCAGGTCGCCCAACGCGTGCGCGCGTTCGTCGCCGAGCTTCGCGAGCGCTATGCACTTGAAGTCGAGACGATCGACGAATCGCTGACATCGCGCGCGGCATACGCGACGCTGACCGAACAGCGCCGCTCCGGACTGGCGCAGGGACGCATCGGCAAGGAGCGGCTCGACCGCCACGCGGCTTGCCTGATCGCGGAGCAATGGCTTGGCGAACCGGAACATGAGCTTCGAGCAGATCAATAGTTTCGGCAATCTCAGGCACCTGATCACGCTCGACGGCCTGCCGAGGAGCCAGGTCGAGCTGATCCTCGAGCGCGCCCGCCGCTACCTGACGCCGGTCGGTACGCCGCCGCCGCGCGCCGCTACCTTGCGCGGCCAGACGGTCGCCAATCTGTTCTTCGAGGCCAGCACGCGGACTCGCGCCTCGTTCGAACTCGCGGCCAAGAGGCTCAGCGCGGACGTGCTCAATCTCGATGTCAACATGTCGTCGCGCGCCAAGGGCGAGGGCATCAAGGATACGATCTTCACGCTCGAGGCCATGCAGGTGGATATCTTCGTCGTGCGCGACGCGGGGCCCGGCATCCCGGCGATGATCGCGCGCCAGGTCGAGCCTCACGTGTGCGTGCTCAATGCCGGCGAGGCGGACATCTCCCATCCGACCCAGGGACTGCTCGACCTCCTGACGATCGTGCTGCACAAGGGGGATCCGGCGCAGCTCACCGTCGCGATCGTGGGCGACATACGCCACTCGCGCGTCGCGCGGTCGGCTTTTCGGGCGCTTCAGACGTACGAGGTCGGCGAGTTCAGGCTCGTGGGGCCTGCCGAGTTGCTGCCCGACGACGACGAGTTTCCCGGCGCCGTGAGGGCGACAGACCTCGCCGACGGGATCGCAGGCGCCGACGTCGTCATGGCACTGCGCCTGCAGAAGGAGCGTTTCGCGCAACTGAGCGAGATTCCGGATCCGCAGGAGTACTTTCGCCGCTACGGGCTGACCGAACACAGATTCGCCGCCGCGAAGCCCGACGCCATCGTCATGCATCCGGGACCCATGAACCGTGGCGTCGAGATCGAGGGCGCAGTCGCCGACGGTCCCCGATCCGTCATCCGGGAGCAGGTGACCAACGGTCTGGCGATCCGGATGGGGGTGCTCGATCTCGTTCACGACCACGTCCGCCGCGCGCGCGGAGAGCACGAATGATGTGCGCTATCTGGATACCGACGGCTATCCGTGGCCGTCGCGCACGCGGAGAATACCGCTGACGATACGCGGCACAATCTTTCTCGAGGAGGCGGAAATCCTCGAACATCGGGCGTATCCGGCCGAGCAATACATCGTTACCGTGAGTGCGCCCGAGGCGGCGCGGCACGCGACCCCGGGCAGTTTCGCGCATATCCGCTGCGACCCGGGCATACCGCTCAGGCGCCCGCTCTCGATCATGCGGGCAGAGCGCGCCTCGGGCAGGCTCCAGTTCCTCTACAAGCCGGTCGGCGCGGGGCTTGCGGCGCTCGCGACGCGCGAACCCGGCGAGCGGATCAGCGTCCTTGCGCCGATAGGCCGGGGATTCGAGCCGGATCCGGCGCGGCCCAGGATCCTCGCGGTCGGCGGCGGCGTGGGCATTCCACCGATCGTCTTCCTGGCCGAGGATCTCAGGGAACGAGCGGGGCTCGAACTCATGGTGATGATGGGCTCCGAAGTCCCGTTTCCGTTCGATCTGGTTCCCGCAACGCGGGCCATCGACGGCGTCCCCGAAACCGCATCGCAGTCGCTCGCGCTGTTCGAGCAGTGGGGCATCGAATCGCGGCTCGCGAGCGGGGCGGGGCTTGCCGGCTGCTTCGACGGATTCGTCACCGACCTCGCCAATGGATGGCTACGGGCGAGCACGAAGCAGGAACTCGCAAGGACGCAGATCGTGTCCTGCGGTCCGGAGCCGATGCTGCGCGCGACCGCCGAGCTTGCATACGCGTACGATCTGCCGTGCCAGGTTGCCGTCGAGGAGTACATGGCCTGCGGCGTGGGCGGCTGCGCCGGGTGCACTCTGGAGGTGCACGGCGCCAACGGCGCGGCGATGAAACGCGTCTGCGTCGACGGCCCGGTCTTCGATGTGCGTTCGATCTACGCGAAGCCGTCGATCGGCAGCTAGAAGCGCTGTTTGTCGACGGCCCGAAAGCGGGCTTCCTCCCGGCTCACGAGCCCGTTCCTGACGAGTTCGCCGAGACTCTGGTCGAGCGTTCGCATGCCGTGCGCCTGCCCCGTCTGGATGGCCGAGTACATCTGCGCGAGCTTGCCCTCGCGAATCAGATTGCGAATCGCAGGCGTGCCGATCATGATCTCGTGCGCCGCCACGCGGCCTCCGCCCGTCTTCCCGAGCAGCGTCTGCGCTATCACGGCGCGCAGCGACTCCGAAAGCATGCCGCGCACCATCTCCTTCTCGGCCGCGGGAAACACGTCGACGACGCGGTCGATCGTTTTTGCCGCCGAACTCGTGTGCAGCGTCGCGAACACGAGATGGCCCGTTTCCGCGGCGGTGAGCGCGAGCCGGATCGTTTCGAGATCGCGCATCTCCCCGACGAGCACGATGTCCGGATCCTCGCGCAGCGCCGACCGCAGAGCCGCGCCGAAGCCGAGCGTGTCGCGGTGGACCTCGCGCTGGTTCACGAGGCAGTTCCGGCTCTCATGCAGGAATTCGATCGGATCCTCGATCGTGATGATGTGATTCGCGCGGCTGCGGTTGATGTGGTCGATCATCGCGGCGAGTGTCGTGGACTTGCCGGAGCCGGTGGGCCCCGTCACGAGCACGAGGCCGCGCGCGTGCGTCGCAATCTCCCTGAAAATCGGCGGCGCGGCGAGCTCGTCGAGCGTCGGGATAACCGTGGGGATCGTGCGCAAGACGGCGGCGCAGCCGCGATTCTGACTGAACACGTTGACCCTGAAGCGCGCAAGTTCGGCAATCTCGAACGAAAAGTCGGTTTCGAGCCGTGTCTCGAAGTCCTTGCGCTGTTTGTCGTTCATTATGCCGTGCACCATACTGTGCACGGCGTCGTGCGTGAGCCTCGGCATATCGATGCGCGTGACCTCGCCGTCGACGCGGATCATCGGCGCGACGCCGGCCGAGAGGTGCAGGTCCGAGGCGTTGCGCGCAACGGCAAGCGCGAGCAACTGAGCGAGATCGACGGTCGGCATGACACTCCTTGCGCAGACACCGGCGCGGCAGCGTTCCGGTACAGGATGACGGCAGTCTAGAGCGGGGTCGGCGCGAGGTCGTGACTCGAATCCGGGACGATCTGGGCGAAATTCAGGCGCGCGTCGCCAACGCGCTCACGGCCGCTTCGCGCGACGGCGAGAAGGTCATCGTCCTCGCGGTCAGCAAGCAGCAGTCGGCCGACGCCATCGAGGCGGCCCGTCAGGCCGGGCAAAGGCACTTCGGCGAGAACTACGTCCAGGACGCGCTCGCCAAGATGGACCGGCTCACGGGGCTCGACATCGAGTGGCACTTCATCGGCCGCATCCAGTCGAACAAGACGCGGCCGATCGCGGAGCGGTTCGGCTGGGTGCACACCGTGGATCGGGCGCGGATCGCGTTGCGCCTGAACGAGCACAGACCCGCGTCGCTGCCGCCGCTCAGGGTGTTCATCCAGGTCAACCAGGCCGGCGAGTCGCAGAAGGCCGGCATCGACCCGACCGGAGTCGAGACGCTTGCGAGGCTGATTCACGCACAGCCGCGGCTCAAGCTTGCCGGCCTCATGACACTGCCGCCCGCGGCCGACCCTCCCGACGGTAACGCGGTGTATTTTCACCGTTTGCGCGAGCTCCTCGAGCGTCTGCGCGCACGCGGTATCGAGATGGATTCGCTGTCGATGGGGATGTCGGCCGATTTCGAAACCGCGATCGCCTGCGGTTCGACCTGCGTGCGTATCGGCACGGCGATCTTCGGTTCGCGCCGGGACAACCCGGGCTAGACCGAAGCCCCTCGGCTCAGCCTTTAACGCCAACAGGCGTTCACGCCCGGCCGGCGGACTCGTGGTATCTTGCGGCGCTTGATTCCCGGCTCACGACCTGTCATGCAGAATTCGCTGCTTTTCCTGCTCAAGACGCTCTCGGATCTATACCTCGTTACGTTTGTCCTGAGACTCATACTGCAGCGCGTCGGGGCTGACTTTTACAACCCCGTTTCGCAGTTCGTGCTGCGGGTGACCAACCCGGTCGTCGCACGCGTCGGACGCATCGTGCCGACGATGCAGGGCATCGACCTGCCGACGCTCGTTGCATTGATCGCCCTGCAATGTCTCGTGACCTGGTTGTTGCTGGCGCTCGCAAACGTGATCTACAGCGGCGGTCAATTCGTTCAATACGTGTTCTTCCGGCTGATCAATCTAGCGCTCTGGCTGTACTCGATCTGCCTCATCGGCTACATCGTGCTGAGCTGGATCATGACGATCCAGTACAACAGCTCGCTGAGAGCGCTGCTCGGCGCGATCGACGAGATCGTCGCACCGGTGCTCCGGCCCGTCCGGCGCTTCCTGCCGACGATCGGCGGTCTGGATCTTTCGCCCATTCCCGTGTTCATCCTGATCCAGGCGATCGAGATCGCCCTGCCGCTGCCGGGCTTTCTTCGCTAGCCGTGCGCAGCGACACGCCGCGCGGCAAATCGTTTATATTCGAGCGCGACAGGAACAGGGGGCGCGCATGAACGGTCACTTACGACTGCTGCCGGGAATATTCGGCGCACTGGCATTGCTTACCGGTTGCGAGCAGGCTGCGAATACGGCCGCGTCGACGGGTGACGACATCGAAGTCCTGCCAGCCACGGAATCGTCGCAGGCTTTCGGCGATTACGAACTGCATTTCAACGCGTTGGGAACGAATCAGCTCACGCCGGAAATCGCCGGCGAGTACGGCATCGTCCGCAACCCCAACCGCGTCATGCTGACGCTGAGCATCCTCGACACCAGCGGCGGCGGGATCGGTTCCGCCGTATCGGGCAGCGTCGAGGCATCGGCAATCAACCTGACCGGTCAGTTCAAGAACATCCCGGTCAGGGAAATCGATGAAGGCGACGCGATCTACTACATCGGCGAGACCACGGTCGCGGATACCGAAACCCTGATCTTCACGGTGGATGTCACCCCGGCCGACGAGCCCGACCCGTTCACGGTGAGATTCCAGAAGCAGTTCTTCGTCGACTAGACAATCCCCGTTTCTCACCGGGTCGCGACGGCCGTGCCGGCGTCGGCCTCCGGGCGCGTCCCCGCGACGATATCGGAGGGATTCGGGAAGGGTGGGAAACTAACCGGCTTGGAGCCCCGGCGTGGTCTGCCTGACCCTGTTGCGGATCCGGATCATGTCGCCGTGCGAGACGTAGAGCAGTCCCGCGACCTTGCGCACGAGATGGTCTTCATGCCTGTCGAGATGCAGATCGGCGAACGCGACGCGCCACAGCATTTCGATCACATGGTGTTTTTCACTGACGGTGAGCTGCTCGTGAAGCGTCCGCGTGAACGCCTGCAAGGACGCCGAGTGATCGGATTCCGCGCGAGCCTCCTCGACCAGCAGCGCAAGTTCCTCGTCGTCGAGCGCAAACGAGTTGCGTAACAGCGCGACGATTTCCTCGTCTTCGGTCAGGTCCGTCTCGTAGTCGGCGCGGGCGACCTCGATGAGCAACAGCGCCGTCGCGAGCTGAATGCCGTGCTCACGCGATTCGGGAACCTGTTCGACCTGTCCGCTCAGGGCCGTATCGAACAGCTCGGTCAGGGCCTTCAGCATCAGTTCGCTTCCGGGTCCTCGAAGTCGAGCGAGGCGGAGTTGATGCAGTAGCGTCGCCCGGTCGGTTCGGGGCCGTCGGCGAAGACGTGCCCGAGGTGCGCGCCGCAGCCGGCGCAACAGATCTCCTCGCGCACCATGCCGTGACTCGTGTCGCGCCTCGACGTGACCGCGGCGTCGGAGCTCGGCGCCCAGAAACTCGGCCAGCCGGTGCCCGAGTCGTACTTCTGCTCCGAGGAGAACAGGCGATTGCCGCAGCAAACGCACAGGTATTCTCCGCGGTCCCTGCTGGCGTAATACGCGCCGGTGAACGGCGGCTCCGTGCCGCCTTCCTGGGTCACGTGGTATTGCTGCGGGCTCAGTCTCTGCCGCAATTCACCGGCCTCGCCAGGCCGGGTTTTTTCCGCCATCGAAATGCTCCTTGCAACTGTCGCCGGGACGTCCCGCCCGCCGCGACGCGGCTGAGGCGAAACGCCGAAATGTTATCGTATCGCGGTTGTGCACGAGATCATCGAGTTTCTCGACGTCTCCAAGCGCTTTGGCGACGTCGCCGTCTTCGAGCACCTCGATCTCGCCATCGGCACGGGGAGGGTCACGGCGCTCGTCGGCGCGAGCGGCAGCGGCAAGTCGACGCTCCTGCAGATGATCAACGGCGTGCTCGTGCCCGATGACGGCCGCGTCGAGGTTTTCGGCGATCCCGTGCCGGACGCGCACCATTCGGCTTTTCGCCGCCGGATCGGTTACGCCGTTCAGGGTACGGGACTGTTTCCGCACCTTCGCATCGACGCCAACATCGGCTTGCTCGGCAAGCTCGAGCGCTGGTCCGCACTGGAACTCGACGGCCGGATCGACGAGCTCATGACGCTCATGGACCTCGATCCCGAGCTCAGGAACCGCTATCCGCACGAACTCTCGGGCGGGCAACAGCAACGCGTCGGCATATGCCGCGCGATGCTGCTGCGCCCGGAGATCCTGCTGCTCGATGAGCCGTTCTCGGGCGTCGATCCGCTGACCCGCGATGAGATCCACGAGCGTTTCGGCGAACTCATGCGAGTGGAACCGGCCACGGTCGTGCTCGTCACGCACGACATGCACGAAGCGGTGCGCCTCGCCTCGGAACTCGTCGTGCTCGAAGCCGGGCGCGTGCTGCAGGCCGGCGGCGTCAACGAAGTCGTCGAGCAACCCGCCAATGCGGCCGTCGCCCGGCTGGTCGAGCGAGTGCACGGTGTCCATTAGCTCAGGAAAGACTCCAGCCTGGCTGTGTGCCGGCCCTGCGCGGCGGGAGCGCGGTCGAAGGACTGCCGGCGCCGCGATCGCGGGCCTGTGCTGCGCACTGCTCGGGCCGCTTGCGGCAGCGCAGCCGATCGTCATCGGCAGCAAGACGTTTACCGAGAGCTACGTGCTCGCCGAGATCATGGCGCAGCTACTTGAGGCTGAGGGCCACGAGGTCGAACGGCGGTTCGGTTTCGGCGGCACGCGAGTCGTCTTCGAGGCGCTCAGGGCCGGGGAAGTGGACATCTATCCCGAGTACAGCGGCACGATCACGCAGGCCATCCTGACATCGGGCGCGGAGTTTGGCACGGAGGAATTCACGGCGGAGCTCGAGTCCTTCGGGCTCGAGCCGCTCGCGACGCTTGGCTTCAACAATACGTACGCACTGGCCGTCACGGGCGATACGGCCGAACGGCTGGGGCTCACCACGGTCTCCGATCTCGCCGACCATCCGGAGCTCCGGTTCGGGGTGAGCCATGAGTTTCACGATCGCACCGACGGATGGCCGGGCGTCAGTACGGAGTACGGTCTGCCGCAGACGACTGTCGGCATCGAGCACGGGCTCGCGTACCGCGCCATGCTGGAGGGGGCGCTCGATGTCACAGACGCCTACTCGACCGACGGCGATCTGGCGCGTTTCGATTTCGTCGTTCTTGAAGATGACCGGAACTTTTTCCCGAGCTACTTCGCATTGCCGCTCGTCAGGCGCGCGCTGGCTCCGGAGGTCAAGGAGATCCTGAACCGGCTGGCCGACTCGCTGAGCGATGCCGCCATGCGCGAGCTCAACGCCGAGGTTTCGATCGAGCGGCGCACGTTCGGCGATGTCGCGGGGCAGTTCCTGCGCGAGCGGAGTTTCGTTGCCGCCGGACAGGACGAACGGCGGGCCAACTCGCTTGCCGCGAATCTGCTCGACAACACGATCGTGCACCTGAAGCTCACCGGTATCGCCGTTGCCGCCGCGTGCGTGCTCGGAGTCGGGCTCGCGCTCGCGGTTCACCGCTCGCGGCCGCTGTCGCGCGCGGTGCTCTACGTGACGGGTCTGTTGCAGACGATCCCGTCGATCGCGCTGCTGGCATTGATGATTCCGCTCGTCGGGATCGGTCAGGTGCCGGCGATCATCGCGCTGTTCCTGTACTCCCTGCTGCCCATCGTGCGCAACACGATCACGGCGCTGCTCACGATCGATCCGTTGCTCAAGCGCGTTGCGGCCGGCATGGGGATGACCCAATCCGAGCAGCTCCGGCACGTCCATCTGCCGCTCGCGCTGCCGCACCTGCTCGCGGGGCTGCGCATCGCCGCGGTGGTCAGCATCGGCACGGCGACGCTCGCGGCGTTCATCGGCGCGGGCGGGCTCGGTGAGCCGATCGTGACCGGGCTCGCATTGAACGACACGGCGCTGATCCTGCAGGGGGCGATCCCCGCGGCCGGTCTTGCGCTCGCGACGGAGCTCGTCTTCGAGCTGCTCGAACGCCGGCTCGTGCCGGGGCACATGATGACCTCCCGGCTGCCGGCTTGAGCTGACGGGTCCGGCCGCCGGGTAAAGCGCGCGTCAGCTCGAGCCGGTTTCGATCAGCAGGTCATTGATGCGCTTTACGAACGCGGCCGGGTCGTCGAGCTGGCGGCCTTCGGCAAGAGCGGCCTGATCGAGAATCACCGCCGAAAGCGTCTCGAACCTGTCGTCGTCGTTCTCGGCGGCGAGCTTGACGATCAGCGGGTGCGACGGGTTGATCTCGAGGTTGGGCAGCGCGGCCGGAGCTTCCTGGCCCGAGGCCTTGAGCAGCTCGCGCATCTGGTAGCCGAGGTCATGCTCGTTGAGCACGAGGCAGGCTGCCGACTCCTTGAGCCGCGTGCTGACGCGGACTTCCTCGACGCGTTCGCGCAGGGCGCGCTTGATGCGCTTGACGAGGTGCTTGCGTTCCTTGTCGTCGCCGGCCTCGATGGATTCGGCAGCGTCGTCGCCCGGCAGGTCCAGCTCGCCGCGGCCGATGTCCCTGAACGACTTGCCGTTGTATTCGTCGAGGTATTGCATCGCCCATTCGTCGATCCGGTCCGACAGCAGCAACACTTCGATGCCGCGCTCCCTGAAGGCCTCGAGGTGCGGGCTGGAGCGGGCGGCCAGCGGTGAGTCGGCCAGCAGGTAATAGATCGACGCCTGGTCGTCCGGCGCGTCCCCGAGGTAGTCGCCGAGGCTTCGGTCCGGCGCGACGCCGTCGGATTTCGTCGTGTTGTACCTCAGGAGCCCGGCGATCTTGTCGCGATTGGCCGGATCCTCGGCCAGACCTTCCTTGAGCGTCGTGCCGAACTGTTCCCAGAAGGTCGCGTACTTCGCCGCATCGTCGTTGGACAGCTTCCCGAGCAGGTCGAGCACGCGTTTGGTCAATGCGCTCTTCATCGCCCCGACGGCGGGGTCCTGCTGGATCATCTCGCGCGACACGTTCAGCGACAGATCGCCGCAGTCGACGATGCCCCTGACGAACCTGAGATAAAGCGGCAGGAATTCGGTGGCCCGATCGGTGATGAACACGCGCTGCACGTAGAGCTTCACGCCCTTCGGCGATTCCCGGTTCCACAGATCGAACGGGGCCACCGACGGGACGTAGAGCAGGCTCGTGTATTCGCGCTTGCCTTCGACGCGGTTGTGACTCCACGTCAGTGGATCGCTGAAGTCGTGGGCGATGTGCCGGTAGAACTCGATGTATTCGTCGTCGCCGACTTCGGTGCGCGGCCGAGTCCACAGGGCTTTCGCGCGATTGACGGTTTGCTCGTCGGCCGTTTCGTCGTCGTCTTCGCCGTCGCCGGCCGCGCTCGCGCGCATGCGTACGGGGAAGCTGATGTGATCGGAGTACTTCCTGATCAGCGAGCGGATGCGCACTTCCTGGAGGAACTCGTTCGCGTCGGACTTGAGCTTGAGCCTGACCGTCGTGCCGCGGTCCGTCTTCTCGATTTGCCGCAGGCTGTATTCGCCCTGACCGTCGGAACGCCAGAGCACGCCGTCTTCCGCCGGGAGATCGGCACGGCGGCTTGCGACCTCGACTTCCTCGGCGACGATGAACGCCGAGTAGAAGCCGACGCCGAACTGGCCTATGAGCTGCGCGTCCTTTTGCTGGTCGCCCGTCAGGCTTTCGAGATACCGCTCCGTGCCCGAATGGGCGATCGTGCCCAACTGCTCGATGATGTCGTCGCGGCTCATGCCGATGCCGTTGTCGGCGACCGTGAGCGTGCCCGCGTCGCGATCGATCGCGATGTCGATCGCAAGCTCGTCATCGCCGACGAGCTCGGCGTTCGCGAGCGCCTCGAAGCGCAGGCGGTCCGCCGCATCGGAGGCGTTGGAGATCAGCTCGCGCAGGAAGATCTCCCGGTCGCTGTACAGGGAATGCACCATGAGGTGCAGCAGTTGTCTGACTTCGGCCTGAAAGCCGAAGGTCTCGGGAGTCGCGGCCTCCGACATGGGCGAGTCCTCAGCAAACCGTCACTTGACGGCTACCATGGGGTCGGATGGACGTTTTTCAAGGCGGTTCCAGGCGTTCCGTCGGACAGGGGCGGCCCGATGCGGCGGTCAAGTCCAAGCCGTCGCGGCAGGATCGCCGTTTACCGAGCCGTCTTCGGCGAGGCGGTCTTGCGCTCCATGCACAGCGCGCCCGCTATGGCCCGTCAGGGCCGGCGCTCCAGATTGCTACGGTCGAATCTCGATCGGCGTCGGCACTTCCGTCATGAGCCAGATATCGATCATGTCGGAGTTCGAGACGGCGATACAGCCGTCGGTCCAGTCCCCGTACTTGTACCAGTTCTCGTCGTATCTGGGCTCGTTGGGTTGGCCGTGAATCATGATCTGGCCGCCGGGACTGACGTCGAGAGCTTGTGCGCGGGCCCGATCCTGCTCGTTCGGATAGGAGATCTTGAGCGACAGGAAATAATCGCTCGCGGTGTTTCTGGCCTCGATCCAGTAGAGGCCTTCGGGCGTCTTGAAGTCGCCGGCGCGCTGCTTGTGGCCCCTCGGCGCGAGGCCGAGCGCGATGTCGAACTCCCTGAGCACCCTGCCGGCCTTGAGCAGATACATCTTGCGCTCGGACTTCTCGACGAGAATCCGGTCGGCCATCTCGTACGCCGGCGCGGATCCGTTCTGCGCATGGGCGAGGCCGGCCGCCGCGAGCGCCGCGAGAACCGAAAGCGACCAAAGGAAGCGGAGCATGCCCATCGGTCGGAGACTCTAAAGCATCGCTGCCGCGATTCGCAATTCCGGGCGGGAGGTCCGGCCGGTCGCGGATCGAGCGCCCGCGCGGTGCCGCAGTGCCGCCTTCGATCGTCCCCGCGCTGTTAACATGCACCGCATCGATCCGCTTGCCGTTGACGATGTCATCCGCTCCCTCTGCTGACAACAGTTCCGCCGGCCCACTTGCATCCGGGGACCTGTCGCTCGCGCAGTTCCGCGCGCCGCGCTACTGGCCGACCTGGCTGCTTTGGCTGTTCCTGCACGCTGTCGCGCGCTTGCCGCTGTCCGTGCAGATGGCGCTCGGCAGGCGGCTCGGCCCGATCCTCGCCCGCATCAGGAAGCGAGACCGTGCCGTGGCGCGCCGCAACCTCGAGCTTTGCTTCGGAGATCTTTCGGCGGCGGATCGCGAGCAACTTCTCGAGCAGCATTTCGAGTCGGTGGGCCTGTCGCTCGTCGAGATGGCGATCGGCTGGTTCGCTCCGCTCGAGCGCCTGGGCCGCATCGTCCGGGTCGAAGGGCGCGAGCACCTGGATGGCGCGCTGGCCCGCGGCAGGGGCGTGCTGCTGATCAGCGCCCATTTCACGACGCTGGAGGTGGGCGTCTCCATCCTCGAGGATCTGTGTCCGCGCATCGCGACGATGTACCGGACCCAGCGCAACCCGATGATGGACGTGATGATCCGGCGCGGCCGCAGCCGCTTCGCGAGCGTGCAGATTCCCCGCGACAACGTCCGCGAGCTGCTCAGGCGGCTCAAGGCGAACGATGTCGTCGCTTACATGCCCGACCAGACGTATCTCGGCAACCAGAGCGCCATGCTGCCGTTCTTCGGCGAACCCGCCATGACGAACATCGTGACGAGCAAGCTCGCGCGGATCAGCGGCGCGGCGGCTTTGCCTTATTTCTTCCGCCGGCTGCCCGACGATTCGGGCTATGTCGTTGAGATCGGGCCGCCGATACCGGGCTTTCCGAGCGACGATCCCGAGGCCGACACACGCGAGTTCGTGGCGCGCCTGGAGGACTACATCCGCCGCGCGCCCGAGCAGTACCTGTGGCTCTACAAGAAGTTCAAGCGCCGGCCGGAGCCCTACGGTAATCCCTATCGGTAGCCGCGTTCCTGTCGGCGTGCCGGCCGACGGGAGTCGCCCCGCGATCCGCTACTCCTGCAGCAGCAACTCCTCAAGCCTGCCGCGCTCGAGCATGTCGATGTAGTGCTGGGTCGGATCGCAGGGCGGGCTTTCGAACAGGTTTCGCGCGTCGCCGCGCTGCGAGCCGCGCGTGCGGACGAGCGGCGCGGTGTAGAGCGAGTCGTGGATCGTCATCGTGCGGTCGATGGTCAGGCCGTCCTCGGCAATCTCCCAGCGCTCCACGATGCGCGTGTCGTCGCCGCCCGACATCGGGTAGCCCGAACCGTCGAGCCAGCCGGGCTCGAGCAGCGTCGTCTCGATGACGAGCGTACGGTCTTCCCAGCGGCCGACGGAGAAGCCCATCGAGGACAGGGGCCGGTCGTCGGGTTCGCCGCGCTCGTCCATCCAGACCCAGCGCGGCGTGTTGTCCTGCAGGAAGATCATGACGTAGTGAGTGCCCGCGTCGACGATCTCCATCGGGTACGGCGAGCCGAAGATGCGCGGCAGTCCCGCGGGCAGGCAGCGCAGCACGTGATCGTCGCCGAATTCGCGGGCTTCGTAGACGGCCCGGCTCTCGGCCGTGAGCGGCATGGGATCGGGTTCGAAGTCGTCGACCGTCGTCCGGAATCGGTAGCGGTTGTCCCAGAACCCGGAAATGTCGATTTCGTAGTCGTTCGTCGAGTAGGTGTAGTCGATGTTCGGGTCGGCGGTCACCTGAGCGACGCTACCCGCGTTCACGCATCGTCCGAAACGCCGGCCGCTCTCGTGGACGATGCACT
The DNA here is from genome assembly GCA_022826245.1 of Gammaproteobacteria bacterium. Lineage (GTDB taxonomy): Bacteria > Pseudomonadota > Gammaproteobacteria > Steroidobacterales > Rariloculaceae > Rariloculus. Next base: position 38,945 of record JAJDVG010000006.1, read on the forward strand.
CCGGGTACATCTTTTTCGCGCCGTCGCGGCCGAGGTTGCCGTTCGCCCTGACCATGTCGCCGACCTGTATGGAGTCGCGTGTCCAGCCCTCGCGGCGGTAGGTCGGCAGGTTGCCGGGCGGCTGCAGCGACCACTCCTGGATCGTGCCGTCCGGCATGCGGGCGTCGATGATGTAGCGGATATGCGGGTTCGCCCACCATACGCGCGTGACCTCGCCCTCGAGCTCGCCTTCGATGTTGGCGTCGAATTCGGTGCTGAATGCGTGGTGCGCCAGCGTTTGCGCGGTGCCTCCCAGCGTGAGGGCTGCCCCGATCACCATGAAGCCTGTTGCAAATCTCATTGCCGTGTTTCCCTGCTCGGACTGGACCCCGATGTCCCCCACATCGGGGCCGAACGACTCTAGTCTACATTTTCGCGCGGACGGTGCGGAAGCCGGATCCGCGGCCAGGGATGCCCCTGACGATTGTGTGTACCATAGCCGCCAACAGTGAACGGGCCGCAAGTGCCCGCGCAGATACCGCAGAACGCGCGCAGCGGCTCCGAGCCGCTGAGCCGCAAACAACAGGTAAACGATCCAATGCAACAGACGCGCCGCGAGTTCCTCGCGCTCTTCTCCCGCACCGCGGGCTGCTTTGTCGCGACGGCATCGGTCAATGCGCTCGTCGGCTGTTCGATCCCGCGGTCGGGCGCGTCCGCCTACGGCTTTCCGCAGGGCGTCGCTTCCGCCGATCCCCAGCCCGACGCGGTCGTGCTCTGGACGCGAGTCGTGCCCGAAGCTCCGGACGCGGAGGAATCCGTGGCGCTGCGCCTGCAGCTCGCCCGCGACGAGGAGTTTTCCGAAGTCGTGCTCGAGGATACGTTCACGGCCGAGCGCGAGCTCGACTACACGGTGCGCTGTTTCGTCGATGGGCTGGAACCGGCGCGGACCTGGTACTACCGCTTCATCGATCCCGACGACGGAACGAGCCGTACGGGCCGAACGCGCACCGCGCCGGCGCCGGACGCGGACGCGACGCTCACGGCCGGGCTCTGCTCCTGCCAGCACTACGAGGAGGGGCTCTTCAGCGCCTATCGAAGGCTCGTGCTCGACGATGCCGAAGCCCCGGCCGACCGCAAGATCGATCTCGTCATCCACACCGGCGATTACATCTACGAGGGCAACGAACGGCGGCAGACCGACGCGGACGGCCAGCCGATCGAGATCGTCAACCGCGACGGCTCGCCGCGCCGCGTTCCCGACGTCCCCGAGGCGGTGACGCTCGATGACTACAGGGAACTGTACCGGACCTATCTGTCCGACCCGGACCTGCAGGAAGCTCGCGCCATGTTTCCATTCGTCCACACCTGGGACGACCATGAACTCTTCAACGATTACTGGCAGAGCTTTCATCCGTCGGGTCCCATGCAGCGGCGCAAGGTCGATGCCAACCAGGCTTGGTTCGAGTACATACCGGCGGCCTTGAGCTTCGCTCAGGCCGGGCCGACGGGCACGAATCCGGCGCGCGACTTCATTCCGGGCGAAGTCGAAGACATGGAGCCGGCCGACTTCGACGACGACTACCTGAGCCACGAGCCGAACAATCTCGCCGCGATCGGCACGCTCGCGATCCATCGCACGCTGCGCTGGGGAAGGATGGTGGAACTCATCGTCGTCGACGGGCGCAGCTACCGCGGTCCGCGCGGTCTCGACAACGCGATCCTGGGCTCGGCAACGGTCGCCTATACGAACGCGCCGCTGCCGGCGCAACTGATCGAGGTCCAGAATGCGGGGCGCACGGCGAACGGCGGCAATCCGCCCGAAACGGTCGAACTCAACGGCGAGGAGCTCACCAATACGCGCCGGGATGCCCCGCGCAGCTCCCTGCTCGGCGCCGCTCAGAAGGCCTGGCTCAAGGAATCGCTCACGGCCAGCGACGCGCGCTGGAAGGCGATCTGCAACGATGTGCCGCTGCTGCGCTTCGGCTTCGACATGAGCTTTCGCGAGCACGGCAATCTCGACGATCTGTGGTGGACGGATAGCTGGGACGGCTATCCCGTCGAGCGCCGCGAACTGATGAGCTTCGTTCGCGACAACAGCCTGAGCAATGTCGTTTCGCTGACGGGCGACCGCCACGCCCACTTCGCGGGCCTCGTCTACGACGACTTCGATGGCGACGCCCCGACGCCGGCGGTACCCGAATTCGCGGGCACGGCCATCAGCGCCGGACCCCGGCTGAAGAACCAGGTGGCTTTCTCGGGCGGCGATCCGGAGGTCGATCGCCTCATCGTGTTCGACGGCCGCGACGTTGGGATCGAGGGAGCGGTGCTGCCGGCGCTCAATGCCTGGCTGCTGTTCGGGCACGAAGCCGCCGCGACGCTCTCGGCAACCGGCGATACGGACGCTGCGCGCGGCGCCGCCAATCCGGCCGTGAATCCTCATCTGAGCTATGCGGACACGGACGCGCTCGGCTACACCGTCGTGCGGTTCACGACCGAACGGGCGGAAGCGGAATTCGTGACGATCGAGCAACCGGACCGGGACTACGGTGACGCCGGTCCGCCGGTACGGCGCCGGGTCAGGTTCTCGGTGCCGGTCTGGGAGCCGGGCGACGCGCCGACCCTGGTCGCCGGCGGCTCCGAGGGCGAGCCGCCGCTGATGGGGTTCAAGGTCTGAAAGGAATCGGCCGGCAGCAATTTTCTCGTGGGGTCGCGGCTGGCAGCGCTTTCCCTTCAGTCGGCCGGCTCGATCCTGAGCACGGCGCCGGCCTGCTCATCCGTGATCACGTAAAGCAGTTCGTCAGGACCCTGCCTGACATCGCGGATGCGCTGGCGCAGCTCCGCAAGCAGCACCTCGCGCCGCAGCTCTTCCATGTCCTGGTTGAACAGAATGCGCTGCAGTTGACCCGTGCCCGGGATCTCGCCGTAACGCAGGCCGCCGACGAACACGTCTCCCGTCCACTTCGACAGCGCGTCGCCGGTGTAGAACGCCATGCCTGACGCGGCGATCGCCGGCATCCAGTAGACGATCGGCGGCACGTAAGCTTCGTGGCCCGGACCCTTGCCGTCCTGCCACGGGCCGGGATAGGTGCGGCCAAGGCTTACGATCGGCCAGCCATAGTTCGCGCCCGGAGCGAGTATGTTGATCTCGTCGCCGCCGTTGGGGCCGTTCTCGTGCTGCCAGACGTCGCCCGTGCCCGGATGCACGGCGAGCCCGAGCGAATTGCGGTGGCCGATCGTGTAGATCTCGGGCAAGGCGCCCTCCTTGCCGACGAACGGGTTGTCGTCGGGAATGCTGCCGTCGTCGTTGATGCGCAGGACCTTGCCGCCGAGGTTGTCCATGTCCTGAGCCGAGCCGCCGCTGGCCGCGAAATAGAGCATGCCGTCGTGACCGAAGGCCATGCGCGAGGGGCCCGCGCTGCCGTCGTATCCGACGTAGATGTCCTCGAATCCGACGAGCGACTCGCCGTCCCAGCGAGCGCGGCCGAGTCCGAGCGCCGTGGCCTGGTCGCCGACGGGCTTGGTGTAGGTCAGGTAGACCATGCCGTTGTCGGCGAAATCCGGGTGCAGCACGATGTCCTGGTAGCCGTGTACGGCGCCGGGCAGCCCGGAGATTCCCGTCCAGAACGAATCCGGGCCGCCGGCGACAGGTTCCGGATCGAGCACCCCGTCGCGAATGACGCGAACGAGGCCCGGGCGCGTCGTGATGAGCATGTCGAGGTTGGGCAGGATGGCCAGGCTCCACGGAAACTCGATCTCGTTCGTGACGACGACGACGCGGATGTCCATGTCCTCGCCCGTCCTGAACGTGAACGGCCCGTCGCCCAGGGGCTGGTTGGCGAGCCCGAGCGGCGCGACGGGAACGTTGAAGAATCCATCGAACTCGACGTCCTGCTGGGCGTCGGCCGCCGGTGCGATGAGGAGTGCCGCGAACAGGGCGGCGATCGGGAACGGGACGGTATCCCGGATAGTACGTTGAGCGTTCATTATCGACTGACCTCCGGAGGGGATGCCGAGTATAAACGAGCCCGTTGCCCCCGACACGCCGAAGCTACGGCAGTCCCGGGCGCAAGCTCCGTCGGACCTGAATGCGGCGCGGCTTGTGCGACCGGCCGCCAGGGGCCTGCGCCGCAGGAAGTCGCGATAGCGAATTTGCAGCCGTGAATTCCTACGGCGCAGGCCCTTGGCCGGGCGCTGAGAGTATCGCTTCGGGAACGGCCCTCATCTGCGCCGGCGTGAACTCCTCCGGCAGGAAGCGACGCACGGTCGCGGGGTCGTCGATCTGCATACGCAGACGCTCGTGCGCCAGCGCGAGAATTTCCCGATGATCGAATGCGAGTTCCGGCAGAGCCCGCATCGGGAACCAGGCCGCGTCGGCCGCGTCCGAGGCCGCCCGTATCGATGCACGGCCGGCGCGCAGAATCGTCATCCAGGCGATCGTGATCACGCGCTCGCGGGGATCGCGATCGGGCCGGCCGAACGCATGCAGTTGCTCGAGTTCGCCGACCGCGACCCCCGTTTCCTCGAGAAGCTCCCGGCGTGCGGCCGCCTCGAGATCCTCGTCGATGCCGATGAAGCCGCCCGGAATCGCCCAGCGGCCGCGCTCGGGGTCCGCGCCGCGCTCGATCAGCAGCACTTCGAGTTCGGTGTCGCGGATCGTGAAAACGACGACGTCGGTCGTTACGGCCGGGTGCGGATATTCGTAGCTGTACATCGCGTCCGATGGCTGACATTACGCGCACTCCAGTTCGCGTCATGCCCGCTCCGATGTCAAGGTGGGCTGTCGCTCGCTGCGTCCGTTCCGAAGCGCGCCGCGCCGCTGCCGGGACGCGCCCGAGCCCGCCGATCCGGACGCGTTTTTTTGGCCACCGCGTTCGCCTCCCCTGATAGAATCGTGCTCCATGCGCAAGTCAATCCTGATCATTATTCCGGTCGTCCTGATCGCGGCGGCCGCAGGCACGGCCGTAATCTGGGAACAGGCCGGCCGCGCACCGGGTCCAACCATCGTCATCAGCGAGCCTGGCACGGTCGGCCGGGTCGGCGAACTCGTCCTGGTCGTCGAAACGCCGCGCGGCGAACTTAATTCGCTAGAGGTCGCGCTCGAGCAGAACGGCGCGAGCGTGCCGGTCTTCAGCCTGCCGCGAGCAGATGGCGGCGATGAAGATGTTGTTGCCGATGCCGCTGCCGACGCAGATGCTCCGGCAGACGCCGATACCGCCCCCGCCGGGGCTGCCGGCGCAGCGCTCGAGCGCGAGGGCGCGAATCGGCTCGTGCTCAGGCAGCCGCTCGGCAGGAATCGGTACGAATCGCTGGTACAGGGTCCGGCGACCATCGCCGTGACCGCCACCCGCCCGGTGCTGTTCGGTTATCGCGAAGCCACAACGAACTTCGAACACGAATTCGAGGTCAACCTCAGGCCACCGCTGCTCGGCGTGCAATCGCAGTTCCACTACATCAACCACGGCGGGGCCGAGGTCGTCGTCTATCGCGTCACGCCGCCGGATGCGGAGTCGGGCGTGCGCGTCGGCGAGCACGAGTATCCTGGCTACCCGGCCGCGGGCGCCGGTATCGAAGGCGCCGATCCGTCATTGCACGTCGCTTTCTTCGCGTTGCTCTGGAACCAGCCGATCGAGACGCCCATCTCGGTGTTTGCCCGCGACACGCTCGGCAACGAGGGCACCGCGACGTTCGCCTACCGCACGTTCGCGCAGCAGTTTCGCCAAAGCCGGATCAATCTCAGCGATGGATTCTTCAGGAACGTCGTGCCCGCAATCCTGCAGAACTCGCCCGACTTCCGGGTCGACGACCCGAGCGATCTGCTGGCTTCGTATCTGAGCATCAATCGCGACATGCGCGTCGAGAACGATGCCTATATCACGGAACTCGGCCGGACGGCGTCGCCCGAGATTCTCTGGCAGGGTCCCTTCAAGCAACTCATCAACACGGCCGTGCAGTCGGGTTTTGCCGACCAGCGCGACTATTACTACGAGGGTGAGGTCGTCGATCATCAGACCCACCTCGGCTTCGACCTCGCATCGACCGCCGCCGCCCCCGTGCTTGCGGCGAATCGCGGCCGCGTCGTGCACGCCGGATGGTTAGGCATCTACGGCAACTGCGTCATCCTCGATCACGGCATGGGCCTGCAGTCGCTGTACGCGCACCTGTCGTCGATCGATGTCATCGACGGCGATATGGTCGAACTCGACGACCAGCTCGGCCGCAGCGGCGCAACCGGGCTCGCCGGCGGCGATCATCTGCATTTCACGATGCTGCTAAACGGCAACGCCGTCACGCCGATCGACTGGTGGAGCGCGCAGTGGGTCGAGGACCGGATTCTGCGCAAGTTCCGCGAGGCCGGCGTTACCGTCCCCGAACCCGAGGATCAATGAACACGATGTCTGACGCGACCGTCTCCGTACAAACACTCGAAGCACAGCCGATCCTCTTCGTCCGCCGCGAACTCGCCAAACGGGAGGAGATCGCCGACGCGATCGGCACTTCGCTCGGCGCGGTTTTTCAGCACTGTCAGGCGGCCGGCCTTCAGTTCGCGGCGCCGCCGTTTGCCCGTTACACCGCCTTCGGTCCCGACGGAATCACAGTCGAATCCGGCATCCCGCTGACCGCGCCCGCGGAAGGCGCCGACGAGATCGAGGCGGGCTACCTGCAGGCCGGCCGCGCCGCCGTCTGCCTGCACAAGGGCGACTATGCGGGGCTTGAGCGCACCTACAAGGCCATCGAGGAGTGGGTCGAGACGAACGGCGAGCAGTTCAGCGGGCCGTGCTGGGAATCCTATCTGACCGACCCCGCGGAGTTGCCGAACCCCGCGGACTGGCGCACTGAAGTCTTCTGGCCGATCGCCGACCGCGACACGACGTAACGCGCCGAGTGCGCGTCGTCGTCGGCGAAATCGGCGTATTACATGGGGAAACGACGATGCCGAAGCGAATCCTGACCACGATGCTGACGGGCGCCTTGCTTGCGGCTGCGCCCGCGCTGTTCGCCCAGTCGCAGTCCGGCGAAGCGCTGCCGGCCGACATTGATCCCGTATCGCTGTCGCGCCTTCCGGCGATTACTCGCGAAGATCTCGACGAAGAGGGCAAGCGGGTCTACGACCTCGTGGTCGGCGACGGCCCGCCGCCGACGACGGGTCCGCGCCACTTCACGCTCTACAGCCCGACGCTTGCCGAGGGCTATCACATCATCAACGACTACCTGCGCTACAACGGCGTGCTGAGCCCGCGGCACACCGAGGTGGCGATCCTCGTTGCGGCCTGGGAGATCGAGCAGCAGTACGAGTATTCGGCGCATGAGCCCGCGGCGCTGCGCTACGGCGCTCCGCAGGAAGTGATCGACACGATCAAGTACGACCGCGAGCCCGAGGGCCTGAGTCCGGAGGAGACCTTGATCATCAACTTCGGCCGGCAGCTCTTTCGCGAGCACCGGCTCGATTCGGAACTCTACGCCGAGGCTGTCGGGTACTGGGGTGAGCAAGGCGTCGTCGAGCTTGCGACGGTCATGGGGGACTACGTCATGGCCGGGCTCGTGCTCACGGCCATCGACCAGCACCTGCCCCCGGATCGGCCTGCGCTGCTGCCGCCGCGCTGACGCTTCGCCGCGCCGCGGGCCTTGCGTTCGCTCGCGCGGAGCCTTTCAGGCGGCGAGGAAGGGAAGCAGCTCGGCGAGCGTCTCTTCCGGATGCGTCTCGTGGAAGGAGTGCCCGCCGGGCATTGCCTTGCCGGTCACGTTCGTGGCCCGCATACGCCAGGTTTCGAGCACGTCGTAGAGCCTGCCCATCGACCCGCGCTCGGCCCAGAGCGCGAGCACCGGACACTCGATCTTCCTGTGCATGTCGGCTTCGTCGAACTCCAGATCGATCGACGCCGAGGCGCGATAGTCCTCGCACATCGCATGGATGGTCGCGGGGTTCGAGAAGGTGCGGGCGTATTCGGCGGCAACGACCGGATGCGGGCCGCTGCGCTGCCGGTTCGCCATCTGCCCGGCGATGATGTTCTCGGGGAACGGCGCGGGGCGGATGTACAGGAACCAGTGGAAATAGGCGTTCACGAATTCCTTCGTGAGTCCCTCGTTGTACAGATAATGGGCGGGCACGATATCGAGCACGGCGAGCTTCTCGACGCGCTCGGGATGGTCGAGTGCCATGCGCCGCATGACGCGCCCGCCCCGATCGTGGCCGACGGCCAGAAACCGCTCGAAACCGAAGTGCTGCATGACCTCGACCTGGTCGAGCGCCATCGCCCGCTTTGAATGGTTGTAGTGGTTCTCGCCGTCTTCGGGCTTGCTGCTGTCGCCGTAGCCGCGCAGGTCCGCCGCAATGACCGTGTAGCGCCTCGCAAGCTCCGGAGCGCATGCGAACCACGACGCGTGCGATTGCGGTGCGCCGTGCAGCAGCAACAGCGGCGGGCCCTCGCCGCCGATCACGCAATTGATCTCGGCGCCGCTCGTTGCGACGCGCTCGGTGCTGAAGCCGGGAAACAGAATCGCGTCCGCCTCGTTCGACTGGGCCGCCGCGGTTCTGATCGCGGCCGCCGCGGTAAGCGCGGCCGCGCCCCTCAACAGTTCGCGCCTGTCCATCGGTCCCTCCGAACGACTCAGGAGTCGAGATCGAGCGCGCCCGAGCTGTCGCCGAACTGCTCGATGTCGACGCCCACCTGCTGCAGCACCGTCACGAGCAGATTGCACATGGGCGTATCCATCTCGTAAGCGAGGTGGCGGCCGGTCTCGATGCGGTCGCCGAGCGAGCCGAAGGTCAGGCAGGGGATGTCGGAATGCCGGTGCAGATTGCCGTTGCCCATGCCGCCGCCGTAGACGATCAGGCTCTGATCGAGCAGCGAGCCGTCACCGTCGGGTGTCGCGGCAAGCTGCTCGATGAACGGCGCGAACACGCGCAGATTGTGCGTGTCGATGCGCGACTTGAGCGCCATGAGCGCCGGATCGTCGCGGTGGTGGGACACGCCGTGGTGATTGCCGCCGACGCCGATCTGCGCGTAGCTGCGGCCGCTCAATTCGCGGGCGTAAATCATCGAAAAGACGCGCGTGGCGTCGGTCTGAAAGGCGAGGCGCTGCAGATCCAGCATGAGCCCCGTGTGCGCCTCGAACGTATCGGGGATCGAGGTCGGCCGCTCCGGCAATTCGAGCGTCTGTTCGCCGCGCGCTTCGGCGTTCTGGATCCGGCGTTCGATCTCGCGGACCGTGTCGAGATATTCGTTGATCTTCGAGCGGTCGCCACCGCCGAGCCTGCCCGCCAGCCGCCGGGCTTCGGCGTCGACGGAGTCGAGGAGGCTGCCGGTGCGCCTCGTCCGGGCAAGCCGGTCGGCGCTCGTGCCGCCGTCGCCGAACAAGCGCTCGAAAACCACGCGCGGATGGATCTCGGTCATGTTCGGCGTCGTCTCGTTGCGCCAGGAGACCGTGTTGACGTAGAAGCAGTCGCCTGAGTCGCAGCCGCCCTGCTGAGGCGTCTCGACGGTCAGTTCGAGCGACTGGATCGGCGAGTCGGCGCCGATCCGGCGCGCCGCGAGCTGGTCCGCGCTCGTGGCGACCTTGACCTCGACGCCCGGACGCGTGCGGTCGTAGACATGCACGCCCGTAAGCCAGGCCGCACAGGCCCGCGTGTGGTCGCCCGAGCCGTCGCCCCTGGAGTCGGCCTCCAGATGCGAGAGTCCCGTCAGCACGTTCATGTGCTCGCGGACCGACGCGAGCGGGCGGAGATTCGGCGGCAGCTCGAAGTTCGCGCCGGTTGTCGCCGGTTTTCAGTCGTCGTGAATGACGCCGTTGCCGACATAGACGAAGCCGAGCCGCGGGACCGGCGCCGGCGCCTGGCTGAACGCGGGGACCATCGCGTCGAGCATCGGCAGCGCGACCGCGGCGCCCGCGCCGCGCAGGAAGGTGCGTCGGGCGATGGCCTTGCGTGTGACATATCTCATCGGTTGGCCTCCGTTTCCGCGGCGGCGTTCGCAGCCGTGTCGTCGCGCGGCTTGCGCATCCGGAACGGTACGCTACGCACGATGCCCGCGACGATCGACGCGAACGCGTAGCCTTCCTCGGCGGCGTCGCGAACGATGGCTCGCACGGCGGGCGCATCGTAGTACTGAACGTTGCGCCCCAGAGCATACATCAGAAGCTTCTCGGTAAACGCTCGTGCGAAGCGCTCCGGACGCTGCGCAAGATGGTTGCGCAAGCCCGCGATGCCGTCGATCACCGTACCGTCGGGCAGCACGCTCGTTGCGTCGATCTCCGTGCCGGCGTCGCGGTCGCGCCATTGGCCGACGGCGTCGAAGTTCTCGAGCGCGAAACCGATCGCGTCCATTTCAACATGGCAGCCGGCGCAGGCCGGGTCTTCGCGGTGCCTTGCGAGCGCCTCGCGCATCGTCAGCGCGGCGCCGTCCCGCTCGGTGACGAGGGTCGGCACGTCCGGCGGCGGTGGCGGCGGCGGTGCGGCGAGCAGGTTCTCGAGCACGTACTTGCCGCGCAGCACCGGCGAGGTTCGCGTCGCGTAGGACGTCAGCGTCAGGATGCCGCCCTTGCCGAGCAGCCCCGCGCGGGGGCCGCCGGCCGGCAGCTCGACCCGCCTGAAATGACTGCCTTCGACGTTCGCGATGCCGTAGTGTTCGGCGAGCCGCTCGTTGACGAAGGTGTACTCCGCCGTGAGCAGATCCAGGATGCTGCCGTTGCCGCCGAGCACGCTGTCGATGAAGAGTTCCGCTTCGATCGCGAGCGCGTCGCGCAACGACTCGTCGTAATCGCGGAACAGATACAGGTCCGGGTCGTTGGTCTCGACATCGCCGAGAAACAGCCATTGGGACGCGAAATTGTTCACGAGCGACGTGGAGCGCGGGTCGGCGAGCATGCGCAAGATCTGCGCTTCGAGCGTATCGGACGCCCGCAACTGTCCGGTCGTCGCAAGGTCGAGCAGTTCGTCGTCGGGAATGCTGCTCCAGAGAAAGAACGACAGGCGCGATGCGAGTTCGAGATCGCTGATGGCATAGGCCTCGCCGGGACGCGCGTCGGGCGGATCGGGCTCGACGCGATACAGGAACTGCGGGCTGATCAGGATGCGATCGAGGGCGTACTGGATGCCGCGGTCGAAACCGGCTTCGGCACGGCCGCTCTCGTAAAACGGCCACAGTTCCTCGAGATCCGTGTCCGTTACGGTCCGCCGGTACGCGCGCCGCGCGAGCGTCGTGAGGATCTCGTTCGCACAGGCGCGCTCAGCGGGATCGTCCGCAGATTGGCACGTGAAGATTCTTGCGCGGCTCGGTGTATCGCCGGGTCCGGTCGGATTGAAAGGCCCCGCGATCGTGACGAGTTCGATATCCGGCAGCGCGCCGCGGCTCCTGCGCCGGACCCGCAGCGTCGATTCGTCGAAGGCTTCGCTGCGTTCGATGAAGGTGACGCCGAGCTCGGCCGGACCTGCGGACAGCGGCAGCCGAAACTCGAGCGGCGGCGGCCGGCGCGGGAATCCCCGGCTGCCGCTCACGACCGTCGCTACCGCGACCTGCTCGCCGTTGAGCAGGACTTCCAGTTCATGCGGCTCGCGCGAGCCGCCGGCGAACTCGACACTGACGACATATTCGCCGTCGAGCGGGAAGTAGCTGTCGATCAGCAGCCCGCCGCGCGTTCCGATGGGCAGGCCCGGCACATGGGCGTCCTGCGGCAACTGCAACTCCATGCGGTGTCGGTTGACGAGCGGCGGAGCGCTCATGTCGCCGACAGCAAGCCGGCTGATCTTCCTCGCCGTGTCGATGTAGCGCTCCATCGTGCTCGGCGAGACGAAGAGCAGTTCGGAAATGTTGTCGAAGCCGCTCGATCGGTTGTCGGCCGGCAAGAGCAGCGTGAAGTCGAGTTCTGCCGGCAAGCCGTCGAGCGCGAGCAGATCGCGGATTGCGTTGCGGTACTCGGTGCGCGTCAGCCGGTGCAGTTGCGGCAGTTCGCCCGGGTTCGGCCGTGCCGCCGCCAATGCGTCGAGCTCGCGGACCAGGAAGCGTTCGATCGTGAGGTAGTCGCGCTCGGGAGGTCGTGGCTCTTCAGGTGGCGGCATCGCTCGGTCGCTGACCTTGCGAACGACCTTCTCCCAGACTTCCGCGTGCCCGCCGATGTCCTCGAGCGTGGCCGGATCGAGCACGAGACCGCCGGACTGCGTGATGTCGTCGTGACAATCCAGGCAATGTGCACCGATTGCGGACTGCGTCGCGGCGAGGCCCCGGTCGAAGAGCCCGCTAGCGAGGGCAAGCCAGACCCCGACGAGCGCGGCTGCGCTCGCGAGCACAGCAGCGTAGAGAGGCTTCGTGCCGGGCATCGCACGCATCGAGATTCTCCGCCACGGTCTGCTCGGCCGGGTACGCCGGGCAACGGTATTCGATCCGTTTTCAAACATTGCTATAGTGCCTGAAACGGCACGCTGGGGCACGACGGATGGAAGCAGGAACAAGCAATCCCGGTTTGATGCCCGTCCTGGCGGCGATCTCGTTGTCCTTGTTGCCGGCAGTAGCGGGGGCCGGTACGCCGCTGCACGACGCTGTTGCCGACAACGACGGTGCCACCGTGCGTGTCTTGCTCGACGAAGGCGCCGATGCCAACGCTCGCGATGCCGACGGCACGACGGCGCTGCACGTTGCCGCGCGGCTTGGTGCGACCGAGACTGCGGAACTGCTTATCGATGCAGGCGCCGGGATCGACGCGACGACGCGCTACGGCGTCACGCCGCTCGCGCTCGCCGCGGCGAGCGGCAGTCCGGAACTCGTGACGCATCTGCTTTCGGCCGGCGCGGATCCCGACGCGACGTCGCGAGAAGGGCAGACGGTGCTCATGAGCGCGGCATTGAACGGCACACCTGAGTCGATCGACACACTGCTCGAGCACGGCGCGGACGTGAACGCCGCGGAGCAGTTCCGGGGCCAGACGGCGCTCATGTGGGCGGCCGCGAGGGGCAATACGCAGGCCGTCGAGACGCTCGTCGCGGCCGGCGCGGAAATTCCGGCGCGCTCGACCGCCGGCTTCACGGCATTGCTGTTCGCCGTACGCGAAAACCGCATCGACACGGCACGTGCCCTGCTCGCGCTCGGCGCCGATGTCGAGGACAAGGCGCCCGACGGCACGAGCGCGCTCAACGTCGCCATGGTCAACGCCTATTACGACCTCGCGGCGCTGTTGCTCGACCACGGAGCGGATCCGAACGCGCCCGACCCGCGGGGGTCTGCGCTGCACACGCTCGCCTGGCTGCACAAGCCGGGGTCGACCTGGGACGCCGCGGCGCTCAGCAGCGAACCGGAAACCGCGCCCCGGCCGCTGGGCCACCTGACCGCGCTCGACATCGGCCGCAAGCTTCTCGAACACGGCGCCCATCCCGATTTCCGCATCGACTTCGAAGAGCAGAGATTCACCAAGGGCCTCGGCACGACACGCAACCTGCCGGGCCTCATGCTCGGGCGCCACTATCTGAGCTACCGCGGCGCGACGCCCTTCTACGTGGCCGCGCGCAACGGCGACTACCGGCTCATGCAACTTCTGGCCGAGTTCGGAGCCGATGCGACGATCCCGACGCTCGCGGGCGTCACCCCGCTCATGGCCGCGGCCGGTCTCGATTACTACGAGGGAGAAACGCCCGGGCCCTTCGTCGGCGTGCCCGAGGCCGAGCGGCTCAGCGCCGTCAGGCTCGCGCACGAACTGGGCAACGATATCGAGGCGCGCACCGACTTCGGCGACTACGAAATGATCGGCAGTGCCGCGTTCACCTTGCTGACGTATCCGGAGAACTTCGAAGAACTCGTGCATCTCGGAGTCGGCGATTTCCGCTTCGACGGGATGCGCGCGATCCACGGCGCCGTGATCTCGAACCAGCCGTCGATCTTGCGTTACCTCATCGACCAGGGCGCCGACGTCGACGCGACGAACGAGCTCGGCTGGACGCCGTACATGATGACGCAGGGGCTGTTTCTCGCCAACGCCAGGAAGGACTTTCCGATCGCCGCCGGGATGCTGATCGCGGCCGGGGCCGACACGACCGTCGAGAGGTATTGAGCCGGGTGTCGAAAGACCTGACTGCCCCCGGCGGCTGCGCGAGCATTGAAGCCTCTCCCTGTCGCCCGTTCCATGACGGCGAAGCCGTCGAGGAGGAGTTGATCTCATGAACAAGACGCGAATCGCGCTCGCCGCACTGGCGACGATCGGAATGATCGGCGCGGCAGGTAGCACGCTTGCCCATCACTCCTTCGCTGCCATCTACGACACCGAGCAAAGCGTGACCCTGAGCGGCGTCGTCACGAACGTCGAGTGGCTCAACCCGCACGCACATTTTTTCGTCGACGTCACGAACGACGACGGCAGCGTCGCGAACTGGGACTTCGAACTCGCGAGCCCGAACGGTCTCATGCGGCTCGGCTGGCGGCGCGATTCGCTCCGGCCCGGTGATGAGGTCACGGTCGTCGGGGTTCCGGCGCGCGACGGTTCCGCACGGGCGAACACGCGTTCCGTGACGATGGCCGACGGACGCAGCCTGTTTTCGGGCGACGGCCAGCAGGGAGGGCTCCAGTGAGTGCCTCGTCGGCCGGCCGGGGCCTCGCGGCGCTGGTCGTGGCGGGCGCCTTCCTCGTAGCGGCCGAGGCTCGCGCCCAGTGGTTCTACCATCCCGAACCCGACATTCCGCGCCTCGCGGACGGCTCGGTAGACCTCGACGGCCCGGTGCCGATGCTCGCCAACGGCAGGCCGTCGCTCGCGGGTCTCTGGGAGCACGACAACCCGCTCAGGTACCTGTTCAACATCGCGTCCGATCTCGAAGGCGATGTGCCTTTTCAGCCCTGGGCACGCGAAGTCTACGAACAGCGTATGGCGCGGCGCGGCGCCGACGATCCGAACAACTTCTGCATGCCGAGCGGCACGGTCATGAAGCACGCCATACCGGCGCCGTTCAAGATCGTTCAGAATCCGGATCTGCTCGTGCTTCTCTACGAATCGCGCACGATCTACAGGCAGATCTTTACTGACGGGCGCCCGTTTCCCGAGGACCCGCAACCGGCCTGGTACGGCTATTCGGTCGGCCACTGGGAAGGCGACACGCTCGTCGTCGAATCGATGGGCTACAACGACAGGTTCTGGCTCGATACCCAGGGGCGCCCGTCGACGGAGCAGCTTCGCGTCATGGAACGATTCACGCGGCCGAGCTTCGGCCGCCTCGAGGTGGAGATCACGGTCGACGACCCTGGCGCGTACACGGCGCCATGGACCGTCCATCAGACGATGCACTACCTGCCCGATACGGACCTGATCGAGCACATCTGTCAGGAAGCCAACAGGTTCCCTGAGCAGATTGGCCTGGAAACCGACGAATAGCCCTCCGGGCAGCCGCCCACGCCACGCCTGACCCGCCTCCGCGTTGAACCGCCCGGTCGCGCGCGATGCGCCGCGTGGTTATGATGCGGGCGGTATCCATCTGATCAGGTGCAAACCCTTGAAGAGGACAAAGGCCATGACAACCACGACAAGATTCCTTGCAAGCCTCCTGCCCGCGGCGCTGATTTCCGTCGCGTTGCAGGCGCCCGCAGCGGCCGAGACGATCGCCATAATCGGGACGGGTAACGTCGGCGGAGCGCTCGGTCCCGAATTTGCCGCGCAGGGACACACGATCATCTATGGTTCGAGAGAGCCCGGGCGGGACGATGTCGTCGCGCTCGTCGAACGTACGGGCGGCGGAGCATCCGCGACGACGCCGAGCGAGGCCGTCGCGGGCGCCGACATGGTCGTGCTCGCGGTGCCCGGCACCGCCGCGGAGGAGATCACGCGCGGCCTCGGCGACCTGTCGGGCAAGATCATCCTCGACCCGACGAACCGCATCGCCCGCGGCGGGGACTATCCCATGCATGGTGTCGAGGGCAAGGGTTCGAACGCAGCGCTGATCCAGGCCGCCGCACCCGGCTCGCGCGTCGTCAAGGCTTTCAACACGCTCAACTACCTCCAGATGGTGGACCCTGAGACCTCAGGCGGACCGCTGACGATCCCGCTGGCCGGTGACGACGCCGAGGCCAAGGCCTTCGTCGCGACCCTCGTTGAAGGCATGGGGCTGCACGCGATGGATGTCGGTCCGCTCGACTACGCGTACGTGCTCGAGGGGATGCTGGTCATCTGGGCCAATGCGCGCGGTATGGGCACGCCATACAATTACTATCTCAGGCCGCAGCCGGAGTAAGGTCCGCGCAGGGCGCAGCCGCAGCAACCGCAACAGGGGCAGCACGGCAGCGGCGGCAGCATCGCACCTTGAGCCCTGCGCTGCCGCGTGACCGTTTCGATGCACTCGTCCACGCTCGCGAGGTTGCAGATCCTGCTCGGCGCGGCGCTCTTCTCGACGGGGGGCGTCGCGATCAAGCTGTCGTCGTTGAACGGCTGGCAGGTCGCGGGCTTTCGCGCGGCCGCCGCGGCGGTCTTCATGGCGCTGCTGCTGCCCGCCGCCCGGCGGAGCATCGGCTGGCGCAGCGCCCTCGTCGCCGTGCCCTGGGCCGCCACGCTCGTCCTCTATACGCTCGCGAACAAGGAGACGACGGCGGCCAACGCGATATTCCTCCAGGATACGGCGCCGTTCTACGTGCTGATCCTTGGACCCTGGCTACTGCGCGAGCGGATCGTGAGATCCGACCTCGCGTTTCTCGCCGCGCTCGTTGTCGGTGCGGCATTGATGGCCGTATCGACTTCCGAGCCGCTCGCCACGGCGCCCCGGCCGGTCCTCGGCAATATGTACGGCCTCGCTTCGGGCCTGACCTGGGCGCTGGCGCTGACAGGGCTTCGCTGGATTGGCCGGCGCGCGGGCGACGGGAACGAGGATCCGTTGACTGTCATCGTGGCGGGCTGCGTGCTCGCTTTCGTCTTTTGCGCCCCGGTCGCGTTTCCGGTCGCCTCGATGCCTCTGCTCGACTGGGGCATCGTGCTTTATCTCGGTCTTTTCCAGATCGGTCTGGCCTACGTCTTCATCACGCGCGGGGTGCGGCGGATCCCCGCGTTCGAGTCGTCGCTGCTGATCCTGTTCGAACCCGCGTTGTCCGTGCTCTGGGCCTGGCTCGTGCTGGCCGAGATGCCGCCGGGCGCCGCGCTCATCGGCTGCGCGGTCATCCTCGCGGCGACCGCGACGCATACCGTTTACAAGGGTCGTTCGAGACCGAGACGCTGATGCCAGGACGCGATCGATTCCGACGGATAATGCTCGAAGAACCTGTCTTGCGGATCGGCACGCACGCCGACCCAGTTCGCGCGGGAGCCGAGCATGAGATGGGTCCGCTCCGGCGGTACCGGCAGCGGCGTGTCGACGGCCGATGCGAACGGATGGATGAGTTCGGGCCAGTCGGGCGCCCAACACCAGAGCATGCTGCCGCAGAGCGAGCAGAAGTGCCGTTCGCCGCTGCTCGTGCGCGTCTCCCCCGATTCGGCGTCCCGGACCTTCGCCCGGTAGATCGTGACGTGCTCGCGGCCCTCGACCTCGAGCGTGCCGGAGTCGCCGCTCAGGTTGATCGCGAAGCCGCCGGCGCCGGCGGTCTTTCGGCAAATCCCGCAGTAGCAGATGTTGTACGGATACGGGTGCGCGGACTTGAGCCTGAACCGCACCTTCCCGCACTGACAGGAACCTTCAAGTAGCATCGCCAGACCTCGACTGCCGCGAAGGGTCGCCATTGTAGCGCGCACGTCCCGTTCACCCTGCGCTTTCGAAAGGGAGTGTTCGGCTACCACCCGTTCGAGCGTCGTCGTTGCGGAGCGACCCAGGGATGGCGAAAACGACGCGACGCCGATTCGAGTCGCGCCAGGACGGCGCGGCGAGATTCAGCGCGAACAGGTGGTACGCGAACGGGCCCCAACGCCGTTGTGACATCTCGGTGCGGCGCGCGTTTTGGACACTGGGCCGTAGCCGCTTTTCCGGTATCATCCCCGCCTCACCGCGTTCTGGAGACAAGCCGATGGGCTTTTCGACACAGCAGATACACGCCGGCGTCGAGCCCGACCCCGTAACGGGGTCGATCCTCACGCCCGTCTACCAGACGACGACGTTCGTGCAGGACTCGGTCGATGAGTACCTGGCGAAGGGCTATTCGTACTCGCGCAGCGGCAACCCGACCGTGCAGGCGCTCGAGCAAAAGCTCGCCGTGCTCGAGAGCGGCGCCGCGTGCACCTGCTACGCGACCGGCATGGCGGCAATTCAGGCCGTCATTCAGGCCGTTCTGAGCGGCGGCGACCACGCGATCGTCTCCGACGTCGCCTATGGCGGCACCTATCGGCTCTGCACGACCGTGTACCAGCGCTACGGCGTCGAGTTCTCGTTCGTCAACACGGCCGACCCCGACGAGGTACGAGCTGCGGTCAGGGACAACACGCGATTGATCCTGACCGAGACGCCGGCCAATCCGACGCTCAAGCTCACCGACATCGCCGCGGTTTCGGCGATCGCGAGCGAGCACGGTATACCGCATGCGGTCGACAACACGTTTCTGACGCCGTTCTACCAGCGACCGCTCGACCTCGGCGCCAATGTCTCGATTCACAGCACGACGAAGTATTTCGACGGCCACAATGCGACGGTTGGCGGCGCCGTGATCACCGACAGCGACGAGCTCGACGAGAAGATCCGTTTCGTGCAGAACGCGGGCGGCGTCATCATGTCGCCCTGGGTCGCCTGGCTGACGCTGCAGGGGATCAAGACCCTGTCGATCCGGATGGAGAGACAGTCGGCCAACGCCCAGGCGATCGCGGAGTTTCTCGAAGCGCACCCGAAGGTCACGCGCGCGTTCTACCCTGGGCTCGAATCGTTCCCGCAGCACGAGCTCGCGGCCAGCCAGGCGAGCGGCTTCGGTGCGATGCTCTGGTTCGAGGTCGAAGGCGGCGTCGCCGCGGGCAAGGAGCTCATGGATTCGGTGCGGTTGTGCACACTGGCGGAGAACCTGGGTTCGGTCGAGACGCTGATCACCCATCCCGTGACGATGACCCATGCCGATGTGGAAGAGGCCGAGCGCCATCGGGTCGGCATCACGGACGGTCTCGTGAGGCTGTCCGTCGGGCTCGAAGATGTCGAGGACCTGATCGACGATCTGAGCGGCGCGTTGCAGCGCATCTGATGCGGTTTCGAGGACCTGAACGATGTCCGCCACGTCGCGGTGTTGCGGGGAGTCGCACTACGGGCCGCTTGAAACACGCCGTGAATCCATCCCTGGAGGCTCCGCGCGCGCGTCCCTGCGCGCGAGGGTTTCAAGCGGCCCGTAGTACGCCTCCCCTTGGCTCATCGTTAGATTGGGCGAGGGTGCGTACGCCATCCGTCAACCTCCAGGCCGTTGACACTGCGCGTGGTCGCCGCAACCCGGTGCAGTCGGTGTAGAGGCGTGCGTTCCAAGGTCACCGACATCCTGATCTACCCGATCAAGTCCTGCCGGGGCGTCTCGCTGCCGAGCGCGATCGTCGAACCGCGCGGTCTGGCTCGCGACCGCCGTTTCATGCTCGTCGACGCCGGGGGGCGTTTCATCAGCCAGCGCGAGCAGCCGAGGATGGCGTTGATCGAAGTCAGCGAGACGGGGGACGGTTATCGCGTGGAAGCGCCGGGCCAGGATGCGCTCGAGCTGCCGCTCGACCTCGAAAGCGCGCGCGAATGCAGCGTGCGGGTTCACCGCGACGTGCTCGACGCGCAGCTCGCCGACGCCGGGATCAACCGCTGGTTCACGCGGTTCATGGGCATGGATTGCGGGCTCGTCTACATGGCCGCCCATCATCATCGAGCCGTGCGCCACGAGAGCGCCGCGTTCGACGACGAGGTCAGTTTCGCTGACGGCGCGCCGCTGCTGCTGATTTCCGAAGCTTCGCTCGATGAACTCAACGCCCGGCTCGACAAGCCCGTGTCGATGCGGCGCTTCCGGCCCAACCTGGTCGTGACGGCCGAGAGCCCTTTCGACGAGGACGGCTGGAGCCGCATTCGCGTCGGCGAAGCGCAGTTCGACGTGGCCTGGCAATGTTCCCGATGTATCCTGACGACGGTTGACCCGGACACCGGCGTGCGCGATCGGAGCGGCGAACCGCTCAAGACGCTCAGGACCTTCCGGCGGGTCAACGGTCCCGTGATGTTCGGTCAGAACCTCATTCCGCGGAAACTCGGCGAGATCCGGGTCGGCGACGAGGTTGAAATCTTCCAAGAGCAAAGGGCATGAAGAAAGAGACCCGCGTGACGCATCAGCCCAAAGTGACGCTGCCTGAGGGCAACATCCCGGTCGTGAGCCCGGTGTACCGGTCGGTCAAGTTCACCTATCCGACGATCGAAGCTTCGCTCGGCGCCGACGCGAAGGCCCGCGGCTACGACTATTCGCGAGACTCGAACCCGACGACGCGTCAGCTCGAACTCCTCGCCGCGGAACTGCAGGACCGCGACGACGCCATCGCCGTGGCCTCGGGCATGGCGTCGATCTGGCTGGTATTGCTCGGCAAGCTCAAGGCAGGCGATCGAATCGTCATCTTCGCCGAAACCTATCGGCCGACGCGGGTAGCGGTGCGTGAGCTTCTGCCGCGCTTCGGCATCGAATTCACGATGCTCGGTATAGAGGACCGGGCGGGGATCGAGCGCGAGTTTGCAAGAGACGACACGAAGCTCGTGCTGTTCGAATCGCCGACCAATCCGATGATGCTCGTACCCGACATCGCCGCGTTCGTCGCGCTTGCGCAGCGGCACGGCGTGACGACCGTCCTCGACAACACGTTCGCGGGCTTGCACAGCCATGGGCAGTT
This sequence comes from Gammaproteobacteria bacterium, assembly GCA_022826245.1. Taxonomy (GTDB): domain Bacteria; phylum Pseudomonadota; class Gammaproteobacteria; order Steroidobacterales; family Rariloculaceae; genus Rariloculus. The sequence continues at coordinate 59,666 of JAJDVG010000006.1, forward strand.
CGACATCGACTATTACGTCCACAGCATGACCAAGTACGGTGGCGGTCACGGCGATACGCTCGGCGGCATGGTCATTGGCAGCAGCGAACGCATCGCGGCGTTGCGGAAGCTGGCCGTGAACATGGGTTCGACGATGGATCCGGGCGTGTCGTATCTGACGCTCAGGGGGCTCAAGACCTATTACCTGCGATACGAGCGCCACTCCGAGAACGCCCTGGCGATCGCCGAGTACCTGAACGGGCGCGACGAGGTGGAGCGGGTCTGCTATCCGGGGCTGCCGGACGATCCGAACCACGAGCTCGCCGCGCGACAGATGGACGACTTCGGCGGCGTGCTGAGCTTCGACCTGCGCGCCGACAAGGCCGAGACCTGGGCTTTCATCGATGCGCTCGAACTGTTCGCGACGGCGGCGAGCCTCGGCGCCACCGAGTCGCTCGTCTCGCCCGTCGATCTGTACCAAGCGGGCGACCTGAGCGCCGAGGAAGCGGCGGGAGCCGGCATCCGGGAGTCGACGGTGCGCCTGGCGGTCGGAATCGAGCACGTCGACGACCTGCTCGGCGATCTCGAGCAGGCATTCGGGAAAGTCTTCGGCTGAACTGCGCGGACAACGCTGAGCGTGAGGCTCCCATTGGCGTTCGGCGCCTTGCGGCAGCTCTTCGGTTTGGTGGCGCCCGGGAAGCTGCGCGGCGCAGTACGCCACGCAAGCGTTGCGTCGGAGTGCAGGGTCCCTGCGGGCGTCAGAACTTCTCCACGAACGGCCGCAGATCCAGTTCCTGCGTCCAGGCGCTGCGCGGCTGGCGGTGCAGCTTCACGTACGCATCGGCGATCGCGGCCGGCTCGAGCAGCGAGTCGGGGCCACGGTCGTCGAGCAGGTGGGCGTAGCGTTCCGAATGGATCTGACCGTCGATGATCGCGTGCGCCACGTGGATGCCCTTCGGCCCGAGTTCCCGCGCCATGCTCTGCGCGACAGCGCGCAGCGCGAACTTGGGCGAAGCCAGATTGACGAAGCCCGCGCCGCCGCGCAGCGATGCGGTTGCGCCGGTAAAGATGATCGTGCCTTCGCCGTGCTCGAGCATCGCGCGCGCCGCGGCCTGACCGACGAGGAACCCGGCGAAGCAGCCGACGCGCCAGCAGCGCTCGAACTCGGCGGGATCCGTGCCGGCGACATCGCCGCGCGCGAACGCTCCGGCATTGAAGACGGCCAGGCGCAACGGTCCTTGGCTTTCGATGGCGCTGAAGAGTGCCCGGACCTGCTCAGGCTCCGTGGCATCGCAGTCGAACGCGATGACGCGGCCTGAGTCGCGTGCATCGTCGAGACCGGCAAGCTTCGTCGCGCGCCGCGCCGCCGCGAAAACGGCATAGCCCTCGTTGGCGAAGGCGTCGACGAGGGCCGAGCCGAGACCCGGTCCGACACCGACGACGACGGCGGTCGCTTCACTCATCGGATTCGCTCTCCTGCAGCCGGCATGGGCGCTTGACTCGGCGTGTCGCGTTCAGCCGCGATGGCTAACGGCCGCGAAAGTGGCTGCAGGCGCGGCCCATCGCCATGAGCGGAAAATAGTGGCGGTAGAGGTTGTAGTTGAGCATGAAACCGCGCTGCAGCTCCGTGCCCTGGGCGATCCGTCGCCGCGTGCGCTCGTCCCTGAAGTCCAGGCGCGCGCCGAAGCCGTAGCCCGGGAAGCCCGTGCCGGTGTAGTAGGGCTCATCCCACGTTCCGTCCGGGCGCTGCGTGTCGATCAGGAAGGCGAGGCCCCGGCGCAGAAGCGGGTCGTAGTCGCGGTTGCCCGTCGCGAGCAGCGCCATGAGGCTCCAGGCGGTCTGCGAAGCCGTGCTCGGACCCTGGCCGCGCAGCGATTCGTCCATGTACGAGGCGCAGGTTTCGCCCCAGCCGCCGTCGGCGTTCTGGCAGCCGACGAGCCACTCGGCCGCACGCCGGACGTACGGGGCGTTCATGTCTTCGCCGATCGCGGCCAGCGCCGGCAGCACGGCGGCCGTACCGTAGATGTAGTTGACGCCCCAGCGCCCGAACCAGGGCCCGTCGGGCTCCTGCTCGTCGCGCAGGAAGCGGTAGGCTTTCCCGATCGCGGGATCGGAGCGCGAGTAGCCGAGCAGGGCGAGGGCCTCGACCATGTGTGCGGTGACGTCGGCGGACGGCGGGTCGAGTGCTTCGCCGAAATCGCTGAACGGGATCGTCGTGAGGATCAGTTTGTTGTTGTCGCGGTCGAACGCTGCCCAGCCGCCGTTGCGCGACTGCATGCCGAGCGACCAGTGGAGGGCGCGGTCGAGCGCCGCCTTGACCCGAGGCCGGTTGCGCAAGCCGATCGGGAGGCGGGCGAGCACGCAGAGCGCGACCGCCGTGTCGTCGATGTCCGGATAATGCAGATTGGCGCGCTCGAAGGCCCAGCCGCTGGGTTCGAGTTCAGGGGTCTGTTCGGCCCAGTCGCCCCGGTACCTGATTTCGTTGTCGAGCAGCCAGTCGAGCGCGCGCTCCATGCCGGGCGTGAAATCGCGCTCGCAGTCGCGCATCGCAAGCAGCGTGAGCCAGGTGTCCCAGACCGGCGATTCGCTGGCCTGGATGTGCAGCGAGCCGTTGCGCTCATAGGACCAGTGCGCATCGAGCGTCGACAGGCCCTTCGCGATCACGGGATGCGTGATGTCGTAGCCTTCGGAGTTGAGCGCCATCAGGCTGTAGATCCACGGCGGCTGGATTCCGCCCCATGCGCCGTCGGCGTCCTGGTGACGGACTATCCACTCCAAACACGCCTTGAGAGCGAGCTCTCTGCCCGGCGTGAGTCCGACCTTCTGGTACCCGTGGAGCAACCGGTCGGTAGCGAGGAATAGCCGTTTGAATGAAAACAGCGGCTGGTCGTGCCGCAAGCGGTAATCTTCGCGGTCGCGTCCCTCGGGGAACAGCTCGTCGAGCCGTCGGCCCTCCGGCAGCGGCCGGACAACCTGCCGAGCGGAGAGCACCGTGAGCGGCAGCAGCGTGGCGCGCGCCCAGCTCGAGAAGTTATAGAGGTTGAACGGCAGCCACTTCGGGTACGCGATGACTTCGGGCGGAAGGTTCGGCGTCCGATCCCAGGGCCATTCGCCGATCAGGGCGAGCCAGTAGCGCGTGAAGACGCGTATCTTGCGCAGCCCGCCATTGTCCGCGATCCATCGCCGGGCGCGCACGAGCGGTTCGGCATCGGCCGGCATGCCCGTGGACCTGAGCGCCGCATAGCACTCGACGGTGCTGTTGATGTCGCCGCTTGGCGCCGCGTAATAGCTTTCCCAGGCGCCGTCGGCACGTTGACCGGCCAGCAGGGTGGCGACGAGATCGACCTTGCGCGGATGCTCGTAACCGAGAAAGTGCATGGCCAGCAGCCATTCCGCTTCCATGCAGTAACTCGATTCGAGCATGCCGACCCAGAATCCTTCCTCGGTCTGTTCGCGGTCGAGCCACGCCATCGCTTTTGCGATCGCCCGGTCGAGCAAGGGCTCACGTTCGCTTGGCAGCGGTGCGCTGATGTCGGCTTGGGAAGTCTGCATGGCGGCGCGGGATTATCGCACATGCCGCTTGCAAGCGTAGCAGGCAACGCGCCGATCGGGCGCCGGCCCGAGCGACGATCCATGACGCGATTACCGCGGCCGCAGTTCGACGCGCCGCTAGTCGAGCCAGGGCGGCGGCGGCAGGTCCTTCGAACGCAGGAACTCGGGGTTGAAAAGCTTCGACTGATACCGCTGCCCCGAGTCGCAAAGCACCGTCACGATCGTCTTGCCGGGTCCGAGATCGCGCGCCAGCCTGATTGCGCCGGCAACGTTGATGCCGCTCGAGCCGCCGAGCAGCAAACCTTCCGCCTGCAGCAGATCGTAGACCACGGGCAGCATCTCGGTGTCGGGAATCTGGTAGGAATCGTCGATCCTGGCGCCGTCGAGATTGCCCGTGACCCGCCCCTGGCCGATGCCTTCGGTAATGGAACTGCCGCTCGAGGCGAGTTCGCCGGTCTTGATCCAGCTATGGATGGCGGCGCCCATCGGGTCGGCGGCCGCGGTGACGATGCCGGGATCGCGGTCCTTGAGAAAGGCGCTGACGCCGGCAAGCGTGCCGCCCGTGCCGACCGCGCAGATGAACCCGTCGACGCGGCCTCCCGTCTGTTGCCAGATCTCCGGCGCCGTGCTTGCCGTGTGGCCGTCGCGGTTGGCCTCGTTGTCCCACTGGTTCGCGTACAGAACGCCATGCTGCTCGGTGGCGGCAAGTTCCCGCGCCGTGCGTTCGGCGATGTGCACGTAGTTGTTCGGGTCGCGGTACGGCACGGCGGGGACTTCCCGGAGTTCGGCGCCGCAGAGCCTGAGCGCGTCCTTCTTCTCCTGGGTCTGGGTGTCGGGCATCAGGATCAGCGTCCGATAGCCGCGTGAGTTGCCGACCAGCGCGAGGCCGATCCCGGTATTGCCGGCCGTGCCCTCGACAATCACACCGCCCGGCTCGATCAGCCCGCGCTCCTCGGCGTCGAGCACGATGTACTTCGCGGCCCGGTCCTTGACCGACCCGCCCGGGTTCAGGAACTCGGCCTTGCCGAGAATCGTGCAGCCGGTGAGTTCCGACGCCTTGCGCAGCTTGATGAGCGGAGTATTGCCGACCGAGTCGACGAAGTCGTCACGAGTGTCCATCGGATCGTGCGTCCGTAAACCTTGGCGGGTTGTGGAGTGAACGCGATCGGCTACGGAGCGGCGACCGTGACGGTGATTACATCGGACCGCACCGGCGGGTCATGCGGAATGTGCAGTGGATCGCCGAGCACGAGCTGCAGCGTGTGTTCGCCCGGCGGAAGCTCGAGTTCGGTTTCCGTCTGACCGCCCCCGAAGTGGAGGATGCGGTCCGTCGTCGGCAGCGGCAGGCCTTCCGGAGGCGCCTCTTCGACATCGACGAGCAGGTGATGATGACCGCTGTCAGCGAACGTGATGCCCGCGGGCGCGACACCCATACCCCGCAGGCCGAAGCTTACGGTGAACGGCGACGAGACCGTCGCGCCGTCCTGAGGTTCGATGAAGTAGACCATGGCGCCATCAGGCGATGGCGTTCTCGGCAGTTCGACTGCGTCGGGTTCATCCTGGGCACCTGCGAGGCCTGGGGAAACCGATAGAAGCAGGCAGGCGAACAGTGGTATTGTTCTCATCGACAGGTTCCTCAAGATTCCTCAAGCAGGTCCGGTGAACTTATGCTCGCGACGCGGCGACTAACATAACATAAGCTCGAGGAAGGGCTGTATCGCGTACGACCTTCGGTCCGGCCGAAGGAGGTGGGCAGTGAAACAAAGAATACTTCGGATACTTCTTGCGATCGGTCTCGCGGCCGGTCTCGCCGCTTGCAGTTCAACGCCGCCGATGAGCCAGCAGGGTTCCCAGGGTGCGCCGAGCACGCCTAGCCCCTCGAGCAGCGGCCCGAGTTCCCCGTCCGGCGGCCAGAGTTCGCCGGCAGGGGGTCCGAGTTCGCCGTCGGGCGGCCAAAGCTCGCCCGCGGGCGGACAGCCCGGCCCGCAGAGTTCGATCCCGTCGCCGTCGTCCGGCATCCCGTCGCCGCCATCGTCAGGCATTCCCTCGCCACCGTCGTCGGGCATCCCTTCGCCGTCGTCAGGGATCCCATCGCCTTCCGCGGGGATACCTTCACCGCCGAGTTCGCAGGGTCAGAGCGGTGATTCGGGATCGGACTCGCAGCGCGGCTCGACGGACGGCGATTCGGCCGGCGGCCGGCAGGCTCAGACAGGCGGCCGGGATCAGCAGGACCAGGCCGGCGCCGACGGTCAACAGGCCGCGGGCGGCGGGCCGGATGAAGCCTCCGCTGCCGGCGGCGAGGAACAGGCCGCGGGGGCCGGTGGGCAGGACGAAGCCTCAGGCGTCGGTGGCGATGATCAGGTCGCCGGAGCCGGCGGGCAGGACGAGACCTCAGGCGCCGGCGGCGATGAGGAATCCGGCGGAGCCGGCGGCGAGGAAGAGCTCGCCGGAGCCGGCGGACCGGAAGAAGGCGACGGCGCCGGCGGCGACTCGAGAACCGCGTCGGCAGGCGGTGAGGAAGGCGTTCCCGGCGGTCGCCAAGGCGACGGTGCGGGCGTCGAGGATGGTGTCTTTGGCGACGGTACCCAGGCTGCGGCAGGTTCCGGCGGCGAGGATGCATTCGACCGCTCGCTCGAGGACTTCGATGCGATCCTGGGCGCCGAACAGGAAGTGCTCGCCCGTACGGGCACGGGCACTGCCGCCGACCAGGTGTTGTCCGAGGCAGCCGGTGTCGGCGCCGCCACAGGCGGCTTCCCGGCAGGCGGTCCCGGCGGCGACGAACAGGACGAAGCGACGGGCGGTAGCGTTGGCGCCACCCAATCGTCGGGCCCGCGCACGGCCGATCGACGTCCTCCGGACTTTGTCGAAGACGAACCTGCCGAGGCGGTTGAAGGTTGCAACGACGAAGACACCGTCGCGCGGCAGTTGTGCGAACTCGCTACCAACGAGGAAGACCCGGCGCTGCGCGAGTCGCTCTGGGAGGAGTACAACGAGTACGTCAAGATCGTTGCGCGCCAGTAGATTTGGAGAAGGACTGATGCACCGGATTTGCATATTGTTGGTCGGGCTGTTTTCGCTGACGGCCTGCACCACCTCGGAGGTGCTCGTCGCCCATTCGGTCGATCTCGTGTCGAGCGTCGAGGCGATCCCCGAGGAGCAACTGCTCGATGTCGGGATCGTGGTGTTCGATCCCGGCGTTCCGGAAGGCGAGCTGCCCGAGGAAGTCGTCGAGGAGCTCATGACCGAAGGCAGTTTCCCGCAGGTGCGGCGCGCCGAATCGCTGTACATGGCCGTGGAGCTGCGCGACACGCTGCAACAGAGCGGCCATTGGGGCGGCGTCTGGGTCACGCCCGAAGAGTCCGTGGCGTCGGACCTCAACATCACCGGCGAGATCCTGCATTCCGACGGCGCCAACGTGACCCTGCGGATCAGGGCCGAGGACGCGGCGGGCCGCGTCTGGCTCGACGAGCCCTATGAACTGGAAACGGCGGCCGGCGTCTACAACCGGGGTCGTTATCCGGACAAGGACCCGTACCAAGACCTCTTCAATTCGATCGCCAACGATCTGGCGACGGCTCAGGCCGAACTGTCGGCCGAGGACGCGCGGCAGATCCGCACCGTGGCCGATCTGCGCTACGCGGAGGACCTGAGCCCCGAAGCCTTCGACGGCTATGTCGCCGAGCGCCGCAACGGCGAGTTCGAGCCGGTACGGTTGCCCGCCGCCGGAGATCCGATGTTCGATCGCACGCAACGAATACGGCAACGCGAGCAACTGTTCTTCGATACGCTGAACCAGCACTACGCTAGTTTCTCGGCCGACGCTTCGGAGTCCTACGATAGCTGGCGGGAGTATGCGCGCGAGGAGGCGATCGCGATCCGCGAGATCACGCGCCAGTCGCGCTGGCAGACGGGTCTCGGCATCGCGACGATCCTGGCGGCGATCGCCTACGGGACCAATTCCTCCAACGACAGCTACTCCGACTACCTGATCCAGCAGGGCGTCACGTACATCGGCATGGAAATGATCCGCTCCGGCGCGATCAGGCGCCAGGAGAGGCGCATGCATACCGAAACGCTCGAAGAGTTGTCGCTGAGTTTCGACGAGTCCGTCGAGCCGCTCGTCGTGGACATTCAGGGCACGCAGCACCGCCTGACCGGAACGGTCGATACGCAGTACGCGGAGTGGCGCGAACTGCTCAAGCAGCTCTTCGTCAGCGAGACGGGTCTGGCGCCGGAGAACATCGACGTCTACAGGGAAGTGGAGTCCGAAGCGGTGGACGAAGTCCAGTTGCTCGAGATCGACGTTCCTGCGGACGAAGGGACGGGGGCCGAGGAAACCGACACCGATGCAGACGGGGGCGCAGTCAGCGGAGTCTAGGAGCCCGTGGCCAAAGCCCCGCTGCGGTCAAGCGGCGATGCAGCCCGGCCGTCGCCGGCGCTGGTCGCCTGACCGCACCCTTCGTTTCGAAAGGCGGCTCGCTTCGGGCCGCATGACCGAAATCTGGTTCTGTTCCACCGACGGCGGTCGTCCGCTGGCCGTCAAGACCCTGAAGCCCGACTGGCTGTCGACACCCGGCGCCCGGGCCGTGCTCAGGCGCGAGTACGAGGTCCTTTCGAGCCTGCGCCATCCCGCCATCGTCGCCGCGGACGCCTTCATCGACGAACCGGAACGTGCGGCGCTCGTGCTCGAGTATCTGGGCGGCGGCGACCTCGTGAGCCTCGCCGGCATCGCGCCGCGCCACTGGATCGCCCCGGTGCGCGATGTCCTCACCGCGCTCGACCACCTGCACGAGCGCGGTTACGCGTACCGTGACGTCAAGGCGCGCAACGTGATGTTCGACGCTACAGGGCGGGCGCGCCTGATCGATTTCGGTTCAGTTGCCCGAATCGGCGCGCCCGGTTCGGAGCATGGCACGACCGCCGCGCACCGTCCTTCGCGAGCCCGGTTGACGCGCGTGAGGGCTGAACAGGATCTCCATGCGTTCGCCGTGCTGCTCTTCGAACTCCTGGCCGGGCGGTTGCCTTTCGGTGTCGAGCCGGACACCGATTCCGCGGCGAATGCGCCCGAACCGACGCTCGCGATCGAGAGCGCCGACCGCCCGGATCTCGACGCTCTTTGCAAGCTCGTGCTCGCTGCGCTCGATACGGGCGGCGAACCCGAAGTCCCGGGCGTTGCCGAGTTCGCTAATGTCATAGAATCAGTGCTCGCCACAGAGTCGAAACAGCCGTGACCGAAGCTGAGCAGCGCCCGCAGCACGAAGAGACCATCATCGCGGTCAAGCCCGGCTTCGGCGCCGCGAAACGCAAGTCCGCGCGGCCGGATCAGGTCCAACGAAGGCTGCCGTGGCTCGGCATCGCCGCCGCGGGATTGCTCGCACTTGCCGCCGCCGTGTTCTTCGTGTTGCCGAGCTGGGTCGAGGAACGCTCCGCGAGCGCGCCCGTCGCGGCGCCGCCCGTCGTCGAAGCACCGGAGCCAGCGGGACCTGTCCTGAGCGAAGAAGAATACGCGGCGCTCCGGGAACAGGCCGAATCGCTGCTCGCCGATGTCCTGGCCCAGAAAGCGCGGCTCGAAGAGTTGTCGGCGCCTGTCTGGGGCGCGGATGAATGGCTGCGTTACGACGCAACCGCACGCGCCGGCGATGACGCGCTGCTCGACGACGCCGTACAAGCGGCTGTAGCGGCTTACGAGGAAGCGCTCGCTGTCGGCGAAGGCTTGCTCGGGCGCTCGGACGAGATCATGGGCACGGCACTGGACAATGGCCGGCAGGCGCTCGAGGCCGGCAATCCCGAACTTGCGATCGAGCAGTTCGATCTCGTGCTCGGCATCGAGCCCGGTAACGCGACGGCGAAAGATGGCCGCGCCCGCGCGGAGCGCTTGCCCGAAGTCATCGAACTCGTGCGGCAGGGCGACGAGCTGCGGCGCGGGCGGGAATTGCAGGCCGCGGCCGATGCTTACCGCGGCGCGCTTGCGATCGACGCGCGCTGGGAACCGGCGCGAACGGCGCTTGACGCCGTCACGGCCGAAATCGCCCGCGCCCGCTTCGACGCATTGTTGTCGGGCGGGTTCGCCGCATTGGCGGACGAGGACTTCGACGAGGCCGAGTCGCGTTTTCGCCGGGCGCTCGACATGCGCGCGGATTCCGCCGAGGCACGGGACGGACTGGTGCAGGCCGAGCAGGGCCGGGAACTCGCGCAGATTGAGATGGCCGAGGCCAGGGCGCTAGCCTTCGAGCGCCGCGAACTCTGGGACCGTGCCATCGTGCAGTACGAGACCGCGCTCGAAGCCGACGCGACGCTCGAGTTTGCGATCAGCGGTCTCGCGCGCTCGCGCGAGAGAAGCGACCTCGACGCCAAGCTCTTGAATCTCGTCGACAATCCCGAGTTGTTGTTGACAGATAACATCCTCGCCGAAGCCGAAGTGCTCGTTACTCAGGCGCGCGCAATCCCCGACCCCGGCACGCGGCTCAGCGGGCAGCTCGCCCGCCTCGATCAGCTCATCGTCGCCGCCACGACACCGTTGCCCGTGCAACTTCAGTCCGATGAGCTCACCGAGGTCACCGTCTTTCGCGTCGGCCGCCTCGGCACGTTCAGCACGCGGCAGATCGAAGTCAGGCCGGGCACCTACACGGTCGTCGGCAGCCGCATGGGCTACCGGGACATTCGCAAGACTTTCACGGTTCTGCCGGGGCGCGAGATGACGCCGGTAAGCGTCATCTGCGAGGAACCGATCTGAGGATGGCGTGCGGATGAGCCGAGCGAACGACTGGATCCTGGCCACCGAGGAATCGGGCTACACGCGCTATTTCGAAGCGGAGTCGCTGCCGGTCAGGATCGGCGGCGGCAGCGAGGACGATATCCGGCTCGACGGCGTATCGGGCTCACTGCAGATCGGCGTGCTCGACGGCGTCTTCTTCGTGCAGGCCGGCAGACACACGACCAATCTGCGCGTCGGTGGCGAATTGCTGAGAAGTTCGCACCGGCTCACCGACGGCGAAGTGGTCGCCCTCGACAGCGCGCGCCTGAGCTGTTCGATCGCCGCCGGCAAGTTGACGGTGTCGATCGAAGCCCGGGTCACCGCCGGCGATACGGCGCCTCCGGATCTCGAGGAACTCGCCCGCGCCGGCGACGACGGCAGCGGCGAGATCGCGATCTCGCCGGTCGCGTTTCGCACCGGGGCAGCCGCGGCTCAACGGTCGCGGTCCCGGCGGCCGCGCGTTGCCACGATCCTTGTTGCGGCCGCATTTGCCGTGCTCGCCGTGCTTGGCTGGTTCGCGTTCACCGCGAAGTCCGTACAGCTCGTATTCGAGCCGGCCACGGAGGAGTTCAGCCTGCCGGGTACGCTTTTCAAGTTCCAGCTCGGCGACCGGCTCCTGCTGCGTTCCGGAACGCACGGCGTGTCCGCGCAACTGGAAGGCTACTATCCGCTCGAAACCGACATCGACGTCGGCACGTTGCCGGATCAGTCCTTCGAACTCACGTTCACGAAGTTGCCGGGCCTGATCACGCTCCGAACGGAGCCCGAGGCGGGCGCCGCGGTCAGCATCGAGGGTGAGATGCTCGGCCGGACGCCGCTCGTCGACTTCGAACTCGTACCCGGCCTGCACCGAATCGAGTTTTCCGCGGCGCGCTACCTGCCGGAGGTCCGTGAGCTCACCGTCGAAGGCGGCCAGGCGCGGCAATCGCTTACGGCGGAACTCACGCCCGACTGGGCGCCGGTGACGATCAGTACCGAACCGCCGGGCGCCGACATACTCATCGACGGCGAAACCGTCGGCGCGACGCCCATGGAAGTCGAGATCACGGCCGGAGAGCGGCAGATCGAGGTCCGTCTCGACGGCTACAACGCGTGGGGCATGCTGCTCAACGTCGTCGCCGACAATGCGCAGCGGCTCCCGCTGATTGCGCTCGAACCGGCCGACGGGCGCGTCGAACTCGTCAGCGTGCCGAGCGAAGCCGCCGTCAGCGTGAACGGGGAGTATCGCGGCCGTACCCCGCTTGAGCTGCGTCTTAGCCCCTCGCGCACACACGAGATCGTGTTGAGCAAACCGGGTTACGTTTCCGACACGCTCGAACTGACGGTCGCGGCGGACAGCGGCCGCGTGGTCGAACTCGAGCTTGAGGCTCAGTTGGGTGAGATCGTCATCGAAAGCAACCCGCCCGGTGCGGAGATCTGGGTCGACGGCAACCGCGAGGCTTCCACACCCGCGATACTCAATCTGCTCGCGATCAGCCACGAAATCGAGATTCGCCAGGCCGGGTACGTGCCGCAGGGTACCGAGGTGACCCCGAGGCCCGGTTTCACGCAGACGCTGAGCTTCGATCTGGAGGTACTCGACGACGCTTCGGGCAGCGGCTATCCGCGCATCGTGCGTACGTCGATCGGCCAGGAACTCAGGCTCGTGCCGGCGGGACGCTTCACGATGGGCTCTTCGCGCCGCGAGCAGGGTCGGCGGTCCAACGAGACGCTGCGGGAAGTGCAGGTCAGCCGGGCGTTCTATCTCGGGGTGCGCGAAGTCAGCAACGCCGAGTTTCGCATGTTCAACCAGGAGCACTATTCGGGCGAGTTTGCCAACCTGTCGCTCGACGGTGACGATCAGCCCGTCGTTCGGGTCACCTGGGAAGATGCCGTGATGTTCCTGAACTGGCTCAGCACACGCGACGGGCTGCAGCCGGTGTACGTGCCGACGGCGAACTCCTGGGCGCCGATCCGGCCGCTCAGGAACGGTTACCGTTTGCCGACGGAGGCTGAGTGGGCCTGGGCGGCGCGCGCCGCCGAACGCGAGGAGCCGCTGATCTACCCGTGGGGCGAGCAACCCCCGCCGCCGGATCGCTCGGGCAACTACGCGGATCTGTCGGCGGCCGCGATCCTGCCGACGACGCTCGTGACCTACAACGACAGTTACCCGGTGACCGCGCCCGTGGGCAGCTTCGAGCCGAACGCGCTCGACATCTTCGATCTCGGCGGCAATGTGTCGGAATGGCTTCAGGATCTCTACGAGGTCAGGGTCATAGAGCCCGGGACCATCGAGATCGATCCGCTCGGTCCGGAGACCGGCCGATTCAACATGATCCGGGGCGCGAGCTGGCGGAGCGCCACGGTGACGGACCTGCGGTTCGCCTACCGCAACTACGGAGCGCAGCCGCGCGAGGACCTCGGGTTCCGCATTGCCCGGAATCTGGAATGATCCGCTTGCAACACGGTCTAATATGAGTACCTGCGCCCCGTGCGAGGAACTGCGATGAAAACGATCCGGAATCTCCTGGCCGTGCTCGGTCTGGGCGCGTTGGCACTTGCGGCGAGCGGACAGGAAGCCGAGGGCGAAGCCGCAAGCCCGCCGCCGGCAGCCGAGTCTGCGGGCGACAACGCGGCCGAAGCCGCCGCCGACGCCGCAACGCCCGCTCGGTCCGACGACGAGTTCGTGCCGACGGTCGAGGTTCAGCCCGACGAGGAAATCACGTTTCCCGTCGATATCTAGTTGCGGCCGCCGCCCGCTTGACTTGAGGACTCGCGCACGATGAGACGCACTTTCTTCACCGAACTGCTCTTCCAGGTGTTCGCATTGATCGTCCTGGTCATTCTCGTGCACGCGTATTACGTCACGACCGTGAGGCCCAACGCGACCGCGGTTCTCGAGGAGCAGGCGCTCAGGATCCAGCAGGAGGAAAACTACACGCCCGAGCGTTCCTTCTGGGTGCTGATCCGGGACATCGAGCAGGAGTCGTGTTTCATCCTGATGTTCTGGGCGTTCGCGATCATGGGCTACAAGGCAGTGTTCATGTTCAACGAGCGCAAGTTGCTGCAACACGAGTTCCTGCCCGTGCAGGAAGGCGTCCGTATCCTGCCCGAAGACACGCGCGAGTACGGCCGCGCGATGGAATCGCTGCCCGAACGGATTCGGGGCATGCTGTTGCCCCGGGTGCTGCTCTCGTCGCTCGAACGCTTCGGTTCGACGCGCAACGTGCAGGACGTGTCGTCCGTGGCGAATTCCCTGTGCGAAGCCGAAGCGGAGCGGCTCGAATCGGAGCTGTCGATGATCCGCTATATCGCCTGGGCGATTCCCTCGGTCGGGTTCATCGGTACCGTCAGGGGTATCGGCCAGGCGCTCGGCGAAGCGCAGCGGGCCGTCGAGGGCGACATCGCCGGCGTCACCGAAAACCTCGGTGTCGCGTTCAACTCGACCTTCATTGCGCTGTTGATCTCCATCGTGGTGATGTTCCTGGTCCACCAGTTGCAGTTGTTCCAGGAACGCCTCGTGTTCGATACGCAGACCTACGTCGACCACAACCTGATACGCCACATGCGAAGCCGCGGCGCGGCGTAGATATACGAGGGGAGATGCCCACACGCGCGATCGAAATCAACGATGCCGGGCTCGTCGTCGCCGACGCGACGGCCGTGCTCGCCGTCGAGCCGGGCTACGCGCTGGTCGAAGACGGCAGGATCGCGACGGGATCGCAGGCGTACGGGCAGGCGCGCCTCAAGCCGCGCCAGGTCAGCAACAGCTTCTGGGCGAATCTGAGCCTCGACGAGGGCAGCGCGGGCGTCGAGGGCGTGCCGAACTCCGCCGAACTCGCGTACGAGCAGCTTCGCGCGTTATGGCGCAGGTTTTCCGACGCGACCGATGATGTCCTGCTGATCGTCCCCGGACACTACGGGCCGGCAGAGCTCGGCCTGTTGCTCGGTCTTGCCGAGGAATGCGCGATACCGGTGCGGGCGATGATCGATGCCGCGGTTGCGGCAAGCCATCGGCCGTACCCGGGCCGTCAGCTCGTGTACGTAGATGCCGGACTGCATCGCGTCTCCGTGACGGCCCTCGCGCAGGACAATGAGGTCAGCGTACGTTCCGAACAGCGCCTCGATTCGACCGGCCTGGCCAGCCTGACGGACCTGTTGGCGCGCCGCGTCGCGGAGATCTTCGTGCTCGCGAGCCGTTTCGATCCGTTTCACGATGCCCGCAACGAGCAGTTGCTCTACGACCGCCTGCCGGAGTGGCTCGCGCTACTGCATGAAGAGGGTTCGGCAGTGCTCGCGTTGCCGCATGGCGGCGACGAACTTGAAGTCGACGTCGAACGCGGACAACTGCTCAAGGTTGCGCTTGGCTTCTACAAGGCGCTGCTGCAACTCATCGCCCAGGCGCGCGACGCGGGATCTGGGCTCGTCGTGCAGTTGTCGGACCGGCTCGTGCAGTTGCCGGGACTCACGGGCGAACTTGCGCGCCTCGACGATGCCGAGGTCGTCGGCCTCCCGGCGGGACACGCGGCGTGCGCGGCACTGGAGGGCTTCGACGGGATCGACGGCAGTGGGCAGGTGAAGCTGCTCAGGCGCATGCGCTGGCGCGCCGACCCGGTGTCGGCTCCGGGGCCTGCGCCGGAAATCGCCGACCCGCCGATCGCCGTGGCGGACACACCCGTCCCGACACACGTCGTCTATCGGGGCGTGGCATACCCGGTTGACGGCACGGGCCTGCTGATCGGGCGGTCCGGCGCGGATGACCGGCGCGCCATCATCGTCGACGATCAACCCGGCGGCGTATCGCGTTCGCACTGCGAACTCAGGTTCAGCGACGGCGAGCTCCGGCTGCGCGATCTGAGCAGCTATGGTACGTTCGTGAACGAGAAGCGCGTCTCGGGAGAGGTCTCGCTGCAGCCGGCCGACATCATCCGGATCGGCTCTCCCGGCGCCGAGATTCAGGTCGTAACGGTGCACAATTGATGGCACGCCGCAGGGAATTCAACGTCATTTCGATGTCGTTTCTCGACGCCATGACCTGTGGTTTCGGCGCCGTGATCCTGTTCTTCATGATCATCACGGCCAACATCGATCTCAGGCGCGATACGGTGCTCGATGACGTGTCGGCCGAAGTCGACAGGATGGAGCTGCAGGTCCTGGTCGGGCGCAGGAATCTCGTCGAACTCCGGGAGGATCTCGCCCGCCTGCTCGAGGAGCGGTTCACGACGCGCGGCGTCCGGGAACAGATCATGGCGGAAATCGAGACCACGCGCGAGGAGCTGGTCACCCAGGCCGAGAGCCGCGATGCGCGCGAGGACCTCATCGAGCAGCTCAGGGCCGATCTCGCCGCGCTCGAGGACGAGACCGAGCGGCTCGCCGTGACCGACGACACGGCCGAAGAGGCCGGGGCCTCGATCCGCAACGTGCAGGGCGACGGCTACCGGCAGTACCTGACGGGGCTGCGCATGGGCGGACAGCGGATCGTGATCCTCGTCGACGTCTCCACGAGCATGCTCGACCGGACGCTCGTCAACATCATCCGCCGCCGCAACCTGCCGGACGCTCAGAAGCGCGAGGCGCCGAAATGGCAGCAGCTCGTCAACACCGTGGACTGGCTCACGGCGCAGATTCCGCCCGGGACGCAGTTTCAGGTCATCGCGTTCAACGACGAAGCCTGGTCGCTCGTCGACGGGACCGACGGCCAGTGGCTCACGGCCAGCGACGCGAGTCAGCTCGACGAGGCCGTGCGCAGGCTTCGCGAAGAGACGGTCGCCGACGGTCCGACAAGCCTGCATGCGGCGTTCCAGGCGGCGCGGCGGCTCGAGCCCCGGCCGGACAACATCTTCCTGCTCGTCGACGGTCTGCCGACCATGGGCGGAGTCCAGCCGACCCGTGCCGGCGTGACGAGCAAGGAGCGACTCGATCACTTCGAGCGCGCGATGCGCGATCGGCCCATCGGCACGCCCGTCAACGTCATACTGCTGGCGATGGAGGGCGACCCGCTCGCGGCGCCGGCCTACTGGCAGCTCGCCCTTGAGAGCGGCGGCTCGATGATGGCCCCGGCGGAGGACTGGCCATGAGCAGGAAGAAACGCCGCGGTATCGAGACGCTGAGCCTGTCGTTTCTCGACAGCATTTCCTGCGGTTTCGGCGCGATCATCCTGCTGCTCGTGATCACGAAGCTCTTCGAGCCGATCCGGCTCGAGGAGAGCAACGTCGAACTGCAGGGGCTGCTCGCGCGTTACGAGCAGGAGCTCACCGAGATCCTCGGCGAGACGGAGAGCGTGCAACGCGAACGCATCACGACGGCGGAGACCGTCGAGGACGATCGCGTCCAGGTGCTCGAGCTGCAGCAGGAACTCACACGCATCCGTTCGGTATTGCTCGATCGAATGGACGACGACGCTTTGTCCGACGAACTGGCAGGACGGCTGGCGGCGGCAAAGCAGTCGCTGACCGACGAGATGCAGCGCCTGCTCGCGAACCAGGTCCCCAACGTCGAGGACTACGCGATCGGCGGCGTCCCGGTCGACAGCGAGTACATCATCTTCATCATCGACACCTCCGGCAGCATGCGCAGCTACGCCTGGGATCGCGTCCAGCAGCAGATCCGCGAGACGCTCGACGTCTACCCGACCGTCAAGGGCATGCAGATCATCAACGACGAGGGTACCTACCTGTTCCGAAGCTATCGGGGCCAGTGGATACCCGATACGCCGGCCCGCCGCCGGGCGATCATCGATGCGTTGCCGAACTGGAACGCATTCTCCGATTCGAGCCCGCGTGAGGGCATTCTCGAGGCTATCGAGCGGTTCTACGATCCGGAGAAGAAGATCTCGCTGTACGTCTACAGTGACGACTTCGCGCCTACATCGACCATTCGTCAGGTCGTGCGGGAAGTCGACCGGCGCAACAGGCTGGACGAGGAAGGCAACCGCCGGGTCAGGATTCACGCGGTCGCCTTCCCGGTGTATTGGGACGTCATGGGCGACCTCGTCTCGTCCGCGCGCTACGCCACGCTCATGCGCGTGCTCTGCCAGCGCAACGGCGGAACCTTCGTGGCGCTGCCGTCGCGCCGCGACATCTAGCAGCCTGCGCCGTAGGAATTCACGGCTGCAAATTCGCTCTCATCCGCCCCTTTGGGCGATCGATTTCGTCAAATATGGCTCGATATTTTCCTCAATCGATCGCCCAAAGGGACGGCGATATCGAATTTTCGCTGTCGCGACTTCCTACGGCGCAGGCTGCTAGCTGCCCGCCGCGGGCCGGCCCGAACCTGCGTCGCAACCCGCCTCCCGCCAGAATTGATCATCGTTGGGACATGATCGGGCCCGGATTCGGCCCGGAATTGCCCTGCCGCGGCGCTCCAATGGCAGGTGTCAGCAGACACCTGGACGCAAAGGAGCGAACCATGACGAAACATATCCTGATACTGGCATTGGCGGTGGGGCTTGCGAGTCCCGCCTGGACCGCCGAGAACAATGCGGCGCCGAAGGAGGAGAGCATCGGCGTCGGCAGCGGCTTGGTCGCCGGCGCGCTCGCCGGCGGGCCGGTCGGCGCCATCGTCGGCGCCGCGATGGGCGGCTGGCTCGGCGACAAGTTTCACCGCGAGCGGTCGGCGAAGCTCGACTTCGAGCGCCAGTCGGAGCAGGCGCGCCTCGAATCGGAGCAGGCGCGGCTCGAAGCCGATGAACTCTTCGGCAGGCTCCAGTCGCGCAACGCCGATCTGTCGCAGCTCAGGTCGCAGTGGCGCGTCGCTCAGCGCGACTATCGCAATGCGCTGCAGCAGGCGCTCGACACGCAGATCTACTTTCGCACCGGCGAGAGCAAACTCGACGACGAAACCGGTGAGCGGCTGAGCCGCGTCGCCGGACTGATCGCTGAACTGGACGATCTTGACGTCGTCGTCGAAGGTCACGCCGACGCCCGCGGTGCGGAGGACTACAACGAGCAATTGTCGTCCGCACGCGCGCAAGCCGTGCACGATGCGCTCGTGCAGGCCGGCGTCTCTCCCCGGAGAATCCACTCGATTGCCGTAGGCGAGCGGCTTTCGACAGCCGACGAGAAGGATCTCGATGCCATGGCGCTCGACCGGCGCGTGAACCTGAGCATTGTGGATCAACGCGCACCGAACCGCGTCGCGCGGCAGTAGCGGCCGAGGGTTCGATCGGCCCACCATGGCTTGGTCGCCAAAATGGAGCGAGGGGCCGCGTCAGGAATGGCGCGGTCCCTCGCTGTCGTGACCGTGCGATGCCTGGCGAGACTCTCGCGTGCGCCCGCCCGCGCAGCCGGCGACGGTACCGTTCCTCATGTGCCGGGCGCGTCAAGAAACGGAGCGATAAGCGGCAGGAGTTCCGGAATTGCGTCCGCATCGCTGCGCTGCCGGGGCAGGGCGATGACCGGCGTCGGCGCCAGGAAGCGCTCGAGTACGCGTCGCGTCTCGTCGAGGGCGACGGGCTGTTCGGGCGATTCGCTGGCGACGATGCCGAGGAGTTCCACGTCCCGCCGCCGCAGCGCCTCGGCCGCCGTCAGCGTGTGGCTCAGCGTGCCGAGATAGCTTCCCGTGACGAGCAGCGCCGGCGCTCCGAGCGCCGCGATCCAGTCGATTACGGTGTGGCGTTCGTCGAGCGGCACCATGACGCCGCCGATGCCTTCGATCAGCGTCAGGTCGAAGCCCTCGGAACGGCGGCAGAAGCTCAACAGGTCCTCGAACGGCACGATTCTGGCTTCCCGCCGAGCCGCCATGTCGGGAGACAGCGCTGCGGCGTATCTCCACGGCGTCACGGCGTCGACGCGGGCGGCGGTCGGCCGCAGATTCTGCGCCGCGAGCAGATGGCCCGTGTCGCTCGCCTCGATGTCGTTGGGGTCGAAGCCCGTCGCTACGGGTTTGACAGCGCGCACGCTCAGCGTCGTGCGGCGAAGCTCGGTCAGCAGCTTGCACATGACGAAGGTCTTGCCGACCTCCGTGCCCGAGGCGGTGACGAACACAGTTGTCATCTTTCGGACAGGATCGGTCGGACGGCATCCGCCAGATCCTGCACATCGCGCTCGGTGTGCTCGGCAGAGAATGCAATCCGCAGACGCGACGTCCCCGCGGGCACCGTGGGCGGCCTGATCGCGGCGACCAGGAAGCCCGCTTCCTGGAGCGTGAGCCCCGCTTCGATCGTGCGCGTCGCTCCGCCGAGCACGAGCGGCACGATCGCCGATTGCGCTGCCGGGAGTTCGAGCGCCGCGGTGAACGACCGCGCCCGCGAGCGCGGGAGGCCGACGAGCTCAGGTTCGGTCGCGATGATCTCGAGCGCGCGCGCCGCCGCGGCGACCGTTCCCGGCGGCAGTCCCGTGGAAAAGGCGAAGCTGCGCGCCCGGTTGCGGATGAGCTCGCAGACCTCGTGGCTTGCACAGATGTACCCGCCGTAGGCGCCGGCGGCTTTTGACAGCGTCCCCATCTGCAGGGACACGCCGACGGGCTCGTCGAACGCGAACGACGAGCCGCGCCCGCCGCCGACGACGCCGAGCCCGTGCGCATCGTCCGTCATTAGCCAGGCGTCGAATCTCGCGGCGAGTTCGGCAAGTTCCGGGAGCGGCGCCAGGTCGCCCTCCATGCTGAAGACGCCTTCGGTGAGCAGCAGGCAATTGCGATAGCGGCGGCGTCGAGCGTCGAGGAGGGCTGCCGCGTCGCTCGGGTCGTTGTGGGCAAAACTCACGACGCTCGCGCGACTGAGCGCGGCGCCGCCGATCAGGCAGGAATGGCAGTGCTCATCCATGACGATGAGGTCGGGCTCGCCCGCGAACAGAGGTATGACGCCGATGTTCGTCAGGTAGCCGCTGCCGAAGACGACGGCGTCCCCGGCGTTCTTCAGCGCCGCCAGGCGCGTTTCGAGTTCGGCGTAGAGCGGATGGTTGCCGGTGATCAGCCGCGAGGCGTTGGCGCCGGCGCCATAACGCCGTGTCGCCTCGAGGCTTGCCTCAACGACCTCCGGACGATGGGACAGGCCGAGATAGTCGTTGCCCGCGAACGAGACGAACTCGTGTCCCCGGCTGCGGACGCGGCGGCCATCGATTTTCTCAGTGCTTGGGAGCGACCGTCTAAGCTCGCGGCGCTCGAGCGCCTGCAGTTTCCGCGTCGCAAACTCGTCGAGCGATGGGTCAGGCAAGCGTTCTCTCCGCGGTCGCAACGGTGCGATTGTCCCGAAAAGCCGCGGCGGCTGCCACGCGCTCCCCGGTCCGATGAGCGAAACCGGTATTCCGAACGAACCGATCAGGCGCGCTTCAGCCGGGGGCGCCGCCTATGACTTCAAGCAGTTCGTCGGTCATCGTCGCGAGCAGCGTCGGGTCCGCGCGGCTTTCCACGTTGAGCCTGAGCAGCGGTTCGGTGTTCGACGCCCGGACGTTGAACCGCCAGTCGGAGAACTCGACGCTGAGCCCGTCGACATGCTCAACGCGCACGGCGCGGCTTGCGTACAGCGTTTCAAGTCGCTTCAGCGTTGCCGCCGAGTCGTCGACGCGCCGGTTGATCTCCCCGCTCGTCGGAAATCGCGCGACCCGGTCCGCGACGAGCTCCGAAAGCGGGACGCCGCGCCGGCTCATGATCTCGGCGACCATGAGCCACGGGATCATGCCGCTGTCGGCGTAGGCGAAGTCGCGGAAGTAGTGGTGCGCGCTCATCTCGCCGCCGTACGCGGCATCGACGTCGCGCATCGTCTGCTTCATGAAAGCGTGTCCGGACTGGCTTTGCACGGCGTCGCCGCCGGCCTGTTGCACTGCGTCGATCGTGCTCCAGGTCAGCCGGGGGTCGTGGACGATGCGCTCTGCCGGCGACTTCTCGAGAAAGGCGAGCGCGAGCAGACCCACGACATAGTAGCCTTCAATGAACGCGCCGCCCTCGTCGAAGAAGAAACAGCGATCGAAATCGCCGTCCCAGGCGATGCCGATATCCGCGCCATGCTCGAGGACAGCCGCCGACGTCGCTCCACGATTTGCCTCGAGCATCGGATTCGGCACGCCGTTCGGGAAGTTGCCGTCGGGTTCGTGTTGCAGCTTGACGAGTTCAAACGGCAGGCGCGGTTCGAGCAGGTCGACGACGGGGCCTGCGCAACCGTTGCCCGCGTTGACGACGATCCTGAGCGGCTTGAGGACACTCGCATCGACGTAGCCGAGCACGTGATCGATGTAGTCGCCCGCGATGTCGTGCCGCTTCACCTCGCCCGGGCGCAAGGGTGCCGGGAACTGTCCGGACTCCGCGATCTCGCGTATGTCCTTGAGGCCCGTGTCGGCGCTGATCGGCCGCGCGCCGGCCCGGACCATCTTCATGCCGTTGTGATCGCGCGGGTTGTGACTCGCCGTGACCATGACTCCGCCATCGAGACCGAGGTGGAATGTCGCGAAGTAGACCATTTCCGTACCGCAGGTCCCGATGTCGACGACATCGACGCCCGAATCGACCAGCCCGCGCGTCAATGCCGCCGAAATCTCCGGACTCGACAGGCGGATGTCCCGTCCCACGGCGACGGTCCCGGGCGCGACATGCGCCGCATAGGCGCGGCCGATGCGCCAGGCGATCTCCTCGTCGAGATCGTCCGGTACGCGGCCTCGGACGTCGTAGGCCTTGAAACAGTCGATTCCCGTCACTTCCGAGGTCCCGTGTTGCATCTGGAAACAAGCGCGGATTCTGCGCTGTCGGCTATCGCGGCCCGCAACTCGAGACCCGCGGCACATGCAGGTCCACGGTACCGGTCGCCGACGGCGGAGGCGCGCCAGTATAGCGGGAAGATGCGAACCGGGGATTGTCGTAGTATCGGCGCACGCCGACCCTGGTAGATCCCCTTTGTCCACGCTCTGGTTGCCGTACAGACAGATGCAGACCGCGCCGCCTCCGTTCGAGGCTGAGCGGACCGAAGGCGTGTGGATCACGCTCGCCGACGGCCGCAGGCTCGTCGACGGCACCGCGTCGTGGTGGACAGCCTGCCACGGCTACAACCATCCGCACATCCGCGCGGCCGTCGAAGCCCAGCTTCGCGCCATGCCGCACGTCATGCTCGGCGGACTCGTGCACCCGCCGGCCCTCACGCTTTCGCAGCGGCTCGCCGAACTTCTGCCCGGCGACCTCGACCACGTGTTCTTCTCCGAATCCGGATCGGTGTCGGTCGAGATCGCGATGAAGATGGCGTTGCAGTCCTGGATCAACCGGGGCGAGCCCGCGCGCCGGCGCTTCGTGAGCTTCGGCAACGCCTACCACGGCGACACCTTCGCGGCCATGTCGGTCTGCGACCCGGAGGAGGGCATGCACGCGATGTTTCGCGGCGCGTTGCCGGAGCAACTCGTTCTCGACCTGCCGCGCGACGAGGACGGCATGGCGGCGTTCGAAGACGCGCTCGCGCGCCACGCATCGGAACTCGCGGCGCTCATCGTCGAGCCGCTCGTACAGGCTGCGGGCGGAATGAAGTTTCATTCGCCGGAGGTTCTGGCCGGTGTCGTCGCGGCCGCGCGCCGCCACGGTCTGCTCGTCATCTTCGACGAGATCGCCACCGGATTCGGCCGTACCGGCACGATGTTCGCCTGCGAGCAGGCCGCGGTCGTGCCCGACATCATCTCGCTCTCCAAGGCACTTACGGGAGGGACACTGCCGTTGGCGGCGACAGTGGCATGCCGCCGCGTCTACGAAGACTTCCTGTCGGACGATGCCGACAAGGCGTTGATGCACGGCCCCACCTACGCCGGCAATCCGCTCGGTTGCGCCGCGGCCAACGCCTCGCTCGACCTCTTCGAGCGCGAGCCCCGCCTCGAGCAGGTCGCCGCGATCGAAGACCGCCTGGCCGACGGACTGGAGGGCTTGCGCGATTGCCGCGGCGTCGCCGACGTGCGCGTCAAGGGCGCCATCGGCGTCGTCGAGCTCGAGCGGCGGCCCGATCACGAGCGGCTGAGAGCCCGTTTCGTCGAGGAAGGCGCCTGGGTGCGGCCCTTCGGCCGGGTGGTCTACCTGATGCCCGCGTTCACGATCGGCACGGCGGAACTCGATGAATTGATCCGCGCTGTTGCTACGGTCGTTGCTGAATCCGGCCGGCAGCAGGCCAAGTCGGAATAGACGCCGTGATGCACGTAACCGGGTTGCTACGGTCGTTGCCGAATCCGGCCGGCAACAGGAGTAACAGGTCCGGCTGCGACGCTGAACGCAGCGCCACGCGTGCCGGCGGCGACTAGAACAGTTCCGAGGCGTCGGGCTCGGAGCGGTCCTCCTGATCGTAGCGGTTCGGGATGAAATCGCCGGTGACCATGTCGCGATAGCTCAGACCCGGGCCGACCATCGGATAGACGCCCGCTTCGGGGTCGATGATGGCTTCGAGGAAGGCCGGACCGTCGTGGTTCAGAAACTCCTCGAGCACGCCGGGCACGTCGTTCTTGTCGTCGAGCCGTTTCGCGTAGCCGAAGCCGTCGGCTTGCGCGGCCCTGACGAAGTCCTTCTTGCGCAGCGACTTGTCGCTGGCCGAGAGCCGGCCCTTGAAGAAGAGCCGCTGCCACTGCATGACCATGCCGTCGCCGAAATTGTTGAGCACGATGATCTTGATCGGCAGGTCGTAGGTCGTGACCGTTTCGAGCTCGCCGAGATTCATGCGGATGCTCGCATCGCCGTCGACGTCGATCACGAGCTTGTCGGGACGGGCGAACTGCGCGCCGATCGCCGCGGGGAGCCCGTAGCCCATCGTGCCCATGCTGCCCGAGGTGAGCCAGAGCCTCGGCTCGCGGAAATCGAAATACTGCGCCGCCCACATCTGGTGCTGGCCGACGCCGGTCGAGATGATCGCCTCGCCGCGCGTGATCGCGTTCATCGTCTCGATGAGATAGTTCGGCTGGATCAACGGGCTTTCGCGATCGTAGTTGAGTCCGTACGTTGCCTTGAGTTCGGCCGCCTCGGCGTGCCAGGCCGAAAAGTCGGCCGAGAAGCCCGAACGGCGCGCATACGCCACCAGCGCATCGAGCACCTCGGGCAGCAGCCCGACATGGTGCCAGTCCGCCGACTTGACCTTGTGGATTTCCGAAGCGTCGATGTCCAGGTGCAGGACCCGGCGCGCACGTTTCGCGAACTGGTCCGGTATGCCCGCCACGCGGTCGTCGAAGCGCGCGCCGACAGCGATCAGCAGGTCGCAGTCGTCGACCGCGTAGTTGGCGCTCGCAAGCCCGTGCATGCCGAGCATGTGCATCGCGAGCGGGTGCTTGGTGTCGAAGCTGCCGAGCCCCATGAGCGTCGTCGCGACCGGGATTTCGAACTGCAGGGCGAAGGACCTGAGCGCGCTGCTCGCGTTGCCGTTGACGACGCCGCCGCCGACGTAGAGCAGCGGGCGCTTGCTGTCGGCGAGCATCGACAGGAACTCCTCGCATTTGGAATCGCTTATCGCGTTGCTCTCGACTTCGGCCACGCGGCGCCGGTAGCCCGGGATCGGCAGGTAGCCGTCGCCGCGGAAGGCGCCTTCCCAGTTCTGCACGTCCTTCGGCACGTCGATCACCACGGGACCGGGGCGCCCAGTACGGGCGATCTCGAACGCCGTGCGCATGGTCGCTTCGAGCCGGTTCGGGTCCGTGACGAGGAATACGTGTTTCGCAACCGAGCCCATGACCGCGCTGACCGGCGCTTCCTGGAAGGCATCGGTGCCGATGGAGCCGGTCGGCACCTGCCCGCAGATGACGACGAGCGGCGTTGAGTCCGCCATGCTGTCGCGCACCGGCGTCACGCAGTTCGTGGCGCCGGGACCCGAGGTCACCATGACGACGCCGACCCGGCCGCTCGCGCGCGCGTAGCCGGCCGCCATGAAACCCGCGCCCTGCTCGTTCGCCGGCACGATCAGGGGCATCGGCTCCTCGGCGGACGTGCCGTGCGTCTCGTTGTAGCGGAACACGGCATCGTAGGTCGGCAGAATCGCGCCGCCGCTGTAACCGAAAATCGTATCGACGCCTTCGTCCGCCAGGACCTGGATGATCGACTCCGCACCGGTCATTCGCCGGCCGGCAAGAGGATGTGCGGCGTCGTCCTGAGTTTGGGGCTGCGTTTTCACGGTGGTCGATTCCATCGGGTCCGGCCAGCCGGCCGGCTGCAACCCCGTCGAGTGTTGACGAAAAGTTACAGCATTGCAATAGCCTGTGTTCTGCGCCAGCATTGTCCGGCTTGCTCAAAGCCGGCGACAAAGCCATGAGACATATCATTTCGATACTGCTGCAGAACGAAGCGGGCGCACTGTCGCGCGTGTCCAACCTGTTTTCGTCGCGCGGATACAACATCGAGAGCCTCAACGTCGCGCCGACGGCCGATGCGACGGTCTCGCGTCTGACGCTGGTCACGACGGGTTCGGACGAGGTGATCGACCAGATCAGCAAGCAGCTCGGCAAGCTCGTCGACGTCGTGGACATCACCGACATGACGAGCGCGGACCATGTGGAGCGCGAGCTTGCGCTGTTCAAGCTGCACCTGGTCGACGGCAAGACGCGGCAGCTCAGGAAGCTGCTCGCAAGCTCCAACGCCCGGGTGCTCGACGACCACGAAGGCCATTACACGATCGAACTCATCGGCGGCAGCCAGGAGATCGACCGGTTTCTCGACCGGATCCGACGCCTGTCCGACCTTTCCACGGTCGTGCGCAGCGGCGCGATGGCCGTTGCCCGCGGCGCCCCCGTATTCGCCCGAGGCTGAGCGCGCGCTACCAAACCGCTTCTCCGGATGGCCAGACCAATGAGCGATCGATCGACAAATGCCGAGCGTCTGCTCGAGTCGCGGCGCCTGGTGGTCAAGATCGGCTCGGCGCTCTTCATCGACCAGGACACGGGCGCGCTCGACAGCGGCTGGCTCGAAGCGCTGTGCCGCGATGTCGCGTGGTTGCGCGAGTCCGGCAAGGAGATCGTGCTCGTATCGTCGGGGGCCGTCGCTCTCGGCGCGCGCGAGCTTGATATCGATGCGCGGCGCGCCCGGCTCGAGGACAACCAGGCCGCTGCCGCGGCCGGACAGATCCTGCTCGCGCACGCCTACCACGAGGTGCTGCGCAAGGTCGGATTGCCCACGGCGCAGGTATTGCTGACGCTCGACGACAGCGAGAGCAGGCGGCGCTATCTGAACGCGTGCAGGACCTTGCTGTCACTTCTCGCCCGCGGCGCCGTCCCGGTCGTCAACGAGAACGATACCGTCGCGACCCAGGAGCTTCGCTACGGGGACAACGACCGCCTCGCGGCGCGGGTTGCGCAGATGGTCAGCGCGGACTGCATGGTGCTGCTGTCCGACGTGGATGGCCTGTACACGCGCGATCCGCAGCTTCACGACGATGCCGAACACGTGCCGGAGGTCGCGGGTATCGACGAGCGGATTCGGGGCATGGCCGGCGGGCCGGGTTCGGCGCACGGTTCAGGCGGCATGCACACGAAGCTCGATGCGGCGCGGATCGCCATCGGCGCCGGCTGCCGCATGGCGATCGCGAGCGGTCGCGTCCGCAGGCCGCTCAAGTCGCTCTGCGACGGCGACCGGGCAACCTGGTTTCTGCCGACGGCGACGCCGGCGACGGCGCGCAAGCAGTGGATCGCGGGCACGCTGAAGCCCAAGGGAAGCGTGCGCGTCGATGCTGGCGCCGAGCGGGCGCTGGCCGCGGGCCGGAGCCTCCTGCCGGCCGGTGTAACCGGCGTTGACGGCAGCTTCGAACGCGGCGACGCTGTGCGCGTCGTGAACGGAACGGGCGCCGAGCTGGGCCGCGGGCTGATCGGCTATTCGTCCGACGAGGCGCGCGCGATCGCGGGCAGGCAGTCCGAATCGATCGCGAGCGTATTGGGTTATCGCGGCCGGGATGAGATGATCCACCGCGACGACCTGGTGTTGATCAATTGAGAGATGACGCTGATGAATATCGCCAATCGTGAACTGAGTGTCGGCCTTCACGAGCAGATGATGGGTCTCGGCGCCGCCGCGCGGGAAGCCGCCGGCGTGCTTGCGAGAACGCCGGGCGAGACCAGGAACGCCGTGCTGCGCAGTGCGGCGAGCGAGATTCGGCGGTCATCGGCGGCCATTCTCGCCGCGAACGAGATCGACTGCGCGGACGGCAAGCGGCTCGGGCTGTCGGCCGCGATGATCGACCGGCTTGCGCTCGACGACTCGAGGGTCGAAGCCATGGCCGCGGGCGTCGAGGCGATCGCCGAACTCGACGATCCCGTCGGCCAGGTCATCGCCGAATGGGATCGCCCGAACGGCCTCAGGATCGAGCGCGTGCGCGTGCCGCTAGGCGTGATCGGCATCATCTACGAGAGCCGGCCGAACGTTACCGCGGATGCGGGCGCCTTGTGCCTGAAGAGCGGCAACGCGGTCATCCTGCGCGGCGGTTCGGAAAGCGCGCGTTCGAGCGCCGCGATTCAAGCCTGCCTCGCACGGGCGCTCGCGGCTCATGATTTGCCGGAAACCGCGATTCAGATGGTGCCGACGCAGGATCGCGAGGCCGTCGGCATCCTGTTGCGCGACATGGGGCAGTACGTCGACGTCATCGTCCCGCGCGGCGGCAAGGGCCTGATCTCGCGCGTGCAGCAGGACGCGCGCGTGCCGGTCATGGGCCACCTCGAGGGCATCTGCCACACCTATGTGCACGCGGCCGCGGACCTTGAAATGGCGCGGCGCCTCGTGGTCAACGCCAAGATGAGGCGCACCGGCATCTGCGGCGCCACCGAGGCCGTGCTCGTCGACCGCGCCTGCGTCGATTCCCACCTCGCTCCGATCGTCGCCGATCTCATCGACGCCGGCTGCGAGGTTCGCGGCGATCCGGCAACGGTGGCCGCCGGCTCCGACGTCAAACCGGCCGAGCGTTCCGACTGGGGCAAGGAGTATCTGGACGCGATCGTCGCCGTCAGGGTCGTCGACGGCATCGAAGCGGCGCTCGAACATGTGCGGACTCACGGCTCCGGGCACACCGATGCCATCGTGACCGAAGATGCCGCGGCGGCCGAACAGTTCGCGCGCGAACTCGACAGCGCGATCGTCATGCACAACGCCTCGACCCAGTTCGCCGACGGCGGCGAGTTCGGCATGGGCGCGGAGATCGGCATCGCGACGGGGCGCATCCATGCGCGCGGACCGGTCGGCGCGGCGGAACTGACGAGCTACAAGTACGTCGTGCACGGTACCGGCCAGACGCGGCCGTAACTGCCCGCGCGGCGAAGCCGTCATCCCCCTGTTCTTCCGCCCGGCAACCCCGCGGACGGGTGTCCGGCGACCCCTGAACGTGCCGCGGCCCGCCCCCGAGCTTGAGCCGGGAGGCGGGCCGCTGGCGTTGGTATGGGTCGTCGGAATCCGATTCGTCAGGTGGCGGTCAGAACCGCAGGATATGTCCCGGATCGGAATCGGGATCGACATCGGGCAGCTCAGGCAGAAACTCCTGTTCGGCCATCTCGATCGAGGCAGGATCGAGTTCCCAGGCGACCGTCACGGCAGCGGCGTCGGCGACCGTGAATTCGACCGGCCCGGCGGCATCGAAGCTCGGCGGGCTTGCCCGATACACCCGAACCACCGGAGGCAGGCGCTCCGGTCCTTGCCACCGCGTCGCGGCGACCGTGTCGGTCTGCAGGTCTGCGGGATACTTCGCGGTCACGGTCACGATCTCGATGGGAGGCAGCTCACGCAGTCTGGCCATCAGGAACTCCATGGTCGGGAAGTCGTTCGGATTGGCCGTGACGATCACTTCTTCCATGACCGCAACACCGGCATTTTCCTGCGCGTCTGTGACATTCGCAGGTTCCGCCGAGGCGGCCGCACCTGCCGCGTGGGCCATGCCCGATCCGGCCAGAAGAACGATTGCCGAGAAAAAGTTGCGTTGTGCGTTCATTACCGTGCTCCCTGTGTGAGTCCATTGACATCGAGTACAGGGCAATCATGCGCGGCAGAGCGCTGCGCCGTCTCTGTAGATACCTCAAGATTGGCCAAGTTTGCTTGGCTACGCAGAAATTTCGGGTTGGCATTAAAATTCCCGGAATGGTTGCCGTATCTGCTTATGCGTCCTGTATCGATTTCCAGCTATTCGAGCGACTCGTAGGCATCGAACTCGATGCACTCAACGGCACGGCCGGGTGGTCGGGGCGAGTGTGGTCGTGGTAGTCGATCGCGGTGACGAGGACACACGTCGGCATGCCATCTGGTAGTTGGAGCAGGCATGAAGTCGAGGCCACCGTTCAGGAATATCTCGACATGCTGGCGACTGAAATTCGCGGCGAGCCGTTCAACAAGGCCGCCCACAACCGGACTCTCCGTCGCAAGCTGAACGGGCGCAGCCGCGGGGCGGTCGAACGCAAGCACCAGAACATAAGCGCCGTCCTGATCGAACTGGGCCGTCCCTACATCAACGGCTACAAGCCGCTCGGCAACGTCCAGCGGATGCTCAGGGAAATCCTGCCGGAGTACCTTGCAGAACTCGATGACCTGGTAGCCGCGGATGTGAGGGCGCCGCAAGATCGGGCTGTCGTCGATGACGTGCTCCAGATCATGGTGGAACCGCCAGCGCCAACCCAAGCGTCGGCTGGCGTATCGCGCTACGCGGTAAGGGGCATCGACGCGGTCCGCGACCGTGCCGGTCCGATCGATCACCTTCACCGTGAGGCGCTCAATCGAGCTCTCGGCGACGCTGGCGAAGACCTGGTCATGGAATTCGAACGCGCCAGACTGCGCAACGTCGGCGAAGAACGCCTCGCTGAGAAGGTCGAGCAGGTCTCAAAGACCGTGGGCGACCAGGCCGGTTTTGATATACGTTCGTACGATGCCAATGGACGGGACAGATTCATCGAAGTCAAGACGACGCGCTATGGCAAGTACACGCCGTTTTACATCAGCGCCGGCGAGGTTCGGTTCTCCGGAACGCACGCGGATGCCTATCATCTTTACCGTCTGTTCGAATTTCGGCGCTCGCCGCGGTTTTTCGTCCTGCCGGGAGAAGTTGGGCGGCATGTCCGCCTACAGCCGACAAACTACCGCGCCCACCTTTGAACGCAAGGCCGCGTCGACGGCTTAGTAACGGAGCGTCGGCCGGTCGCCGTGCTCGTATGGAGGCAGAGTAAAATGTATGAGATTCATGACGAAAACGGCGCCGCTTATCAGGGAACGGGTTGCGAGGACTGTGACCTCGCCATCCTTGCTTCCGGGAACCAAGAGGCCGTTTGCATCGAGTGTTGCATGGATGGAACCAGACGAGAGTGATACAGGATTAGCCTGCGTTCGCAGGGTTTACCCGATCCAAGTAAGTTTCGCCGCATACGCGTCGGTCGCGGGCACCTGCGTCTGGTTCAAGTGCCGCGCTGAATCCGGTTGACGTTCCTCGCTTCCGTCGCGTTTGGGCCAGCTGACGAGTCGCCGCGTCACGAGACGGTACGCAGGCTGCGCCCGTCGAAGTCGAGTCCGCGAATCACCCATCGCGACGCCGTTTCCGCGCATTGTGACGAGTAACGTCAGTTTCGGCCCGTCGGCGTCCCCCGCGAAACTCCCGACATGGACCACGATGCCGCCTGGAAACGCTTGTTCGGCCTGCCGATCCTCATAGAGTACCTGCTCGATGGCTTAGCAAGATCTTTCTCGTCGCAGCCAAACTCGCCTTCGACAGGCTCAACCCGCATCTTGCCTAACTGGCTTCTGCTTTGCCGGCGGTACGCTACACCGAAGCCCGACAAATACATCCCTTCCGCATGTATGTCGATGCTCGGCAGTTACATGCGTTTTCCCTACGCAGCGCTGGGCTACGCTACCAGGGTGAATTTACCTGGATAGGGGGCGCATTTGGGTGTGCTTTACCCTCCAAGGGGGACCAAACGGAAGCCAAATGCGCCTCGACTCCGTCGCGATGCTGTTGCGGTACTGATGCCCAAGTCGCAAAAATATCAAGCCCCTCATATTGCTGTATCGAAACATCCGATCGGTGACTTCTAAGACGATCTCGTATACTCCCCTGACCAACATAGACCACTCTCGGAGTGCTTCCGCCGTGCCAAATCATGTAGACGCCCTCCATGCCCTGAAAGTGTTCATGTTCCAAATTTACCATGTTCAGTTTGCACCAAACATCCCCTTGACACTTTATCCAGTTCAATTCCATAAGCTTCTCCAGATTCAAGCCGAAACTGGCTCATCACCTCGATTAACCATTTGGTCCGGTGGGTTGTATGGCGCCGGAATATCTACCGAATCTGGCACCTTGTCGCACGTATTCTTGACGCGCTGAAACGCCTCCGCCGTCTCTCTACCATACCGGCGCTCTTTGGTAAACTCTTTGCAGACCTTTTCCAAGATACTTTTCGCCTCAGATACACGCTTCATGTTACTTCTATTCAACAGCTCAACGTAAATCTCAGGATAGGAGCGTGTGGGCAGGCTTACAATGAACTGGCTTAGCGCATTAAACGCATCGTCGATTGCTACAGCCAGTTTCAATAGACTCAATGTAGGAACGAGACGATAAAATATATTCTCACTCGTCTCCGCAGCGATGTATCCTCGCAATTCACGGCTTGCGAAATGTAAATCCAAAACGGCATTTTGGAATTCTTCATACACAAGCGTTTTGTCCGGACGCGATGACTGTGATTGCTGAGGTGTACTTGGGTACACTTGCTCCCGATCTTGGGTAGATTGCCACAAACGATTAGCGCATGAATGGAAAGATTCCGCAAGATCCGTCAGCCGATTCCGGGTAGCGGAAACGAAAACGCGAGAAACAAGATGGGCGATAGGCCGTGACGTGAGTTTTGCGATCATGATCCCTATGAAACCTAAACCTAATAGCACTTCGATAGCTGCAGCTATCCTGGAGTAACCCACGGGCTGCATATCCCCGTAACCGAGAGAGGAGACGGTTACAACACTAAAATACAGGCCATCGAGGAGACCAAAATCGGGCGAGCCACCTTGCGCTTGTGTGACTCCATTGCCATAAGGAGTGATCAACGTATAGAACACTCCGAAGGCAAGAATAATCCCGACGAAGGCGATTAGCAAAACCGAAAGTCGGCATTCGTCAAGTCGTCGATACGCCCATATGGTCATTTTACTCAAGATACTTCGCATGTTGTTTAAGATCCGGTTCGCGGCAACGGGAGCTGCTCGCTTGGTGCTAACGGTTGCTCTAGCCTCGCAGGCGCCTTTGCAGCAACACGGGGGAATCCAAGGGCGGTTTCAACATTTATTCTCAAACAAGTATCCAATAGTTGGCCCACAACCTCGATGAACTCGGGCACGTAACCAATTTGAGATCTTCGTGCAAGTACACAAAGCTGACGACCGTCGAAGAAGATCGCCACCTACAACGAATGAGAACTCCCAAGGGAAAATGCCCGAGGAATATCTCGCGTGGACGCCCGCCTACGAGCGTAGGGGACGGTTTTTGGACTGTAGTCATCGGGCGCTAGTACTCCGTCAATCAGATAATGCAGTATGTTAATGTATGTTCTCAATGAGTTGGAGCAACTTGTTGAGAGGTATGCCATGAAGAAACTGTATGTGGTGCGTCTGACGTTGCAGGAGCGGGAGCGGTTGCATGACAT
>JAJDVG010000035.1 GCA_022826245.1 Gammaproteobacteria bacterium
CATGCCCCGGTCGAACTGATGGCCGAGCAAAGCGCCGAGCACCGAGCCGACGGGACCCGCCACGGCCAGTCCCAGCGTTGCTCCGACGACTTTTCCGATCCACTGCATTGCGATACGACCCGCTCGGCAAGGCCTGCTAGTTCATTGAAGCGTGCCGCTCAGACCACAACGCCGAAATCGGCGCCGCCGCCATTCGCTCGCCGAAAGGCGTCACGCGGTCGTGATCGTGCAGCACGGCACCGAACGCGAAGTTGTCGCCGAGGGCGCTGGCGAGACGGCGGAGGCCCGAGAAATCCTTCGCCGAAACTGTTGCTGAGGCTTTTACTTCTATGCCGACGACACGTCCAACCGCGTCCTCCAGCACGATGTCGACTTCATTGCGCTCCTTGTCGCGAAAGTGCGAAAACGTGTAGCGGTCTTCGGACCAACTGGCAAGTTTGAGGAGTTCGCCGAAAACGAACGTTTCCAGAAGCGGCCCCAACGGCGTGCGGTCGCGCCGCAGGCGTTCCGGAGACAGGTCGCGCAAGGCGGACAGCAGGCCGGCATCGAGAAAATGCATCTTTGGCGATTTCGCAAGCCGCTTGAGCTTGTTCGTGTGCCAGGGCGGCAATGTTCGCACGACGAACAGCTTCTCGAATATGCCCAGATACTTCCGGGTCGTGACGTGGTTCATTCCGATGGGATCGCCCAGTCCGGAGAAATTCACGAGTTGGCCCGAGTGCTCGGCGACAACCCGCAGCAGCCGAGGCATTACGGAGAGTCGCTCCACCCGGGCGATATCCCGAACATCGCGTTGTACGATGGCCTCGATGTAATCCAGATGCCAGTCGCGCCGACGGCGCCACGCCGCGCGCGCCAGGGCCTCCGGGTAGCCCCCGGCGAGCACGGTCTCCACCAGATCGTCGCCGACAAGGCTCGACCCGGCCTCCGGCAACGCTCCGGCAAACGCTCGGTCGAGAAACACCGGCACGTTGCCGAGCACTTCCGCCTGCGCAAGCGGAAGCAGGCGAATGATGCTCATGCGACCCGCCAACGAGTCCGCAACGCGGGGAAGCATCATCAGGTCGGCAGAGCCGGTGAGCAGGAACCGGCCCGGCCGCGGATCGTTATCCACGGCCGCTTTGATGGCCAGGATAAGGTCGGGCGCGCGCTGAACCTCGTCGATAGCCATCCGGTCGAAGCCGCGCACGAAACCGACCGGATCGGTCGTGGCTGCGCGCAATGTCGTCGCGTCGTCGAGTGTGACGAAAGGCATGGTGGAATCCGCCACCCACTGCGCGAGCGTGGTCTTCCCCGATTGGCGGGGGCCGCAAATCAACACCACCCGCGTATCGGCAAGCGCCTCGTGAACACGATGTTCGACAAAACGAGGATACAAGGCGACTTCTCCAGCTACCGTCCAATTGAAAGCTTAATCCAGACCAATTGAAAGTCAACTGCCGACCAATTGAAATCAAATTGGCGGCCGATTGAAAGAATCCAGTCTCGATTCGCCTGCGCGCAGGCCCGGCCCAGCGAAGTTGGCGGTACGCGGTTGGCGAGCGCTTCCTGGGCCACTTGCTGCAACCGCACGCTGCCTCGTGCAGGACTGCGAGGCCCACTGAGCACTCTCCCCGATCGAAATGCAGCAAATGCTCGCCGATCTGCTCGTTCAAGCACCTATCGACGGATCGGGAGCTTGCAGTTGCCGGAGTGTATGACTAAGTCATATGGACTTAGTCAGGAGAAAAACGATGCGCTCCGTCAATATCCACGAAGCCAAGACTCATCTTTCCCGGCTCGTAAATGCCGCAGCCAAGGGTGAGCCATTCATCATCGCGCGCGCCGGAAAACCGCTGGTCAAGGTGATGGCCATCGATGCGCCCGATGCCGACGCCAGGCGCAGGCTCGGGTTCCTGGCCGGAGAAATCTCGGTGCCAAGGGACTTCGACCGCATGGGCGAGGAAGAGATCGCCAGCATGTTTGAGACGGGTCAGTGAGTCGGCTGCTGGACACGCATGTGCTTCTCCGGGCCGCCGGTCACCCGGATCGGTTGCCGAAAGAAGCACGCGATCTGATTGTCGACGAGACCGAGGAACTGTTCTTCAGCGCCGCATCGCTATGGGAAGTCGCCATCAAGAGCGGGCTTGGCCGCCCCGACTTCAACGTCGACCCGCGCTTGCTGCGGCGCGGATTGCTGGAAAACGGCTACCGGGAACTGGTCATAACAGGCGCGCACGCCGCGTCTGTGGATCTCCTCCCGCCCATCCACAAGGATCCCTTCGTTCGCATGCTCATCGCGCAGGCACAGATCGAGGGACTCACGCTTCTGACCGCCGACGGGCAACTTGGCCGCTATCCCGGGTCGATTCAAGTGGTCTAGCGCGCTTCCCCGCCAGAAGCGCTTTCGTTCTTTTTATCCTGGGACCCACCGATACAAGCAAGCGTGCCACGGCCGACTCTGTTCAAGCTTGCCCGACAACCCCGTCCGGGGTCATCATTCCGCCACCGCACCCGCCCGAATCCGATGACCGACGATCCTGCGGCCCTGTTCGAATCGAACCTGCACTCCCTGCCGCTGATCGCGCGCGGCAAGGTCAGGGATATCTACCGCGTCGACGCCGGCCGGCTGCTGATAGTCGCGAGTGATCGTATCTCAGCATTCGATGTGGTTCTACCGGATCCGATCCCGGGCAAGGGCGTCGTGCTGACGGCGATCTCGAACTTCTGGTTCGGAAAGCTCGGCGGCATCATCGCCAATCACCTGACGGCGACGGACCCCGAGTCCGTGGTCGACGACCCGCACGATCGCGAGACGGTTCGCGGCCGCGCCGTCGTGGTCGACGCTTTGCAGCCGCTGCCGTTCGAAGCGGTCGTCAGAGGCTACCTGATCGGTTCCGGCTGGAAGGATTACCGCGCGACCGGAGCGGTCTCCGGCGTCGAGCTGCCCGGCGGAATGCTGTTGGCCGAGCAACTGCGCGAACCGATCTTCACACCGAGCACGAAAGCGGCCGCCGGCGACCATGACGAGAACATCCCGATGAGCGAGGTCGAGGATCTTGTCGGCACGCAGCTCGCCGAGCGCGTAAGCGACACCTCGCTCGCCCTGTACGCCCAGGCCGCGGAGCATGCACGCGAGCGCGGCATCATCATCGCGGACACCAAGTTCGAATTCGGCATCGACGCCGACGGCGAACTCAGGCTCATCGACGAGGTGTTCACGCCTGACTCGTCGCGGTTCTGGCCGGCCGACCGCTACGCGCCCGGCGCTTCGCCGAGCAGCTTCGACAAACAGTACGTGCGCGATTATCTCGAGACGCTCGATTGGGACAAACGCGCTCCCGGGCCACGCCTGCCCTCCGTCGTCATCGACGGTACGCGGCGCAAATACCGCGAGGCGCTTGACCGGTTGACCGGTCCACCTGACCAGGCCGCCTGACCGGTCCACCTCCCCGCAACGAAGGGGCCCGCATGGGCACTGAGCAGATTTGCATCCTTCAGCAATTGCTCGCGTCGACCAACGCTCGCAAGGGCGCGAGGCGGTCGAGCAGTCGGTCGCGGTCGGTGTCGACCATCGTGCAGTGACCGAGCTTGCGGCGGGGCCTCGGCTGCTTGCCGTAGTCGTGGAAGTGGGCTCCGGGCAATGCGAGGACGCGCGCGGGGTCGGGCAAGGCGCCGAGCAGGTTGACCATCGCTGAGTGCCCGCGCGGCGCGGTGTCGCCGAGCGGCCACCCGAGGATCGCCCGCAGGTGGTTCTCGAACTGGCTCGTTTCGGCGCCTTCGATGGTCCAGTGCCCGGAGTTGTGCACGCGCGGCGCGAATTCGTTGGCCACCAGGCCCGCTTCCGTGTGAAAGAACTCGACGGTGAGCACGCCACGGTAGTCGTAGCGGCTCATGAGCTTGCCGAGCCAGACTTCCGCGGTGCGGCTCAGATCCTCGTCTTCGTACGGTGCTATCGAGGAGACCAGTTGCCCGTCGCCGTGGACGTTCTCGCTCAGGGGATAGAACAGCGCGGCGTCCGAGCTGCTCCGTACGCCGATCAGGGACAGTTCGCGTTCGAAGTCCACCCACTTTTCGGCGATTGCCGGCGCCGAACCGAGCTCACGCCAGCCGCGGAGCAGGTTCGCGGAATCTTCGGCCGTGCGCTGGCCACGCCCGTCATAACCCATGCGCCGGGTCTTGAGCATGATCGGCCAGCCCAGAGTTTCCCCCGCGCGGCCGAGATCGCGCTCCTCCTCAACCGGCACGAAGGCGGCGGTCGGAATGCCCAGTTCGCGGAACAGCCGTTTCTCGGCGAGCCGGTCCTGGGCCGCAGCCAGTACCTGCGGCTGCGGTAACACCGGAACGTGTTCCGCGACCTGATCGAGCACGTCGATCGGCACGTTCTCGATGTCGAACGTGAGGACATCGACGTCGCGGGCGAGCGCGCCCAGCGCAGCGGCATCGTCGAAGGCGGCCACGCGCAGCGGGGCGACATGGCCGCCCGGCGCTTCTCGCGAGCCGTCCAGAAACCTGCATTCGACACCCAGCGGGTAGCCCGCAAGCGCCATCATCCTGCCAAGCTGGCCGGCGCCAATGATGCCTACGCAGGGTTTCGCCATGAGCGGAGCCGTAAGTCCGGAACCGGAGGGTGTGCGGCGTGCCGAGCCGTCAGGCTCGCGGGTCGCCGTTCTGCAGCACGGTCGCGGTCTGGTCGTTCCTGTATTCGGCGAGCTTCTCCGCGATCGACGGGTGCTTCAGCGCCAGGATTGCGGCTGCGAGCAGCGCGGCGTTGATCGCTCCGGCCTTGCCGATGGCGAGCGTGCCCACTGGAATGCCGGCCGGCATCTGCGCGATCGAGAGCAGCGAATCCATGCCCTTGAGGGCCTTCGATTCGATGGGTACGCCGAGCACCGGCAGCGCCGTTTTCGCCGCGCTCATGCCGGGCAGATGCGCCGCTCCGCCGGCCCCGGCGATGACCACTTCGAGGCCGCGCCGAGCAGCCGACCCGGCATACTCATGGAGCAGGTCGGGGGTCCGGTGAGCGGATACGATGCGAACTTCGTGGGGTACGGCCAGCGCTTCGAGCGTCTCCGCCGCGTGCGACATGGTGGACCAGTCGGACCGCGAGCCCATGATTACGCCGACGAGGGGTTCCATTGCGCTATTCTACTGCGTTGGATTTGGCTTCTCACCTTGGGAACAGTACACCGGTGGACGTTGACGCCTTGACTGGCGAACTTGAGCACTGCGCGGATCGAGCCGTGGAAATCGCCGTTCGCCGGGGCGCGGATCAGACGGAAGCCGCCGCGAGCTATCACGAAGGGCTCAGCGTGACCGTCCGCATGGGCGAGCTCGAATCGGTCGAGCGGCAGAAGGACCGGAGTCTCGGCGTCACGGTTTACAGGAACCGCTGCAAGGGCAACGCGAGCACGGGCGACTTCTCGGCGGCCGGAATCGAAGCCGTCGTCGCCAAGGCGATGAGCATCGCGAGTTTCACGGCGTCCGACGAGTACGCCGGCCTCGCCGACGCGGCGCTCATGGCGGTCGATCCTCCCGATCTCGGTCTGTACCACCCGTGGGAGCTCGACGTCGAGACGGCGACGGAATTGGCCTTGCGGGCCGAGAACGCCGCCCGTGCGATCGATGCCCGCATCGACAACTCCGAAGGCGCCACCGCGACCACGGGCGCCGGAACCAGCGCTTACTCGAACAGCCACGGCTTCTCCGGCTCGTACGCGACGAGCAGCCATGCGCTGAGCGCGAGTGTCGTCGCGAAGCAGAACGGCGCGCTGGAGCGCGATCACTGGTTCTCGGCTGCCCGTCAGGCGGGCGAGTTGCTGACTCCGGAACGGGTCGGCGAACTTGCTGCGACGCGCGCGTTGCGGCGTCTGGACTCCCGCCAACTTTCGACGCGGTCCGTGCCCGTGATTTTTCCCGCGGAGCTGGCCCGCGGCCTGTTCGCCCACCTCGTCGCCGCGATCCGCGGCACGAGTCAGTACAGGAAGGCCTCGTTCCTGCTCGACAGTCTCGGCAAGCGCGTGTTTGCGGAGCTTGTCGACATCGTCGAGGATCCGCTGATACCCGGAGCCATGGCCAGCGCGCCGTTCGACGGCGAAGGCGTCGCCACGGCGCCGCGGCAACTCGTTGAGGACGGGATCCTGAACGGCTACGTGCTGTCGAGCTATTCGGCGCGGCGCCTGGGGTTGACGACGACAGCCAATGCCGGCGGCATCCACAATCTCGTGGTCGCGCCGACGGCGGGATCGCTTGAGTCAATGATTGCCGAATGCGGCCGGGCGTTTCTCGTGGGCGAACTGCTCGGGCAAGGCGTGAACATCGTGACGGGCGACTATTCGCGCGGCGCAGCGGGGTTCTGGATCGAGAACGGCGAGGTCGCGCACGCCGTCAGCGAGGTCACCATCGCGGGGAATCTCGCTGACATGTTCGAGCGCATTCAGGCCATCGGCTCCGACGTCGACCTGCGCGGAGCGATCCGCTGCGGCTCGGTCCTGATCGACGGCCTGACGATCGCGGGGCAGTAGCGTGCGGGGAGTCTCGACAAATTCGTCAGACCACCGCGTCAGGCCTCGGTACCGCCGACGGTCAGCGAGTCGATCCTGAGCGTGGGCTGACCGACCCCGACGGGCACTGACTGGCCGTCCTTGCCGCAGATGCCGACGCCCGGGTCGAGTTCGAGATCGTTGCCGATCATGGAAACCCGAGTCAGCACTTCCGGACCGCTGCCGATCAGCATGGCGCCCTTGACGGGCGCGGTCGTCCTGCCGCCTTCGATCAGGTAGGCCTCGCTTGCCGAAAACACGAACTTGCCCGAGGTGATATCGACCTGTCCTCCCCCGAAATTCGGCGCGTAAATACCGCGCTCGACGGAGGCCAGGATCTCGCCGGGATCGTGTTCGCCGGGGAGCATGTAGGTGTTCGTCATGCGCGGCATCGGCACATGCGCGAACGATTCGCGCCGCGCGTTGCCGGTCGTGCGCGACTTCATGAGCCGCGCATTGAGCTTGTCGTGCATGTAGCCGCGCAGGATTCCGTTCTCGATCAGGGTGTTGCAGTTCGTCGGCGTGCCTTCGTCGTCGACCGTCAGCGAGCCGCGCCGGCCGTCAAGAGT
The DNA here is from genome assembly GCA_022826245.1 of Gammaproteobacteria bacterium. Taxonomy (GTDB): domain Bacteria; phylum Pseudomonadota; class Gammaproteobacteria; order Steroidobacterales; family Rariloculaceae; genus Rariloculus. The sequence goes on from JAJDVG010000035.1 coordinate 7,091, forward strand.
CCCGTCGTCGAGAACGGTGCAGTGACTCGTCGCCACGCGTTCGCCGATCCTGCCTGAGAAAGCCGATGTGCCCTTCCTGTTGAAATCGCCCTCGAGGCCGTGACCGATCGCCTCGTGCAGCAGGATGCCGGGCCAACCCGCACCGAGCACGACGGGCATGTTGCCGGCGGGAGCCGGTACGGCTTCGAGATTGACGACCGCCTGGCGCAGCGCTTCCTTCGCCACGGCGATCGGCGCACCGTCTGCGGTGACGAGCCGGTAGTCGCCGCGCCCGCCGGCCCCGGCATAGCCCTGCTCCCGGCGTCCGTCCTGCTCGACGATGACGGCAACGTTGAGCCGTACGAGCGGACGAACGTCGGCCGCGAGCGTGCCGTCGGAACCCTGGACGAGGATGATCTCGTAGACTCCGGCGAGGCTCGCGATGACTTGCGCGATACGGTTGTCGAGGTCGCGCAGTTGCCGGTCGAGTTCGGCAAGGAGCCCCACCTTGTCCCGATCCGCGAGGCTCGTCAGCGGGTCGATGGCGGGATAAAGCGGCTCGCCGAGGCCGGGACGTCCGACGGCGGCCCTGCCGCTGCCGCCCGCCCGTGCGATGCCGCGCGCCGCCCGCACTGCATCGATCAGCGACGCTTCGTCAAGCTGGTCGGCATACGCGAACCCGGTCTTTTCTCCGGCGACGGCGCGAACGCCCACGCCCTGTTCGACACTGTGCCCGCCATCCCTGACGATGCCGTCCTCGACACGCCACGTCTCGCATATCGTGCGCTGGAAGTAGAGGTCGGCGTAGTCGAGGCTGCGCGTCATCAGCGCGCCCATCGTGCGCTCGAGCGTGCTCAGATCGAGGCTCGCCGGAGCCAGCAGTTCCTGCTCGGCGATCGCCAATGCGTCCGTGGTCGGGGCCGGTTGGGCTTGCGTCATGTCAAAGCTCGCGCCGGTGTTCAAGCACCGGGAAGCTCTCGCGTACGTCGTTCAGTCCGATCATATCCAGATCGGCCTCGACAACACCAGCACCGGTTTCCCGCAGGGCGAGCACCTGTCCCCAATGGCTCACGATCATCGAGTGACCCCAGGTCATGCGGCCGCCGGCATGTTCGCCCCACTGGCCCGCCGCAACGACAACCGACAGCGACTCGATCGCGCGCGCCTGTAGCAACGGCTGCCAATGGACCCGCCCGGTCGGCACCGTGAACGCCGCCGGTACCGCGATCACGTCGACACCGACGACACTGAGCCGATGGAACAGCGCGGGAAACCTCAGGTCGTAGCAGATGGCCAGACCCACGCGACCGAGCGGCGTCGCGACGGCGACGACGTCGCTCCCGTGCACGGTCGTTGCCGATTCCCGGTAGCTCTCCGCCTCCTTGCCCGGCACGCTCACGTCGAACAGGTGAATCTTGTCGTAGTGTGCGACGCAATCGCCGTCCGGACCGATCAGCAGCGACCTCGAGCATGCCCGGTCGGCCTCGATACGGACCGGAACCGTGCCGCCGACGAGCCACAGGCCGTGCCGGCGCGCGGTCTCGGCGAGAAAGTCCTGCGCGAGCCCGTGGCCGGGCTGCTCGGCGACGGCATTGCGCTCCGCATCCTCGGCGCCGAGAAACGAGAAGTTTTCGGGCAGGACGACGAGTTCGGCGCCGCCGTCAGCGGCCTCGGCCACCAGGCGGCCGGCTTCCTCGAGGTTGCGCGCCACGTCGCGCGTGCTCGTCATCTGAATGGCGGCCGCCTTCATGGCTACGGCGCTTCCGAGACGAGCGCAGCGGCTCCTTCAGGCGGCAGCGCTGCGCAGATCGCGCCTTCCCTGATCTGTTCCGCGCTCAGGCGCTCCACGTCGGGCTCTTCCCAACTGCCCGTGATGCAATACGAAGCCTGACCGATGCCCTTCAGCGGCTCCTTGAATATCTGCGTGAAGATCAACAGGGCCGCTGCCGCAGCGGGGCCCGACAGAATCGCACCGACCGTCGGCAGGATCTTGCCCGGTTCGGCCGTGACGATCGCCTGCTGCTCGTAATCGCGCTCGCGCAGGCCGGTTCTGCCGACGACGCCGATCTCGGCGCCGGGACCCGCCAGTTTCAGGTTGTTTGTATACGCCTGACCGTCGGCGATCAGGAAATTGCCGGTAATCTCGTCGAAAGCGAAGCCGCGAGTGAAGACATCGCGAAAGTCCAGTGCGAGTCGGCGCGGCAATGCGACGAAACTCATGAGCCCCGCGACGCGGCCCGCTCCGCCCGGCTCGATGTCGAGCATGCTGCCGTCGTCGACGCGCACGGCCACATCGCCGTTGACGTGACTCATCCAGTCGGACTTCGGCGGCCCCTCCCAGTTCACGCTCGCGTCGACGACGGCGGAATCCCCTTCGATCAGCGGGGCGAAATCGAGCGCTTCGAGGGCGCCCGCCACGTCGTTCGAGTTCATGCTGACGAGGACCTGGGTCCGCGCCTCGCCCGCCCCCACGAGCCAGCTACCCGTGCCTTCCGCAGCCAGGCTGTCGCTCGAACTCTCGAAGGCCACGAGTCTCAGTCCCAGCACGTCCGGCACGATCTCGGCCGCGATCCGGCCGAGCTGCCGCGTACCGAAGGAGAAATCCTCAGCGGTCACCGACAGGCCCGGAAGCCGCCGCGGATCCACCGCGTCGAGTTGCCCCGGGCTGCCGCCGGACAGATGCAGGCGTTCCATTTCGGCCACGATCTGCGGCCGTTCGGAGAGATCGCGCGGGATCGAGACCGAACCCGCCACGGCTTCGCTGTCGATGTCCACGAACCAGGATTCACCGTCGCGCCGCGCGCTCAGCGTGCTGCCGCCGAGCCGCTGACCGAATGCCGAAAGCTCCGCCAGTTGAAGCTCGCCCGAAGTGAACAACGCTTCCGCGGGCTCGGTATCGACCGAACCGGACAACTCAAGCCACGCGCTGACATCAAGCTCGGGCAGACTGCCGTAAACCGTGAGCCCGTCGGCCGGCGGGAGCTCGGGCTGTTGGCCGCCGAAGCGCACGGCGCCGCGCGTCAGGCGGTAGCCGTCCGGGCCGGCGAGGTAGTCGAACGCGAAGCGCCGGCTTGCGCCGACGTTCCCGTCTACCCGCAGGCGACCGCGTTCAGGGAACTCGAATTTCAGGCCGAAGTTCGCCGGTTCTTCCGGACCCTTGGCGAACGGTTCGGGGAACCTGAGCGACACGCCGAGGAGATTCGAGTCGACAGCGAGGCGGACGGGTGAAAGTTCGTCCTGTTGCTGTTCGGGAATGAGTAGCCGGCCTTGCCAGAACGCCTGACCCGCCAGCCTGTCCGGCAATGGCAAGTCGAAAGTCGTCGTAACCGCCGCGGTCGTTGCCTCGCCTTCCACCTCGATCGCTACGCGATAGCCCGCATCCTCGGGTTCGAGGACACGCACCGTGGCCGGACCATCGAGAAAGATCGCCTCGATTCCTTCGCCGGTCACGGTTGTCTGCTCGACGTCGAGCACGCCCCTGACGGCGGTGGCGCGGGGCGGCAGACCCTCGAACGCCAGCTCTCCATCCAGAATGTCGAGGCGCCCGTTCAGTTCGTAGGAGGCCAGGTCCCTGAGCGGCAGGCTCAGGTCCAGCGAGACCTCGCCGGTCCCGCCCGGCGCCTGCAGGCGCGCGAAGTCCGGCCCGAGATGCCGCGCGATCGTCGGCGCCGTATTGAGCACGGTGAGTACGTCCGCCAACGGACCGGTCGCGTCGGTCTGAAGGGTTAACACGGGCTCACGCAGATCCGCGATGCCGATCTCCACGTTGTCGCTGACGTTGTCGAGCATCCGTCCGCTGCCCGAGCCGTGGAAACTCGCGTTCAGAAACTCGATCTCGCCGGCGAGACCGCTCGCAACCGGCCAGCCGCGCGCGTATTCGATCTCACCGTCGCGCGCGTCGGCAGTCACGCGGAACTGACCTTCGCCATCGTTGAACGGAAACTCGGCCAGCGCCCCGAAGAAGCTGACCTGGATGTCGCGAAGCTGACCGCCGAGCAAGGCGCGGTCCAGCCAGTCGTGCAGCGGCTGCGGAATCGTCCTGACGGGCAGATACCGCTTGGCTTCGGTAACGTCGATCGCATTGACGCGCGCGGCGAAATCGAGCCGCGGCGAACTGGCATCGAGCGGCAGCGAAAGTTCGAGGTTGGAACGCGCCGCCGTGTCACCGGCCCGCAGAAGCAGATCGTCGCTGACGATTCGGACCACGTCGCGGCCCTGGCGCCAGACGACGAGCCCACGCAGTTCGTCCATGTCGAGCGCTTCGGGCAGGTACTCGGGCCAGTCGAACTGCATCTCGCCGCTCAGAACCTCAACCCGGCCGCTGCGCGTGTCGGCGCGCACTTCCCCGCCAAGACCGCTGAGTCCCGGCCACGGGTCAACCGGATCGAAGCCGAGCCCGGCGTACTCGGAGACTACGGAATACTCCCAGCCGGCCGCCCCTTTGAGCAGCGAGACTTCGAAGTCCCGCAGGTCGCCGCGTGGAGACAGGGCGAGCCATTGCTCAGCGAGCTCCGTGCGCGGCAGCGCCGATACGAAAGGCGTGAGATCGTCGAGGCGCAGAAAATCGCCGCGCAGGGCGAATTGGGCGACTCCGTCGTCGTCACTGCGCACCTGCAGCGTAGCGTTGCTTCCGCCGGGCCAATCGCGTTGGTTGCGGTCGAGCTCGATGTCGCTCAGGGCGAACCGCCAGCTTCGGTCCGTATCCTGATTCCATTCCAACTGCAGCGCGAGACGTTCGTAGGGCGCATCCACCGAGGCGCCCGGCGAGACGACGTTGGCGAGTGCCACGGTGGCCGTACCGTTCACTACGCGCCCGTCGGACCAGTCGATCCGGGCCTCGATGTCGCCACTGCCGGCCACTGCGAAGTCCGCGACGCCGGGCGCCAGTCGCATCAGCGCCGACAGATTGACGTCGAGCAGGTTTCCGTACAACCGCCACTGGCCCGGTTCCGCGTCGGGCTGAACGATGTCGCCATCGACCGAGAGATCGATGCGCTCGGCGAGAGTCGCGGGCGGCCGGGCGCCGACATCGACTGTAATCCGATCCCTCTCGCGGGTCAGACTCACCGCAACCTCGTCGAACTGCCACGCTTCCCCGCGCAACTCGTCGACGTATTGCACCTGGCTGTCGCGCACGAGCAGCTCGACTTCGAGCGGTATCGCGGACGTCAGGTCCGCTCCGGAACCTGCGCCGTCCGGGCCGCCCTCGAAACGAAACTCGCCTTCCGCGGTCCGCGAAATCGCGACGCGCGTACCGTCGATGGCAACGGCGCTGACGGTCGGCTCGCCTTCCAGCAGGAGCTTCCACGGATCGAGCGAGACGACCGCCCGGCGCGCATAGAGAAAAGGTACCGCCTGTGCGGCGGTCGCCACGCTCGCTTCGTCGAACGTGACCTCCGGCCCGTTCGCTCCGAACCGCGCGTCGAGTCGCTCGAAGCTGAAGCTGAGCCCGAGTTCTTCCGTGACCCAGGCTTGCAGTTCGGCCTGCTGGCTCGGCAACCGGGACATCATGACCTGCAGGGCGGCGATGCCAAGCACGATCGCAACCGCGACTGCCGCGGCGCCCGCAATGACGAACTTGACGAGTCTACGGTCGCGATACGCCATGATTGCCCGTCACATCACCACGACGTCGAACTGGTCGGGTGCGTACATCCCTTCGCTCTGCAATCGAATCGGTGTTGAGGTCACGTCCTCGAGTTCCGCGACGCTCGCGGACTCTTCGTCGAGAAGCCGCTCGACGATCTCCGGCCGTGCGAGCACGAGCAGCTCGCGCGCCTCGTGCTGCCGATGCTGGCGCATGACCTCCCGAAAAATCTCGTAACACACGGTTTCCGCCGTCTTGACGTACCCCCGGCCGGTGCAGCTCGGGCAGGCCCGGCACAGCACGTGTGCGAGGCTCTCCCGATTCCGCTTACGAGTCATTTCGACAAGACCCAGAGGAGATACGTTCATTATATGGGTTTTGGCGAGATCGCCCGCGAGCCGCGCCGAGAGCGTCGCGAGAACCTCGTCGCGATGCTCCTCGACCGCCATGTCGATGAAGTCGATGACGATGATGCCGCCGAGGTTGCGCAATCTGAGTTGCCGGGCGATGACTACCGCGGCTTCGAGGTTCGTTCGAAAGACCGTTGCCTCGAGATTGCGGTGGCCGACGTAGGCTCCCGTGTTGACGTCGATCGTCGTCATCGCCTCGGTCTGGTCGAAGACCACGTGCCCCCCGGACTTCAGCGGAACCTTGCGCCTGAGCGCCCGCTCGATCTCGTCTTCGACGCTGTACAGATCGAAGATGGGGCTCACGCGCGTGTAGAGTTCGATTGCCGGTACGGGCGCGGCAAGGAAGCGTTCCGCAAACTCGCACATCCGCGCATGGACCTGCCCGGAGTCGACGCGGATGACGTCGGTCGCCGGTCCCGCCAGATCGCGCAACACGCGCAGCGGTAACGGAAGGTCTTCGTAGATCGCTTCACCGACGGGCGCGCCGCTTGCGGTTGCCCCGACGGAATTCCACAGTTCCTTGAGGTATGCCATGTCGGCACGCAGCGCGTCCTCGGATGCGCCCACGGCTGCCGTGCGCACGATGTAGCCACAGCTCGTATCGGGAGGCGCGATTCGTTCCACCGCGGCGCGCAGGCGTTCGCGTTCGTCCTCGTCGCTGATCCGGACCGAAACGCCCACGTTGCGGCCATTGGGCATCATGACGAGCAGCCGCGAAGGGATGGTCGTGTTCGTGGTCAGCCGCGCTCCCTTGCTGCCGAGCGGCTCCTTGAGCACCTGCACGAGCAGTTCGCTCCCGACGGAGACGCATTCGGCGATTTCGGGCTCCGCTTCGCCGTCGGGTGAATCCTCGCACGTGTCGCGGGCGATGTTGGACGCGTGCAGGAAAGCGGTTCTGTCGAGGCCCGCATCGACGAATGCGGCCTGCATGCCGGGCAACACACGCTCGACGCGCCCCTTGTAGATGTTGCCGATCAGTCCGCGTTGGCTGTCGCGTTCGATCAGCACATCCTGCAACACGCCGTTCTCGACGACTGCGGCGCGCACTTCGCGGGGCGCCACGTTGATCAGGATTTCCTGTTTCATGCCCGGCGCCTCGTGCCGTTGAGCCAAGCGGGTATCCCGAAGCGCCGCAACAGCATGGTCGTCTCGAACAGCGGCAATCCCATCACGGCGGAATAGCTGCCGCGCAGATTCTCGATGAACACGGCGCCGAAACCCTGTATCGCGTAGCCGCCGGCCTTGTCGAACGGCTCATCCGTTCCGAGATAGGCGGCGCGCTCCTGCGCTGTCGTCGCGCGAAACGTCACCTCGCTCGTGGACAGCGCGGTCTCGAGTTCGTCGCCGAACCGCACTGCAACGCCGGTCGCGACGCTGTGCGTGCGTCCCGAGAGCGCCGCGAGCATGTCGAGCGCCTGCGCCGGGTCGCCCGGCTTGCCGAACACCTCGCCGCCGAGCACGACCGCGGTGTCGGCGGAAAGCACGGGGCGCTCGGCGCCGCGGCCGGCAATTCCCGTCCAGCATTCCGTAGCCTTGGCGCCCGCCACGCGCTGCACGTAGTCTTCTGCCGGCTCGTCGGCGAGCCGCCGTTCGTCGATGCCAACCGGGTGCAGCTCGAACGCGACACCGATCTGCTCGAGCAGGTTCCGGCGCCGCGGCGACGCCGATGCCAGGTAAACGAAGTCCGCGCTCATTCACCGCAATATACGGCCTGCCACCGGCCGGGAACAGCACGCCACGGCCATTGCCTTCATTCCCTGTGGTAAGGGTGACGTTCGAGCACGCTCCACGCGCGGTACAGCGCCTCCGCGACGGCGATGCGCACGAGGCCGTGGGGCAGCGTCAAGCGCGACAACGACCACTTCTCGTCAGCCCGCGCCAGGCATGATGCCGACAGTCCGTCCGGGCCGCCGATCAGCAGGACCACGGGGCGACCCTCGACCACCCAGTCCCTGAGCCTCGCCGCGAGTTCGCGCGTGTTCCACATCGTTCCGGAATCCGCCAGCGCGACGACATGCGCACCGTCCGGTATCGCAGCCAGCATCCGGGTCCCCTCGGTTTCGGCGGCGCGGCGCGCGGCCGCGGGCGACGGCCGGGAGGCCAGCGGGATCTCCCTGATGTCGAGGCGGATGCCGCCGCGCAGGCGCTTCGCGTAGCTGTCGAACCCGGCGCTGACCCAGGCGGGCTGACGGTTGGAGGCTGCGAGCAAGGTGAGGCGCATGATCGGACCGGCCCGCGCGCCAGGGCCCGTTAGCGCTCGCCCGCTTCGTCACCGGGACCGGACAGGTCCCAGAGCTTCTCGATCTCGTAGAACTCGCGCGTGTCGGGCAGCATGACGTGCACGACGACATCGGCGAGATCGACGAGCACCCACTCGCCGGTCTTGTGCCCTTCGATTCCGAGGAGCGGGAAACCGGAAGCCTTGCACCGTTCCAGCAACGCGTCCGAGATCGCGCGTACATGCCGGTCGGACCGCCCGCTTGCGACGATCATGACATCGGTGATCGTGGTCAGGTGAGCGACGTCGAGCTGCACGACGCGCTCGGCCTTGAGATCCTCGAGAACGGCCATTACGCCCGCGGCGACGTCGCCCGTGGCCGGCATGGCCCTTGCCTCATCCGTTTGCGGCATAGCACCTCGTCTCTGCAATGATGTTCAGGGCGGCGTCAGGCACGAGGTAGCGCGGATCGAGACCGGAGCGGATCGCGCTTCTGAGCCCCGTCGAAGAGATCTCGAGCCGTGTCACCGGTTCCACGCGGATGTACCCGTGCCGTTTCCGCCGCAGATCGCCGGATCGCCGTGCCGCATGCCGCTCGACGATAGCGCCGAGCTCACCCGACTCGGGGGCGCGCCAACCCGGCCGCTCGACAACGACGATGTGGGCGAGATCGAGCAATCTGCGCCACTCGCGCCACTGCGGCAACCCGAGGAACGCATCCATGCCGACGATCAGGCACAGCGACGCATCCGGGAAATCCGCGCGCAGGTCCTCGAGCGAATCGACAGTGTAGGAGGGACCGGTCCGCTGCAACTCGCGGTCGTCGACGATGAATCCCGGCTGGCCGCCGATCGCGGCAGCCACCATCCTTGTACGCACGGCCGCATCGACGGTCGCGGCGCCGCGGTGCGGCGGATTGGCGCACGGCACGAAGCGCACTTCGTCGAGCGAGAGTTTTGCCTGCAGTTCGTAAGCGGTGCGCAGATGTCCGTAGTGAATCGGATCGAACATCCCGCCGAAAATTCCGACCGCCTTCATCGGATCGCGGTTACCTCGCAACGGTCCGCGGCGGGGAACCGGAATCGAGAGTCGCGAGGACCAGTGCGGTCAGCGCGACCCAGGCGTCGCCGGGTTCGCGACCCTTGACCGTGTTGTCGGTACGCGCTGCCTGGGCCAGCAGTGCCTTGAGCCGGCGGCTGTCGAACCGTCCGAGCGCGCGTCTGACGGCCGGCATGCGGCTGCGCCAGACACCATGGCGCAGCAATGCGCGATCCATGTTCTCTCCCTGTTGAACCGCGTTCTTCAGTCTGGCCAACAATCCGATCTCACGACAGAGTACCCAGCATACACGAACGGGCGCCACGCCTTCGGCACGCAGACTGTCGAGTACGGTCACGGCCCGCGCGGCATCGCCGTCGGTGACGGCATCGCTCAGACGAAAAACGTCGAATCTGGCGCTGTTCGCAACAGCCTCGAGCACGGCCTCCTCGTCCACCTCGCCGTCGGGCAGGTTCAGCGCAAGCTTGGTGAGTTCCTGATCGGCAGCGAGCAGATTGCCCTCGACCCGATCGGCGAGCAGCGCCGCGGCGCCCCTGGTCAGGCGCAGCCCGAGTGCCGCCGCGCGTTCGCCGATCCAGCGCGGCAGCTCCTGTCGGTCGACCGGCCAGACTTCGACGAGCACGCCACGTTCATCGACGGCCCTGACCCAGGCGGTTCGCGCATCGAGCTTGCCGTTGACCGCAATGACGACCAGGCGATCCGGATCCTCCCGCTCGGCCAGCGCTCGGATCGCGCTCGCGCCCTGGGCGCCGGGGCGCGGCGACGGCAGCCTGATCTCGAGTATCCGACGCGTTCCGAACAGCGACAGGTTGCTGGAACCGGCCTCGAGCTCCGCCCAGGGGAACTGCGCCCCGACCGTATGCAGATCGCGATCCTCGAAGCCCTGCGCGCGAGCGGCGGTGCGAATCTGGTCCAGGGCCTCGCCGACGAGCAGGGGCTCCGTACCGGCGACGAGGTAGATTCCGGCCAGTTGGCTATGCAGATGCGACGAGAGGCGTCGGTACGGCAGCTTCAACTGCGGCCCTCGGCGTGTTCGAGCTGAACGAGCGCGATGCCCTGCTCCATCAGCAGCACCGGGATACCGTCGCGGACGGGATAGGCGAGACGGCCGTCACGCGTCGCAAGCGCCTGATCGATGGGCGTTTCGACGACTTCCCCGTCGCGGTTCCTGATCTCTTGCTGCTCGATGGCCCGGTTCAGACGGGTCAACTCGCTCTCCGGCAGCGGCTTGAGCGGTTGGTGGGTCACGGGGCAGCAAACGATGTCGAGCAGCGCCGGATCAATGGTCACCAGCGGGCCTCCGTGGATGAATTCGTTCAGTCTCTGGCACCGGATCATAACCCGACGTTCCCCAGGGGTGACACCGGGCGAGGCGCCTGGCCGTGAGCCAGCCGCCGCGCAGGGGGCCGAAGCGTTCGATCGCCTCGATCGCGTACGCGGAGCAGGTCGGGACGTGTCTGCAATGCCAGCCGAACCAGGGAGAAAGCGCGAACCGGTAACCGCGGATGAGTCCGATCATTGCGCGTGCGACCCAGTCCGAGAGGCGCTTCATGGGCTCGGCCGGCCTTCCGTCATCGCACGCGGCGCCAGCGGGTGCCGTCGGCGCCGTCCTCGAGGATGACCCCGCGCTCTGCCAGCTTGTCGCGGATCGCATCGGCTTCGGCGAACTTCCGTTCCCGCCGCAGCGCCTCGCGCTGCTCCGCAAGGGCGGCGATCGCGGCCTCCGTCATCGGTACCGAATCGGCTTCTCCCGCCGATTCGTCGGCGGCAAGTTCTTGAACGCCGGGCGCCAGGCGGCGTTGACGCAATTCGTTTCGCCTTCGCCCGATCCGCATGACCGGCCGGTCCAGTCGCCAGGCGACGTCCTCGATATCGATGCCGTGATCGGCCAGTCCCTCGCGGATTTTGCCGGCCTCGTCGTCCTTCCCTTTCCTGACCGCATCCTCGTGACGAATCAGCAACACGTCGAGGGCCGCTTTCGTGATCCGCCCTCCTCCGCCCCATGCAGTACTTGCCCACTCGCCGGGATCCTGTTGTAGCAGGCCGAGCAGGCGCCCGCCTGCGCGCAATGCCAGCGCCGAGTCGCGCCGGGCTCCGGGATCGCGGCAGCGATTGGTCTCGCGCACGAGATCGGACAACGCAGCCAGTGCCTGGGGCGTGTTCAGGTCGTTCTCGAGCGCATCGATCAACGGCTCGGGAGGCGGCGCGTCGTCCTCGTCATTCTCGCCTTCGATCCCGGCATCGCGCAGAGCGGCGTACATGCGGTCGAGTTGCCGACGCGCGGCCATGCCCATGTCCCCGGAAAAGTCGAGCGGCTGGCGGTAGTGAGCCGTCAGCAGCATCAAACGGACCACCTCGCCCGACTGCGCCCGGAGCCCTTGCTGTATCGAGAGGATATTGCCGGCTGATTTCGCCATCTTCGCTCCGTCGATACGCAGCAAGCCGTTGTGCAACCAGTACCGGCAAAACTGTGCGCCATCGTGCGCACATGTGCTTTGTGCGATCTCGTTTTCGTGGTGAGGAAAAACCAGATCCTGGCCGCCGCAGTGGATGTCGATGGTCCGCCCAAGATGCGCTCGTACCATGGCCGAACATTCGATGTGCCAGCCCGGACGGCCGCGCCCCCAGGGACTTTCCCAGCCGACAGTATCTGCATCGGATGGCTTCCAAAGCACGAAATCCGCCGGATCGCGCTTGTGCGGCGCAACCTCGACACGTGCGCCAGCGATCATGTCGTCGCGGCTGCGGCGCGACAGCTTGCCGTAGTCCGGAAACGACGCGACGCTGAACAGCACATGGGACTCTGCTTCGTAGGCGTGGCCAGTCTCGATCAGGCACTCGACAAACGCGATGATCTCGTCGATGTGCCCGGTGGCGCGAGGCTCGATGTCCGGCCTGAGTACACCGAGTTCATCCATGTCCTCGTGAAACTGATCGATGTAGGCCGCGGTCACCTCCCCGATCGACATCCCCAGTTCGCGAGCAGCCGCATTGATCTTGTCATCGACATCGGTGAAGTTGCGAGCGTAGACGAGCCCATACGAGCGTCGCAGCAGACGGGCGAGCACGTCGAACACCACATAGGGGCGCGCATTGCCGATGTGCGAGAAGTTGTAGACCGTCGGCCCGCAGACATACATGGTGACGCGGCCGGGATCCGCGGGCACGAAACGCTCACGCGCACGGCTCAACGTGTTGTAGAGATGAAGCGCCATGATTGGGGCCTGTTCACACGATGCGAAACCGGCCGGGAGAGACCCGGCGCCGCCAATGATAGCAAGTGTCGGCAACGGTCCCGGCGCGGAGCGGAGCACCGGCATTCGCATCGGGAAAGGTCGGCGACGGCGCGTCCGTTGCCGGGGGCACGACCGGCGTTGGCCTATAATCGCGGGCTGGAATCGTTAGCAGGCCGCAGGCTCATGTCCAGCAGATACCGGGCGCGCGTCAGCGTCGAGCAGATCGAGGAAGGCACCGAACTGGCGCCGAAGTTCGATGCGGACGGCCTGATCCCGGCGGTGACGACCGACTACGACTCGGGCGAATTGCTCATGGTCGGGTACATGAACGCCGAGGCGCTCGAACGCACGATCCAGACCGGCGAAGCCCATTACTTCAGCCGCAGCCGGCAGGTGCTCTGGCACAAGGGCGCGACGAGCGGTCTCGTTCAGAAAGTCCGGGAACTGCTGATCGACGACGATCAGGATTGCGTCTGGCTCAGGGTCGACGTCGCCGGCGGCGCGAGCTGCCACGTCGGTTACCGCTCATGCTTCTATCGCCGCGTTCCGCTGCCCGGCGCCGACGGGCGATCGGTGACGCTCGAGTTCACGGACACCGAGAAGGTTTTCGATCCCGAAGAGGTCTACGGCGACGCGCCGAACCCTACGCGCGTCTAGGAGCCTGCGCCGCAGGAATTCACGGCCGCACATTCGCTGTCGCGACTTCCTGCGGCGCAGGCGCCTGGCGTCATACGTCGTTCGAGTGGAGCAGGACCCGGTCGGCCGCTCCGCCCGAGTCCGCGGGCCGCTCCGGAACGGCGGCAAGCTAGAGCGACGCCCGTGCGCCGAGCGCCTCGATGCGGCGCACGACCTGCAGCGCCAGATCCTCCGCCAGTGCCGCGCGCAGCACGTCCTCCTCCCGGCTCTTGCCGAGGACCTGCGTTTCGTCCCAGGTGTAGCCGCGCGTCAGCACGAGCGATTCCGACTCGAGCAGTGACTCCGAACCGACCCGCAGCGAGAAGGTGACCGCATAGTAGATCTCGTATTCGCGCGGGATGTTGCGGGCCGATACCGAGAGCACGCGCTGACCCGTGCTGTCCTCGGTGATGGTGAGCGTCGCGCCCGCCTGTCCGGGTTCGCTGACGACTTCGAGCCCGCGGCGGCGCAGAACGTTGCGCAGGTTTCCGAGGAACTCCGAACCCGGACGCACGGAGTCGACGTAAGTCTGTTCCATGGCCGACGGCAATGCACCGGCCCCCTCGAGCTGGAAGCCACAGCCGGCGGCGACCGCGCAGATGCCGAGCAGCGGCGCGAGCGCCACGCGCGTCGCAATCCGGGAAAGACTCCCGCCAACCGTTCGATCCATGGGCTTGCTCACATCGCGGAACCGTTGACAACACCCTCACGAAGCATCGAGCATTCGCCGGGGTTTGACAAGCCGAGGCTCGGGCGGGCCGGCAAGAACGACGTATGGCAGCTTATCCATTCACGGAGCTTGAAGCCAGGTGGCAGGACTACTGGGAACGGAACGGAACGTTCCGCACCCCGGACCGGCCCGATACCTCGCGCCCGAAGTTCTACGTGCTCGACATGTTTCCCTATCCGAGCGGCCAGGGACTGCACGTCGGCCATCCCGAAGGCTACACGGCTTCCGACATCGTCGCGCGCTACAAGCGCATGCGCGGCTTCAATGTGCTGCACCCGATGGGCTGGGACGCCTTCGGTCTGCCCACCGAGCAGTACGCGATCGAGACGGGCATTCACCCGAGGGTGGCGACGGAGAACAACGTCGCGAGCTTTCGCGACCAGCTCCGGGCGCTTGGCTTTTCCTACGACTGGGACCGCGAGCTCAATACGACGGACCCCGCCTATTACCGCTGGACCCAATGGATCTTCAAGCAACTGTTCGAGCGCGGGCTCGCCTACCGCGACGAACAACCCGTCTGGTGGTGCCCCGAACTCGGCACGACCCTTGCCAACGAGGAAGTCATCGACGGCAGGTCCGAGCGCGGCGGCCATGAGTGCGTGCGCCGTCCCCTGCGGCAATGGGTGCTCAGGATCACCGAATACGCGGACGAGCTGCTGGCCGGGCTCGACGAACTCGAATGGCCGGACAGCACGAAGGAGATGCAGCGCAACTGGATCGGCCGCAGCGACGGTGCGGAAATCGTCTTCGCGCTTGCCGACATGCCCGACGCCGAAGTCCGCGTGTTCACGACGCGGCCGGATACCCTGTTCGGGGCGACCTACATGGTGCTGGCTCCCGAGCATGAGCTCGTCGATGCGCTGACCACCGAGGCCAATCGCGACGCCGTCGGTCGCTACCGGCGGCAGGCAGCGAGCCGCAGCGACATCGAACGTTCGCAGGTTCAAAAGGAGAAAACCGGCGTCTTCACGGGCGCTTACGCGATCAACCCGGCCACCGGCGAGCCGATTGCCATCTGGGTGGCCGACTACGTGCTGGCGGGCTACGGTACGGGGGCGATCATGGGCGTGCCTGGCCAGGACGACCGCGACTGGGCATTCGCGAGCCAGTTCGGCCTGCCGATCGTGCGCACCATCGAACCGCCGCCCGACTTCGACGGCGATGCCTGGCTCGGCGACGGCCCCGCCGTCAACAGCGGCTTCCTCGACGGCCTGCGCGTCGAAGCCGCCAAGGAGCGCATGATCGAATGGCTCGAGGCCGAGGAGAAAGGCCGTCGCCACACGAACTACAAACTCCGCGACTGGCTGTTCTCGAGGCAGCGCTACTGGGGCGAACCGTTTCCGATCGTGTTCGTGGACGGCGAGCCCGAAGTCCTGCCGGACGACGAGCTGCCGTTGACGCTGCCGGAACTGGAGAGCTTCAAGCCGAGCGGCTCGATCGAGGGACCGCTGGCGGCGGCCGGTGAGTGGCTCGATACGGAGAGTCCAGTCGATGGCCGGCCCGCGCGGCGCGAGACGAACGTGATGCCGCAATGGGCGGGTTCGTGCTGGTACTACCTGCGCTACATCGATCCCGACAACGACGAACGTCTCGTCGACCCCGATCTCGAGCGCTACTGGATGCCGGTGGACCTCTATGTCGGCGGCCAGGAACACGCCGTGCTGCATCTGTTGTACGCGCGCTTCTGGCACAAGGTCCTGTATGACGCGGGCCTGGTGTCGACAGCGGAACCGTTCACGAAGCTCGTGCACCAGGGCACGATCCTCGGGGAGCTCGAATACACGAAATATGTCGGCGACGCGGGCAACCCGGTTTCGGCCGACCGGGTCCGCGGCGGCCGCGACACGCGCTCCGGCGCCGCGCTCACCGGCGAACGCGTCAGTCAGGACGATGTCGTCAAGGACGGGGAGCGCTTCGTGCTCGCCGACGACCGGTCGATCACCGTCAATGCGCGTGCGCACAAGATGAGCAAGAGCCGCGGCAATGTCGTCAATCCGGACGGGATCATCGAGCGCTACGGCGCCGACGCGTTCAGGCTGTTCGAGATGTTCCTCGGCCCGCTGGAGCAGTCAAAGCCCTGGAACACGCGCGGCGTCGAAGGCACCTATCGCTTTCTCAACCGGGTCTGGCGGATGATCGTCGATCCGGGCGGCGAGGGGCTGAAGTCCTCGGTAAGCAGCGCCGAACCGACTCCGGAGCAGGCGAGGCTCATGCATCGAACGATCGCCAAGGTGACCGAAGACATCGAAGCGCTGCGCCTGAACACCGCGATCGCGGCCCTGATGGAGTTCACGAATACGGCCAACAAGTGGCAGACGCTGCCACTGGAGATCGCCGAACAACTGGTTCTGCTACTCGCGCCGCTCGCGCCGCACATCGCCGAGGAACTCTGGCAGCGGCTCGGTCACGCGGAGTCGCTCGCCTATGAGCGCTGGCCCGAGGCGGATCCCGAACTGCTCGTCGAAACGACGTTGACGATCGCCGTGCAGGTCAACGGCAAGACGCGCGGCAATATCGAGATACCGGCCGACGCCGCGAAAGACCACGTGCTCGAACTCGCCCGCGATGCGCGGAACGTCAGCCGCTTTCTTGAAGGCAAGGCGATCCGGCGCGCGATCTACGTGCCCCGGCGCATCGTCAATTTCGTCGCAAACTGAGCCAGGAGCGTCAGGACCACGCCGATGACGACCGGGAAATTGCCCCAGCGCGCGTACGGTGTCGCGCCCGTGAACGGCTGAACGGCATCGGCGAGCACTCCCGGCTCGAACTGCGGCAGCCGCCCGGTGACCCGGCCGCGCGGGTCGATGATCGCGGATATCCCGGTATTGGTCGATCTGAGCAGATAACGGCCCGCCTCGGCGGCCCTGAGCCGCGCGATCTGCAGATGCTGATGCGGCGCGATCGAATCTCCGAACCAGGCGTCGTTGCTGACGTTGACGAGCAAGGTGGCCTCGGGCAGGTAGTGCAGTTGCTCGGCGCCGAAAACGTCTTCGTAGCAGATCGTGACCGCGATTTTCTCGCCGATCAGCTCGATCGGCGGCTGCAGCGCCGCGCCGGGCTCGGCATCGACGTAGGGCAGGCTCATCAGGCGCATCCAGTTGCGCACGAAGCCCGGTACCGGGAAGTACTCGCCGAACGGCACGAGGTGGCGCTTGACGTAGACGGCGGGCGGATCCGCAAGCGTCATGAGCGTGTTCTGAAACGTGTCCGTCGCAGCGTCGCGCCGCAGGATGCCGAACATGACCGCAGCGCCGAGTTCCTCGAACTCCCGCCGGAACCGGTCGAGTTCGGGCGCCACCTGGTCGTGTATCGCCGGAATCGCGGCCTCGGGCCAGATCACGAGTTCGCTGCCGCGGCTTTGGAGTGTCAGTTCGCGGTAGAGATCGAGCGTCGGGCGCAGTTGCTCGGGAAGCCACTTCAGATCCTGGGGCACGGCGCCCTGAGCGAGCGCGACTCGGACCACGCGGCCGGTCGGTTCCGTCCAGTTAACGTCCGAGAGCGCCCACGCGCCGCCCCAGAGTACGGTCAGCGCCGCGAGCGCCCGGGCGCGCGTTCGCGAGCTGCCCGCGACGAGGGCGACGAGCGCCCCGGCGCTCAGCAGCACAGCCCAGCTCATGCCGTGCAGACCGAACGTGGGCGCATAGGCCATGAGCCACGTGTCGGTCTGGCTGTAGCCCGCCGAAAGCCAGCCGAAGCCCGTGAAGAGCCACCCTCGGAACCATTCCGTAAGTACGAAAAGCGCCGGCAGGAAACCGAACCAGGCCAACGGCCCCGTCGTCTGAAACCAGCGGGCCGCCGCCCAGCCCGCAGCGCCGACGAACAGCGCGAGCACCGCCACGAGCCCGCCGGTGAGTGCGATGGCCAGACTCGCCGGCGCCTGCCCGAAATCGTGGACGCTGATGTAGATCCAGTACGTCCCGGCCAGAAAGCTCGCCGCTCCGTGAGCGAAGCCGAGCACGAACGCCCGGCGCGGCGCCGCGCCGCCCCACAGGTACAGCAGGACGGCATAGGACAGCGGTGCGATCCAGAACTGCCCGAAGGGCGCGAACGCGAGCGGCAATGCGGCGCCCGCCGCGACGCATGCGAGAAGCCCGATGCGGTCGGCCGTCAGCACCGCACGCCCGCGCGGACTATCGGGAATCGAGGCGCTCGACCTCGATGCTGTCGATTCTGCGCCGGTCGCCGCGCAGAATCCGGAAGCGGAAGCCGCCGTATTCGAGGTGCTCGCCGCGCCGCGGCAGCCGGCCGAGCTCGTGCATCACGAGGCCGCCGACCGTTTCGTACTCCTCCTCGCCAAGCTCGACGCGGAAGTACTCGTTGAAGTCGTCGATGCGGGTCAACGCGCGCACGACGTGCCGGCCATTCTCCTGCGGTTCGATGTATTCGGCTTCCTCGGGGTCATGCTCGTCATCGATGTTGCCGACGATCTGTTCAAGCACATCCTCGATCGTCGCCAGACCCGACACGCCGCCGTATTCGTCGACGACGATCGCCATGTGGTTGTGGCTTGCCCGGAATTCGCCGAGCAGCGTGTTGAGGCGCTTGCTCTCGGGAATGAAGACGGCCGGTCTCAGCAGCTTGCCGATGTCGAAGTTACGGTTCGAGTCGCCGACGTGTCTGAGCAGGTCCTTGGCAAGCAGGATTCCGATGACCTCGTCGCGGCCGTCGCCGATCACGGGAAAACGCGAGTGACCGGAGTCGATGATGATCTCGAGCAGCGTGTCGAGGTCTTCGTCCTGCGGCAGCACGACCATGTGCGAGCGCGGCACCATGATTTCGCGGACGTGCGCCTCGGAGACCTCGAGCACGCCCTGCAGCATCGCGAACTCGTCGCCGGCAAGCCGGTTTTGCTGCCGGCACTCGGTCAGGAAGTCGATGATTTCGCCTCTGTCGCCATTGCCGTCGCCGCGCCCGTGGAGCAGGCGCGCCCACCAGCCTTGGCGGCTCGACGATTGGGGACTGGCAGGAGGTTCGTCAGGCATGAGACTGATCGTATCTTGCAGCGGCGGAACGTGCGTTGCAACTGGCAGGCGGCAGTTCGATCGGTACCGGAGGGCGTGAACGGACGGTCGCCGGCGACCCCGCTCACCGGCGCTCGCGGTAGGGATCGGGTATCCCGAAACCGTCGAGCAACACGCGCTCCCTGTCTTGCATCCGTTTCGCCTGCGGTTCGGACTCGTGGTCGTAGCCGATCAGATGAAGCGCGCCGTGGATGACGATGTGCGCCCAGTGGACGTGGGCCGGCTTGCCCTGGCTCGCCGCTTCGCGCGCGACGACCTCGGCGCAGACCACGAGGTCGCCCAGCGGCGGCAGCTCATCGGCCGCCACCGGCAAGCCGGGCTCGGCCGGGAAGGCGAGCACGTTGGTCGGCCCTTCGGCGTCCCGGTAGCGGGAATTGAGATCGGCCGACTCGGCCTCGGCGACGATCCTGAGCGTCAGTTCGCCGCCGACATTTCCGTTCAGCGCCGAGACGATCCACGCGCGCAGCCGTTCCGGCGGCGGCGTGTCTGCGGACGGACAGGTATCCTGAATCACCACGACGAGGCGCTCGCCGGCCACTAGGGCTCCCTGTCGCGCCGCTTCTTTTCGTCAACGGCATACGCCGCCACGATGCGCTGCACGAGCGGGTGGCGCACGACGTCCTTCGGCCCGAAATGGACGAACGCCACGCCCGCGACATCGCCGAGCACGCGGCTCGCGTGATTGAGGCCCGAGAGCTCGCCCCGGGGCAGGTCGGTCTGCGTCACGTCGCCCGTCACGGCGGCGCGCGAGCCGAACCCGATTCTCGTCAGGAACATCTTCATCTGCTCGGGCGTGGTGTTCTGCGCTTCGTCGAGAATGACGTACGCCCCGTTGAGCGAGCGGCCGCGCATGAACGCGAGCGGAGCAACCTCGATCACATGCCGGTCGATGAGCTTGCCGACCCGATCGAAGCCCATCATTTCGTAGAGCGCGTCGTACATCGGCCTGAGGTAGGGATCGATCTTCTGCGACATGTCGCCGGGCAGGAATCCGAGCCGTTCGCCGGCCTCGACGGCCGGGCGCACGAGCACGATGCGCCGGACGGCGTCCGCGCTCAGGGCCTCGACGGCCGCGGCCACCGCGAGGTAGGTCTTGCCCGTTCCGGCCGGACCGATCCCGAACGTGAGGTCGCGCTGGCGCAGCGACCTGACGTAGGCGATCTGGTTGGGCCCCCTGGGGCGTACGTCGCGGCGCCTGGCGTGCAATACGAGCTCGTCGGACGGCGCCGCGGCGTTCTCGGGATGCGCGTGCTCGACGAGCGTCATGTGAACGCGCTCCGGATCGAGCTGTTCGCTGCCCGTGGCGGCAAAGAGCGCCCGCAGCACCCGTTCGCCCCGCGCCGTCGCCGCCTCGCTGCCCGCGAGCTCGAAGCGATTGCCGCGGTTGCTGATCCTGAGGTCAAGCCTCTCCTCGATCTGCCGGATGTGCTCGTCGAACTGTCCGCACAGATTGGCCATGCGTTCGTGGTCGTCGGGCGCGAGCACGACGTCGAGCACGCGTTCGGCTGCGGTGGCTTCAGGCAACGGACTTGCGCGCATCCGGGCTCGCCAGGCGGCCTCTGAGACTGTTGGGCAGGGCTTCGGTGATCGCCACGTCGACGAATTGTCCCACGAGACGCGGATCGGCGGGGAAATTGACCCAGCGATTGTTTTCGGTTCGTCCCGCAAGCTCGCGGCGGGACTTCTTCGATGTCTTCTCGACGAGAACGCGCTCGACCGAACCGACCATGCGGCGGCTGATCGCGGCAGCCTGGGTGTTGACGAGCGCCTGCAGGCGCTCGAGACGCCGCTGCTTGACCGCGTGCGGTACCGGATCGTCGAGTGCGGCAGCCGGCGTGCCGGGCCGGGCGCTGTATATGAAGCTGAAGGATTGGTCGAAGCCGACGGCGCGGATCAGATCGAGCGTGTCCTCGAAGTCCGCTTCGGTTTCGCCCGGAAAACCGACTATGAAGTCCGACGAGATCGACAGGCCCGGCCGCGCGAGCTTGAGCGCCTCGATCTTGTCGAGGTACTGCGCCGCGGTGTAGCCGCGCTTCATCTCCCGGAGGATACGGTCGGAACCGCTCTGGACCGGCAGGTGCAGATAGCCGGCGAGCTTGTCGACGTCGCGGTAGGCCTCGACCAGGGAGTCGGTGAACTCCGCCGGATGCGAGGTCGTGAAGCGGATGCGATCGACGCCGTCGATCGCTGCGATGTAGTGGATCAGCGTCGCGAGATCGGCCGTTCCGCCGCCGTGCACTTCGCCGCGATAGGCGTTGACGTTCTGCCCGAGCAGATTGATCTCGCTGACGCCGAGCTCGGCCAGGCGCCAGGCCTCGGCGATCACATCGTCGAGCGGACGGCTGATCTCCTCGCCGCGCGTGTACGGCACGACGCAGAACGTGCAGTACTTGCTGCAGCCTTCCATGACCGACAGGAACGCCGTGCAGGAAGTCTTGCTCGGCTCGGGAATGACGTCGAACTTCTCGATTTCCGGGAAACTCACGTCGACGACGTTGCGCTTGCCCGAGCGAACCGTGCCGATCATGTCGGGCAGCCGGTGCAGCGTCTGCGGCCCGAATACGAGATCGACGAACGGCGCTCGCGCGACGATCGCCTCACCCTCCTGACTCGCGACACAGCCGCCGACGCCGATGATCGTGTTCGGGTGGCGCTGCTTCAGGGCACGCCACCTGCCAAGCAGCGAGAACACCTTCTCCTGCGCCTTCTCGCGCACCGAGCAGGTGTTGAGCAACAGGATGCGGGCCTCGTCGGGCGCGTCGGCCGCGGTGGCGCCGAGCGACTCGGTCAGCACGTCGGCCATCTTCGCCGAGTCGTACTCGTTCATCTGACAGCCGAAAGTCTTGATGTAGAAGCGTTCGCTCAAATCGATACGACCTGATTTTCGACCCGGCAGCGGCCGGGACGAGAAAGTTACGCTTTCACGGATTGACGCGCAACGGCGAAGGCCGCGCGCGATCAGAACGGGATGTCGTCGTCGAAATCGCCCGCATCGCTCGATGCAGTGCTTGCGGCCGCAGCCGGAGCGGCTGCGGGAGCAACTTCGGGAGCGGCTCTCGGCGGCGCGCCGGCGCCGGTGTCGGACCGTCCGCCGAGCATCTGCATCTCGTTGGCGACGATCTCGGTCGTGTAGCGGTCGTTGCCGTCGCGGTCCTGCCACTTGCGGGTTCTGAGTCGGCCCTCGATGTAGACCTGCCTGCCCTTTCTCAGGTACTCGCCGGCGATCTCGGCGAGACGGCCGAACATGGCTACGCGGTGCCATTCCGTGCGTTCCTGCTGTTCGCCGCTTTCCTTGTCGCGCCAGGAATCCGTCGTCGCAATGCTCAGGTTGGTCACCGCCCCGCCGCTCGGCATGTAGCGAGTTTCCGGATCGGCGCCGAGATTGCCGACCAGGATGACCTTGTTGATACCCCTTGCCATTGGAACTCCAGTCGTGTTGTCGGGCCGGGTTTCGGCCGCCGGATGCACACGCTCCATTGTACGCACTGACGGGTCCGAAAACACCCGAGAAACGCGGCAAGACGCCCGGAAACTCCGGGGCGGCGGCGCAGCCGCGGCCGGTGCATCGCCGCTCCGATGTCGACTCCGTCTACCGCTCGGTCATCCCTTCGATTTGCGAATTTCCGGATTGAGAAAGACCCGGATGGAGCGGGCCCGTCACCTCGGAAACCGTGCGAAAATAGCCTCCCCAAGGAGGTATTCCATGTCGATTCCACTCTCCCGTCTCACCACGACGTACGAGTTTCCCGGCCGCGAGATCCGCGAAACGCTCGGCATCGTCACGGCCGAGAGCGTGCTCGGCATCAACATCTTCCGCGATGTGCTCGGCGGCATCCGCAATCTCGTCGGGGGCCGCAGCGGCACCCACCAGAACGCGCTGCGCGAGGCCCGGGACCAATGCCTCGAGGAACTCGCCGAGCAGGCGAAGGCGCTGGGCGCCGACGCGGTCGTCGGCGTCGACCTCGACTACAACGAGATCAGCGGCGGCGGCAAGGGCATGATTTTCCTGGTCGCCTCCGGCACCGCCGTCCGCCTGCGCTGAGCGCTCCCCATTCCCGTTTTGCGCCGAAGTTTGCGGGCGGCGTATAGTGCTCGTTTGGCTTCGCCGTCCGGTTCGTCCTTCTCGCCCATGTCCACGCAGCGAATCCAGGTCCGCGGGGCGCGGACGCACAACCTGCAAGGCATCGACCTCGATCTGCCTCGGGATCGGCTGATCGTGTTCACTGGTCTTTCCGGGTCGGGCAAGTCCTCGCTCGCGTTCGACACGCTCTACGCCGAAGGGCAGCGCCGCTACGTCGAATCGCTTTCGGCCTACGCGCGGCAGTTCCTGTCGATCATGGAGAAGCCCGACGTCGACCATATCGAAGGGCTGTCGCCGGCGATCTCGATCGAACAGAAATCGACGTCGCACAATCCGCGCTCGACCGTCGGCACGGTCACGGAGATCCACGACTACCTTCGGCTGCTCTATGCGCGCTCCGGCATTCCGCGCTGCCCCGAGCATGGCGCTACGCTGCAGGCGCAAAGCGTCTCGCAGATGGTCGACCAGGTGTCGTCGCTGGCCGAGGGCACGCGTATCGCCCTGATCGCGCCGGTCGTCAGGTCGCGCAAGGGAGAGCACGCGGAACGGCTCGCGGAGCTTCGTACGGCCGGATTCGTCCGCGTGCGCATCGACGGCGAGACTTTCGATCTCGACGACACGCCAACGCTCGACGCCAAGATCAAGCACGACATCGAAGCCGTGGTCGACAGGCTCAGGACCCGGCCCGACATCGAGCTCAGGCTCGCGGAGTCGTTCGAAACCGCGCTCGATATCGGCGACGGCGTCGCCCAGATTCTGTTCATGGACGAGCCGGACAGGGAGCGGATGGTGTTCTCGAACCGGTTCGCCTGTCCGCAATGCGGCTACAGCATCGCAGAACTCGAGCCGCGCCTGTTCTCGTTCAACAATCCGATCGGCGCCTGCCAGGACTGCGACGGGCTCGGCGCACGGCGGTTCTTCGACGTGGCGAGAATCGTCCGGCACCCGCACCTGTCGCTTGCCGGCGGCGCGATCCGCGGCTGGGACCGCAACAACCCCTGGTTCTTCCGGGTCATCCGCTCGCTCGCCGATCACTACGACTTCGATATCGAGCAGCCGTTCGAGAAGCTGCCGGCCAGGATACGCAACATCGTGCTCTACGGCAGCGGCAGCGAGCGCATCCGGTTTCGCTACGTGTCCGCAAAGGGCAGCGAAAGCCAGTGGCGGCATACCTTCGAGGGCATCGTCCCGAACATGCAGCGCCGCTTCCGGGAAACGGAGTCGAGCGCCGTGCGCGAGCAGCTCGGCCGCTATCAGAGCGTTCAGCCCTGCGGAAGCTGCGGCGGCACGCGCCTGAACGAAGCCGCCCGCAACGTGTTCGTCGGCGACCGCGCGCTGCCGGCCATCAACTGCCTGAGCGTGAACCGGGCGCTCGAGTTCCTGAACGATCTCAAGCTCGCCGGCTGGCGCGGCGAAATCGCGGAGAAGATCGTCAAGGAGATCCGCGACCGGCTCAGGTTCCTCGCCGATGTCGGGCTCGGCTATCTCACGCTCGACCGCAGCGCGGAGACACTCTCGGGCGGCGAGGCGCAGCGTATCCGGCTCGCGAGCCAGATCGGCTCCGGACTCGTCGGCGTCATGTACATCCTCGACGAACCGTCGATCGGGCTGCATCAACGTGACCACAAACGTCTGCTCGACACGCTTATGAATCTGCGCGACCTCGGCAACACCGTGCTCGTCGTCGAGCATGACGCGGACGCCATCATGGCCGCCGACCATGTCGTCGATCTCGGGCCGGGAGCAGGCGTGCACGGCGGCAAGATCGTCGCCCAGGGAACGCCGGACGAGATCAGCGCGGAACCCGCATCGCTGACGGGTCAATACCTGACCGGCAGGCGCAAGATTCCGCTGCCCGCGAACCGGCGGCACTTCGACGACCAGACCGTGTTGACCGTGCAAGGGGCGCGCGGCAACAACCTCAAGGGGATCGACGTCGACATCCCCGTGGGTCTCATGATCTGCGTCACCGGCGTCTCGGGCTCGGGCAAGAGCACGCTGATCAACGACACCGTGTACCGGCTCGCGGCTCGCGCCATCAACAGCAGCGGCGAGGATCCGGCCCCGTACGACGGCGTCGAAGGCCTGCAGCATTTCGACCGCGTCATCGAAATCAGCCAGAGCCCGATCGGGCGGACGCCGCGCTCGAATCCGGCGACGTACACGGGGCTCTTCACGCCGATTCGGGATCTCTTCGCCGCGACCCAGGAATCGCGGTCGCGCGGCTACAAGCCGGGACGCTTCAGCTTCAACGTCAAGGGCGGCCGCTGCGAGGCCTGCCAGGGCGACGGCGTCATCAAGGTGGAGATGCACTTTCTGCCGGACGTCTACGTGCGCTGCGACGTTTGCGAGGGCAAGCGCTACAACCGCGAAACGCTCGACGTCCTGTACAAGGGAAAGAACATCTCCGACATTCTCGAAATGACCGTCGAGGAAGGGCTCGCCTTCTTCCGCAACGTCCCGCAGATCGCAAGAAAGCTGGCAACGCTCGACGCGGTCGGGCTGACCTACATCGAACTCGGCCAGAACGCGACGACGCTCTCCGGCGGCGAGGCCCAGCGCGTCAAGCTCTCCAGGGAGCTGTCCAAGCGCAGCACGGGATCGACGCTCTACATCCTCGACGAACCGACGACGGGCCTCCACTTCCACGACATCGCGCAACTGCTCGAGGTGCTCTACCGCCTGCGCGACAAGGGCAACACGGTCGTCGTGATCGAACACAACCTCGAGGTGATCAAGACGGCCGACTGGATCATCGATCTCGGTCCGGAAGGCGGCTCCGGCGGCGGCGAGGTCGTCGCGGCCGGCCCGCCGGAGGCCATCGTCGGCGATCCGCGCTCACATACGGGCGCGGCGCTCCGCGAGGTCCTGCCGGGTGCAGACCGGCGCGTGGCCGCGCGGGAGACTCAGTAGCGGGCGCATTCGTACGCCCCACCAAACGCTGCGGCCGGCGAAAGCAGGGACTATTCGATGTTCAGGAACTTGAGCGACCACCCGAACGATCCGATCGAAGCGATGTTCGTGCGCCTTGCGAACGATACGCACGCGGACAGGATCGATCTCGGCATCGGCGTATTCCGCGACGACTCGGGCACGGTGCCGGTCATGCAGGCCGTGCGCCAGGCCGAAGCCCGCCTGTTAGAACGCAATCTCTCCAAGACCTACCTGTCGCCGCTCGGCAACCTGGATTACTGCCGCAGCGTCGAAGCGCTGGTGCTCGGCGACGATCACCCGGCGCGCGCCGGCGGCAGGATCGTGTCCGCGCAGACGCCGGGCGCGGGTCCGGCGCTCAGGGCGGCAGCCGAACTCGTTCATGACCTGTCGCCCGGCAGCGCCGTCTGGGTCTCGACGCCGGTCTGGGGCCACCAGATCGAGTTCTTCGAGCAGGCCGGCATGGCGGTCCGGTCCTACCGCTACTACGACAGCGGCAATCTCGACGCGGCCGGCATGCTCGAGGACCTGCGGTCGATGCGCCCCGGCGATCTGCTGCTGTTGCACGGCTGCTGCCACAACCCGACCGGCGAGGACCTGACCCTGGACCTGTGGGAATCCGTCGCGGAAATCGTTGTCGAGACCGGCGCGATCCCGTTCGTCGATGTGGCCTACCAGGGCTTCGGCCGGGGTATCGAAGACGATGTCGCGGGCCTCAGGCTGCTCGCTTCGCGCGTGCCCGAATTGCTGTTGACGGTGTCGTCCTCGAAGTCGTTCGGCATCTACCGCGACCGCGCGGGCCTGCTGTCGATTATCCTGCCCCCTGAAGCCCGGAATGCCGGCGCGGTGCGCCGCAAGCTGCGCGACACGCTCCGGCAACTGTATTTCATGGCGCCCGACCACGGCGCCGCGATCGTGCACGAGATTCTCTCGACGCCGGAACTCGAGGCGCTTTGGCGGTCGGAACTCGACGCCGTGCGGGCTCGCATCGTCGAACTGCGGGCAGCGCTGCGCCGGACGATCGAGCGCGCGAACCCGGGCTTCGATGCGGGTTTCGTCGAACGGCAGCAAGGCATGTTCTCCTGCCTGCCGATCAGTGCAGAAGAGCAGTTGCTCATGGAAAGCCGGTTCCACATCTACATGCTGCCGCCGGCGCGCGTGAACGTCGCCGCGATGAACCGGGAACAGTCGGAAGTTCTGGCCGACGCGTTCGCGTGGGTACGGGCGCAACGCGAGGTCTCGATACGGCACGGGAGTCGGGCAGGCCCGTCCCGGAACCGAAGGGCGAACGCCTGATGTACGGCTGACGCTGCGCGCAGGTCCCTCAGCCCAACGGCCTGAGTCCGACGCGGCTGCGAATCTCCTCGAGAAACGGCCGGCTGACGGCGCGCGCTTTCTCCGCTCCCTGGCGTAGCACGGCCTCCACGTGGTCCGGCGCCGCGAGCAGGCGGGCATGCTCCTCGCGCGCGGCGCTCAGGTGATCGTTGACGTACTCGAACAGGAGCTGCTTCATCTCGCCCCAGCCGATGCCTTCACGGTAGCGTTCGCGTACGGCTTCGGTCTCCTCGGGCGTGGCGAATGCCTGGTAGATCTTGAACAGCGTGCTGGCGTCGGGGTCCTTCGGTTCTTCGGGCAACTGCGAGTTCGTCCTGATCTTCATGATCGCCTTGCGCAGGCGTTTCTCCGGCAGGAACAACGGGATCGTATTGCCGTAGCTCTTGGACATCTTGCGGCCGTCGAGCCCCGGCAGCACGGCCGTCTCCTTGCTGATGTCCGCCTCCGGCAGCACGAAGGTCTCGCCGAAGTGATGGTTGAAGCGCGCCGCGATATCGCGCGCCATTTCCACGTGCTGTCTCTGGTCCTGGCCGACGGGCACCTTGTGCGCATTGAACATGAGGATGTCGGCCGTCATGAGGATCGGATAGCTGAAGAGCCCCATGGTGATGCCGCGATCGGCGTCCTTGCCGCCGCCCGCTTCGTTCTCCGCGACTGCGGCCTTGTAGGCGTGCGCCCGGTTCATGAGCCCCTTGGCCGTGACGCAGGTGAGTATCCATGCAAGCTCCGGAATCTCGCGGATGTCGGATTGCCGATACAACAGGACCTTGTCCGGATCGAGGCCGGCCGCGAGCCAGGCGGCGGCGATTTCGAGCGTCGAGCGCGCGACGAGATCAGGATCCGTGCTCTTCACCAGGGAGTGATAGTCGGCGAGAAAGAAGAACGAGCGCGCGTCGCCGCGCGTGCTCGCTTCGACCGCCGGGCGGATCGCGCCGACGTAGTTGCCGATATGCGGCGTGCCCGTCGTCGTGATCCCCGTCAATACCGTTTCCATCGTCGGCCCTGTCCTCAATAACCCAACGCGCAGCCGTCCTTGCGCGATTCCGACGCACCCATGTAGAGCTTGCGTTCGGTGTCGCGCATTATCGCCTGATAGCCGCCGAAACCGCCTTCGCCGGCATCCGCGCGGCCGACCGCGTGGCCGAGTCGGCTGAGTTCCGCGACCGTCGCGGCGGCAAAGCCCGATTCCAGGCAAACCGTTCCGCCGCCGCTGATGCGGCCACCGGTCGGCTCGCTCGACCCGTCGTGCCGGACTCGCGGCGCGTCGCCGGCCTCCTGCGCATTCATGCCGAAGTCGATGATGTTGCTGAGCACCTGCACCTGGCCCTGAGGTTGCATGGCGGCGCCCATCACGCCGAATGCCATGAGCGGCCGGCCGTCGCGCGTGAGGAAGCCCGGGATGATCGTGTGGAACGGCCGCTTGCCGGGCTCGTAAGCGTTCGGATGATCGCTCTGGAGACTGAACGCTTCGCCCCGATTCTGCAGCGTGAAGCCGAATCGGCGGGCAACGACGCCCGAGCCCATCCCGCGATAGTTGCTCTGAATCAGGGACACCATGTTGCCGGCCCGGTCGGCCGCCGCGAGGTACACGGTATCGCCGGCGCGGAGTGCGCGCGGGTCGCCCCAGTGCGGCTCGGCCAGCACGGCATCGGGACGGATCTGCGCACGGCGCAGCGCGGCGTATTCCTTGCCGATCAGCGCAGCCACGGGAACGTCTGCGAACGCCGGGTCTGCGTAGTGGCGCGCCCGATCCTCGAAAGCGAGCTTCTTCGCCTCGATCAACAGGTGCAGGTGTTCGGCGCTTCCCCACTCGAGCGCGGCGAGATCAAAGCCCTCGAGCAGGTTCAGCATTTGCAGCACGGCGATGCCCTGACCGTTCGGCGGCAGCTCCCAAACGTCATGGCCGCGGTAACTCGTCGACACGGGATCGACCCATTCGGAGACGTGAGCGCGGAGGTCGTCACGGTCCAGAAACCCGCCCTGGGCTCGCATGTTCACGGCAATCTCCGCCCCGATCGAGCCATCGTAGAAAGCCCGGCGCCCGTCGTCCGCGATGAGTTCATAGGCGGCCGCGAGCCGCGGGTTCGTGAAGGTATCGCCGGCCGCCGGCGCACGGCCCGACGGCGCATAGATCTCCGCGAGACCCGGGTAAGCGCCGAGCCGGTCGACTTCGGCAGCCCAGGACGCAGCGATGATCTCGCTGACCGGAAAGCCCTCGCGCGCGTAGTCAATCGCGGGTTCGAGAATCTCCCGCATCGACAGCTTGCCGAATCGTTCGTGCAGCTCGAACCAGCCATCCACGGCCCCGGGCACGCTGACCGACAGCGGCCCCGACGGCGGGATCTGCGGGACGTTCAGGCTGTCGAAGTGCGCGCGGGTCAAGCCGAGCGGCGACCGTCCGCTGGCATTGAGCCCCGTGAGCCTGCCCTCCGACTCGTCCCAGACGATCGCGAACAGGTCTCCGCCGATGCCGCAACCGGTCGGCTCCATGAGACCGAGCGCCGCGTTCGCGCCGATCGCGGCGTCGACCGCCGTGCCGCCGCGGCGCAGGATCTCGAGCCCGATCGCGCTGGCCAGCGGCTGGCTCGTCGCGACGATGCCGCGATTGGCCATGACGAGGGATCGCGTCGCGAAGTGATTTCCGAAGGGGCGGTCCATCCGGGTCCGGTCGGCATGGTGCGGCCGGCATGGGCCGCGCTGCCTGGTAGATGCATAGAGGGGCGTCTATTATTCCCGAGATTGCACGGTTAACCAACGCGAACGGCCGGTAGATGTCACATAGAACGCACGACTTGCCGCCGCTCAGCGGTCTGAGCCACTCGATCCGGGAGCTCCGATACCACGAGATTTCGCGTCAGCTCGGGGCCGTCCTGCTGATTCTGCTCTACGCGCTGACCGCCGCGCCGAGCACGCTCCCGGTCGTGATCGGCATCCCGCTCGCGTTGGCCGGCACGCTGATCCGGCTCTATGCGAGCGGCTTCATCGTCAAGAACGAGGAACTTGCGACCAACGGGCCGTACGCGCTCGTGCGGCACCCGCTGTACACCGGCAACATACTGATTATCTGCGGTTTGTCGCTCGCCAACGCCAACTGGTGGGCGCTGCCCCTCGCGGTGCTGTTCTTCTGGTTCTACTATCCGCCCGCGATCGAGTACGAGGACCGCAAACTCAGGCGGTATTTCGGCGAGCGCTGGGAACGCTGGGCTCGGGATGTGCCCGCGCTCGTACCGGCGCTGGGCAACGCCGCCGCCATGGGCGGCGGGCGCTGGTCTTTCGCGAAGAGCATGGGGCGCAACGGCGAGATCCTGATCGCCGTGTATATCGTCGCCTGCATGGGCCTGATCGTTTGGTAGCCGGCGCCGGCCAGCGCTGCCGCCCCGGCTGGACGGTATCGGGATGAAGGCCGGCGACGACCGGCGCGCCGCGCTCGCAGCCTGGCTGCGCGACGAGGTCGCGACGAACCCGGGCACGCTGCTCGGCGAGGGCTACCAGGCGACCGTGCATCGCTACGCGAGCCCGCTCGGCGACGTCGTCGTCAAGCGCCCGCACGAATCGTTTCCGCGGCGCCGGCTCGGCATCGCGGCGCTGCGGCGGGAACAGAGAATCTATGAGCGGCTCGAGGGCGTCGCCGGAATTCCGAAATCGTTCGGACTGCTCGATGATCGCTATCTCGTACTCGAATCGATCGCCGGACCCTCGCTGCGCGACCACGAACCGCATCTCGAAGACCGCGAGCGTTTCTTCACCGACCTGTACGGGACGATCGCGGCGATGCACGCGGCCGGTGTCGCGCACGGCGATCTCAAGCGCAAGGACAACGTGCTCGTCGGTCCCGCCGAACGCCCCTACATCATCGACTTCGGCGTCGCGAGCCTCAGGAAACATCCCGCTGGCGCCTGGAACAGCATGCGGTTCGCCTGGTTCGCGCAACTCGACCTCAACGCCTGGGTCAAGCTCAAGTATCGAAGGAACATGAGCGAGTTGTCGCCCGAGGACGCCGCGCGCTACCGCCCGCTATGGCTCGAGCGCATCGCCCGCTGGATCCGGATACCGTGGCAGAAACTGACCCTGCGCCGGCCGCGGCAGCGCTGGCGGCAACGCCGAAGGGAGAGGTGAGGGGATAGATGATGCGAGCGGCCGCCCCTCACCGGCGTCAGGAGTCGCTCAGTCTTCGGCTTCCGGCTGATCGAGCAACTGGACCATGGCCATCGGCGCGGCGTCGCCGGCCCGATGTCCGATCTTGAGAATCCGCAGGTAGCCACCCGGCCGATCCCTGAAGCGCGGCCCGAGTTCGTTGAAGAGCTTGCCGACCGCAGCATCGTCCCTGAGCCTTGACAAGGCGAGCCGGCGCAGGCGCCCGGCATCGCCGGAGTTATCGCTGGCGTGCCTCGCGAGCGTGATCAACGGCTCGACGACGCGCCGGAGTTCCTTGGCTTTGGGCAGGGTCGTGCGGATCGTTTCGTGCTGCAGCAGCGAGACGGCAAGATTCCGGTACATCGCCTTGCGATGCGCCGATGTCCTGCCGAGCCTGCGACCGGATTTCCTGTGACGCATGGTTCGTGAGCCGTCTAGAACGCCACCGAAGCCGGCTCCTCGTCGGTGCGAAGCGCGGCCGGCGGCCAGTTGTCCAGGTGCGTGCCGAGAGCGAGGCCGTGGTTCTCGAGCACTTCCTTGATCTCGGTGAGCGACTTCTTGCCGAGATTCGGCGTGCGCAGCAACTCGACTTCCGTGCGCTGCACGAGATCGCCGATGTAGTTGATGCTCTCGGCCTTGAGGCAGTTCGCCGACCGAACGGTGAGCTCGAGCTCGTCGACCGGCCTCATGAGGATCGGGGCCACATGCGTCTCGGTGCTGCCGTAGGCGGGGTCGCCCTCGCCCTGCAGTTCGACGAAAACGTCGAGCTGGTTCTTGAGAATGCTGCCGGCGCGCCGGATGGCGTCTTCGGCCTCGATGGTGCCGTTCGTCTCGATATCGATGATCAGCTTGTCGAGGTTCGTCCTCTGCTCGACGCGCGCGGCCTCGACGCTGTAGGTCACGCGGCGTATCGGCGTGAACGAGGCATCGAGCTGCAACCGCCCGATCGGCCGCGTCTGCTCCTCGAACGTCGCCGCCTGCATCGCCGGATGATAGCCGCGGCCGCGCGCCACCTTGAGAACCGCACGCAGTTCGCCGGCCTTCGTCAGGTTGGCGATGACGAGATCCGGGTTGACGATCTCGATGTCGTGGTCGGCCTGGATGTCGCCGGCCACGACGGGTCCCGGACCCTTCTTGGCCAGCGTGAGCTCCGCTTCCTCGCGCGCGTGCATCCGGATCGCCACGGCCTTGAGATTGAGCAGGATGTCGACGACGTCTTCCTGGACGCCCTCGATGCTCGTGTACTCGTGCAGCACGCCCTCGATCTCCGCTTCGACGATGGCCGCTCCGGGCATTGACGACAGCAGAATGCGCCGCAGCGCATTACCGAGCGTATGACCGAAACCGCGTTCGAACGGCTCGACCGTGACCTTGGCCCGGTTCAAGCCGGACGGCTGGACGCGTACCGCACGCGGCTTCAAGAAATCAGTAGCTGATCCCTGCATCTGAGATGTTCCTCGCGTTACTTGGAGTAAAGCTCGACGACCAGATTCTCGTTGATGTCCGGAAGGATCTCGTCGCGTTCGGGGAAAGTCCTGAGCGTACCCACCATCTTCTCGGCGTCAACCTCGACCCACTCCGGAAATCCGACCTGCCCGGCAATGTCGAGCGCGGCCTGGATTCTGGTCTGCGATCTTGCGCGGTCGCGCACGGCGACCTTGTCGCCGACCTTCAATTGACAGGAAGGAATGTTGACGATCCGGTCGTTGACCACGATGCCGCGATGGCTCACGAGCTGGCGCGCTTCGGCGCGCGTCGAAGCGAAGCCCATCCGGTAGACCACGTTGTCGAGGCGCGCCTCGAGCATCATGAGCAGGTTTTCGCCCGTCGATCCCTTGACCTTCGACGCCTTCTTGTAATAGTTGCGAAACTGTCGCTCGAGCACGCCGTACATCCGGCGCAGCTTCTGCTTCTCGCGCAGTTGCACGCCGTAGTCGGAAAGGCGCGGACGCCGCTGCCCGGGGCCGCCGGGCGGCACCTCGAGCTTGCACTTCGCCTCAAGGGGCTTGATGCCGCTCTTGAGAAAAAGGTCGGTGCCCTCGCGCCGGGAAAGCTTGCAAGTTGGACCTCTGTATCTCGCCATTTCGTTTCCGCTCAGACTCTTCGTCGTTTCGGTGGCCGGCAGCCGTTGTGGGGAATCGGGGTCACGTCCTCGATCTGCGAAATTCGAAAACCGAGCGCATTGAGCGCCCTCACGGCAGACTCGCGTCCCGGCCCCGGGCCCTTGACGCGAACCTCGAGGTTCTTGACCCCGTACTCCTTGGCCACGTTACCCACCTTCTCGGCCGCCACCTGGGCGGCGAAGGGCGTGCTCTTGCGCGATCCCCTGAACCCGCAACCGCCCGAGGTTGCCCACGACAGGGCGTTACCCTGGCGGTCCGTGATCGTGATGATCGTGTTGTTGAAGGACGCGTGTATGTGGGCGACAGCATCGAGTATCTGTCGCTTGATCTTCTTTTTCGCCGTGCTGCGCTGTCTGGCCATCGTGTCTCCTGACGCTACTTGCGGATCGGCTTGCGCGGACCCTTGCGGGTTCGGGCGTTCGTGCGGGTACGCTGACCCCGGCTCGGCAGACCGCGGCGATGGCGGATCCCACGATAGCAGCCAAGATCCATGAGCCGCTTGATGTTCATGCCGACTTCGCGGCGCAGGTCGCCTTCGATCATGAGACCGGAGACGACGTCCCTGAGCCTGGCGACCTCGGGCTCGCTCAGATCGCGAACCGGCGTCGCCGGGTCGATGTCGGCGGCCGCGCAGGCCGCCATGGCCCGACTGCGCCCGACGCCGTGAATCTGCGTCAGCGCAATCGAGATGTGCTTGTGCACCGGTATGTTGATGCCCGCTATACGTGCCATCGCTATTGCCCCTAGCCCTGCCGCTGCTTGTGGCGCGGATCGGTGCAGATCACCCGGATCACGCCGTTACGGCGGATGATCTTGCAGTTTCTGCACATCTTTCGGACGGATGCCCTGACTTTCATTTCTATGCTCCTGGCCCCGCTACATCGGACGCCGGCCGTAGCCCTTGAGATTGGCCTTCTTCATCAGGCCTTCGTACTGGTGCGTCATCATGTGCGCCTGCAGTTGCGCCATGAAATCCATCGACACGACGACGATGATGAGCAACGACGTACCGCCGAAGTAGAACGGCACGTTGAACTGCAGAATCATGAACTCCGGCATCAGGCAAACGGCCGTGATGTACATCGCCCCCCAGAAAGTGAGCCGCGTAAGCACCTTGTCGATGTACTCGGCCGTCTGCTGGCCCGGCCTGATACCGGGTATGAAGGCGCCCGAACGCTTCAGATTGTCGGCCGTCTCCCTGGAATTGAACACGAGAGCCGTATAGAAAAAGCAGAAGAAGATGATCAGCGCGGCATACAGCAGTATGTATACCGGCTGACCCGGCGCGAGGCTCGCCGCCAGGCGCTGCAGCCACGACACGGCCTCGCTCGTGCCGAACCAGCTCGCGATCGTCGCCGGAAAGAGGATCAGGCTCGACGCGAAAATCGGCGGGATCACGCCGGACATGTTGATCTTGAACGGCAGATGGCTCGTCTGGCCCGCATACATGCGCCTGCCCTGCTGGCGTTTGGCGTAGTTCACGGTGATGCGCCGCTGCGCGCGCTCCATGAACACGACGAAGCCCGTCACGCCGAGGACCAGGATGCCGAGGATCAACGGCATCGCCGGGTTCATGCCGCCGGTGTTGACGAGCTCGAGCGTGCCGCCGATCGCCGAGGGCAGCCCGGACAGGATGCTCGACAGGATGATCATGGATATGCCGTTGCCGATACCGCGCTCCGTGATCTGTTCGCCGAGCCACATCAGGAACATCGTGCCGGTCACGAGCGTCACGGCGGCCGTGAGCACGAAACCGGTGCCGGGATTGAGCACGACGCCCTGATTCTGCAGCGCGGTCGCCGCGGCCAGGGCCTGGAAGCTCGACAGCACGACCGTGCCGTAGCGCGTGTACTGGGTGATCTTGCGCCGGCCCGACTCGCCCTCCTTGCGCAGTTGACCGAGAGTGGGCACGACGTGCGTGGCCATCTGCATGATGATCGAGGCCGAGATGTAGGGCATGATGCCGAGCGCGAAGATCGACAGGCGCTCGAGCGCGCCGCCGGAGAACATGTTGAACATGCTCAGGATCGTGCCCGACTGGGCCTGGAAGAACTGGTCGAGCGCGACCGGATCGATTCCGGGCACGGGAATGAACGTGCCGATCCTGTAAACGACCAGCGCGCCCACGAGAAACGCGAGCCGCTGGCGCAACTCGCCGAAGCGCGCGGCATCGCCCAACATCTGCGCCGGATTGCTGCCCGCTCTGGCCATGCTTACTCCACGCTGCCTCCGGCGGCCTCGATGATCTTTCTTGCCCCTGGCGTCACCTTGATCCCGACGACCCTGACGGGCGCCTCGAGCGTGCCGGAAGCGAAGATCTTCGCGCGGTTGGCGTGTTTCGGTACCAGGTGTGCGGCCTTGAGCGCCGCGAGATCCACGCTCTGATCGGCGAACCGGCCAAGCTCATGGACGCGTACCTGGGCGCCCGTGCGCGAGCGCCGCGCGACGAAACCGACCTTGGGCAGACGCCGCTGCAACGGCATCTGTCCGCCCTCGAAACCGGTCTTGTGATAGCCCCCGGCGCGCGAGTGCTGGCCCTTCGTGCCGCGGCCGGCCGTCTTGCCCTGTCCGGCAGACGCTCCCCGGCCCACGCGCTTGGGCACACGGCGGCTGCCGCGAGCGGGCTTGAGTGTGTTCAGGCGCACGTCACAGCTCCTCGACCTGGAGCAGGTAGCCGACCTTGCGGACCATGCCCCTGTTCTCGGGAGTATCGGCGACCGTCACGGTCTGGTGACGTTTGCGCAGGCCCAGACCGCCCAGACACTCGGCGTGCCCGGGCTTGCGGTGAAACCTGCTCTTTAGCAGCGTGAGTCGTAGCTGCTTCGCCTTCCTGGCCACATCTATTCCTCTGTACCAAGTATTTCGTCGACCGTCTTGCCGCGCTTGGCCGCGATCTCCTGCGGCGAGCGCATGTTGTCGAGCGCGTCGAGCGTCGCCCGGACGAGGTTGATCGGATTGCGCGAGCCGTAGCTCTTGGCGAGCACGTTGCGCACGCCGGCGCACTCGAACACCGCGCGCATCGCGCCGCCGGCGATGATTCCCGTGCCTTCCGACGCCGGCTGCATGAACACGCGCGTCGCACCGTGCCGGCCGCGCAGCTCGTACTGCAGCGTCTCCCGCTTGAGGTTGATCGGCCGCACGTTCTTGCGCGCCGCCTGCATGGCCTTCTGTATGGCCAGCGGCAGCTCGCGGGCCTTCCCGTAGCCGTATCCGACACGGCCATTGCCGTCGCCGACCACGGTCAGCGCCGTGAAGCCGAATTGCCGGCCGCCCTTGACGACCTTCGCCACGCGATTGACCGCGACGAGTTTTTCCTGAAATTCTTCGGTTGCCATTGATTTCGACTCTGACTGCCGCGCCGCGACTAGATTCGCAAGCCCGCTTCACGCGCCGCGTCGGCGAGCGCCTTGACGCGGCCGTGATACCTGAACCCCGAGCGGTCGAACGCAACCTGCTCGATGCCCTGCGCCATGGCACGCTCGGCAATCAACTTGCCGACCGCGGCCGCGGCTTCCCTGTTGCCCGTAGTCTTGAGCGACCCGCGCAGTTCCGCGAGGAGCGTCGAGGCGCTCGCGAGCGTGCGCGCGCCGGCGGGATCGATGATCTGCGCGTAGATGTGGCGCGGCGTGCGATGCACGCACAGCCTGTGGGCGCCCTGCAACGCGATCCTGGCCCGGGTTCGACGCGCCCGCCGTTGACGTTTCGTCTTCTTCTGCATCGGTACAGCTACTTCTTCTTGGCTTCGCGCAAAACGATACGCTCGTCGGAGTATCGGACGCCCTTGCCCTTGTAAGGTTCCGGCGGCCTGAAGGCCCTGAGCTCGGCGGCCACCTGACCGACCTGCTGGCGGTCGATCCCCTTGACGAGAATTTCGGTATTGCTCGGCGTTTCGATCGTGACGCCATCGGGCGCGGCGTATTCGACGGGATGCGAGAAGCCCAATGCAAGCGTGATCGTTCCGCCCTTGGCCTGAGCGCGATAGCCGACGCCGACGAGTTCGAGCTTGCGCTCGAAACCGGAACTGACGCCCGTGACCATGTTGGCGATCAGCGCGCGCGTCGTGCCCGCGATCGCGTTGGCGAAACGGCTGCCCGAGCGCGCGGCCACGGCAACGCGCCCGTCGTTCTGGCTGACTTCGACTTCCGAGTTGACCTCGAGCGCCAGGCTGCCCATGGGCCCCGCGATCGTCAGCGCCTGACCGTCAATACTGGCCGTGACGTCCTTGACGAGCTCGACTGGAAGTTTGGCTACCCTCGACATCGGTTCATTCCCGCCGCATCAGGACACGAAACAGAGCACTTCGCCGCCGTGGCGCTTCGCCCGCGCCTCGCGATCCGTCATCACGCCGCTCGAAGTGGAGATGATCGCAACGCCCAGACCGCCCTGAACGCTCGGCAGCTTGTCGGTGTCGACATAGACCCTGAGGCCCGGCCGGCTCACGCGCTCGAGACGCTCGATGACGGGCTCGTCCTCGTGATACTTCAGTTCGACCGTCATCGTCCGCTTGACACCGTCCTCTTCCGTCGACACGCCGGTCACGTAGCCTTCGCGCTGCAGAACGTCGGCGATCGCGAGCTTGACGCTCGAGGCGGGCAACGACACGGAGACCTTGCGGGCCTTCTGGCCGTTTCTGATGCGCGTCAGCATATCGGCGATCGGGTCACTCATACTCACCGGACGATCCTCCCGCCTACCAGCTCGCCTTCGACAAGCCCGGAATCTCGCCGCGCATCGCCGCCTCGCGCAACTTGTTGCGTCCGAGCCCGAACTTTCGGTAATAGCCGTTCGGCCGGCCCGAGATCGCGCAGCGGTTCCTGAGACGCACCGGGCTCGCGTTGCGCGGCAGCGCCTGCAGACCGAGTTGCGCGGCCAGCTTCTGCTCGTCCGACGACAGCGGGTCGCGAATGATCTTCCTGAGCTTCTCGCGCTTCGCAGCGTAACGCCGCACCGTGCGCAACCGCTTCTTCTGCCTCGCGACCATCGATTTCTTTGCCATCAAGCGCTCCGTGGATCAGTTCTGTCTGAGCGGAAAATTGAATGCCTCGAGCAGGGCCCGGCCACCGGCGTCGTCCTGCGCCGACGTCGTGATCGCGATGTCCAGCCCGCGAATGGCATCGACCTTGTCGTAGTCGATCTCGGGAAAGATGATCTGCTCCCGGACGCCCATGCTGAAATTGCCGCGGCCGTCGAACGCCCGGGCGGAGAACCCGCGAAAATCGCGAATTCGGGGGATCGCCACGTTGATCAGGCGATCGAGGAACTCGTACATGCGCTGTCGGCGCAGCGTGACCTTGCAGCCGATCGGAAAGCCTTCGCGGATCTTGAAGCTCGCCACGGACCGGCGCGCGAGACAGGGCACGGGCTTCTGCCCGGCGATGCGCGTCAGGTCGCCGATCGCGTTCTCGAGAATCTTGCGATCGGCGAGCGCCTCGCCGACACCCATGTTCAGCGTGATCTTCGTGATGCGGGGCACCGCCATGACGTTGGAGAGTTCGAGCTGCTCGCGCAGCTTCGGCACGACCTCCTTCGTGTAGAACTCCTGCAGCCGGCTCATCTCACGTATCCAGTACTTCGTTGTTGGACTTGAAGTAACGCACCTTGCGGCCGTCTTCCAGTTTGCGCACACCGATGCGGTCGCCCTTGTCCGTGGCCGGGTTGTAGAGCATGACGTTCGATGCATGCAGCGGTATCTCTTTCTCGATGATGCCGCCCGGCACGCCGGCGTTCGGATTGGGCTTCTGGTGCTTGTGCGCGACGTTGACGTTCTCGACGATCACGCGGCCGTCGCTGAACACCTTCAGAACGGACCCTCGCCGGCCCTTGTCCTTGCCGGCGATCACGACGACTTCATCGCCTTGCCTGATGCGTTTCATGACGTTGCCTACAGCACTTCCGGCGCCAGCGAAATGATCTTCATGAAGCGACTGGTGCGCAGTTCGCGCGTGACGGGACCGAAAATCCGCGTCCCGATCGGCTCGAAACGGTTGTTGAGCAATACGGCGGCGTTGCCGTCGAAACGAATCGCCGAACCGTCCGGACGCCGGATTCCCTTGCGCGTGCGAACCACGACCGCGTGGTAGATCTCGCCCTTCTTGACCCGTCCGCGCGGAATCGCGTCCTTGATCGTCACGCGGATGATGTCTCCGATGCGCGCGTAGCGGCGCCTGGACCCGCCGAGCACCTTGATGCACTGAAGTCTGCGGGCGCCGCTGTTGTCAGCGGACTGCAGAACGGTTTCGGCTTGAATCATCGCCCGATCCTCAAGTCTGCGCCTCGTCGGACGCGGCCCTCGTCATGACCTCGACGACCCGCCACGACTTGCGCCTGGACAGCGGCCGGCATTCGCTTATGGCGACGGTGTCGCCGGTCCGGCAGCCGTTGTCCTCGTCGTGCGCGAGGACCTTCGTCGTCCGGCGGATGTACTTGCCGTACACGGGATGGCGCACGAGCCGCTCGATCGCAACGGTCACGCTCTTGTCCATCCCGTCGCTGACCACCCGGCCGACGACCTTGCGTGTCTTGCCGCTCGCGGCTTTTCCTTCGGCACTCATTCGCTGTCACTCTCTGCTTCGCTGCCCGCCCGTTCGCGCAGCACCGTCTTGATCCGGGCGATGTCGCGGCGAATCTTGCGATGCTGGTCGGGCTTGACGCCCTGGCCCGTCACGGCCTGAACGCGCATGCCGAATTGCGCACGCCTGAGCTTCAGCAATTCCTCGCCGAGCTCCGCGCCGGTCATGTTCCTGAGTTCCCCGGCCTTCATCAGATTGCCTGCCTCCGGACCACCGCGGTACGGACCGGCAGCTTCGCGGCCGCCCTCTTGAACGCCTCCCGGGCCACGTCTTCGTGGACGCCGGCCATCTCGTAGAGCACCCGGCCGGGCTGGATCTGCGCAACCCAGTACTCGACGTTGCCCTTGCCCTTGCCCTGCCGAACCTCGAGCGGCTTCTTCGTGATCGGCTTGTCGGGAAAGACGCGAATCCAGATCTTGCCGCCGCGCTTGACGTGCCGTGTCATGGCGCGCCGCGCCGCCTCGATCTGCCGCGACGTCAACTGGCCGCGGCTCATGGCCTTGAGGCCGAATTCGCCGAAACTGACCGCATGGCCGCGCTGCGCGAAGCCCTTGTTGCGGCCCTTCTGCTGTTTCCTGTATCGGGTTCGTTTGGGTTGAAGCATGACGCTCTTCCGCTACTGCTGGCGCGGCCCGTCGGCGGCGTCCCTGGAAGCGCCGGCGGAATCGAATACCTCGCCGCGGAACACCCAGACCTTGACGCCGATCACTCCGTAGGTCGTGCGCGCCTCGGCGAGCCCGTAGTCGATGTCCGCACGCAAGGTATGCAGCGGCACGCGGCCTTCCCGATACCATTCCGAGCGGGCGATCTCCGCGCCGTTCAGACGCCCGGACACCTTGACCTTGATGCCTTCGGCGCCGATCCGCATGGTGTTCGTGACCGCGCGGCGCATGGCGCGGCGAAACTGCACGCGGCGTTCCAACTGCTGGGCGACGCCTTCCGCGACGAGCTGCGCGTCGAGCTCGGGCTTGCGGATTTCGGCGATGTTGATCCTGACGTCATGCAGCGGCATGGCCAGCAGGCGCGCGACCTCGTTGCGCAACTTCTCGATATCCTCGCCCTTCTTGCCGATGACGATGCCCGGCCGCGCCGTGTGAATCGTGATATTGGCGCGTTTCGCGGGTCGCTCGATGTGAATCCTGCTCACGGATGCGTCCTTGAGCCTCTTTCGAAGGAAATCGCGAACCCGGTGATCCTGTTCCACGTAGTCCGAATACCCCTGCGAATCGGCATACCACTTCGAGGACCACTCCTTCGTGATGCCGAGGCGAATTCC
This sequence comes from Gammaproteobacteria bacterium, assembly GCA_022826245.1. Taxonomy (GTDB): domain Bacteria; phylum Pseudomonadota; class Gammaproteobacteria; order Steroidobacterales; family Rariloculaceae; genus Rariloculus. The sequence continues at coordinate 48,455 of JAJDVG010000035.1, forward strand.
GATCGGATGAACTTTTTGTCCCATTGTTCTACTCGTCGGCTACCCGAACCGTTATGTGGCTGTTGCGCTTGAAGATCCTGTTGCCTCTGCCCTTGGCCCGGGCCCGGTAGCGCTTGAACGTCGGCGCACGATCGACTTCCACGACCGACACCCTGAGTTCGTCGATATCGGCGCCGTGGTTGTGCTCGGCATTGGCGATCGCCGATTCGAGCACCTTGTGCACGATGGCCGCCGCCTTCTTCGGGCTGAAGCTCAGGATGTTGAGCGCCTGCGCCACGGGCCTGCCACGGATCTGATCCGCCACGAGCCGGCACTTCTGCGGCGAAATGCGCGCGTATCGAAGTTTGGCCGCAACTTCCATCTGTCCGGGACTCCCTGAACTCAACCCTTGGCCTTGCGATCGCCGGAGTGACCGCGGAACGTCCGGGTTACCGCGAATTCACCGAGCTTGTGGCCGACCATGTTCTCCGAGATCAGCACGGGAACATGCTGCCGGCCGTTGTGGACGGCGATCGTAAGCCCGACCATGTCCGGCACGACCATGGAGCGGCGCGACCAGGTCCTGATCGGCCGCCGATCGTTATTCGCAACCGCCTTTTCCACTTTCTTCATCAAGTGGATATCAACGAACGGACCCTTTTTAATCGAACGTGGCATCTCAACTTCCGGGCGTCATGCGCCGCTCGGCCTACTTCTGCTTCCTGCTGCGAACGATCATCGACTTCGTCCGCTTGTTGCTTCTCGTCTTGTAACCCTTGGCGGGCACACCCCAGGGAGATACCGGATGCCGGCCGCCCGACGTCCTGCCCTCGCCGCCGCCATGCGGATGGTCGACGGGGTTCATCGCGACACCGCGCACGGTCGGTCTGACACCGCGCCAGCGGGTCGCGCCGGCCTTGCCGAGCTTGCGAAGGTTGTGGTCGTCGTTGCCGACCTCGCCAACCGTCGCGCGACAGTTCACGTGAATCTTGCGCATCTCGCCCGAGCGCAGGCGCAGCGTGGCATAGTTGCCCTCGCGCGCGACGATCTGCACGGACGCTCCGGCGCTGCGCGCCATCTGACCGCCCTTGCCGGGCTTCATCTCCACGCAATGAACCTGCGTGCCGACCGGGATGTTCTTGAGCGGCAGGGCGTTGCCGGGCCTGATCGGCGCATCGCTGCCCGACTGCACGACGGCGCCGGCCGCGACGCGCTTAGGCGCCAGGATATAGCGCCGCTCGCCGTCGGCGTACAGCACGAGCGCCAGGTTGGCGCTGCGGTTCGGGTCGTACTCGAGACGCTCGACGCGGCCCGGGATGCCGTCCTTGTTGCGCCTGAAATCCACGAGCCGGTAGTGCCGCTTGTGGCCGCCGCCCCTGTGGCGCACGGTAATGCGTCCGGCGTTGTTGCGGCCGCCCTGCTTCGACAGCGGCGCGAGCAGCGGCGCGTGCGGTTTGCCCTTGTGCAAGCCCTGCGTGACGACGCGGACCGTAAAGCGCTGGCCGGCCGATGTGGGTTTGAGCTTGCGTACGGGCATCGTCCGGTCCTCGGTCCTATTCGGCGCCGATAAAATCGATTTCGTGGCCCGGGGCGAGCCGCACGTACGCCTTCTTCCAGGCCTGGCGGCGGCCCATGGTCCTGCCGAAGCGCTTCGGCTTGCCGGGCATGCGCGCTACCGTCACCGATACCACCTTGACGTCAAGCAGCATTTCGACAGCCTTGCGAATCTCGGCTTTGGTTGCGTCGCGCCGCACCCGAAACACGACATGGCCGCTTTGATCCGCGGCGATCGTCGACTTCTCCGACACGTGCGGACCGATCAGCACCTGCATGAGCCTTTCCTGCGCGACGACGCTCATCGGAGCCGCTCCTCGAGCAGCTTCGCCGCCGCGGCCGTCATGACGACCTTGTCCGCCGACACGAGGCTGACCGGATCGACGGCCGCGGCCGTGTCGACGGACACGTGCGGCAGGTTGCGTGCGGCAAGCCAGAGATTGCGGTCGAACGCTTCGACGACGAGCAGGCCGCGCTCGACGTCGAGCTCATCGAGCCGGGTCTTGAGCAGCTTTGTCTTCGGCTCCGCGACCGTGAGTTCGTTCGCGATCAGCAGTCGCTCCCGGCGCAGCAGTTCCGACAGCAGCGAACGCAGCGCGCCGCGGTACATCTTGCGGTTGACCTTCTGTGCGTGGTCGCGCGGCCGGGCAGCGAAGGCCCTGCCGCCACCCACCCACAGGGGGCTGCGGATCGTGCCGGCCCGCGCGCGTCCCGTGCCCTTCTGCCGCCACGGCTTGGCGCCGCCGCCGCGCGCGTCCGAACGACTTTTCTGCGCCTTGGTGCCGGCGCGCTGCCGGCTCAGGTAGGCCGTGACGACCTGATGAATCAGGGGTTCGTTGAATTGGGCCGCGAACAGCGAGTCTGCGACTTCGAGCGTTCCGGCATTGTCATGCAGCTTGACTTTCATGTCGCGACCCGGTGCCTTTATGCGCTCTTGACTGCAGGGAGCACGATGACGCGGCCGCTCGGAGCACCCGGTACCGCGCCCTTGACCAGCAGCAGGTTGCGGTCGGCATCGACGCGGACGACGTCGAGATTCGGTGACGTGGTCCGAACGTTGCCCATCTGGCCGGCCATCTTCTTGCCCTTGAATACGCGTCCCGGCGTCTGGTTCTGGCCGATCGAGCCCGGCGCGCGGTGGGCGAGCGAGTTGCCGTGGGTGTTGTCCTGGGTTCGGAAGTTGTGCCGCTTGACGGTGCCCGCGAAGCCCTTGCCCTTCGACGTGCCGACGACATCGACGCGTTGACCGGCCTCGAAGCGGTCGACCCTGAGCTCGGCGCCCGGCTCGAGCTCGTCGCCTTCGTCGCCGTCGAGACGGAATTCCCAGAGCCCTTCGCCGGGCTCGACGCCGTTGCTGGCGAAATGGCCGGCTTCGGCCTTCGTGAGGCGGTCGGGAACGGTTTGGCCGAGGGTCACCTGGACGGCGCGGTAGCCGTCGCGTTCCGGCGTCTTGCACATCGTGACCCGGTTGGGCAGCACTTCGATCACGGTAACCGGTATCGATTCACCGGCATCCGTGAATACGCGCGTCATGCCGCACTTACGGCCCACGAGACCGATTGGCATCAGTCAATCCTCTGTATCCGCGCCGTCGCAATCGCATGGCGCTTCAGCCAGCGCAGCGTCAAGCACGCTGGCGCCCAATACGGCTATGCCGGTGTCGGCCGGCCGCGTCGTTCCGAGTAAGGTGGCCGCGGCGTTCCTCGCCTACGGCCCCAAGCACGAAAACGGCCCGGGGGCTCAAGCCTTCCGGACCACAAGTAGCAGGCTATTATAACACTGACCCTTTCGAGTTCAACGCGCGACGGCCCGAGAAAATTGGCGTATGCGCGCCGCAAACCTCGTCCCGCAAACCGCCGCCCGGAGCCTTCGGTGCAGGCTCCTAATTGAGCTTGATCTGGACGTCGACGCCCGCCGGCAACTCGAGCTTCATGAGCGCATCGACGGTCTTGTCGGTCGGATCGACGATGTCCATGAGCCGCTTGTGCGTCAGGAGCTCGTACTGATCGCGGGCATCCTTGTTCACGTGCGGAGAGATCAGCACGGTATAGCGCTCGATCTTGGTGGGAAGCGGGACCGGGCCCTTGACGGTCGCGCCCGTTCGCTTCGCGGTCTCGACGATTTCGCGCGCCGACTTGTCGATGAGCCGGTGGTCGAAAGCCTTGAGCCTGATCCTGATGTTCTGATTAGTCGCCATGTGTGCACCTTCCCGCCGCGGCAAACGCGGTTATTCAATCACCTTTGCGACGACGCCCGCGCCGACGGTGCGGCCGCCCTCGCGAATCGCAAACCGCAAGCCTTCCTCCATCGCGATCGGCGCATGCAGGTCCACCTTCATCTGCACGTTGTCGCCCGGCATCACCATCTCCGTCGCCTCCGGCAACTCC
>JAJDVG010000049.1 GCA_022826245.1 Gammaproteobacteria bacterium
CACCGGATCGGAACATCGAAGACGAACGGAACGAAGAAAACGAAGAAGCGTTTAAAGGAAGGTTTTCGAAGAAGACGCCGTTGAAGAAAACGACAATTTCAGACTGATGGAATTAGTGCACCTTCAGATTGTCGGTGACAGAAGCGCTGCCGCCACTGTCGACCGCCGGAACTCAGATTCGCGACTATGTCCGCCAACCGCGACAGGCCCGTCAACCCGTGGGTTACGACAGAAATTTTCCCGATGCCTACCGCCCCAACGAAACCTTCTATCTATCAACGGAAGAACGTGCAGAGCTTCGCGAGATCGGCAAACCCGAGACCGCAGACCAACCGGCCGGCACCTATGCAAAAAAACTACTGAACCGACTGTTGATCCCACTGGCATGGAACTCGAGCCGCCTCGAGGGCAACACCTACTCGCTGCTCGAGACGCATCGCCTCATCGAATCCAGTGAAGAGGCCGAGGGGAAGGATCGCCTGGAAACCCAAATGATCCTCAACCACAAGGAAGCGATCGAACTTCTTGTGGATTCCGCTGAGGACATCGGCTTCGGTCGCCACACCATTCTCAATCTTCATGCGGTGCTTGCGGACGGCCTGCTTCCGGATCCCGCGGCAGCCGGACGTCTCAGGCACATGGGCATCGGCATCGGCGGTTCGGTCTATCACCCGCTGGAAGTGCCGCAGCTCATCGAGGAGCGGTTCGACCGGCTTCTCGCGTCAGCGACCGCCATCGACGACCCGTTTGAGCAGGCATTGTTCGCGATGGCGCAGCTCCCCTATCTGCAGCCTTTCGACGACGTCAACAAGCGCGTGTCCAGGCTCGCGGCGAACATCCCACTGATCAAGGCAAACCTGGTACCGCTGTCGTTCGACGATGTGGCGCCCGACATCTACATCGAGGCCGTACTCGGAGTCTACGAACTCAATCGTATCGAACTGCTCCGCGATGTTTTCCTCTGGGCGTATCGCCGCTCGGCCGCGCGCTACGGCGCAGTACGCCAGTCGCTCGGCGAACCCGACCCATTCCGGATGCAGCACCGCGCGGCGCTACGCGATCTGGTCGGACGCGTCATTCGCGGACACATGGACAAGCGGCAAGCGAGCATCCATGTGCGCGACTGGGCCGTTGGGCACGTCAGCGAAGCGGACCGCGGGCGGTTTCAGCGTCTGGCCGAAGAGGAGCTGCTGAGTCTGCACGAAGGCAACTTCGCCCGTTACAGGGTTACACCCGCGGAATTCAGCGCTTGGCGGCAGGCGTGGCGAAACTGACTGCCGGTCAGGTTCATCTGCGTTCGCTGATCGCTGCCTGCGTGCGTGGCGCCACCGATAAGCCGCCCGTAAAATGCCGGGCGTTCGCGGTCTCGCGTAAGCAACCTGGGGAAATTTGACGATATGCGCCTGATCAGCTTCATTCGCAACGGAGAAGCGAGCTACGGCATCGCCGTTGACGGCGGCGTCATCGATGCGGGGGCGGAACTCCGGAACGTATATTCGGGCCTTCGCGACGTGTTGCTCGCCGGCGCCATCGACCGCTTGAGGGCGCTCGAGGGCCGGTCAGCCGATTGCTCGCTTGACGACATCGAATTCCTCCCACCGATCCCGGACCCCGCCGCCAAGCTCATCTGCGTCGGCATCAACTACATGCCGCACATCCGCGAGATGGGCCGCGAACGCCCCGACTACCCCGTACTGTTCGTGCGCTTCGCCGACAGCATCGTCGGCCACGGTCAGCCGATGATTCGACCAAGCGCATCCGAGCGTTTCGATTTCGAGGGGGAACTTGCCGTGATCATCGGCAGGCGCGCGCGTCACGTTACCCGCGACTCGGCGCTCGAGTACGTGGCGGGCTATAGCTGCTTCAACGACGGCAGCATCCGGGACTACCAGCGGCACGGCCCGCAGTGGACTGCGGGCAAGAACTTCCATCACAGTGGCGCGTTCGGCCCCTGGATCGTCACGGCCGACGAGTGCCCGGATCCGACGGCATTGCAACTGCGCACCGTGCTGAACGGAACCGTCGTCCAGGACGAGAGCGTCGGCGAACTCTGTTTCGATATCCCCGACCTGATCGCCTACTGCACCACCTGGGCGCAGCTCGAGCCCGGCGACGTGATCGTCAGCGGAACGCCGGGCGGCGTCGGCGCGGGACGCAAACCGCCGCTCTGGATGCAGGCCGGCGATGTCGTGGAAGTCGATATCAGCGGCGTCGGCACGCTCGGCAATCCGATCGTCGACGAGGCTACGAATTAGCGCCGCTTTTCGGCCAACTGTTCCTCTTCGACCGCCTGCGAACGGACGAAGTCGGCGACGCGACCGTGCAGCGTTTCCAGAGCCCTGGCAAACGCGTCCCGGCGTTCGGCTTCGCTGCCCGTGACCGCTGCCGGATCCGGTTGCGCCCAATGCGCCGATACGGGCCGTCCGGGCCAGACGGGGCAGGCTTCGTTGGCCGCGTTGTCGCAGACCGTGAAAATGAAGTCGAGCTGCGGCGCGCCGGGCGCCGCGAACTCGTCCCAGCTCTTCGATCGCAGGCCTTCGGTCGGATAGTTTTCGCTGCGCAGCAACTCGAGCGCGAGCGGGTGGACCTCGCCCTTGGGATCGCTACCCGCGCTGAAGGCGTGGAACCGAGGGTGTCCAATCCAGTTCAGAACGGCTTCGGCGAGAATGCTGCGGGCCGAGTTGCCCGTGCAGAGGAACAGTACATTGCGGGTCTTGTCGGTCATGGTCCGCCTTTCGCCCGGGTCAGGTATCGGCCGTTCAAGCGTTTCGCCGAAACTTACGCCAGCCGTGCAAGCTGATCCAGCGGCAACTCCGTACGGCCAAGGATCTGCTCGAGGCCGAATCCGGTCTGTACCTGACTCACCGACGGCAGGCTCAGCAGCTTGTCGCGCATGAACCGGTTATAGGCCTGCAGGTCCGCGGTGACGACGCGCAGCAGGTAGTCGTAACCGCCCGACATGGCCCAGCATGCCATGACCTCCGGGTACGCACGCACGCTGGACTCGAACGCCTCGACCTCCTTCTGCCGCTCGCGGAGCAATCGTACTTCGACAAACGCGTTGACGGGCAAACCGATGGCCCGCTGATCCAGCACCGTGACGTAGCCGCGGATGTAACCGGCCTGCTCGAGCAGACGGACGCGCCGGGCGCACGGTGTCGCGGTCAGCGCGACGCGGTTCGCGAGCTCCGCGATGCTGAGCCGGGCATTACCTTGCAGTTCGGCAAGAATCCGGATGTCGATGGCATCGAGCGCGTACTTTGGGCGATCCATTCACACAATCCAGAATTATTAAAGAGATACTCCAATTATCGCTTACTTTATATTACCTATTGAACAAAAACACTACGAATATTGGACTAATATGGTAGTCAGAGTCGAATTCGAAGGAGAAACATCCATGGACAGGTCATCGTTTAGCCGATTCAAGCGGCGATTGCGGCGCGAGGTTCTGAACCATCCCGTCATCACCGCCAACCCTTACACACAATGGTTCCGCAAGGGGAACGTTTCCCGCGAGCAGGCGCGGGCGTTCCTGGTGCAGTTCTCGGTCTTTTCCAACGAGTTCCTGTTCGCCCAGCTACACAAGATGGTCAATGCCGACACCATCGAGGAAATGCGCGCTTCCAAGGAGATCCTCGCCAACGAGATCGGAGTGGGATACCGCGGCCGCACCCGGGACGATTCCGAACTCGGCAGCCTGGTGGGCACGATCGAGGGCGGCACATTTCACTTCCGCGCCGCTCACTTCGAGCTTCTGCTGCGCATGGCCAAACCGTTGAATCTGACCCTGCCGGAACTCGGCAAGCGCCGTTTCGGAACACCCGCGACCCTGCATTTCTGCGACGAACTCGTGCGCCTTTACGGCAGCGCTGACTACGCCGTCGCCGAAGCGGCATCCTGGGCCGTGGAAAACTGGGCTGCGGCCGGATTCTGGGACGAACTCGTGCAAGGCTGGCAGATGTTCAAGGTGCGGGAGAATCTGCCCGGCCTGAACCTGGCCTTTTTCAGTTGGCACGCCCGGCTCGAGCAGACCCACGCCCAACATACCTGGGACGAGTTGGCATCGTTCTGCCGTGAGCGTGATGTCGACGAGGATGCGTTCGTGCGCGACGCCAACGAGATGCTCGACGGAGTGCTCGTATTCTGGACGGGCCTTGACGAACAGCGTCGGCGACTCGAGGAATCGCCGCCGGAACTGTCCATCGCGTCGTAGTCACGGGCGCGCTAGACAGAGACTTCGCGCGCGACATCGCAGAACGCCTCATTGCAGCATGCGCCGTCCTCGATATCGGTCCGAATGTCGGCGTTCAGCAAAGCGTTGACGGTCTGACCGGTCGCACTTGCCGAGAGCCAGACGCCCTTCGGCGTATAGAGGACCCCCGGCAAGACCGCGTCGCTGATCCTCGCCACGAGGGAAGTTTCTCCGCGATCGTTGAAAACCCTGAGCGTGTCGCCGTCCGAAATGCCGCGCGGCTCTGCGTCATCGGGATTGATCTCGACCTCTTCCGGGCCGCTCGACAGCACGCAGTTACCGAAAGTCGCGTTGGTCCGCTTCGGGGACGACGGCGAAATGATGGTCAGCGGCCAGTCGCGCTCGACCGGTTCGTAGCGCGGCAGGCCGTAGCCGAACCGAGCCTCGAGATCGCGGCTGAAGAGCTCGATTCGACCGGACTCGGTCGCGGGCCGCACGGTGGCGCACATGATCGGCTCAGCGCCGTCTGCCGTGGTCATGGCCAGCGCGCGGTCCGCCGGCAAGCGGCTCGGTGGGCAGCCTCCCAGCCGGGAGTCGCCGTCCAGGAATGCCGCGTTCATCAACTCCTCGTCAGTCTCGCGAAAGATCGGTTCGTCGAAGCCGAAGCGGGCCGCAAGGCGCCGGAAGATCTCGGTGTTCGGCAGCGACTCGCCAACCGGAGGGATCACCGCCTCCGCTCTCTGCAGATGACGATGCCCGTAGGCGCCGTAGATGTCCGCGAATTCGAAGTGGCTCGAAGCCGGCAGCACGACATCGCAGTATCGCATCGAGTCCGTCATCACCACGTCGGCGCCGGCCACGAACACCTCATCCCGGGCGAGCGCCCTGCGCATGCGGTTCTGGTCGGGATGCGTCGCGACCGGATTGTGGTTGTAGATGAACACAGCCCTGATCGGCGGGTCCAGCTTGTCTTCGAGCAGCAGGCGCGAGACATCGACTATGTTGATGGTCCGCGTACCCTCGGGCGTCAGGTCGGGGCGCTGCAAGCGGTTCGTGTCCCGAGGAAAGGCATGCCCGGGCTTGGCGAATACTCCCGCGCCGAGCCGCCCGTGATTGCCGGTGAGCGCCTGCAGCGCCATGGCGGCACGCAGGCCGGAGCCGCCGCTGCGACTGCGCTCGACTCCGTTGCCGACAGAGACCCCGACTGTCGTCGCTTTGGCGTACCACTCCGCGAAAGTGTCGAACGCGGCGCGGGCGACGCCGCATACTTCGGTCACCGTCTCCGGCGTATGGGTCCGGGCATGCTCCATGTAGCTGTCGCAGCCATCGACCCATCGATCGATGAATGCCTGGTCGTGGGCGCCGCGCCGCTCCAGCTCGGCCGCCAGCGCGAGGGCCAGCACAACATCGGTACCGGGGCGGACCTGGATGAACAGGTCGGCCTGCTCGGCGATGCGCGTGCGCTTCGGGTCGACGACGATGAGGCGCGCGCCCCTTCCCTTCCGGGCTGCCTGAATCTCCCGCGCGAGATGCAGATTGGATACCGTGACGTTGTTGCCCCAGACCACGACGAGGTCGCAGTGGCGTATCTGCTCGGGCGGCATCCCCGGCGCGACGCCGTAGAGGCTCGCGTAGGCGGAACCGCGCACGAGTCCGCAGAGGTGGCCACGCGACAGCACCGACGCTCCCAGCCTGTGGAAGAACCGGCGGTCCATCGAGCCTCCGGCAAGCTCGCCGTGCGGGCCGGCATAGTTGAGCGGCAGCACCGACTCCGGACCGTGCCGCGCGATGGCGCTGGAAATGCCCGCATGGATCAGGTCCAGTGCCTCGGCCCACGAAATCGGCTCGAAGCCGTCCACACCGCGAGGACCCTCGCGCTTCAATGGGTGGGTGAGCCGCGCGGAGCCGTGCACGAACTCCGGATAGGACCGCGCGACCTTGTTGCAGATCGCCCCGTCCGTGTATGGATTGGCCCGCGAGCCGCGTACGCCGAGGACACGCAGCCCGTCGGTCCGAACCGAAAGGCTGCACGTGTCCGGACAATCCAGCGGGCAAACGCTGGGGCGCGTCTGGACGGAACCTGGCGTGTTCAAGAACGTGACTCTTGCCGCGGGCCGCTACAGGCTCATGAAATCGTGCAGGGCGCCGTCGGCCAGGTGCGACGGGCTCACGTTCTGCAGGCTGCGGAACAGCCGCTCGGTGCGGCCCGGGTCGCTGCGCTCCCAGGCCGCGAGCATCGCCTTGATCTCGGCGCGCTTGAGGTTCTGCTGCGAGCCGCACAGATCGCAGGGGATGATCGGAAACTCGCGCAGTTCCGCATAGCGGGCGATATCCGGTTCCGCGCAGCAGGCAAGCGGACGGATGACGACATGCTGCCCGTCGTCGCTCCTGAGCTTCGGCGGCATCGCCTTGAGCGACGCACCGTAGAACATGTTGAGAAACAGCGTCTCGACGATGTCGTCGCGATGATGGCCGAGTGCGATCTTGTTCGCGCCGAGCTCGGTGGCGACCCGGTACAGGATGCCGCGGCGCAGCCTCGAGCACAGGCCGCAGTAGGTTTTGCCGATGTCGATGACGCGCGTGACCACGGAATAGGTATCTTCCTCGACGATCCTGAACGGCACGCCGAGCGCTTCGAGGTAGTTCGGCAGGGTCCCGGCCGGGAATCCGGGCTGCTTCTGGTCGAGGTTCACGGCGACGAGTTCGAAACGGATCGGAGCGCGCCGCTTGAGGCCGAGCAGCATGTCGAGCAGCGTGTAGGAGTCCTTGCCGCCGGACAGGCACACCATGACGAGATCGCCGTCGTCGATCATCCCGTAGTCGGCGACCGCCCGACCGACCTTGCCGCGCAGCTCCGTCTCGAGCGCCCTGCATTCACGCGAAAGCGGCGGCGCGGCAGCAGTCCGGACGCCGTGTTCCGGGGTCGCGGCTGTAGCGCGCGCCGCGCCGCGTATCTCGGCAGAGCGGTTCATCGCCTGTCTCCGCCTGCGTCGCCGTCTCCGGCCTCGTGATCGCGCCCCGCCTCGTCGTCGTCCCCGGCCTCGCGACCGCGCCCCGCTTCGTCGTCGTCATGCTCCGCTTCGTCGTCGTGCCCGATCCGCTCCGCAGCAGCTTCGCCGGCCTCGCCGTCACCCTGTGAACCCTCGGCGAGGATGTTGGTCGCGGTAACGCGGTCGACGCCCGCCCCACTCTCCTGTACAACGGCCTCGGCGCCGTCGTCCTGCCGTGGCGCGTTCACTAGCAGACCCGTGTAGATCACCGTCGCGATGCTCGCCACGAACGCCGCGATGAAACCGGCCGCGATGAGGCGCGGCGGCCGTCTGCGCCGCCCGCGAGGCAGCGGATCGTCGCGTTTCGCTTTGCTGGTCATCTACGGGTTTTTCGGCTTGCCGCTGTGCATCGCCCGGCAACTATCCAGTGCGGCGGCGTTGCGCGTATAGTACGCCAACTCGCGCGACACGGCGCCAGCGGCGACCAGATGACGATACTCCAGGGCGTTTTCGGCCTGCTCGTGCTGACCGCCATCGCCTGGCTGCTCAGCGAGGACCGCCGCGCTCTCGGCTGGCGCGTGCCTGTCGCCGGGCTCGGGCTGCAGCTCGTCATCGCGCTCATCGTGCTCAGGCTGCCGGCGGCGACAAACGTCTTCGCGAGCCTCAACGATGCCGTCGTCGCCCTGCAGAACGCGACTCAGGCCGGCACGAGCTTCGTTTTCGGTTACCTCGGCGGCGGGCCGCTGCCGTTCGAGGAAACGGCGGTCGGCGGCAGCCTCGTGCTCGCATTCCGCGCGCTGCCCCTCGTCATCGTCGTCAGCGCATTGACGTCGCTGTTGACCTATTGGCGGATACTGCCGCTCATCGTCAGGGCATTTTCGCTGCTCTTCGAGCGGACGCTCGGCGTCGGCGGCGCCGTGTCGCTGTCGGCCGCCGCCAACATCTTCGTCGGCATGGTCGAGGCGCCGCTCTTCATCCGCAACTATCTCGGGCAACTCGGCCGCGGCGAACTGTTCATGGTCATGTGCGTCGGCATGGCGACGATCGCAGGCACGGTGCTGCTGCTCTACACGACGATACTCGGGCCGGTGCTCCCCGGCGCCGTCGGACATCTCGTCACCGCATCGATCATCAGCGCACCGGCCGCGATCATGGTGGCCTGGATCATGGTGCCGCCGCGCGGCGCCGGCACGTCCGCCGAACTCGCCGACCCGCGCAGCCTGGCGGCAAGCTCCATGGACGCCGTGACCCAGGGCGCCGAGCGCGGGCTCAAGCTCTATCTCAATATTCTCGCGATGCTCATCGTGCTGCTCGCGCTCGTGCATCTGGCCAACGCCATTCTCGGTCTGCTGCCCGATTTGGGCGGTCAGGCCCTGAGTCTCGAGCGGATGCTCGGCTGGCTCATGGCGCCGGTCGTCTGGCTCATGGGCGTCCCCTGGAGCGAAGCCACCACCGCGGGCAGCCTCATGGGCATCAAGACCGTGCTCAACGAGCTGCTCGCCTATCTGCGCCTCGCGGAACTCGCCGATGGGCAACTCAGCGAGCGCACTGTGCTGATCATGAGCTACGCGCTCTGCGGCATGGCCAACTTCGGCAGCGTCGGCATCATGATCGGCGGGTTCACGGTGTTGGTTCCCGAACGCCGCAGGGAGGTCGCGAGCCTCGGCCTCAAGTCTATCGTGGGCGGGACGATCGCCACTTGCTGTACGGGCGCGGTTGTCGGTATCGTCGGTTGAGACGGCAGCGGTTGAGGCTTCGCGAGACACAACCGCGGCAATCCGGGCATGCGGCCGCGAGGAGGTCCGAAGTTGTCACACCGTAAGTTTCGAGACTGCATCGGCAACGCTGCGAACGATATTCACCGCGGCCGGCGGCTACTCGGTGAGATGCGCGGGCTAGCGGTAGGGCGACTGATCCCGTCGCTGCTCGCGCCGCTGCTGCTGTCCCTCGCGTTGCAGACGCCGTCGCAGGCGCGTCCGCTCCAGCAGGTTCTGAACGAAGGCTCGCTCAGGGTCGGTGTCGTGTTGTCGGAGCCATGGGCGCTGCGCGACGCCGACGGCCAACTTGCGGGCTTCGAGATCGACGTCGCGAACAAGCTCGCCGAAGACATGGAGCTCGAAGCCGATATCCGCGTCTATGAGTGGGACCGACTGATTCTCGCGCTCGAGGCCGGCGAGATCGACGTCATCGCCGCGGGCCTCGCGATCACGCCGGACCGGGCCTTGCACGTCAACTTCAGCGAACCGTACGCCGTCGGCGGCATCGCGCTTGCGACCAACCTCGAGAACACGCGAACCGTGCAGGAACTGCAGGATCTGAACACGGACACACGCAGGATCGGCGCTGTCGAGGGCTCCGTCGCCACGGCGCTCGCCGACCGCATCCTGCCGCTAGCCGAACTCGTCGTCTTCGAGAACGTCCAGTCGGCGGGTTCAGCGCTCGTCGCCGGCGAAATCGACGGATTTCTCGAGGAGGAACCGGTGCCGACGTACCTCGCGCTTCAGAACCCGGCGATGGTCGACGTGCCGATCGCGCGCCCGCTGCTCGAGACGCCGACAGCGTTCGCCGTAGCCAGGGGGGATCCGGACTTCGTGTTCCTGCTCAACGCCTGGATTGCGGCGCGCAATGCCGATACCTGGCTGCCGACGACGAGCAACTACTGGTTCAAGACGCTGGCCTGGAGGGATCGGGTTGAGTCGCCGTAGCGTCCCCGAATCGCTCGTCGAACGCAGCGTCAGGCTCATCGCCCTCGTTTGCCTCGCGGCTCCGGCCACGGCCTTCGCTCAGGACGGCGACGACGAGCTGGCGCTGCCGCCGCGCCTCGACAATGTCCCGTCCGAAGCGAGACTCGCCGCTGTGCCAGAGGAGCGCGCCGGCGCCATGGAGGAAGTCATCGTGACGGACGACAACCCGTGGCGGCTGCCCGACCTCGGCAGTGCATGGCGGGCGCGACAGTCGGACGTGCGGCCGGAGGGAAGGATCAGCGGAAATTTCCTGCCGCTATACGATCCCGAGGATCCGAGCTCGACGCTCGCGCCGCTGTTCCCCGCCAATCGGGAGATGCAGCGCGTCGGCTTCATTCAGATTTTCAGGGTCCGCTTCGGCGGGCGCGATATCGACTGATTCAGGGCCGAAGGGCGGGCAGACCGGAGCCGACGAGGGGGAGAATACGACTCCCGCCTGCCCGCGTGGGGACTACCGGTTCCTGCGATTGCGCCGGTCGGCGCGCGGCCCGCGCCGCTCGTCCTGGCCGATCAGCCCGTCGTTGTCGCTGTCGAGCGCGTTGAACCGCTCGGCGCTGAACTCCGGTTGCACGGCCTGAAGCTCCTCGAGCGACCAGGCGCCGTCGTCGTTGGTGTCGATTTCGATACGGGCGCCGTCATCGCGATCCCGGCCGCCGAACCGCCGCACCGACAGTTCGTCTCCGGAGAGTAGCCCGTCGCCGTTGTCGTCGAGCCCGGCGAACCACTCGCCGGTGGCGCCCGGGCGCCCTGCCTGGACCTCGGCGAGCGTGACGAAACCGTCGTCATCGGTGTCGAGGCGATTCAGGGCCCGATCGCCGATGACGGAACGGACATCGGTGGCGAATGCGCTGCGCCCGCGGCGGTCGGTGAACTCTTCGCCGCTCAGCGCGCCGTCGCCGTCGGAATCGAGCGCCTGGAACTGGCGTTCCGCGGCCTCGACGAAACCGGCCTGAAACTCCGCGAGGCTGACGGCGCCGTCGCCGTCCACGTCGGCGTCGAGCTGCGCCCATGCTGCCGGGCTCGCCAACAGCGCCGCCACGGCAAGTGCTCTATCGATTCTCATCTGCTTCTCCTTAACCGCAAGTATCGCTTCCGCAGGAAGCATCAAGTCACGGAGAGAAACTTACCCGCTTGCGGCGCCGGTTTCCGTCAAGAAACCTCCAGATTTCCCAAGCAGGCGCCAGCCCTCGATCAAGGGCTCGCCGCATGGGGAGGAAGCCGCCTCGCCGACGCCGGCCTGTCGGGAACGATGCGGGTTTGGCTGGTGTTCAGTCGGGCGCGGGCATGTAGCCGTCGTCGCCGGGCACCTCGGGGAACCGGCGCGCTCTCCAGTCGCGCTTCGCGGCCTCGATGCGCTCCGATGAACTCGACACGAAGTTCCACCAGATGTGCCGTTCACCGTCGAGGGGCGCACCGCCGAACAGCATGAGCTTCGCGGCGGATCGGGCGATGAGCTCGATCGCCCGGCCGTCGCGAAAGACGAGCAGCTTGCCGGACTCGTAGCCGGCATGTTCGACCTCGACGCGGCCCGCGACGAGATAGGCCGCGCGTTGGCCGAGTTCCGCTTCGAGCGTGAGCACCGCGTCGGCAGCCAGATCGGCCTCGACGTAGAACAATTCCGAGAGCGTCTGCACGCCGGCGCTCGCGCCGAATGCGGAGCCCGCGATGAGCTTGAGCCGGGCGCCGGGACGCTCGACAACCGGCAGGCGGTCTGCCGGATAGTGGACGAAACCCGGCGCGCAGAGCTCGTGTTCGCGCGGCAGCGCCACCCAGGACTGGGTCCCGTGTATTCGCGACGCCCGGGCGCGCTCATCGTCGGTGCTGCGTTCGGAGTGAACGATGCCCGCGCCCGATGTCATCCAGTTGAGTTCTCCGGGGCGGATGGGCTGCTCGCAGCCGATGCTGTCGCGGTGCAGCATTTCGCCTTCGAAGAGATAGGTGACCGTTGCGAGGCCGATGTGCGGGTGCGGCGGGACATCGACGCCTCGCCCCGGCTCGAGTTCCGCGCGCATGAGGTGATCGAAGAAGATGAACGGACCGACCATGCGCCGCCGCGCGGTCGGCCAGACGCGATTGACGGCGAGTCCGCCGAGCGGCCGATGGCGCGGGCCGACGACGAGTTCCACGGCGTCCGAATCGCCAGCTACCTGTCCGGCGGCGCCGGCCGCCGACGTTCCTTTCTGCATGATGACGCCAAATTACCCGATTTCGACGGACTCGCGCCACGGTTACAATCCGCGCCATGAGCAGTTCAAGCCAGGCGGCCGCGCGCGCGTTCGGGCCCGAAACGATGCGCTTTCTCGAAGAAATCGCGGCCAACAACGAGCGCCCGTGGTTTCAGGCCAACAAGCATCGCTACGAAGACTCGATCCTCGAACCCGCACTTGGCTTCATCGAGGCGATGGGTCCGGGCATCGAGAACATTTCCGGGCATTTCGTCGCGATCCCGAAGCGGGTCGGCGGCTCGCTCATGCGCATCTATCGCGACACGCGCTTCTCCCATGACAAGACGCCGTACAAGACCAACATCGGCATCCAGTTCCGGCACGAGCGCGGCAAGGACATCCACGCGCCGGGGTTCTACGTGCACATCGAACCCGGCCGTTGCTTCGTCGCCGCCGGCATCTGGCGTCCCGAATCCAAAGCGCTCGCGGCCATCCGCACGCGTATCGTCGAGAAACCGGATGCCTGGAAGAAGGCGAGCGGCGACAAGCGTTTCGGCAAGCACTTCGAATTCGGCGGGCAGCGGCTCAAGCGGCCGCCGCGCGGTTTCGATGCCGATCTGCCGTACATCGAGGACATCAAGCGCAAGGACTTCATCGCAAGTTGCGCCGTCGCTGACGAGGCAGTCATCGGCGGGAAATTCGACGCACTCGCGGCCGCACGGTTCGCGGCCGCGGCGCCGCTCATGGCGTTTCTGTGCGCGGCGCTCGACCTTCAATTCTGAGAGTGGCGCTCGGGCACCGGCTGTGACAGCGGTGCCTGGCTTTCAGTTCTGAGGGTCGTCAGGCGGCGTCTCCCCGCTTCCGGTCGATGAGTCGACAAACCAGAGCAGCCCGCAGCAGGCCCCGACCAGGACGATGAAGCCGCCACTAAAGGTCAATAGCCAGTAGAACTCGTACCCGAGCAACCAGTCGAGAAAGAAACCGGCGGCGTAGATCACGACCCCGGCGACCACGATTACGCGCGCGCGGTCGCGCCAGTAGCGGATGCGCCGCGGATTCACCGGAAGCGCGAACCCGGAATCTGCGGCCGCGCCCAAGCGCCCGGATCGTCGGGCGCCCGGAAACGGCCATCGCCGGACATCCGGCCCCCGCGCCTGCGAATCGCGCTTCCGCCCGGTCCCGCCAAGCGCTGTCGCCCGATCCGGCCTTCGCGCCCGCCGATCACTCCTCGCCCGGGAGGATGCAGAACGCGTTCAGCTTGTTGCCGTCGAGATCGCGGAAATAGGCGGCGTAGAAATTCGGCATTCGCTCGCCGGGTCCGCCTTCGTCGGCGCCGCCGAGTTCGAGCGCCTTGTCGTACACAGCCTTGACCTGTTCGGGAGAACCGGCGAACAACGCGACCATCGTCCCGTTGCCGGCAGTCGCGGCGTTACCGTCGAGGGGCTTGATGGCAGCGAGACCGACACCGTGCTCGCCCGCCGACCAGGCTATGAACCGATCCATTTCCATGCTGCGCCTGGCGTCGAGCAGGCCAAGCAGCTCGTCGTAGAATTTCGCCGCGCGTTCGAGGTCGTTTGTGCCGACCGTCACGTATCCAATCATCTGCTGGTCTCCTCTCCGAAGTGTTGCTGGCAATTTGCCGCGGCAAGTTTATGCGCGCGGCGACTCATGCGAAAGACCGCACGCACGGTTCAAACTGCACACCGTCGGACTTAAACTATGCGTGGAACGTCATGAAACTCAGGATTCTCGGCAATTCGGTCAGATTTCGCGTGTCGCAGGCGGAACTCGCCGAACTCGTCGGCGAGGGCAGCGTGCAGGACAGCGTCGGGTTCGGTCCCGGCGCGAGGCTCGTGTACCGCCTTGAAGTGACCGACGGCGCCGCCGAAGCGGTTTCCGCGGGCTACGACGGCGGCGGCGTCAACGTCGTGCTGCCCCGCGCGCTCGTCGATGTCTGGCAGCGGCCCGACGAAGTCTCGATCCGCGGCGAGCAGCCGTTGCCGGGCGGCGAGAGCCTCGGGATTCTGATCGAGAAGGACTTCACCTGCCTGATCCCCCGCGAAGGGGAGGATCAGTCGGACCTGTTTCCGAATCCGGCGACCGCGGATACGACCGCCTGAATTCCGCCGCGACGCGTTCGCCGAACGCCGCGCAGTCCCGCGAGCGCTACCGCGAGCGCGGTTATAGCGATCGGAACTCTCAGAACCAGGACGCCGCGAACTGCAGGTACACCGACCTGCCCTGCCACGACAGGAGCGAGTCGCTCCGGTAGATGCGCCCGCAGCAGACCTCGAAATCGCCGGGGTCGGGATACGTGTCGAACAGATTGTGGGCGCCGAACTTGAGACGGTAGCGGTCGCCGAACGACCAGGTGGCTTCGAGGTCGACGAACAGCGTGCTGCCGAAGCGCTGGATTTCCGCCAGGCTCGCCGTCGATGCGTTCGCGTAGTCGCCGAAGTAACTGCCGCGAACGAGCAGATCGAGACGGTCCCAGGCCTGCCGCATCGACAGGACAGCGCGTGTGCTCGGCGCGCCGTACCTCGAATCGTGTTCCGCCTCGCTGTCGACGAACCGGCCCCGTTCGGTCAGCTTCGTCGTGTTGCGGTTGACGGCCGCCTGCAGCGTGGTGCTGCCCCCGAACCAGTCGCCGTTCCAGGTGGCAACGAGATCGATGCCGCGGGTTTCGGAAACCACGTCGTTGGTGAAGAACCGCACCTGGGCGATGGTATTTGCGCCCGGAACGCCCAGCGCCTCGAGTTGCCGCACCTCGTCCGGCCCGACCGCAAACTGCGAGGACAGGATGATGCGGTCGTGAAGTTCGATCCAGTAGTAATCGAGCGCCAGAGACAGCCCGTCGGTCGGTTCCGCCGCGAGGCCGAGCGTGAAGGAGTTGGAGTGCTCGGCGTCGAGGGGCCGTGCGCCGAAGAGTCCCGCAGCCGGATGCTCGGCGGGGAAGACGCCCTCGGCCACGGGCAGCCCCTGCTCGTTGATGCGCGTGGAGACGTTGGTCGTCGATATCTGGCCGGGCGTCGGGGCGCGAAAGCCCGTGCCCGCCGAACCGCGCAGATTGAGGCTGTCGGTCGCGCGGTAGCGCATGGCGAGTTTGCCGATGGCCACATTGCCGAAGTCGGAGAAGCTCTCGAAGCGGGCGGCGGCGTTCACGAGCCAGTCGTCGGTCACGTCGAGTTCGAGATCGATGTAGCCCGCGTAACTGTCGCGCTTCACATCGGATGTGAACTGCCGCGAATAGCCCGGAAAACCGTTCGAACCGACCGGGACCACGTTGTGGATGGGGTCGCCGGCCGGACAGAGCGCGCCGACCGCGGCGAAGCCCGGAATCCGGCACTCGATGACCGTCAGCGCGTCGGTCGGGTCGGCATCGACCTCGGCCTGGGTGATCTCGAAGTTGAAGGGATCGGGCGCCGCGAACGGCCCGACGGCCGACGCGGCCTCGTCGCCGGCCTCGATCGCGTAGCCTTCGTCGCGGTATTCGAAGCCGAACGCGACGTTCAGCGGGCTCGCGAGCCCCACGTCGAGCGGCCGAGTGAAGTCGGCGTTGACGGCCAACTCGTCGCTGATGAGATTACCGGGATGAAAGGCCGTCGGAGTCGCCGGTCCGAGCGACGGGTTCAGCGTGTTCTCGAGCCGATAACTCAGCTCGTGGTTGCCGTAGCTCAACGAAACGTCGTAGTTGAGCCCGCGGGTGGACTCGCCGCGCAGTCCGAACGCAGCGCTGTAGTCCGATGCGACTGCCGAGAAGAACGGCGTGAAGCCGGACGGGTAGAGACTCGTGCGCGGATCGTAGATGGAGCCGTCCTCGAGCCTGAGCGGCAGCAACTGGCTCACGCCCGGTCGGCGGTAGAAAAACCCGCCGCTCTGGTCGCGGTCGGCATGGTTCCCGTACCCGTATAGTTCGACGGCGGTCGAGAGCGGCAGCGCAGCGTTGACGACGACGAGCGACTGCTCGCGGCGAGGCTGGCCCCAGATCTGCGCGGGGCTCTCGAAGTCGCGCGGGCCGCCGACGCCGTGGAAGTTGTCGGCGTAACGGGTATCGAGGTCGTCGGGAATGCCGTCGCTGCCGCGCAGTACCTGCACGATCGTGCCGTCCGCCGCGTAGGTATAAGTGAACGCGTCCGGACCATGGTAGGTGACGCCATCGACCGTGAGCCGGTTCTGCGTCGCTTCGAGCGGTGTCTGTCCGGACGAGCCGATCCTGAGGTCGTAGGGTTCGGAGCGGTTGGTCGGCTCGGTATCGGAATACTGGCCGCTGACGTTGACGAAGCCGCCGCGGCCGAGCGGAAAGCCCGCGTTGGCTTCGATCGTGAACTCCTCGCCGTCGCCTTCCGAATAACCGCCGTACCGCGTGACGAGATCGAAGCCCGAGTCGCCTGTCTTGAGGTTGAAGTTGATGACGCCCGCGATGGCGTCGGAGCCGTACTGCGCGGCCGCGCCGTCGCGCAGCACTTCCACGGACTGCAGCGCGATGCTCGGGAAATTGCCGACATCGGGTCCGTGTGAGCCGAAGCCGCCGAGCTGCACGAGCGCTGCGCGGTGGCGCCGCTTGCCATTCACGAGCACGAGCGTGTGATGCGAATCGAGACCGCGCAGGCTCGTCGGCCGCACGAACGTGGCGCCGTCGGAGATCGGTTGCCGCGAGACATTGAACGACGGCACGATCGTGTTGATCACGTCCACAAGGTCGGAGGAATTGACGCTCTCGATCTCTTCGAGGCTGAAGACATCGACCGGTACCGGAGTCTCGGTCGCCGCGCGCTGGGTGCGCCGCGTGCCGATCGTCACCACTTCCTCGAGTACGAGGCCCGCGCCGTCCCCTCCGCCGGCACCGTCTCCGTCGTCGGTTGCTCCCGGTTGAGCGAGGACTGCGGGGGCGGTCGCCAGGCTTGCGGCGAGCGCGGCCAGCGCAGCGGCGCTGGCGGGCGCGGACGGCCGCGGTGCAAGGCGCGGCAATGGTCCGGACAAGCGTGACGAGGAGCGACGGAAACGCCGGGCGGGCGCGCGAAATCTGTATGGGTTCATGGGGATCGTCGGAAGGAAATGTCTCAGGTTTCGTGGCGGACGAAATGGGTCAGCGTGCCGAGCCCTTCAAGCTCGATGTCGATGCGGCATTCGCGTTCCTGCAGCAGCACGGACCGGTGCGCGTGCCGGAACTTCTCCGTACCTTTCGCCGCCGTGCCGCACGCAATGATATCGCCTGGTTCGAGCGTGAAAAACCGCGAGGCTTCGGCGATCAGTTCCGCCACCGTGAAGGTGTAGCTCGCCGTCGTGTCGTCGGAAAAGGGTTCGCCGTCGCACCAGGCGCGCAAGCGCAGCTTGCCGGGGTCGTCGATCTCGTCGCGCGTCGTGATCCATGGCCCCATTGGGCCGAAGGTGTCGCAGTTCTTCGAGCGCGTGTGGTAGACGAAGAAGAGGTCCGTGTCGTTTTCGTCGCGCTGCCGCCGCCAGGCCAGGTATTCCGGGCGCATGAGTTCCGGCGCGCGCGTCGTGGCCACGGAGTCCATCGAGAACTTCATGCCGTGCGAGGTGATGTCGTCGATGATGGAATAGCCGAACACGTGTTCAAGCGCGGTTGCCGGTGACACATCCTTCGCGCGCCTGCCGATGACGACGGCGAGCTCCGGTTCCGGGATCGTGTTGCCGTAGTACGGCCGAACGATGACGGACTCGCGGTGCCCGATCAGGCAGCTCGCGGACTTGAGGAAAAAATTGGGGACTCCGGGATCGACGTGCACATCGTCGCGAATCCGCCGGTTGTTGAACGCGACGCCGAGAATCTTGCGCGGATCGGGTTGCGGCGGCAGCCAGTCGGCGTCGCTCAAATCCATCTTGCGGATGCCGCTTGCGCCTTCCGCGACGGTGGTTCGATCGCGTGCGCTTGCGGATCGCCCTGCGCGGTCCGAACGATCGGATGCATCGGCGCCGAAACGTTCCAGCGCGCGCGTCAGCGCCGGCAGGTAGCGGTCGGCGCCGGCGATGAACTCGATCATGCCGGCGGGCGGGGATTCGCCGCTGGCGGCGAGCAGGTCGGCGACGGCCAGGGCCGGTCCGTTGTCGGGAGCAGTGGGAGCATCATCGAGCGCGACGATGAGCGTGGGCTCACCGCCGACCGAGATCAATCCGAGCTTCATGCCCCGCGCCCGCTCACGGCTCGGTCCGTTCGAGCAGCGCGGCCAGCAGCGCCTCCCACTCCGGAGATTCCGCGCAGTCCTTGTACGACTCGAGCCGCCGGTAGATTTCGGCGGCGGCGAGGTGCATGCCGTCGGGTAGCCCCGCAGAGTCGAGCGTCGCCGCAATCTCGTGCATTTCCGGTTCCCAGCGCCAGGCACGGCCGGCGATCCTGCGTATCTTGCCGGTCCGCGCGTCCGTCGCGTCGCTGCCCCATTCGGATCGCAGAAAGTCGCTGACGCCGAAATGCTCCGCGGCGGCAAGCACCTCGCCGGCGAGAGCGATGCGACCCTTGTTCCAGGCGGCGAAGCACATCTTCATCGCGGACGCGGAACCGATCCGCTCGTCGATCACTCGCGGTACGAGCGGACCACCGGCGAAGGCGTTCGCCACCGTCCCGGCCTCGGCGCCCGAGAGATAAAGGCGCGTGGAACCCGCCTGCCATGCCGCCGGACCGACGATGCCGCCGTCCACGTACGCTATGCGCGAGTTGTCGAATGTTGCCGAGATCGAACGGCTGCGCTCGGGAGAAATCGCGTTGGCGTCGACGAACACTCCCCGAAACCGGCTGTCGAGTACTGCCGCGGCCACTTCGCCGCTGGCCTGAGGCGGACAGACGCTCACGAGCAGCTCGCAGCGCGACGCGATCTCATCGAGGTTCGCGCACTCGTTCAACCGTGCACGCTGGGCACGTTCTCGCGTCCTGGCCGAACGACCGTCGGACGACCACCACACCTCATTGCCCGCCAACCGGGCCGAATGGCCCACGGACGCTCCCATGTCCCCGGGATGCAGGATGCCGATCCTCAACGCCTGTCCTTTTTCAAATCCAACTTTCAGCGGGCGGTCCATGATCGCGAAGCGGCGCGCCCGGCGGCGGCAACCTATACTGGGCGCCGAAACGTATACGGAGACCTTCGATCCGGAAATTCTATCGTCATATCGGGCTCGGGCGGTGCGAGGATGTGCTGCTGCCTTGCCTCGGACGCTTCGCCCCCTGTTGGCTGTCCTGCGCCTTGACCGACAAGAGTTTCTGAAGTCGACCGTAGTCTCAGTTGACCGAAATACAGATTCACACTGCCGCAGTCTGGACGGTAATCGCGCTCGCGATCGTCACGTTCATCTATCTGTCGCGCATCACCGCACCGTACGGCCGCCACTACGCGGGCACCGGGTGGGGGCCGCACATCGACAACAGGCTGGGCTGGGTCATCATGGAGCTGCCGACGACGGCGGTCTTCGCGTTGATCCATTTTGCCGGCGAAGCAGCCTGGAACCTCGTACCGCTCGTGTTTCTCGCCATGTGGCAAGGCCACTACCTGCACCGAACTTTCGTCTATCCGTTCAGGACCCGCACCGCGGGCCGCAAGATTCCGCTCACGGTCGTGGGCTCGGGCGTCCTGTTCAATTCGCTCAACGCGTACGTCAATGCGCGCTTCATTTCGAGCATCGGCGAATACGGCGCCGACTGGCTCGCGGATCCGCGATTCCTGCTCGGCGCCGCAATCTTTCTGACCGGAATGGCGCTGAACATTCACTCGGACAACATTCTGCTGCGGCTCAGAAAGTCGAACGACGCCGGGTACTCGATCCCTCAACGTGGCATGTTCCGCTACGTATCCTGCCCGAACTACCTCGGCGAAATCATCGAATGGGCCGGCTGGGCGATCGCAACCTGGTCGCTCGCCGGCTTCGCATTCTTCATCTATGCGGCTGCCAACCTCGCGCCGAGGGCACGCAGCAACCACGCGTGGTACCGGCAGCGATTCTCCGACTACCCCGCCGAGCGCAGGGCGCTCATTCCCGGCGTCTACTGAGCGGCGTCCGGGAATCCGGGCCTTTCCGCCCGGTGCCGGCGCGCTTAACGTGGCAAAATCGTGGCGGAACCGAAGGGTTGGAGGATCATGTCCCACAGTCGGGCACCTGGACGGAACATGAATCGACTCGCTCGGACCGCAGGGAGCGTGACCGGCCTCGCGACGGCCGTTTTCCCCGCCGTCGCGTTCGCGCAAGACGGCGCCTCGACCAAGACGCTCGCGGCCGCGCGCACGACGGAACCGATCGTCATCGACGGACGGCTGGACGAGGCCGCGTGGAACGAAGCCGCGACGATAGAGCCCGAGGATCTGCACCAGATCCTGCCCGTCGAGTATTCGGAGCCGAGCCAATGGACGCGCTTCCTCGTGCTCTACGACGAAGAGGCCCTGTATCTGGCGGCCGACATGAAAGACGACGAGCCGGAGCTCATGACCGCCAAGGTGCTGCGCCAGGGCGGCAACAACTCGTGGCTCGACGATCAGTTCAACATCTTTCTCGATCCCTTCAACGACAAGCGCAACGGTTACCGTTTCCAGGTCAACCCGCACGGTGTCAGGCAGGAAGGGCTCTTCAAGGGCTCCGACCAGGTCCAGTGGCAATGGAGCGGCATCTGGCAGGCCGAGGCCACGCAGGGGGACGACGGCTGGATTGCCGAGACGCGGATTCCGTTCAAGACGATCTCGTTCAATCCGGACACCGACATCTGGGGCCTCAACCTGAACCGCAGGGTCGCGCGCGACAATGAAACCATGGGCTGGGTGTCGAGGAACCGCACGCAAAGCCCGGCGATATCGGGTGAACTCACGGGAATCACCGACATCGAGCAGGGACTCGGCCTCGACATCGTGCCATCGCTGACCGCAAACGAACGACGCAATTTCTCACCCCGGGGCAACGTGTCGGAGACGGAGCCCTCGCTCGACGTCTTCTACAAGCTCACGCCGTCGCTGAACGCATCGCTGACGCTGAACACGGACTTCTCCGCCACGGAAGTCGACGATAGGCAGATCAACCTGACGCGTTTCGGCCTGTTCTTTCCCGAGCAGCGCGATTTCTTCCTGCAGGACGCGGACATCTTCGAGTTCGGCCGTATCGGGCGACGCACCATGGACTCGCCGTTCGCGGCGCCGCTGGCCTCCAACGCACTGCCGTTCTTCTCGCGCCGCATCGGTCTGAGCCCGACCGGACAACCCGTGGATCTGACCGCGGGGGGCAAGCTCAGCGGCCGCGTGGGCCGCTGGAATATCGGCACGCTCGCGATACAGCAGGACCAGTTCGCGGACATCGACTCGTCGAATCTGTTCGTCGCGCGCGCGGCCGCCAACGTGCTCGCCGAGTCCGCGCTCGGCGTCATCGTCACCGACGGAGACCCGCAGTCGAACCTCGACAACAGCGTTGCCGGTCTCGACTTTCGCTATCAGAACACGCGCCTGCCGAACGGCCGCACGATCGAGTCCGAGCTCTGGTACCAGCAGAGCACGACCGACGGACTCGATGGCGAGGACGCCGCCTGGGGCGCGACGCTGTGGATGCCGAACACGTCCGGATTCAAGGGCGGCGTCGGGATCAAGGAAGTGCAGGCCAATTTCAATCCGGCTCTCGGCTACATCAATCGGCGAGACATCCGGGATTACACGGGCGAATTCGGCTATACGCACCGCCCGACGGGACGGAGCCTGCGGTCGCTCTACGCGGGCGGTACCGTCCAGCGCGTCGAAAACCGTGGCGGCGGACTGCAGAGCGAAGTGTCTCAGCTTCGCGTGAATCTCGAGAACCAGACCAGCGACACGCTTTCGTTCCAGTATCAGAACGAGAAGGAAGGCGTCAGGCGGCCCTTCGAAATCTCCGACGATATAGTGATCTCGCCGGGAGATTACTCTTTCGATCAGCTCAGGATCGGCGTGAGCACGGGCCAGCACAGGCGAATCGTGACGAGCGTGAGCTACGCGAAGGGGGACTTCTACCGGGGCAAACTTCACAACGTCAACGCGTCGGTCGAGTGGATACCCATGCCGCGTTTCAGGGCCTCGATCGCGTACGACCACAACGACGTCTCGCTGCCGCAAGGCGATTTCGACGTGCGCCTCGTGCGCGCCGGCATGGACGTCATCCTGTCGTCGAGGCTCTCCTGGGTGAATCTCGTGCAGTACGACAACGCTTCGGAGACGGCCGGCGTCAACAGCCGCCTGCACTGGACCCCCGAGGCGGGACGCGATCTCTACATCGTTCTCAACCACAACCTCGAGGATTTCGACCGCGACAACAGCTTCCACTCGAACGTTGCGGACTTCACGATCCAGTACCGGCATACTTTGCGGTACTAGCGTTACAGGACGAACCGAACTTGCCGAGGATCATGAGCAATACGGCGGGATCCCCGCCGGTCAAGGTCATTCGCGATTGCGTGGCGCTCGCCCTGTTCGCCACCGTTCAGGGCTGCGCCACGCTGTCGGAAGAGGACTGCCTCACCACCGATTGGTCCGTGCTGGGCGAATCCGACGGCCGACAGGGCCAACCCCTTTCGGAACTCAACCGGTACCGGCGGCAGTGCGCCGAGTACGACGTGGTTCCCGACTCCGAAGCATACATCGAGGCGCGTGAGCGCGGACTTGCGGTCTATTGCACGCCGGGCAACGCTTACCGCGAGGGACGCTCCGGAGCCCGGGACCGACTGGTCTGTCCGGCCGCGCTGGCGCCGGACTTTCAACGCAACCATGAGCTGGGGCGCGAAGTATTCGCATCGCTGTCCCGGCTCAGGAACGACGCGGCCTTTATCAGTTCCTCGCGCAGCGAAATCGAGGAACTCAGATCCGATATCGAGGACCGCGAGGAGTCGATTCGCGCGGACGAACTCACCGAGGAGCAGGCGAACCGGATGCGCGACGAAATCGATTCCATGGACCGGCGCATCGACGACCTGCAGGACGGTATCCTCGTTACGGCCGGCACCCTGGCGCTCGCGATAGCCGATTATCGAAGGGCCGTCGAGGCGGCGCGCAGCGCGGGCTACAACGAACCCATGGAATCGGAACTGATTCGGGAGTTGAGCCAACTCGCACGGTGACTTCGGCGCGAACCGTGAAAAGATGACAACTGGACGGTCGTAAAGTTAACAGCTAGATTTTCACGTCCAGCGACTTCGGCGCGAACCGGTAAATGATGATCCGTACTTCGAAATTCACGCCGAGCGTGCATCGGCTTGCCCGCGCCATCGGGCCGATTGCCGGAATTGCAACTCTCGCCTGTCCCGTTGCAGGGCACGCCCAGCAAGGCGCAACGACCAAGTCCCTTGCGGCCGCGCGTACGAGCGAACCCATCCTCATCGACGGGCGGCTGGACGAAGCCGCCTGGTCTCGGGCCGCGGCGATCGAGCCGGAGGACCTGCACCAGATCCTTCCGGTCGAATACGCCGAGCCGAGCCAGTTGACGCGCATATTCGTCCTCTATGACGAGGAGGCCCTGTACCTGGCCGCCGACATGAAGGACGATCAGCCGGAACTCATGACGGCCAAGATATTGCGCCAGCGCGGCGCCAACTCCTGGCTCGACGATCAGTTCGAATTCATCCTCGATCCTTTCAACGACAAGCGCAACGGCTATCGTTTCATGGTCAATCCGAACGGCGTGCGCCAGGAAGGGCTGTTCAAGGGCTCCGACCAGGTCCAGTGGCAATGGAACGGCATCTGGCAAGCCGAGGCCTCGCAGGGGGACGACGGTTGGGTGGCCGAGACGCGAATCCCGTTCAAGACGATCTCGTTCAATCCGGACACCGACGTCTGGGGCCTCAATTTCAATCGCCGGATCGCGCGCAACAACGAAACCATGGGCTGGGTCTCGGTCAACCGGATGCAGACCCCGGCAGTTTCCGGACAGCTCACGGGCATCACGGGAATCGAGCAGGGACTCGGCCTCGATATCGTGCCGTCCCTGACCGCCAACGAGCGCCGCAGTTTCTCGCCTCGATCCGCCGCGTCGAATTTCGAGCCCTCGCTCGACGTCTTCTACAAGCTCACGCCGTCGCTCAACGCATCGCTGACGCTGAACACCGACTTCTCCGCAACGGAAGTGGATGCCCGGCAGGTCAATCTGACGCGTTTCGGGCTGTTCTTTCCCGAGCAGCGCGATTTCTTCCTTCAGGATGCGGACATCTTCGAGTTCGGGCGTATCGGCCGACGCAGCGACGATTCACCGTTCGCCGCGCCGCTCGCCACGAACGCGCTGCCGTTCTTCTCGCGACGCATCGGCCTGAGTTCCACGGGGCAACCCGTGGACCTGACCGGAGGCGGGAAACTCAGCGGGCGTGTCGGCCGCTGGAACATCGGCACGCTCGCGATCCGGCAGGACCGTTTCGAAGACATCAATTCCTCGGACCTGTTCGTTGCGCGCGCGGCCGCCAACGTGCTCGCCGAATCGGCGATCGGCGTCATCGTCACCGACGGCGATCCGCAATCGAACGTGGACAACAGCGTCGCGGGCGTCGACTTTCGCTACCAGAACACACGCCTGCCGAACGGTCGGGTGATCGAATCGGAACTGTGGTATCTCAACAGCTCGACCAACGGTCTCGCCGGCGACGACAGCGCCTGGGGGGCGCGGATCTGGATGCCGAACAACACCGGTCTCAGAGGCGGCATCGGCATCAAGGAGGTGCAGGCCAACTTCAATCCCGCCCTGGGTTACATCAATCGCAGCGACATCGTCGATTACACCGGCGAACTGGCCTACACGCACCGCCCGTCGGGACGGAGCCTGCGCTCGCTGTACTCCGGCGCCGTCATCGAGCGCATCGAGAATCTCGACGGCGGATTGCAGAGCGAGGTCTTGCAGCTTCGCCTCGACCTCGAGAATCAGACGGCCGACACGCTGTCGTTCATGTACCAGAACGAAAAGGAAGGCGTCCGGCAGCCCTTCGAGATCTCCGACGGCGTCGTGATCGCGCCGGGCAACTACTCGTTCGATCAGCTCAGGGTCGGAATCGGCACGGGCACGCATCGTCGGTTCGTGACGAGCGTGAGCTACGCGAAGGGCGATTTTTACGACGGCGATCTCGACAACGTCAACGCTTCGGTCGAATGGATTCCCATGCCGCGTTTCAGGGCTTCGATCGCCTATGACTGGAACGACGTTTCGTTGCCGCAGGGCGATTTCGACGTGCGTCTCGTACAGGCCGGCATGGACGTGATCCTGTCATCGCGGCTTTCGTGGGTGAACCTGGTGCAGTACGACAACGCTTCGGAGACGGCGGGCATCAACAGCCGCCTGCACTGGATTCCCGAAGACGGACGCGAGCTGTTCGTCGTGCTCAACCACGGCCTCGAGGACTTCGACCTCGACAACAACTTCCACTCGAACGTCGCGGATTTCACGATCCAGTACCGGCACACGTTCCGGTACTAACCCGTGTCGAACGCGTCCCAACGGTATTCGTACCGGACGTAGTAGTACGCGCCGTTCGTGTCGAACGGCGCGCGCGAACTGAAGATGTTGCCGATGGCCGTCGGGTTGGGGTTGCGGCCCGGTTCGTTACCGAGCGCGTTTCGGGCGCCGACAGTCAGGCGGGTCGACGCGCTCAACTGCATGGCCGCTTCGAGATCGACGAGCGTCGCGCCGCCGTAGGTCCAGTCGTCGCGCGCGTCGTACCAGTCGTTGAAATGGCCGAGCCGCGCCAGGAGATCGAAGCGGCCGACGGCGTGGTTGACGGTCAGGTTCCAGCGCGTATCCGGCAGCGCCTCCTCGATCTCCCGGATGCGCCGGTTGTCAAGCAGGTCCGGGTTCCATGAGACCACCTCGGTCTCGGTGAGGTTGTACGCGAGCGCGATTTCCGTGCGGCCTCCGAACACCGCCGGCCGCCAGGCCGCGACGAGATCCAGACCGTGCGTGCGGGTCTTGAAGTCGTTCGCGAAGAAGCGGAAGTTGGCCAGGTTCGCGGCACTGGTGATGCCTTCCGCCAGCAATTGCCCAACCTCTTCCGGCCGCAGCGCGAACAATTGCGTCACACCGAGCCGATCCTTGAGATCGATTCGGAACAGATCGGCGGTCAGGGTCAGAGAGCCCCGCTCAAGCACGGCGCCGAGCGCGAAATTGAGCGAGTTCTCCGCTTCGAGTTGTTTGCCGCCGCGCAGCGCGGCGACCCGCGAAGTGGGCGGAATGGTACCGTTGTTGACCAGTTCCATCAGTTCCGGCGCCCACTGGGTCGAGACATTGAACGCGTTCTGTTGACCCGGCGTCGGAGCGCGAAACCCGGTGCTGACGCTACCGCGAAAGGCGAGACCCCGCGCTGCCTCGATCCGCCCGGCCAGCTTGCCGGTCGGCGCCGAGCCGAAGTCTTCGTAGTTCTCGAGCCTCAGCGCCGCCGCGAACACCCAGGATCCATCCTCGGGTCCGTACTCGACTTCCCCGTATGCCGCCGCGTTCGCCCGGTTCCACTTGCCGGCCGCGATCGGACTGAACCCCGGGAAGCCGTTGGAACCGGCGCTGAAACCCTGCGCGGCATAAGGACCGATCCGCCATGACGCCTGGTCTCCGAGGCCGATCCTGAACCCCTCGTTGCGCCACTCAAGCCCCCCCGCGACCTGGAGCCGGCTGCCGTAGCGCCGCAACAGGTCGAAATTGGCGTTGATGTCCTGCTGGCGATAGAAGCCCGGATCGAAGGAGGTCGGCGTGTCCAGTCCCAGGGACGCGTTAACGCTGTCGTGCAGGTAGAAGTCGACTTCGCTGGCGCCGAGGCTCAGGCTCAGGTCCCACAGCGTGCCCGAAGCGGTCTCACCTCGCACTCCACCGACCACGGAGGCGTCCGTACGGTCGCCGCCGAAGGCCGGCTGAAAGCCACCCGGAAAGCGGTCCTGAAACGTGAAGCAGTTCGGATTGGCGCGGGCCTCATCGAGCGCGACCGGGTTCGGAAGTCCGTTCGTGACGGTCACGACCGGGCAGCCGGCGGACCCGTCGACGACGCCGTCGCCAGCATCGAGCCGATCGCCGACGAGCAGCGTCGCACCGCCGTCACTACTGAACACGGCACTGCGCGTGTTCGGGTTGCGGAAGAAGAAGTTGCGGCCGCCAATGAGGCGGTTCGCGTAGTTCGCGTGGCCGTATACAGCAGTTTCGCCGCGCAGGGGACGGCCGAAATTGACCCAGAGCTTCAGATCGTCCTGCACTTCGGGCATGCCCCAGCGTTGCGCCGGGTCCGCGACGTGCGTATTGCCCGCGGCAACCAGCAAAGCGGCATCGGCGCGCTGCGCCGCCCGGACCGTGGGGCGTGCGCCGCCGTACTCCATGCTCAGGTTCACGAATCCCGCATCGCCCCAGGCCAGACCCACGTTGCCGGCGACCGTCGCCGACTCTCCGTCCCCGGCGCCATATCCCCCGGCCCGCACTTCGAGCGCGCCGCCGGAATCGGAATCCTTGAGCAGGAAATTCATGACTCCGGCGATCGCGTCGGAACCGTACTGCGCCGAGGCGCCGTCGCGCAGCACCTCGACCTGGCGCAACGCGATCGCCGGAATGGCGGAAAGGTCCGGACCCTGCGCCCCGTGAGAGACGCCGATCCGCGACCACAGGATCACGGCCCCCCGGTGGCGGCGCTTGCCGTCGATCAGCACGAGCGTGTGATCTGGCGCCAGGCCGCGCAGATTGATCGGCCGCACGACCACCGCCGCATCGCCGGAGGTGGTGCCGATGTTGAGCGACGGCACGACGTTGCGCAGCAGCATGTCGAGTTCGGTGGAGCCCTGCCGCGACAGCTCGTCGCTCGAAATCACGTCGATGGGAACGAGGGAGTCGGTCACCGAACGCTGTCGCAGCCGGGTGCCGGTAACCACGATCTCTTCCTGGATCCGGGTCGCGGGTACCTCGGGCTGTGCGCGCGCCGCGGCGGCGTCTTGCGGATCGTCCTGCGCCCAGGCGGGTGACATGGCGGTAGCAACCGCACAGAGCGCTGCGACGAGGATCCGGGACATTCGGGGGCCGAACGAGCTTGAGTTCCACAGATTATATGGCCGTGTTGGCGCCGGACTCGCGGCAGGTTTGCACGGACGGACGCAAACCCGCTGCGCGCGACCGGTCGGTGCGCTGCAGGCCTCGATCCGCCCAAAGGCTACCTGTACGGCTCCGAATCGTGCAGAATCGCAGTCCATGAGATCGGTAGCGGGCCTGTTGCTGGTTTGTGCCTTCGCCTCGGAGTCGGCGGCCCAGTTGCCCCCCGGTATCAACGTCATCCTCGACGGCCACGACATCCCGACCGGCGACGTCAGCATCGTCGTTCAGGCGCTCGATTCGAGCGAGCCCGTACTGAGCCACCTGCCCGACGTGCCGCGCAATCCCGCGTCCGTCATGAAGATGGTGACCACCTGGTCCGCGCTCGAGATTCTCGGGCCGGCCTACACCTGGGAAACGGAAATCCATTTCGACGGCGACTTCGACGGCGCGACGCTCGACGGCGACCTCGTCCTGAAGGGCTTCGGCGACCCGTTTCTCGTCGTCGAGGAAGTGTGGAAGATTCTCCGCGTCCTGCGCGGCCTCGGGCTTGAAAGCATCCTCGGCAACGTCGTCCTCGACGACAGCTACTTCGAGGTCCTCGAAGAAGAGGCCGGCCGGTTCGACGCCTCGCCCTACCGGGCCTACAACGTCATCCCGAACGCCCTGCTCACGAACTTCAAGGCCGTGCGGTTCCGATTCTTCGCCGATCCCAACAACGACCGGGTCAGGATCTCGACCGATCCGCCCTTATCGAATCTCGATATCCGCAATCGCATCGATCTCGTCGGCGGCCGGTGCCGCGGCTTTCAGGCGGGGATCAGTTTCAACGTGGCCGACCCGGGCTCGATCAGCAGGATCATCTTCGAAGGCGAGTTTCCCGAGCGCTGCAATTCCTACGAACTCAACCGTTCCGTGCTGCAGCACGACACTTACGCCTTCGGCCTCATCGACGCCCTGTGGAGCCAACTCGGCGGGCGGATCGAAGGCGGTCTGCGCAACGAAACGGTTTCCGGGGACGCTGAACTCGTGCTGACCTGGCGCTCGCGCTCGCTCGGCGACGTGATCCGCCTGGTCAACAAGAACAGCAACAACGTCATGACGCGCCAGTTGCTGTACACGATGGGCGCGGAGTCCTTCGAGCCGCCGGGGACGCGGGCGAAGGGCGTCGCGGCCATCGACGAGCTGCTCCGCGAACGCGGTTTCGCGGCCGACTCCGTGATCGTCGACAACGGCGCCGGGCTGTCCCGCGACGCACGGCTGTCCGCCGCGGTTCTCGTCCAGCTTCTGCAGGAGGCCGCGCGCGGAATCTACGCTC
Source organism: Gammaproteobacteria bacterium (assembly GCA_022826245.1). Lineage (GTDB taxonomy): Bacteria > Pseudomonadota > Gammaproteobacteria > Steroidobacterales > Rariloculaceae > Rariloculus. The sequence goes on from JAJDVG010000049.1 coordinate 29,385, forward strand.
CCGAGTTCATTTCCTCGCTGGCGCTCGGCGGACTCGACGGCACGACGCGCACGCGATTCGAGGACGGCAGCGGCGCCGGCAGGATGCACCTCAAGACGGGCAGCCTCGACGACGTCTCCGCGCTCGCGGGCTACGTTCACGTACCGAACGGGCCAACGTACATCATGGTGGTGTTCGTCAACACACCGGACGCTCACCGGGGTCCCGGCAACGAACTCGAGGACGCGGTCGTCGAGTGGATCTATACGCTGCGGTGATGACGCGATAACCGCGTTGCGCTGCGCACCCCCGCTGTCATGTCCAGCCTGACCCGCCCCGGCATCGGCCCGGCCGCCGCTCTCGCCGCGCTGACGGCGATCTGGGGCTACAACTGGGTCGTCATCAAGTTCGCGCTCGCCGATTCCCCGCCGCTGACGTTCTCGGCGCTGCGCGCGATGCTGAGCGCGCTTGCGCTGTTCGCCGTTGTCGTGGTGTTGCGCCGGCCGCTCAGGCCGATGCGCGCCAGGGCCATCTTCGCGCTCGGCGCACTGCAGACGACAGGCTTCGTGGGTTGCGCGGCGCTCGCGGTCGAATTCGGCACCGCGGGCAAGAGCGCGGTGCTCGCCTACACGATGCCGTTCTGGACCCTGATGCTCGCGGGGTTCTTCCTCGGCGAACGGATGCGCGGCGCACAGTGGTTCGCGGTCGTGCTTGCGGCCTGCGGGCTCGTCGGCGTACTCAACCCGTTCGATGCCGGGTTCGGCATCGCCGACAGCCTCTTCGCGCTCGGCGCGGCGTGGTGCTGGGCGATCAGCAACATCGTCGTCAAGCGGCTGCAGCTCAAGGGCGATGAACTCTTCAGCGTCTCCGCGTGGCAGATGCTGTTCGGCGGACTCGGTCTCAGTGTCCTGGCGATCGCGATCGACACGGAACCGGTGCGCTGGAGTGTCCCGTTCCTGTTCGCGCTCGGCTACAACGTCGTTTTCGCAACGGCGCTCGCGTGGCTGCTCTGGCTATTCGCACTCAGTCGGCTCTCGGCCGGCGCGACGGGACTCGCCACCCTCGGTGCGCCACCGGTCGCGCTGGCGGCGGCCTGGCTGCAACTCGGCGAGGTTCCAACGCGGACGGAGGCGATCGGCATGGTTCTCATCATCGGCGCTCTGGCCTGCCTGACCTTGGCGGGCTGGCAAACCCTGTCGAGAAGCACCGCCGCAAGCTAAGACTTGCGGTCGGAACGGCGCGGTCGCGCATCCCCCAACACTGCGACCACCCCTGTCCGACCATGCAGCTTAGCTGTGATCGCGGATGTAGTTGCGCTCGTATTCCGCCTGGGCGTGTTTCTGTTCGCGGCGGACCTCGTCGGTCGCCTTGCGCGCGATGCCGGACGTGCGGGCGCGCGAACTCTCTGTGCTTATCGCCGGGAGCGACACGAGTTTGTCGAGGTCGGAGCCGCCGCAGGACGGGCAATCGGGCGTTTCGCCGATCTTGACGAGTTCTTCGAACTCGTTGCTGCAGCCCCGGCATTTGTACTCGTAAATTGGCATGGCTCCACGTTGCACCGCCCACGATAGAACGCGGGTGGGCTGAGCTCCGGAGTTGTCAGTCGGTCGGCGTCGCGAGCGGGCCTTCGCCGATCGGCGTGTGACCGTCGACCGTATCGCAATGCATGCCGGGCTCGGGCGGCGTGCGGTCCGGACAGCGGAACAGCCCGCCGTCGCGGGTACCGCCGGGCTCGCCGTTGCGCAGCGGATGCAGACCGACACTGAAAACGGTGCCGGGCGGGAAGGAATTTACCGACACGCCCTGTCGCGCCATCTGCGCCGAACCCGCCATCTCGACCGACCAGACGATCGGCTCACCGTCCTCGTCGCGAACGACGTTCGTGCGTTCGTCGTTCATCGGTGCGAAGAAGATCGCCAGGTGATTGGGCGCGGGGTCGATGCGGGTCACGACGCCGGTGAAGACCTGGGTCGCCTGCACGTCGTACATCGCGAACGAGTGATGCGCCTGGACGGGTACGGCCAAGACCGCGACAATCGCGGCCGCGGCAACGAACAGACCGCCGATTCTGATGGGAGCTTTCATTGTTCGTGTCTCTCCTGCACAGGTCTGCGGGACGACCACGATTGTAGCGTACCCGCCCGCCGTCGCCGCGTGAAGCCTACTCGAAGCTGAAGATATCCTCTTCTTCGGGCCGCTCCATGTGCTGCTCGAAATACTCGTCCCAGATCTGTGCCCAGGGACGCCCATACATGTCGGGCACCTTGTATTCGATGACCTGGCCCGGCGATACCGGCGTCGCGCGGCCGTCGACCGGGAATATCGTCTGGATGCACTCGATGAAGACGTACGGGTCGCCCTCCTCGAAACCGCTCGTCTTGAGGTAGTTCCTGATGATCCGCACGGGTTCGGCGAGCGCTTCGGGGTCGTAGAAGATCGCTTCGTGGTTGAGCCCGAGGAAGTTACCGTCCTCGTCCCGGTTCGGCGTGTAAATCTCGATCGTCTGCATGAAATTGGAATGATCGAACGCCGCGTGCGTCTTCCAGCCCTGGATGTTCGAGGTCCAGGTGATCAGCGTGTCCTCGTCCCAGAAGCCGATCGTCTCGCCGTACCAGCGCGGCACGTCGGCGCCGAGCCGCGGCACCCGGCCTTCCATGTTGAACTCGCGGCCGATGTGGATGTTCGTGATGAAGTTGCGCGCGACGCCGGCCAGAATCTGCACCATGTTCGGCGTGACCATGATGTGATGCTCCCAGACCGCCGCAGCGTGCCAGCGCCGCATGAAGCCTTCCGGCCAGCAATAGGCAGACGGCCATTGCGCGGCATTGGTGTTGCCCTGGTGGTAGACCTCCTGCACGAAGCGGGTCTGGTACTCCTCGGTCAACACCGAGAGCAGCGTCGGCACCTGCAGGTGCCGCGTGCGGAACCAGTACTGGTTACCCGGAGTTCGCCCGGGATGCATGTAGCGCCCCGTCCACTCGCCGGGCACCGTGGCGTAGCTGTGCTCGGTCGGCCCGCCGCGCTGGCGCGTCTCCTCGAGCAACGCTTCGTAGTGTTCCTGGGCGGTCTCGAACGGGTAGGGACTCACGATCGATTCGCGCGGATAGTCGCGGTCGCAGTGTCCCCACGGCGCGGATCGCGGGGGATCGTCGCCGATGAGCGCGTTGGCGTTACCGCCCCACATGTCCTCGATGGCGCCGGGACTGTTGCAGCGGAAGTAGCGAGGATCGCTCCAGAGTTCACGGTCCTTGTAGAAATCGTCGGAAGTGAACAGATCCCTCTCGAGCGGCTCGACTCCCGGGGGCGTTTCGCCCGAACGCGCGGAACCCGTGAATGCGTTCGGATCGCGCCGGAAAGTACCCGGTACGCGCATCGTGGCGCCCACGAGTTCGTACTCGTTGAGATCGTGCTCGAGCGGCCAGGCCCGGCCCGCGCTCTCGAAGTCGATTTCCGCGACCTGCTGGGCCGACGCCGACCAAACCCACAAGCTCGTCGCCGCCATTACGGAAACGCTCAATGCCCGTATTCTTGTCATGCTCGTCACCCTTGCTTTTCGGCGCGCCAGAGTGCATCCGAATGTCGGTGAGCCCGGCAGTGCCGGCCCGGTATGTTAGACGGAAATTGTAAGACAAGCGACCGCAACAGAAACAGTTTCGTGGTAGCTGCTGCGCGGATGCCATCCCATACTGCTACAGTAGCGCTCGATGCGTATCGCATTCGTCGCAATTGCCCTGAGTCTCGTTGCCGGACACGCCGCGTGGGCGCAAAAGCCCTGGCGCGAGTTTCCGAGCATCGAACGCGGCTGGTACCGCGATCCGGACATCGATTTCGGCTATCAGGACCCGGGCGAGTTCGTGGTCGGCCGCCTGATGTTCCCGCAGGCGCGGCGCGGCTACGCGCTCGGCGTCGGCGGCGGGGACTGGCGGCGGGGCGGCACGGCCTGGACCGTCGATTATCCGGAAGGCGACCGCACGTTCGCGCGTCTGCTCGACCGACTCACGATGATCGATGTGCGTGTCGTCGAACAACCCGTGAACCTCGACGACGACATCGACGCGTTCTACTGGCCATTCCTGATCTCCGGGCTCGTCGGCGCCTGGGACCTCACGGACGCTCAGGTCGCGAAGCTTCGCGAGTACCTGATACGCGGCGGCTTCCTGCTCTGCGACAGCTTCTACGGCACGGTCGAGTGGGAAGGCTTCGCGCGGGGAATGCACCGGATATTCCCGGACCGGCCGATCGTCGACCTGCCCGATACGCATCCGATCTTTCAGCTCGTCTACGACCTGAGCGACCGGCCGCAGATCCCGACCTGGCAGCACCTGCCGCGCGGCTACCGCAACGACGGCGCGGAGCCGCGCTGGCGCGCGATCCTCGATGACGACGACCGCGTCATGGTCATGATCGCGTTCAACAACGACATCGCCGACGGCTGGCAGCGTGCCGACGAGTACCGTTATCCGCAGGAAGCGGCCAACGCTTCGATCCGGCTCGGCGTCAACTTCGCCGTCTACGCGCTGACGCACTGAATCTCGGGGCGCCCTACCCTCCGAAATCGAAATCCGCGCTCAAACGCAGATAGACGAACCGCCCGAACAACCCGAACGGCGTCTCCGTCGGGTAGCGAATGCCCCAGAGAATGTTTGCGAGGTGCGTCTTCGGCAGTTCGGTCGGCAGCTCGTCCGCAATGTTGTTGATTCCCAGGGCGCCGCGCAGCCCTCCGGCGCTGAATCGGGCTTCGACATCCACGGTGGTGGCCGCGGCGATCCGGACCATGCCCGTATCGAGCGGGTGCTGGGTCGTCTCGCCGTAGTGGTTCAGGCGGACCAGCACGCCGTAGGCGGCCCGCTCCCAGTCCGCGGTCAGATTGGCCTGGCGGCGCGGCTGGCCGCGTTCGAGGAGTTCCGCCGTCCAGCCGCCGAAGTAGTCGCCGAAGCCGAGACCTGGAGGCGCGCCGGAAGGCGTCTTGCGATCGACGATGCGGGTCCGGTTGACGTTGGCATTGGCCGACAGCAGGAACCGGCCGCCGACGGTCTGCGTTCCCCAGCTCACGCCCAGGTCCGCCCCTTGCGTTTCGGTGTCCACGCCGTTGAAGAAGAACGCCGCCGTGCCGACCCGTGCGGCGTCGCAGGCGGCGATACCCGCACAGCCGATCCCCCGGGACCGCATAACACGGTCGGAGACTCGGGTTCGATAGGCGTCGAGGCTGAATTCGAGCTCGTCGAGCGTCACGACCACGCCGGCGCTCACATTGTCCGAAGTTTCGTGGTCCAGAGACTCCACGCCGAACGCCCGGGCCACCTCGTGACCCTCGTTGACGGCAAAGACCGTCGTCAGGCCCATCTCGCTACCGACGAACAGTATGGAATTGAAGCGTCGTTGCGACAGGCTCGGGGCGCGGAATCCGGTGGACAACGCTCCGCGCAGGGCAACGCGTTCACCGAGCCGCAAACGGGCCGCGAGCTTGCCGGTGGCCTGCGAGCCCGCATCGCTGTAGCTCTCGGTTCGCAGCGCCGCGCCGATCGACAGGCCGTCGCTCGGCTGGAATTCGAGTTCCACATAGGCGCCGCTGTTGTCGCGATCGTCGTCGCTGAGCCGCGCATTGAGCGGACTGTAGCCCGGGTAGCCCTGGAATCCGCAGGCGGCTACGGTACCGGCGAGCGGCGCGCCGTCTGGCCCGACCGCGAAGCCGCTGTAGTCCGCCGCGTGGGGCAGGCCGCACGACCACGCCGCTTCGTCGCCGGCGATCTGCCGGTAGTTCTCGATCCGATGTTCGAATCCGGCCGCCACGGCGCTCAATGCCGAATCGTCGAACGTCCGGCGGACATCCACGTTGAGCGTCAACTGATCGAACTCGATGCCGCCGCTGTGGCCGCTGCGAGGCCCGGCATTGGCGACGATCTGATCGATGCTCGCCCCGGGATTGCGATCGAGATAGTGAGCGCCGATCGACGCGTTTATCGTGTCGCTCACGCCGAAGTCGTACTCGTTGCGCCCGTAAGCGGCGCTCAGATCGAGATCCCAGCCCGACACGTCGCCGCGCCAGCCGAAGACGGCGGAAACGTCATCGATGCGGGATTCCTCATAGGGCAGGAAACCATTCGGGTAGACCGGGTGCGTGTTGCGTTCGTGGAAGTTGATGAAGTTCGGGACCACGAAATCCCAGGTATCGTTGCCCGACTGCAGGCCATCCCAGTAGTTGTAGCGGAACCGGTACGCGCCGCTCGCCAGGCCCTCGCGGCGCGACAGGCCGCCGAACGCGTAGAACTCCGCCGCGTCGCCGGTGGGTACGGCGGCGTTCAGGAACAGGAAGGCGTTGTCGACATCCGGCGAACTGTGGACGATGAGTTCGTCCTGATAATTCGGATCGAGGCCGCCGTTGCCGCCGTTGCGCTGCAAGGGGTCTTCCCGAAACCACTCGGCGGTGACGTTGAGAAAGCCGTCGTCGCCGAGCGTCACGCCACCGTTGAACGACGCGCCGAGCCGCGAACCGCTGCCACCGCCCGATCCGCCCTGAACCGTGATTTCGCCGCCGTCGGCGCGGTCGCGAAGCTCGAGGTTGATGACGCCCGCGATCGCGTCGGACCCGTATTGCGCAGCGGCGCCGTCGCGCAGTACCTCTACGCGGGCCACGGCGCTTGCCGGAATGGCGCCGAGATCCGTACCGCCGCTGCCGTAGCCGATCACGCCGTCGAGCACCCGCAGCCAAGCCATGTTGTGCCGGCGCTTGCCGTTGATGAGCACGAGCGTCTGGTCCGGGCTCAGGCCCCGGAGCGTGGCCGCGCGCAGCAAGGCGCCGTCGCCGACCGCCTGGCGGGAATAGTTGAACGACGGCGCGAGCTTGGTCAGCACGGCGCCGAGATCGGCTTCGCCGGCCCGCTCGACATCGACGCGCTGAAATGCGTCGACGCCCACCGGCAATTCGTTGGCCAGCGCTTCCGCGCGGGCCCGGCTGCCGATAACGACGATCTCCTCGATGCCTGTGGTGCCGATCCGGGAGGTCGCGGCGTCGTCCTGGGCCAGTGCGGGTATGCTGGTCGCAAGCGCCGCTGCGATGCCGAGCGGCACGCGGCTCATGCGTATCTGACGTAGAGGGTTCGACTGGTGCATCGCTGCGCTCCCCTTCTTGCTCCTGCTATCGTTCTTACTGTTGTTTTTGCTATTGTTTTCGCACTTTTTCCATTATCGCAAGCACGGCAAGCCCAACAGTCCGGTTGCGGCGCATTGGCGGAGCAGGCGCGATCCGCAGCCACCGTCCGGTGCAATCGGTCGGCGTGACACCTTTCGAGGCGAGACAGCTCTTCGAGGACGTTGGCGGGTTCTCCGCTTCCGTCGGCATCCGCTACGAGTTCTGACGGCAAAACGACGCCGGGCCGCGACGCCTGAAGAAGACGCGCGGCCCGGTCGTGCGATTCAGCCTACGCCGTTATAGCTGCCAGTTCGCCCGCAGGTAGTAGTAACCGCCGTTGAAGCTGAACGGAGACTGCTCCGGATAGATCAGGCCGGCAACCTCGCCGTGCGGGTTCGTCGAGGGATACTCGTCGAACGCGTTCTGCAATCCCACCAGTATCGACATCGAGTCGTTGACATCGAAGGCCGCTTCGAAGTCGAACACGGTGCTCGAGGAGGGATAGAACGCCACCGAGCCGTCGTTGGTCGGCGCGTCGTAGTACTCGCCGTAGTTGCGCAGGCGCCCCATGACGCGCCACGAGCCTTGGGCATGAGTCCAAGTGGCGGTAATTCGAGAATCGGGACGTCCTTCCTCGATCTGAAGCCGCCGGTTCTCGCTCGTGAATTCCGGGTTGAAACGCGTGAGATCGATATCCGACCAGTTCGCAGCCAGCGTGAACTGCGAATCGCCCGAGCCCAGCCCGAAGGGTATCGAGAGCACGACATCGATACCGGACGCTTCGACAGTCTGCAGATTCGAGAAGAATCGCACCGAGGTGAAGCTCTGGGCATCGCTGACGCCGGCCGCGAGCAGCGCATCGATATCCGCCGTCGTGAGGTTGAACCGGCTTGTAAACGATATCCGGTCCTCGATCTCGATGTTGTAGTAGTCGATCGTGACACCGGCGGCGCCGGCATCGAAGACGATGCCCAGCGTGGTGTTGACCGATTCCTCCGGCGTCAGCGCGCTGGCGCCCTTCTGTTGTGCGATCGGATGGGTAGGAGGCAGCGTCGCGATGTCCGCCAGCTGACCCTGATTGAACTCCGTCGTCACGTTGCGGAGGTTTGCCTGGCCCGCAGTCGGCACGCGGAAGCCCGTGCTCACTGCACCGCGCAGCGCGACAGTGTCGCTGAGCTGGACGCGCGCGGCGAGCTTGCCGTTGGTCGTGCTGCCGTAGTCGGCGTAGTCCTCGAAGCGCAGCGCGCCGCCGAGCAACCACCGTTCGCTCACGTCGGCCTCGACATCGATGTACGCGCCGTAGGCCCTGAGAGTGTTCGCGCCCGCGTCGCCGGGCTGGAAGCCCGCGAAACCGTTGGAGCCGACACCGAAGCCCTGCGTCGCCAGATTGGGATCGATGAAGAAAGAATTTGGCTCCCCGTTGCGGATCTCGAAGGTTTCGTCGCGGTATTCGAGCCCCCAGGCGACGTTGACCGGCGCGTAACCGCCCGTGTCCATCTGACGCGACATGTCGAAGTTGAAGACGCGATCGGTCTCGACGTAAGTGCCGGCGTGGTAGTACGTGTCGATGGCGTCACGTTGGGTGAAAAGCTGCGGGTTGATCGTGTTGTAGATGTAGAAAGCTGCTTCGCTTGTGCCGGCGACCGCGCTGACGTCATAGAACCAGCCGGAGTCGAGTTCGCCGCGGATGCCGCCGGCGAGGCTCAGGTCGTCGATGAAACCGCCGAACTGCGGCGTGAAGCCGCCCGGAAATCGGCTGATCAGCGAATAGCAGTCGTCGCGCCCGGCGATTTCGCCCAAGGCGGCAGGGTCCGCCACATCGTTATTGACAAATACGATCGGGCAACCGCCCGCTGCGGCGACGCTGGTGACGGCCGGTATCAGTATCTCGGCATCGTAATCGAAATCGTCGGCGTCCAGTCTCCCGGAAGCACGCGCCGCATCGAGGTTCGAATTGATGGCCGCAGAGGTGTTGCCCGAAAAGTCGGCAACCTTGACGGTCGATGTCCCATCGATCTTGGGACCGCGGAAGACGCCACTGCGTGTGTGCGGATTACGATAGTAGAAACCGCCCTCCACCTGCCGCTTGGCATAGTTGCCGAAGGCGTAGGCTTCGCTGCCGTTGTCGAGGTCGATGCCGAAGTTGCCGAACATCTTGACGTCGCCGGAAATCTCGGGCGCTCCCCAGATCTGCGCTGCCGGCTGGCGAACGTGCGTGTTGCCGGCATCGATCAGATCCTGCGCGTCGCCGCGCTGCGCGCTGCGGCTCGTGGGGTCCGCTTCCTTCCACTCGAAGCTGAGATTGGCAAACCCTGCGTCGGTCAACCGGAACCCGGCGTTGGCGGCGAGAGTCATGGAGTCGCCGTCGCCCTCGAAGTGACTGCCCCACTTGGCATCAAAGGTCGCACCTTCCGAGTCTTCCTTGAGCACGAAGTTCATGATGCCGGCGATGGCGTCAGACCCGTACTGCGCCGAGGCGCCGTCGCGCAGCACCTCGAGCCGATCGAGCGCGATTGCCGGAATGACGGACAGGTCGGGGCCCTGCGAACCGCCGGAAATACCCGCGCCAAGCAGTGCGATGACGGCCGCGCGGTGACGCCGCTTGCCGTTGACGAGAACGAGCGTGGCGTCGGGCGGCAGGGAGCGAAGCGTCGCGGGTCGTATGAACGTTGCCGCGTCGCTGATCGGTTCCTGCGCTACGTTGTAGGACGGCACCATGGCCGCGAGCAGCGAATCCATGTCGCTGTCGCCATGAGCGAGGAACTCGTCGCCGGTTACGACATCCACGGGCACCGGCGACTCCGAAGCCGAACGGTCCCGCCGCCGGGAGCCGACGACAAAGACCTCCTCGATAGGCCCGGCAGCACCGGCGCCGGCCTCCTGGGCAACGGAACTGCCCGGTCCCAGCGCGAAGGCGGCGAGAAAAACGACGGGAACTGACAGGAAGATAGCTCGGTACAGGTTACGCATGTGACTTTCCTTTCACAGATCGATGCCCGTGATGGTTGCGGAGAAGAAGGGGGTTACGTAGCACACTGTTGCAAATCCACTACGGCGATCGCCCCTCGGATGGGGCTGTCGTACGCAGTTTGATGGTTCCGCATGGCTCCGTGCTGATTGCGGTAGGCCTAATGTAACAAATTTCGACCCGATACGCGCCAAGTTCCGAGAAATAAGTTCTGGGAAATAAGTACTGAGAAACCTGCATGTTTTGCGAATTTCCTTGCGCGGCCAGGCGACCCGTCGAATGTCCTGACGAACTACGGGAAGTTGCCGGCTACTGAACCTGCCCCTCGGCGTCGAAGATCGGGTCGAGCGACTGCCCGGGCAGCTCGGGAAAGTCCGTGAAGCCCCGCGGGTCCTTGTACTCGGGATCGCCCGGCAGATAGAACTGCGTGTTGCCGTCCTCGTCCAGGTACGAGTTGCTGCTGGTCGCGCACTCCCAGTTGCGGATGCGCACACCCACCTCCTCGAGATCCGGACGCGAGTCGTGCGTGTACACCGCCGACTGCGGCCGCACCAGCGCCAGCGGATCGTAGAACGTCACCTGCGTCACCAGTTGCCGCGCCCCGTCCTCGTGCACCACCTGCTGCCAGGTCTCCACCATCTCGAACTGGTTGCTCGTCAGCGGCATCCCGCGCAAATAGTCCGCCGGCTGCACCCACTTGGTCCAGATCACGAGCTTGTCATCGTCCCAGAAACCGATGCTGTCGCCCGTCGGCGAGTGCGCCGCCTCGATGTTCACGTGTTCCTTGCCGATGTGGATGCGCCGGGTCTCGTCCAT